>NZ_LMUW01000002.1 GCF_009765735.1 Xenophilus sp. L33
GCGCTCGGCGCCGGCCTGCTGGCGGTGCTGGCGGCGGCGCTGTTCGGCGGCCCGGTGGCGGCCGGCGGCGCGTTCGTCCTGGCCGCGGCGGCGACGAGCTTCTGGCTCTGGTGGCGGCTGCAGAAGCTGCGCCGGCAACTGGTGCGCCAGCTGCCCGGCTTCATCGACGCCATGGTGCGGCTGATCAGCGTCGGCAACGCGACCCACGCCGCCTTCCAGCTGTCGATCGCCACGATCAAGGCGCCGCTGCGCGACTGCATGGAAGGCGCGAGCGCGCTGGTCCGCGCCGGCGTCGACCTCGACCAGGCGCTCAAGCAGATGGCCCGCGGCCTGCGCATCGAGGAGATGCACCTGCTGGCCGCGATCCTCGGCCTCGGCGTGCGCTACGGCGGCCGCTCCGACGCGCTGCTGGAGCGGGTCGCCCACTTCATGCGGGACCGCGAGCAGGCCGAGCAGGAGCTGATGGCGATGTCGGCGGAAACGCGGCTGTCGGCCTGGATCCTCGGGCTGCTGCCGATCGGCGTCGGCGGTGCGATCGTGCTGATCAACCCGGCCTACTTCGCCCGCATGTGGCACGACGGCACCGGGCAGGCCATGCTCTTCGGCGCCTTCGGCCTGCAGGTCACGGGCGTGCTGCTGCTGTATCGGCTGGCCCGCCTGTCCTGATCGCGCGACCATGAATTCCTCCTTCCTCGAATCCCCGCTGGCGCTGCTGAGCATGGCGCTGCTGTCGCTCGGCCTCCTGCTGTGCGCGGCGCTTCTGGTGCGGCGCGAGCGCCATGTCGCGCAGGGCCGCAAGGTCATCGAACGCGCGGTGCTCGACGGCCTGCCCCGCGCCGCCGGCGAATCCAGGGCGGCCGACCCGGCCGTGGCCGACGCCGCGCCGCGCAACGACCAGGACCTGCCCGGCCACTGGCTGCAGACCCGCTGGGGCCGCGTCCTGGTCGGCGACGAGGACCGCCGCCTGATCGAGCAGTGCGGCGGTTCGTCGGTGCGGCTGCAATTGCGGCTGCTGGTGGCCCGGCTCGGCCTGGCGCTGCTGCTGCCTCTCGCGGGCTGGCTGCTGATCGACGCCGGGCTGCTGCCGCGGCAGCCGATGGTGGTGCCGGCGATCGCGTTCACGCTCGGCTTCATGGCGCCCAAGTGGTGGCTCGCCCGGCGCGCTGGTGCCCGGCGCGAGCAGGCCGCGCACGAGCTGCCGCTGCTGGTCGACCTCCTGCGGCTGCTGCAGGGCGTCGGCCTTAGCCTGGACCAGAGCCTGCAGATCATCGGCACCGACTTCGACGAGCCGCTGCCGCTGCTCGGCCCCGAGCTCGCATCCGCCAACCGCCACTACGGCCAGGGCCGCACCCGCGATCATTCGCTGCAGCGCCTGGCGACCGTCTACCTCGACGAGGACTTGGCCGCGCTGGTCGCGCTGCTGGTGCAGCTGGACCGCCATGGCGGCGCGGTGCAGGAGCCGCTGGCGCAGTTCGGCGCGCGGCTGCGCGAACAGCGCCGCTCCGAGCTGAAGTCGCGCATCGGAAAGATCACCGTGAAGATGACCGGCGTGATGGTGGCGACCCTGCTGCCGGCACTGGTCATCGTCACCGCCGGACCCGGCTTCCTCGCCGTCACCCGTTCCCTCGGAGCCATGGCCAAATGAACGCTTCATCTTCCTCGATCGCCCGCGTCGCGCTCGCCGCGCTGCTGGTGTCGCTGCTCGCCGGCTGCGCCGGCTCCAAGGGCTTCTATGCCGCGTCGGCCCAGATCGAGCGCAACAGCGCCGTGGTCGACAACGCGCCGGACCCGGCCGCGGCGCAAGCCATCGCGGCGGTCAAGTCCGAAGCGACCTACCTCAAGCTCGTGGAGCAGCAGGAGCACGACGGCCTCTGGTTCGCGTCGCTGGCGCACCTGGACGCGCTCGAACAACGCTGGGGCGTCACGCCGGCCAGCACCCGGCTGCGGGCCGACGCGCTGCGCCACACCGGCCAGCTGGCCGAAAGCAGGCGCCAGTACGCGTTGCTACTGCCGACCCCGCTGGCGGCGGCGGGCTACCACGGGCTGGGCCTGGTCGCCGGCAGCGAAGGCGACTTCAAGCAGGCCCGCGAGATGCTGCAGCAGGCCCGCCAGCGCGACCCGACCGACGCGCTGCTGCTGAGCGACCTGGGCTACGCGCAACTGCGCACCGGCAGCCTGGCGCAGGCCCGCATCCCGTTGATGGAGGCGATGCAGCTGCAGCCCGACCAGCCGCAGGTGCAGGCCAACGTGGCGCTCTACCTCGCCATGGACGGCCGCGGCCCCGAGAGCGAGGCGCTGATGGCCGCGCACAACCTGCCGGCGGCCACCCGCGAGGCGGTGCGCCTGGCCAGCCGCTCGACTTCTTCCTCATCGACCTCCGCGACCCCCGCGACCTCCGAAAGCGCGCCATGACCTTCAGCCGCCCGACACCTCTCGCCGCGCGCTGGCGCGGCATCTCCGTCGCGCTGGCGGCCGCCGGCCTCGCGCTGGCCGCCTCGGCGCAGACCGCGCCTTCACCGGCTGCCGATGCAAACGGCCTGCCGGTCATCGAGGCCGCGTCGGGCCGCCTCGCGGTCGGCGACGCGACGAACGGCCTGCTGGCGCTGCAGCGCGGCGGCAGCCTGGCGCCGGCCGACGCGCATCCGATCGACGGCCAGGTCGCGACCCGCAGCTACCAGCGCTACCTCAAGAGCTTCGAGCACCCGATCCCCGAGCATTACGACAGCACGACCGGCGGTAGCGCCACCGGCAGCGGCAACACCTCGCACTGACATGAGCTTCATGCCGCGCGCCGCGACGCCATCGCGCCGACCCCGGCAGCGCGGCGTCTACGCGGTCGAGTTCGCGCTGGTCTTCCTGGTGTTCTTCGCGCTGCTCTACGCCACGCTCTGCTACGGCCTGGTGCTGAGCCTGCGGCTGGGCCTGCAGAACGCCGCCGAGGACGGTGCCCGCGCGGCGCTGCGCTACCAGGTGGTGCCGAACGGTGGCAGCCAGTGGCCGCTGCGCCAGGCCGAGGCCGCGCGCGTGGCCGGGCTGCGCACCGCCGGCTGGCCGGTCGCGGCGCCGCAGATCGTGGCGCAGGTCTGCCAGCCGCAGAGCGGCAACTGCAGCAATCCGAATTGCCAGGCCGGCTGGGCCCAGCGCTGCCAGATCGTGGTCACCGTCACCGCCGGCGGCCTGCACCAGCTGCTGCCGATGTTCGTCTTCGCGCTGCCCGACGTGCTGGTCGGCCAGGCCAGCATGCTGCTGGACGCGTCATGAAGCGCATGCGAAGGCGGCGCCAGGGCGGCATGGCGGCGATCGAGTTCGCCTGCGTGCTGGCGCCGGCCTTCGCCATCCTCTACGGCATCGCGACCTTCGGTGCCGCCTTCTACACGCAGCAGGCGCTGGAGCGCGCGGCCGAAGACGGCGCCCGCGCCACGCCGGTGCTCACGAACGCGGCGATGCCCGACGCGCAGCAGGTGAGCAACGTGGTCTACGACTCGCTCGCGGCGTCGCTGGTGGTGCCGATGGCCGCCAGCCAGGACCTGGCCGCGCGCCGCGCCTGGATCGCCAGCCACGTCGCGGTCACGGTCGCCGGCAGCGCGCTGATCACGGTGAGCGTGCGCTACCCCTATCGCGACAACCCGCTGCTGCCCTCGATGCCGCTGGTCGACGCCAGCCGCTGGCTGCCCGACACGCTGCTCGGCAGCGCCACCCTGGCCAATCCGCCATGAGCGTCCATGCGGGTGCGACGCCGCGCCGCCAGCGCGGCTCGATCGTCGTGCAGGCCGCCATCGCGCTGAGCCTGATCGTCATCGTGCTGATCGGCAGCGAACTGGGCTACCTCTTCTACCTGAAGCGCGCGATGCAGAGCGCGGTGGACCTGGCCGCGCTCGCGGGCGCGCAGGCGCTCGCGCCCGGCGACGCCAACGCCTGCAGCGACGCGCGCACCGCCGCGCTCGCCAATGCGGCGCACAACCTTCCCGCCTCGCTGCCGCTGGCCAGCGGCGACATCAAGTGCGGCCGCTGGGACCCGGCCACCCAGCCGGTCGCGCCGCACTTCGGCGCGCCGCCCGCGGGCGTGCCGCTGAACGCGGTGTGGATCGTCATGACGCGCACGCCCGCGCTGCTCCTGCCGAAGCTGCCGGGCAACGCGCCGCGCACGATCATGGTCCAGGCGATGGCGGCGCAGCGGCCACCGCAGGCCGCGCTCACGCTGCGCACCACGCTGGCGACGGTGAGCACCGCGCAGTCCGCGCTGCTCAACGCGGTCTTCGGCGGCCTGCTCGGCGGCTCGCTCAATCTCTCCGCGGTCGGCTGGAACGGGCTGGTCGACGGCCAGTTGCAGCTGCTCGGCTACCTCGACCAGCTCGCGATCGACCTCGGCATCGGCGCCGGCCAGTACGACTCGGTGCTGAACACGCAGGCCTCGGTCGGCACGCTGCTGCAGTCGGCGATCACCGCGCTGCAGATCCAGGGCGACACCGCGCAGGCCACGCTCGACGCATTGAACGCGCTCAAGCTCGCCGCCGAAGTGGCGCCGGCGGCGCCCCTGGTCCGCATCGGCGACCTGCTCGGCGTGCAGACCGGCACGCAGGCGGCGGGCCTCGGCCTGGACCTGCAGCTCTTCCAGTTCGTCGAAGGCCTGGTGCAGCTGGCCAACAGCCACAACGGGCTGGTCGCCAGCGTGCCGGTCACCATTCCGGGCCTGATCAACCTGACCACACGGGTGCAGGTGATCGAGCCGGCGCAGATCTCGGGCGTGGGCGATCCGCGGCTGGCCGCGCTCGATCCCACCGGGCCGAACGCGATCGCGGTGCGCAGCGCGCAGGTGCGCACCTTGATGAGCGTCGAGCTGCCGGCGCTGAACGCGGTGGCCGGCCTGCTCAACGCGGTCACCAATGCCACCGCGCCGCTGCTGTCGGTGCTCAACGGCCTCCTGACGCTGAACCTGGGCAACCTGCTGTCCTGCGCGGTGGTCTGCACCAACCAGGCGGTGACCACCGTGTCGCTGCTGCCGCCGCCGCTGCGCATCGACGTCAACCTCGACGCCGGTGCCGGCAACTCGCACGTCACGAACTACAGCTGCGCGCGCGGCGCGGCATCCTCGCTCACCGCCGAGACCACGACGTCGATCGCCGAGCTGCGCATCGGCAAGATGGGCACGTCGGCGGCGGATGCCGCGGCCAAGGTCTTCGCCAGCGCGGCGCCGCCGACGGTGTCGCCGGTGCCGCTGCTCGGCATCGGCGCGCAGATCTGCACCAAGGCGCTGCTGGTGCTGATGAGCTGCGGGCCGAACCAGCCCTTCTACGGCGGCGGCCTCGGCGTGCAGGGCGACATACCGGTCGGCGCCACCTCGGCCGCGCAGGTCTTCGCCTCGCCGCCGCCCTTGACCGAGCCGCCGGTGTTCCAGGCGATCTCGACCCAGAACCTGGTCAACAGCCTCGGCAACTCGCTCCAGGCCGCCTCCACACTGGTGGTGGCGCTGCCTGCCACCGGCAGCGGCGGCGGCGGCAGCGCCGGCGTGCTGGCCGCGATCGTCAACGTGCTCACCACCGTGGTGAGCGGCCTGGGCAACGTGCTGTCGAGCGTGCTGTCGCCGCTGCTCGACGGACTGCTCAACAGCGTCGTCAACGACCTGCTGGGCGTGAACCTGGCGCAGACCGAGGTCGGCGCGCAACTGAACTGCACCGAGGGCGCGGCATTGGTCTACTGACGTCGTCGCTTCACAGCGATGTCACACGGCGCCGTGACGATCGGCGTCCATGCACAAAAGCCAAGCGCGCAGCGCCGGCCGCCGCCGACACGCAACGGTCACCCGATGCCGCCGCGCTTCCACCTGCTGATCGCGGTCCAGGCGGCTTCGGCGCTGGCCGACAGCGCATTGCTCATCGTCACGATCGCGCTGCTGCATGCGCGCGGCCTGCCGGGCTGGTGGGCACCGCTGCTCAAGTTCTCGTTCACCCTTTCCTATGTGTTCCTGGCGCCGGTGATCGGGCCGCTGGCCGACGCGGTGCCGAAGGCCCGGCTGATGATCTGGATGAACACGATCAAGCTGGTCGGCGTCGCGCTGCTGATCGCGGGCCTGCATCCCTTCGCCGCATTCGCGCTGATCGGCCTCGGCGCCGCCGCCTATGCGCCGGCCAAGTACGGCCTGGTGACCGAGATGGTCGGCGCCGAGCGGCTGGTCGCGGCCAACGCGTGGATCGAGGTGTCGGTGGTCTGCGCCGCGCTGGTCGGCACCATGGTCGGCGGCTTGCTGGTCGGCGGCACGGTGCGCGGCTCCGGCGCCAGCCAGACGCTGCAGGCGTGGCTGGGTGCGTGGCCCGGTCCGCCGGCGACCAATCTCACGCTGTCGCTGCTGGTGCTGCTGGGCGTCTACCTGTTGTCGAGCGTGATGAACCTGGGCGTGCCCGACAGCGGCTCGCGCTATCCGGCGCGCGGCATCAGCGTCGGCGCGCTGTGGCGCGACTTCGACCATGGCAACCGCATGCTGTGGCGCGACCGCGACGGCGGCCTGTCGCTGTCGGTCACCACGCTCTTCTGGGGCGTCGGCGCGACCTTGCAGTTCATCGTGCTGCGCTGGGCCCACGAAGCGCTTCGGATGGACCTGGAGCACGCGGCCTTCCTGCAGGCCGCGGTGGCGGTCGGCGTCATCGGCGGCGCGGGCCTGGCCGGGCGCCACATCGACCTCTCGCGGGCCAAGCGGGTGCTCCCGGCCGGCGTGGTGCTCGGCCTCCTGATGCCGGTGATCGCGGTCACCTCGTCGCTCGCCGTCGCGGTGCCGCTGCTGGTGGCGGTCGGCGCGGTCGGCGGCGTGCTGCTGGTGCCGCTCAATGCGCTGCTGCAGCACCGCGGACACGCGCTGCTCAGCGCCGGCCGCTCGATCGCGGTGCAGGGCTTCAACGAGAACCTGAGCATCCTCGTGATGATCGGCGGCTACGCCGCGCTGATCGCGGCCGAGGTGCCGATCGTGCTGCTGATGTGCGGCTTCGGCCTCGCGATCGCCGCCGCGATCGCGCTCCTGATGCGGCGCGAGGGCCGCCGGCCGCCGGCGAGCGTGGCGCCCGAGGCCTGATTCAGGGCAGTCCCGCGGCGACCTCGACCTCGACCTCGCGCACCGGCTCGGGCGCCCGTGCCAGCGGCCGGGTCGCGAGCGTCGCCGCGAACACCGATTCGATCTGCATCACGATCCGCTCCCAGCCGAATTCGCCGGCGGTGACGCGGGCGCGCGTCGCCATGCGGCGGGCCTCCTCCCGGCCGCTGGCCAGCGACACCGCCTGCCGCAGGAAGTCCTCGGCGTCGCCGTAGCGCGCCAGGAGGCCGTTGTCGCCGCTGCGGATCAGCTGGCGCGCGCCGGCATGGTCGTAGGCCAGCACCGCGAGGCCGCTGGCCATGGCCTCCAGCGTGACGTTGCCGAAGGTCTCGGTCATGCTCGGGAAGACGAAGAGATCGGCCGAGGCGTAGTGCGCCGCCAGGTCCTCGCCGCGGCGCGAGCCGGTGAAGATCGCCTCGGGCACCCGCTCGGCCAGCTCCTGGCGCGACGGCCCGTCGCCGACCACCACCAGCCGCATGCCGGGACGCTCGGCGCGCATCGCGAGGAAGGCATCGGCCAGCGCCTGCAGGTTCTTCTCGGGTGCCAGCCGGCCGACGAAGAGCACCACCGGCGCATCCGCCGTGGCGCCCCAGCGGCGGCGCAGTTCGTCGCTGCGCCGGCGCGGATCGAAGAGCGCCGTGTCGACGCCGCGCGTGACCAGCTCGAGCCGCTCGAAGCCCGACTGCGCCAGCTCCTGTCGCAACTGGTCGCTCGGCACCATCGTGATCGCGCAGCGGTTGTGGAAGCCGCGCAGCAGACCCATGATCGGCCGCTGCAGCCAGCCGATGCCGTAGTGCCGGCTGTAGGCGTGGAAGTTGGTGCGGAAGTCCGAGCACACCGGCAGCGCCAGTGCCTCGGCCGCCTGCAGCGCCGAGAAGCCGAGCGGCCCTTCGGTCGCGATGTGGACCAGGTCCGGGCGCTGCCGGCGCCACAGCGCGAGCAGCGAGCGCTTCGACGGCAGGCCCATCTGCATCTGCGGATAGCGCGGGATCGGCACGCCGCGCACCAGCGTCTCGTCGCACTGGACATCGCCGGGCTCGTCGCTGCGCTGCCGCGGCCGCACCAGCTGCACCTCGTGGTGCCGGGCCCGCAAGCCCTCGACCACCCGCTGCAGGGTGAGCGCGACGCCGTTGACCTCCGGTGGATAGGTCTCGGTCACCATCGCGATACGCAGCGCGCGCCGCGCTGCAGGCATGTCGTCGAACGGCGAGTGGAGAAGCGATTCGGCCATGCGCGGCATGCTGCCGACGCAATGCGGCAGCACGGTGACAGGCAGGCGCACTGTCCCGCAAACATCACATTCGTCATCGAGAGTCACCAAGTTTTCATGTGCGCTCGTCACCATCCCGTCACGCACCGCGCAGCTCGCCACCGGGGCGTCCAGGAGCGAAATTTGAACGACTTCTTCAAGGCCCTCGAGGTCCAGCGCTGGGACGACCATCGCTACTACCACCACAGCCGCATCAACCAGTCGCTGCACCTCGTCAGCGCGATCAGCTTCGTGATCGCCTACGTGCTGCTGTTCGTCGACCCGGTCGCCGCGGCGCTGACCGGATGGCTGGTCTCGATGACCAGCCGCCAGTGCGGCCACTTCTTCTTCGAGCCCAAGGGCTACGACCACGTGAACATGGCCACGCACGAGCACAAGGAAGAGATCAAGGTCGGCTACAACCTGCGCCGCAAGGTGGTGCTGATGGCCCTGTGGGCGGCGGTGCCGCTGCTGCTGTGGCTGCAGCCGACGCTCTTCGGGCTGGTGACGGCGCCGTCGGGCCTCGAAGGCTACGTGCGCCAGGTCGGCGCGGCCTGGCTGCTGCTCGGCGCCGGCGGGCTGCTGTCCCGCACGCTGCACCTCTTCCTGATCGCCGACATCCGCACCGGCCTGGTCTGGATGACGAAGATCCTGACCGATCCGTTCCACGACATCGTGCTCTACCACCGCGCGCCGCTCTTCCTGATGCGCGGCGAGCTGATCGACCAGGGTGGCGCGAGCCGCATGCACGGCCCGCAGTGAAGGGCGCGCAGGCCGCGCGCCGTTCACCCGGCTCACCAGCGGTGGGCGATCGCCTCCTTGAGGATCGATCGCCGGATCGACCGGTTGGTCTGGCTGGCGTCGTTCCACCACCAGCCGTCTTCCTGCATCGCGTGCGCCGCGGCCACGAAGCGCTGCACCACCGCCTCGAAGTCGGCGTCGGTGTAGTCGAGGCTGAAGATCAGCCGGCCGCTGCCGACCCAGCTGAGCGCCAGGCCTTCGCGCCGCAGGTAGAACTGCAGCATCCAGTTGTAGCGCGAGGGCCGTGTGTAGAGCACGGTCCAGATCGACGACAGGTTCGCGACCCGCACCGGCAGCCCGGCGGCGTCCAGCCGGCGATTGAGTTCGTCGGCCCGCGCGTTCCAGCGCGCATCCAGGCCTTCGTACAGCGCCTTCACCTCGGGCCGCTCGAGCCGGTCGAGGAAGGCATGCATCGCGCCCATCACGTAGGGGTGCGAGTTGAAGGTGCCGCGGGCGAAGCAGATGTCGGCCGGCCGCTCCTCACGGTAGCGCTTCATCAGTTCGCCGCGGCCGCAGACCACGCCCACCGGCAGGCCGCCGCCGAGCGTCTTGCCGTAGGTCACCAGGTCGGCGCGCACGCCGAAATACTCCTGCGCGCCGCCGGGCGCCAGCCGGAAGCCGACGAAGACCTCGTCGAGGATCAGCACGATGCCGCGCTCGGTGCAGACCTCGCGCAGCTGCTTCAGCCAGGCCGTGTAGGCCTCGCGGTCGAAGCCGGCACGGCGGCCGCTGTCGGTGAGCGAGCCGTCGCCCGGCGCGCCGGCGTTCGGATGCAGCGCCTGCAGCGGATTGACCAGCACGCAGGCGATGTCGCGCCGGGTGCGCAGCACGCGCAGGGTGCGCGGGTCCATCTCGCGCAGCGTGTAGGTCTCGCGCGCCGGCAGCGGATTGCCGGGCCCGGGCTGCACGTCGTCCCACCAGCCGTGGTAGGCCCCGCAGAAGCGCACCAGGCGGCTGCGGCCGGTGTGGTAGCGGGCCAGCCGCACCGCCTGCATCACGGCCTCGGTGCCCGACATGTGGAAGGACACCGAGTCCATGCCGGAGATCGCCTTCAGCCGCGCGACGTTCGAATTGACGCAGGGGTGGTAGGCCCCGAGCACCGGGCCGAGGTCCTGCACCAGCGCCGCGCCCTCGGCGATGCACGCCTTGTAGAAGTCGTTGCCGAACAGGTTGACGCCGTAGGAGCCCGTGAGGTCGTAGAAGGTGTTGCCGTCGAGGTCCTCGACCTTCACGCCGTGCGTGCTGCGCACGAAGGAGGCCACCTGCAGGTGCTCGCGCAGGTACGGGCTGTACGGGAAGGGCACGCGGTAGGCGCTGGTGAAGGCCAGGTCCGGCAGGCCGGTGCGCGCGCAGGCGGTGGCCGCCAGCGACTGCGCATGGCGCGAGCGGAACAGCGTCGCCAGGGCCGCGAGGCCGGCGCGCCGGCGTGCCACCACCTCCGGCGGCGCGTCGTCCGAATCGAAGAATCGCTCCTCGTCGTAGGCATAGCCCGGCATCAATCCGGCCAGCCGCTTCGCGATGCGCGAATGGCCGGTCAGCGAAGGATGCTTGGCACGCGAGAGTTCGAGCCGCCGCAGCCCTTGGGGCAGCAGTGCGAGCGTGGCCGCGAAGGCGAGGCCGGAGAGCGTGAAAGTTTCTTGCATGGTGATGAGTGCTGCCGAAGTCCCATGGTCTAACCCAGCTTGTTGACGACCTGATGAAAACCACACATTGGCGCGATGCGCTCCTGCAACAGGAAGACCTCAACTTCCTGCTGACCAACCGCGTCCCGCGGATCTACCTGACCCGCTTCATGGGCTGGTTCAGCAAGCGGCGAGAGCCGTGGGTGCGCGACCTGTCGATGGCGGTCTGGCGCATCTTCACCGAGCTCGACCTGAGCGACGCCCGCAAGACCCGCTTCGACAGCCTGCACGACTGCTTCACGCGCGAGCTGAAGCCGGGCGCGCGGGTGGTCGATGCCGATCCGACGCTGCTCTGCAGCCCCTGCGACGCGATCGTCGGCGCCTGCGGACCGATCGCCGGCACGCAGGTGTTCCAGGCCAAGGGCTTCCCCTACTCGGCCGAGGAACTGTTCGGCGACGCAGCGGCGGTCGAGCCCTTTCGCGACGGCTGCTACGCCACCCTGCGGCTGACCTCGAGCATGTACCACCGCTTCCATGCGCCGCACGACCTGCACGTCGAACGGGTCACCTACCACTCGGGCGACACCTGGAACGTGAACCCGATCGCGCTGCAGCGGGTGGAGCGCCTGTTCTGCCGCAACGAACGCGCCGCGATCGAAGGCCGCCTGGGCGCCGGCGGCCATCGCATCGCGCTGGTGCCGGTGGCCGCCATCCTCGTGGCCAGCCTGCGGCTGCACTGCATCGACCTGCTGCTGCACCTGCGCTACCGCGGGCCCAAGCGCATCGACTGCAGCGCCGACTACCGCAAGGGCGAGGAGATGGGCTGGTTCGAGCACGGCTCGACCATCATCGTCTTCGCGCCCGCCGGCTTCGGGCTGGCACCGGGCATCGCGGCCGGCACGCGGATCCGGATGGGGGAGGCGTTGATGAGCTTGCCCGAAGGACCGCAAACTTCACGCATCTGAGAAGAAAAATCTGCGGTCGTTTCCGAACGTTCCGACGTTCAAATTGCGGGGTCGAGGCTAGCCTCCAGCGCGGCTCCCCTGCAATCAGGCAGGGAGCACGCTCAGGAGGAAAACGGTGGCGCAAGATATTTTTTTGAAGCTGGCAGGCATCAACGGCGAAGCACAGGACGCGAATCACAAGGACGAGATCGAAGTCTTGCGCTGGGCCTGGCAGGCAACCCAGACGTCAAGCATGCATTCAGGAAGCGGCGGCGGTGCCGGCAAAGCGTCCGTGAACGACCTGGATTTCGAACACTACGTCGACCGAGCAAGCCCGAATCTGATGAAGTATTGCCTGACCGGCAAGCACATCGAAACCGCGACTCTGGTCACGCGAAAGGCAGGCGGCACTCCATTGGAATATTTCAGGATCACGATGCAAGACGTCATCGTGACCCAAGTCAATCCAGCCGGCGTCGATACGATGAGTCGCATCAGGGAGCGAGTCAGTTTGTCTTTCGCCCGTGTTCGGCAAGACTACGTGATCCAGAATCAGCAAGGTACATCCGCAGGCGCTGTCTCAGCGGCCTACGATATTCAGGCGAATCGCGCGTCGTGAGGAGTTAGCGAATGCTCTACATCACTCCCGAAGGCCATGTCGATGCGGAACGAGTCAAGGTGAAGATCTTTCCGTTCGTCGAGCGCAAGGCCATGAAGGTCGTGCACGGCATCGTCGTGCACCAGACCGGCGGCTCCAAGGCCGAATCGACATTCAACAGCTACCGTGAACGAGGCGCCTTCGGTGCGCATTTCCTGATCGACATGGATGGCACCATATGCATCTTTGAAGTGGCTCGTTGGCCAGTTGGCTGAGACGCTCGGAGTCTCGATGACCGAAGTGTTCAAGCATCCCGACATCGCCAGGAAGATGCCGACCGAAGCGAGTACAGCCAAATGGTAGGGGCCAGTCGATCCATGATCGGGCTGTTCGCGTTGCTCGCTGTTGCGACACCTGTCGAGGCTCGAACGGTCAAGACGCTGCGAATCGAATCGACGGGACTCACCGACGAGACCATGAAGGACGAGGTCGCGGCTCGCGCCTGCAAATCGTTCAAGCCGACGAAGAGGCAAGTCGTCGACTTCTTCAACAAGGCCTATCCAGTCGAATCGTATGTGCTCTCCCAGCAGCGCTACAGCCCATGCCAGGCTGTGGGCGTCTTGACATTCAGCGACGGATCAAGGGGCGACTGGGTTCTGTATTCCAGCGGGGTCGCGGTCTTTACCTTTGATCGCGGCGACGTGGTCCATCTTTTCAACAAGCCCAATCGCTGGCACGACCCCAACGCATGCACCTACGGGCTCGGCGAAAAAGGCGAATGCTGATCCCCACCCCACGACCGGGTGATTCGGTCCTTCAATCCGCCTCGATGTGCGCCGCCTTGACGACCTCCGCCCAGCGCGCGGTGTCCGTCTTCACCATCGCATCCATCTGCTGCGGATCCATGTAGTCGGCCAGCGCGCCCTGCTCCTGCGCCTTCTGCTTGAACGCCGGCGTGGACAGGATCTTCGCGATCTCGCCGGAAAGCTTGTCGACGACCGGCTTGGGCGTGCCGGCCGGCGCGAACACCGCGAACCACGAAGTCGCGACCAGGTTCGGGAGGCCCGCCTCGGCGGTGGTCGGCACGTCGGGCATGCTGGGCAGCCGGGTCTTGCCGGTGGTGGCCAGCACCCGCAGCTTGCCGGCCTGGATGTGCTGCACGAAGGGCGGCGCGGTGCCGAAGGTGAGGTCGACCTGGCCGCCCAGCAGGTCCTGCAGCGCCGGGCCGGTGCCCTTGTACGGCACGTGCACGAGCTTGATGCCGGCCTGCTGCTCGAGCATCGCGCCGGTGGCATGCTGCAGCGAGCCGTTGCCCGACGAGGCGTAGTTGAGCTTGCCCGGATTGGCCTTGGCGTAGGCCACCAGCTCGGCCATGGTCTTGAAGGGCAGGTCGGCGCGCACCACCACGATCTGCGGCGCCGACAGCACGTTGGCCACGGGTGTCAGCTCCTTGGCCTGCCACTGCGGCTTCTGCTGGCTGACCAGCGGCGTGATCACGTGGTAGCCGGAATACTGCATGAGCAGGGTGTAGCCGTCGGGCGCGGCGCGCGCGGCAGCCACCGCCGCGATCACGCCGTTGCCGCCGCCGCGGTTCTCCACCACCACCGCCTGCCCGAGCGCCGTACCGAGCGGTACGCCGAGCATGCGCGCGGCGATGTCGGTGGTGCCGCCGGCCGCGGTCGGCACCAGCATCAGGATGTTGTGGTCGGGGTAGCCCGACGCGGCGCGCGCCCGGGGCGCGAGGCCGAGGGTGGCGAGGGTCAGGGCGCCGAGGCCCAGGGTGCGGCGCGAAATGCCAATGGGTTCAGTCATCGATGTCTCCGTGGTCTTCGAATGGGGTTCAGTCGCGCGCGGCGCCGCTCTCGCGCGCCAGCGCCCGCTCGCGCCAATGCGCGAAGTCGGCCGGCGGCGCATGCAGGTCGAGCCGCCGGCCGGCCTTGACGATCTGGCTCGGGATGTCGTGCCCGACGAGCGCCGGCAGCCGCGCCGCCGCCGCCAGCAGCAGGCCGAGGTCGCAGCCGGTGTCGAAGTCCATCAGCGCCAGCGCGTGGACGATCTCCTCGGTGCAGACGTTGCCGCTGGCGCCCGGCGCATACGGGCAGCCGCCGAGGCCTCCGAGCGAGGCGTCGAAGCGGTCGGCGCCGGCATCGATCGAGGCCAGCACGTTCGCCAGGCCCATGCCGCGGGTGTTGTGGAAGTGCAGCGTCAGTTCGGCCTTCGGCAGACGAACGCGGAAGTCGCGCGCCAGTTGCGCCACCTGCGTCGGGAAGGCCATGCCGGTGGTGTCGCACAAGGTGATTCCGCGGGCGCCGGCGGCATCGAAGCGCGCCGCCCAGTCCAGCACCACCGCCGGGTCGATGTCGCCCTCCATCGGGCAACCGAAGGCGCACGAGAGCGACACGTTGACCGGCACCTTCGCCTGCCGCGCCAGCGCGATCACCTCGGACAGCGCCGCGAAGGACTGCGCCCGCGTCATCCGCAGGTTCGCCAGGTTGTGGGTCTCGCTGCAGGACATCACCAGGTTCAGCTCGTCGGCCCGCGCGTCGATCGCGCGCTCGGCGCCGCGCAGGTTCGGCACCAGGCAGGTGTAGACCACGCCCGGCGCGCGCACGATCTCGCGCAGCACCACCTCGGCGTCGCGCAGCGCCGGGATGGCCTGCGGCGAGACGAAGGCGGTGGCCTCGATCTTGGCCAGGCCGGCGGCGGACAGCGCATCGATCAGCGCGATCTTGTCGGCGGTCGGCACGAAGGCCGATTCCATCTGCAGGCCGTCGCGCGGGCCGACCTCCTGCAAAAAGATGCGGCGACGCGCGCCGGTCCAGGGGCTGAGGTTCGTGGTCATGCGATGGCTCCCTTCGAACGCAGGAACGCGATCTGCTCGGCCGTGAGACCGGCTTCGCGCAGGACCGCATCGGTGTCCTCGCCCAGACGCGGCGCCGGCGAGCGCAACCCGCCCGGCGTGCCCGACAGCTTGGGCACGATGCCCGGCACCGCCACGGTGTGGCCGTCGTGGGTGACCTGCTCCAGGATCATGTCGCGCGCCCGGTAGTGCGGGTCGTCGTGGATGTCCTCGGCCGTATAGACGCGGCCGACCGGCACCTGCGCCGCGCCGAGCAGTTCCAGCACCTCGGCGATCGGCCGCGTCGCTGTCCAGGCGCCGATGGCGGCGTCCAGCTCGTCGACCCGCTGCACGCGGCCGGCGTTGCTCTGCAGGTCGGCGGCGCGCGCCAGGTCGGGCCGGCCGATGGCTTCCATGAGCCGGCGGAAGATGCTGTCGCCGTTGCCCGCGACCAGCACGTAGCCGTCGCTGCAGCGGTAGGCGTTCGACGGCGCGATGCCCGGCAGCGCGCTGCCGGCCGCGTCGCGCACCGCGCCGAAGGCGCTGTATTCGGGCAGCAGGCTTTCCATCACGTTGAAGACCGCCTCGTGCAGCGCGACGTCGATCATCTGCCCCGGGCCGCCATGCACCTTGCGGTGATAGAGCGCCAGCAGCACGCCGATGGTGCCGTGCAGCGCCGCCAGCGTGTCGCCGATCGACACGCCGACCCGCACCGGCACCCGGCCCGGTTCGCCGGTGAGGTGCCTCAGCCCGCCCATCGCCTCGCCGATCACGCCGAAGCCCGGCCGGTCGCGGTAGGGGCCGGTCTGGCCGTAGCCCGAGATGCGCAGCATCACAAGGCCCGGGTTGAGCGCGTGCAGCGCCTCCCAGCCGAGGCCCCAGCCTTCGAGCGTGCCCGGGCGGAAGTTCTCGACCAGCACGTCGGCCTCGGCGATCAGCCGACGGGCAATGTCCTGGCCCTCGGCCGAGCGCAGGTCGAGCGCCACCGAGCGCTTGTTGCGCGACTGCACCTGCCACCAGACGGAGGTGCCGTCCTGCAGCAGCCGCCAGTTGCGCAGCGGGTCGCCGGTGCCGGGGCTTTCGATCTTGATCACCTCGGCGCCGAATTCGCCGAGCGTCTTGCCGCAGAAGGGGCCGGCGATCAGCTGGCCCATCTCGACCACCTTCAGGCCCGCGAGGGCGGCCTGCGGCGGATTCATCTGGTTTGTCTCGCTCATGGCTGCGGATGATCGCCAGCGCCGCGCGCGCCGCAAAGCGCTCATTGGCGAGGCTGCCATCGCGAATCGCGATGGTGGTCCAATACGCCCCCATGAAGCTCGATCCGCTGTCGCTGCGCCTCTTCGTCGCGGTCATGGAAGAAGGCACCATCGCCGCCGCCGCCGCCCGCGAGCACCTGGCCCAGGCGGCGGTGAGCAAGCGCATCAGCGAGCTGGAGCAGGCGCTCGACACCTCCCTCTTCCAGCGCAGCAACAAGGGCGCGCAGGCCACCGCCGCGGGCCATGCGCTGCTGGGCCTGGCGCGCGGCGTGCTCAACGGCCTGGAAGACATCGCCGAGCAGATGGCCGGCTACGCCAGCGGCCTGCGCGGCCATGTGCGGGTGTCGGCCAACATCTCGGCGATCACCCAGTTCCTGCCGGACGACCTGCGCAGCTTCCTGGACGGCGCGCCGCTGGTGCAGGTGCACCTGCAGGAGGCCATCAGCACGGTCATCGCCCGCGCGGTGGCCGACAGCACCGCCGACATCGGCATCCTCAACGCCGGCGACTACGGCGAGTCGCTGACCCTGCTGCCCTACCGCGAGGACGAACTGGTGCTGATCGTGCCGCGCGAGCATCCGCTGGCCCGGCGCAAGAAGGTGGCGATGCGCGAGGCGCTGGCGCACGAGTTCGTCGGCGCGCATCCCGGCAGCGCGGTCAACAACCAGCTGCACAAGGCCGCCGCCGAGGCCGGCCTGCCGCTGCGCCTGCGCATCCAGGTCGGCGGCTACGACGCGATGTCGCTGATGGTGGCCGCCGGCATGGGCATCGGCATCCTGCCGCGGCTGAGCGCGCGCCTGTACCTGGCGTCGCTCGGCATCCGCGCGGTGGCGCTGGACGAACCCTGGGCGCGGCGGCGGCTGATGGTCTGCGTGCGCTCGATCGACGCGCTGTCGCCGGCCGCGCGGACGCTGGTCGAGCACCTGTGCGACGCCGGCGTCGTCACAACGCCGGCGCGTCGAACGTCTGGTGAGGCATGAACGATCCATCGACCTTCCAGCGCCTGCGGCCGCGGCTGCACGGCATCGCCTACCGCATGCTCGGCTCCGCCGCCGAGGCCGAGGACGCGGTGCAGGACGCCTGGCTGCGCTGGGACGAGACGGCGGCGGACGGCATCGACAACGCCGAGGCCTGGCTGGTCTCGGTCACCACCCGCATCGCGATCGACCGCCTGCGCGCGGCCAAGGTGCGCCGGGCCCACTACGTCGGCACCTGGCTGCCCGAGCCGGTGCTGACCGATTCGCCGGCCACGCCCGAAGAGACGCACGAGCTGGCCGACGACGTCTCGGTGGCCTTCCTGCTGCTGCTGGAGCGGCTGGCGCCCGAGGCGCGCGCCGCCTTCCTGCTGCGCGAGGTCTTCGACGCCGACTACGGCGAGGTCGCGCGGGCGATCGGCAAGAGCGAGGCCGCCTGCCGGCAGATCGTGCACCGGGCGAAGACGCAGATCCGCGAGCCGGCCGCGCGCTTCGTGGTGCCTGCCGACGCGCACCGGCAGTTGCTGCGCGGCTTCGCCGAGGCGCTCTCGCGCGGCGACTTCGCGGCGATGAACGGCATGCTGGCCGAAAGCGCCGAGCTGATCGGCGACGGCGGCGGCATCGTGCCGAGCTTCGGCAAGCCGCTCGAAGGCGGACGGCGCATCGCGCAGCTCTACTACGCGGTCCATCGGCGCCACGGCGACAGCTTGCGGGTGGAGCTGGCGCAGCTGAACGGCGAGTGGGCGCTGCTGCGCTTCGTCCAGGGCGCCCTCGAATCGGCGCAGTGGTTCGAGACCGACGGCCGGCGCATCACCCGCATCCGGGTGCAGCGCAATCCGCACAAGCTGGCCCAGCTGGCGGCGGCGCTCGGCCCGCGCTGAACGGCGCCGTCACAGCCGGCGCGGCCGGCACGTCTTCAGGGCATGGACAAGATCGTCCATGCCACCTCCAAGGAGAAGACCATGACCCAGCGCATCAACCCCTTCCAGCAATCGCCCGAGCTGTACCGCAAGCTCATCGAATGGAGCGACCTGCTCAAGGACAGCGCCATCGAACGGACTACGCGCGAGCTGGTGATGGTCCGCGTCTCGCAGCTGAACGGCTGCGCCTTCTGCGTCGACATGCACGTCAAGGAAGCGCGGATTCACGGCGAGCGCGAGCTGCGGGTGCACCACCTGGCGATCTGGCGCGAGTCGACGCTCTTCGACGCCCGCGAGCGCGCCGCGCTGGCCTGGGCCGAGGTGCTGACCCGGCTGCCGGAGCACGGCGTGTCCGACGAGGTCTACGCCGCGGCGCGCGCGCAGTTCTCCGAGAAGGAGCTGTCGGACCTCAGCTTCGCGGTGATGGCGATCAATGCCTGGAACCGGCTGGGCGTCGGCTTCCGGGGCGTGCCGGGCTCCGCCGACAAGCTCTACGGCCTCGACAAGGCCGGCCTGAATTGAAAACCAAAGTTCCAAGCACAAAAGCCGGCCAGCGCGCAAGCCGGCCGTTTGGCATCGGCCATGTCATAGGTAAAAACGCTGTTCGCCGCACTACGCTTCGGGCGTAGACCTGAGACACGGCTCGGCGCCCGGCGCCGGAGCCGCAACCTCTTTGCGGGGCCATGGCGAACCTGACCGATCCCGACCCATTGAGAAACGCCTGCAGGTGGTGCGCCGCACCCTTGCAGGCGGGCGGCCGGTTCTGCCCGTTCTGCGGCAAGGAGCAGCCTGTCGCCGAGCTGGCGACGGCGTCCACGCCCGGCTCGCGCTCCCTGCGGGCGCCACGGTTCCTGCCGCTTCCGTCCGCGCCCGTCGAGCTGGACTTCGCCGACACCGTGCAGCCCGACGAGGACGAGGCGATCGGCTATGCCGATCCGGCCGAGCCGGAGGCGGCCGTCGTCGACGTGCACGAGCGCCCCGGCGAAGCATCGCCGCTCCCGACGCTGAAGGACCTGAACGCCATTCCACACGCCCGCAGCCCGAGCGGCACGCGGCGCTGGCTGGCCGGCGCGGTCGGCTCGGTGGTGCTGGTGGCGCTTTCGGTGGCGCTGATCCATGCCACCCTCGGGCCGCCCGGCGACACGGCGGCCGACACGCGCCTCGAGTTGGCCAAGGCGCCGGCGAAGGAGACGGCGGCGCCCTCGGTCGAGGGGCCCGTGGTGGACGCGGCGCCTGCGTCCGCTCCCGCACCTGTATCCGCACCTGCATCCGCGCCCGCATCGCCACTCGCCGCCGTCGCGCCGGCCGCTCCGGCGCCCGCCAGCCCCGACACGACGCTGCCCGCGGCCGCCGTCGCGGCGAATGCCACGGCTGCGCCATCGCACCCCTCCGCCAACGCCTCGCCCGCGGCCCCGCCGCCCGCATCCGCCGACACCCCACCCAAGGAATGCGCCCAGGCCCTGGCCGCCCTGTCGCTCTGTCCCAACCCCTGAGGCCCGGGAACAACCCGCAAGGAATCCGCCATGCCCTTCAGATCCTTCGTCGTCGGCCTGGCGCTGGCAGCCGCGCAGATCGTCCCGGCCCTGGCCGCCAGCGCCGGGCCGCCGCAGTACAAGATCGTGACCGCCTCCAAGAACGGCACCTACATCGAGATCGGCCGCGACCTCGCCAAGTACGTCGCCGAGCCGGTCGGGATGCAGCTGGAGGTGCTCGATTCGAAGGGCTCCGCCGAGAACGTCAACCGCCTGCGCTTCGAGCCCGGCGTGCGGCTCGCGCTGGTGCAGTCGGACGTCTACCAGGCCTTCCTCGACGAGGCCAAGGCCGGCAATCCCGACGCCGGCAACATCATCCGGCCGCTGCGGCTGATCATGCCGCTCTACAACGAGGAGATCTATTTCGTGGTCCGCGCCGATTCGCCGCTCGTCCACATCCAGGACATCAAGGGCCGGAAGATCGGCGTCGGCCCGATCGGCAGCGGCACCGCCCTGACCGCCCGCACCGCCTACCAGCTGATGTTCGGCGAGCCGATCCCGGCGGCCAACGCGCAATACCTGAGCAACGAGGACGCGCTGGCCAAGCTCACGGTCGACAAGTCGATCGACGTCGCGGTCATCGTCGCCGGCCAGCCGGCCAAGCTGTTCTCCGAGATGAAGGCCGAGGCCCGCAACTACATCAAGATCCTGTCGCTCGACGAGTCGGCCCCCGAGACCGCGAAGGCCGAGAAGACCTACTTCCCGGCCACCATCCGCGCCGCCAGCTATCCCTCGTGGCTGCAGGCCGACGTCCCGACCCTCACCATCAAGGCCTACCTCGTGACCTACGACTACGGCCTGCAGTCGACGGTCGAAGGCCTCGGGCGCTTCGCCGAGTCGCTCTGCAGCAACTTCGACCAGCTGCAGGCGCACGGCCATCCGAAGTGGAAGGAAGTGAAGCTCGAGCTGCCGCCGCTCAGCCAGGGCTGGCGCTACTACGGCCCGATGGAAAAGCGGCTGCGGGCCTGCATCTCCGGCCAGGAAGCCGCCAGCGCCTCGGCCGCTTCGCGGCCGCCCTGCACCGACCAGGAACGGGTGCTCGGCATCTGCAAGCGCTGAGCGGCGCTGAAGCGGGGGCGTGTGACCCGGCTGGTAAAATGCCGCCGGTCGCACCTTTGCTGGTTCGTTCGCCGGCCGTGTGCAGATGCCGTCGCACGGCTCAGCCAACGAAATTTTCGAAGCACTCACCAGCGAATGGATTACCCCGGCAACATCTTCGTGGTCGCAGCTCCCAGCGGCGCCGGCAAGTCCAGCCTGGTCAAGGCCCTGATGGAGCTCGATTCGGCGGTCCAGCCCTCGGTCTCGCACACCACCCGGCCGCCGCGCGGCCAGGAGAAGCACGGCCGCGAATACTTCTTCGCCTCGCACCCCGAATTCGACGCCATGGTCGAGGCCGACGCCTTCGTCGAATGGGCCCACGTGCACGGCCAGCGCTACGGCACTTCCAAGAAGGCGATCGAGGAACGCATCGCCCAGGGCGCCGATGTCATCCTCGAGATCGACTTCCAGGGCGCGCTGCAGATCCGCAAGACCTTCGCCAACGCGGTGATGATCTTCATCCTCCCGCCCAGCTGGGAAGAGCTGCGCTCCCGCCTCGAACGCCGCGGCGAGGACAGCGCCGCGATCATCGAACTGCGCCTGCAGAACGCCGCCGAAGAGATGGCCCGGGCCGGGGAATTCGACTTCGTTATAATCAACGAGATATTTGAGCGTGCTCTTTTCGACCTGAAAGCGATCGTCCACGCCCAGCGGCTGCGCTATTCCGCCCAGCGCAGAGCGCGCGCCGATACCTTCGCCGCGCTGAACATTCCCTGATTTCGCCCACCGAAAGACTCTCATGGCCCGCATCACCGTCGAAGACTGCCTCGTCCACATCCCGAACCGCTTCCAGCTCGTCCTGGCCGCCACCTACCGCGCCCGCATGCTCAGCCAGGGCCACGCGCCCAAGATCGAGAGCAAGAACAAGCCGGCCGTGACCGCGCTGCGCGAAATCGCCGAAGGCAAGATCGGCCTGGAGATGCTCAAGAAGGTCCCAGGCTGAGCGATGCTCCGCCACCACAAGAAAGCACCCCCAGCGGGTGCTTTTTTTGTCACTGAAAGCGACGAACGGGTCCGCGCGCTAAAGTGACATCCATGAGCGCGGTCATCAAGCCCTCCTCCGGGGCCTCACCAAGCCCGCGGCCGAGCCCCGCGGCGTTGAATGCCGCCGCCGCCAGTTTCGCCGCCCTCACCGACCGGCTCGACTACCTCGGCCCGGACGACATCGAGCTGGTGCGCCGCGCCTACCGCTTCGCCGACGAGGCCCACCTGGGCCAGCTGCGCAACAGCGGCGAGCCCTACATCACCCATCCGATCGCGGTCGCCGCCCAGTGCGCCGAATGGAAGCTGGACGCCCAGGCCCTGATGGCCGCGCTCCTGCACGACGCCATCGAGGACTGCGGCGTCACCAAGTCGGAGCTGATCGAGCGCTTCGGCGCGCCGGTGGCCGAACTGGTAGACGGCCTCACCAAGCTCGACAAGCTGCGCTTCAACACCCGCGAGGAGAACCAGGCCGAGTCCTTCCGCAAGATGCTGCTGGCCATGGCCCGCGACGTCCGGGTGATCCTGGTCAAGCTGGCCGACCGCACCCACAACATGCGCACGCTGGACGACGCGCCGCGCGAGAAGTGGGCGCGCATCTCGCGCGAGACCCTCGAGATCTACGCGCCGATCGCGCACCGCCTGGGCCTCAACCAGACCTACCGGGAACTGCAGGACCTGTCGTTCCGGCACCTGCGCCCGTGGCGCTACGCGATCCTGGCCAAGGCGGTGGCCAAGGCCCGCAACCGGCGCCGCGACCTGATCCAGAAAGTGCAGCAGGAGGTCGAGGTGGCCTTCGCCAGCGCGCCGATGAGCGTGCGCATCGCCGGCCGCGAGAAGACGCTCTATTCCATCTACCGCAAGATGGACGAGAAGCACCTGAGCTTCGCCCAGGTCACCGACATCTACGGCTTCCGGCTGATCGTGCCCTCGGTCATCGCCTGCTACACGGGCCTGGGCATCCTGCACCAGATGTACAAGCCGCTGCCGGGCAAGTTCAAGGACCACATCGCGATCGCCAAGCTCAACGGCTACCAGTCGCTGCACACCACGCTGGTCGGGCCGTCGGGCGTCAACGTCGAATTCCAGCTGCGGACCGAGGCGATGCACGTGGTGGCCGAATCCGGCGTTGCGGCGCACTGGCTCTACAAGGCCCAGGAGCCGGCCGCCACCGCCACCAGCGAGCGGCTGGGCGCCAAGTGGCTGCAGTCGCTGCTCGACATCCAGGACGAGACCCGCGACGCCGCCGAATTCTGGGACCACGTCAAGGTCGACCTCTTCCCCGACGCGGTCTACGTCTTCACGCCCAAGAGCCAGATCATGGCGCTGCCGCGCGGCGCCACCGTGGTCGACTTCGCCTACGCCATTCACAGCAACATCGGCGACCACACCTCGGCCGCCCGCATCAACGGCGACCAGGTGCCGCTGCGCACCGAGCTCAAGAACGGCGACGTGGTCGAGATCATCACGGCGCCGGTGTCGACGCCCAATCCGGCCTGGCTGGGCTTCGTGCGCACCGGCCGCGCCCGTTCCAAGATCCGGCACTACCTCAAGACCCTGGCGCATGCCGAATCCGAAGGCCTGGGCGAGAAGCTGCTGGCCCAGGCGCTGCGCGCCGAAGGCCTGGGCAATCTTCCTGAAGACGACGCCGACCATGCGCAGATGTGGGAAAAGCTGCTGCGCTTCACCGGCAACCGCACCCGCGCCGAGCTGCTGACCGACATCGGCCTGGGCAAGCGCATCGCCAGCATCGTCGCCAAGCGGCTGATGGCCCTGATGGCCGAGCGCGGCGAGAAGCCCGACGCGCTGATGCTCAGCCGCGAACGCTTCACCGCGCACGAGGCGGTCTCGCAGGGCGCGGTCACGCTCGACGGCAGCGAGAACTCCTCGGTGCGCTTTGCGCTGTGCTGCCGGCCGATTCCGGGCGACCCGATCGTCGGGTATCTCGGCCACGGCGAAGGCCTGGTGGTGCATACCGAGGAATGCGGCGTCGGCCAACGGCTGCGCTACAAGGACAGCGAGCGCTTCTTCGCGGTCGAATGGGCCGACGACCCGGTGCGCACCTTCGAGACCGGCGTGGTCATCACGGTGCGCAACGACAAGGGCGTGCTGGCGCGCGTGGCCGCCACCCTGGCCGATGCCGAGGCCGACATCACCCATGTCGAGATGGCCGACGAGACGCCGCAGGATTCGACCGACCTGCGCTTCGTGATCGCGGTGCGCGACCGCACGCACCTCGAAGCGGTGCTGCGGGCCGCGCGCCGGACCAATTCCGTGCTGGCCGCCGCGCGGACCGTGCCGGCGCCCTGACCGCCCGGCCGGGGCTTCGGTTTCAGGCCGGTGCCGGATAGCGCACCGACAGCACCTCGATCTCCCGCACGCCGCCCGGCGTCGCCAGCTTCACGGCGTCACCTTCGCGGGCCTTCAGCAGCGCCCGGGCGATCGGCGAGATCCAGCTGACCTGCCCTTGCGCGGTGTCGGCCTCGTCGATGCCAAGGATGGTCAGTTCGCGCTCCTCGCCGAGGTCGTCGACGCAGCGCACGCTGGCGCCGAAGAAAACCTGGTCGCTGCCGAAATGCGCCGACGGATCGGTCACCTCCGCCACCTCCAGCCGCTTGGTGAGGAAGCGGATGCGCCGGTCGATCTCGCGCAGCCGCTTCTTGCCGTAGATGTAGTCGCCGTTCTCGGAGCGGTCGCCGTTCTTGGCGGCCCAGTGGACCGCCTCGACCACCTTCGGGCGCTCGACGTCCATCAGGTCGATCAGTTCGGTGCGCAGGCGCGCGTAACCGGCCGGCGTGATGTAGTTGCGCGTGCCGGCCGGCAGCGCGGGCAGCGCTCCGCCGGGGCCGTCTTCATCGTCGGCGTCGCTGTCGTTTTCCTTGGTGAATGCCTTGCTCATCGAAACGCTCGCCTTCGACACTGACGGAGGCGGGCGAAACGTTGTATCACCAAACGGAGCCGGCCCGGCAGGCCGGAGGCGGGAAGGGTCGCTAGCCGAACTGCCGGAAGGCGTCCCGCGCTTCGTGCGCGGGCGGCAGTTGCTGTTCCATCTGCGCGAAGGCCTCGGCCGTCGCACGTTTCCCGCTCGCGCCACGGGCGATGCCACGAACGAGATGGCGCGGCAGGTGGCGATTCTTCTGCAGAGCTGCCAAAGCCTCGCTGCGGGCGGGCTCGGAGGCGGGCAGGAACATTTGCAATGGGCTCATCTGAATTCCCCAATGACGCCAGTATTTGGAGCGGCCCCTGGCGTGGGTCGAGGGCGGATTATGGGCGCGACTGGCGACTTTGTGCCGACGGGCCCGCCCGCAGCAGTGTTGCTACGGTGAGTGGATGGAAAGCAAATGCAACGCGGCGGCCGGCGATGCCGGGTCCGCCGCGCGACGTCCTGAAAAAATTACCAGTTCACGCCGTAGTAGGTGTTGACCTGGCGGCCGTAGTCGTTGGTGTAGTCGGGCACTTCGCCTTCGCCGTAGCGCGGCGCGTTCTCGAGCTGGGCCTTGTCCAGCGGCACGACGTAGCCGTCGACGGCCGTGTCGTAGTTGAGCATCTTCCACGGCAGCGGATAGCGGTCGGTGCCCATGCCGAGGAAGCCGCCGAATTCGAGGACCGCGTAACGCACCTGTCCGGAGCGCTTGTCGATCATCAGGTCGTCGATCGAGCCGAGCTTGTCGCCCGCGGCGTTGTAGACGGCCGTGCCTTCGACGCGTTCGGAAGAAATGACATCGCTGGTGGGGGTCATGGAAATCTCCTTGGGGTGTGGATGGGTCTCGGTACGTCGGCCTCGCGGACCGGCCATCGAGGTATGGCCCTGTCCCATGAGCGCAGTGATCAGGCGTCGCGCCTTCCACCTGTAGGCGGCTGCTGGCGGCGCCCGATCCGAAGGGCCCCAAAAGACATGCTATGATCGCAAGCTGTGCGGCTGTAGCTCAGTTGGATAGAGTACTTGGCTACGAACCAAGGGGTCGTGGGTTCAATTCCTGCCAGCCGCACCATTTTTCGTGATGAATGAACGGCCCGGAGCCAACGCTCCGGGCCGTTTTTCTTTGGGCCGCGAATCAGAGCTTTCTCACTGACGCGCAACGGCCCGATGCCTAGACTGACGCCATGACCACCGCCGCCAGCATTTCCGAAACCGCGCAAGACATCGCGTCCGAAGACGCGATCGTCCGCGGCCCGGACCTCGCCTGCGCCGGCGCCGTGCATCGCCTCATGGGCCGGGTCGAGCATTACCTGCGCTGCACCACCGATCCCCGCGCCGACGATCCCGAGCGCGAACTGGCGCGCCGCCAGCTCATGGCCTCGATGCAGCAGGAACTGCTGCACGCCCGGGTCTTGAGCAAGCCTCCGACAGCGGCTTTCATCCCCGCCCGCTAGACTGCGGCAGGCCCGCCCGGCCGCGCCAGTCCGGCAGATCGGCAAGAGGCGGCATGGAGACACACATGCCGAAGATGCTTTCCCTTCCCGGCGTTCCCGGTGCGCTGCAGCGCGCCGGCTTCACGCTCGCGATCGCCGCCGCCGTGGCGACCACGGCCGCCGGCCTTGCCGCCTGTTCGACCTCGGGCACGTCGTCCACATCGGCCACGTCGCCGATGCCCGCTTCCGCGGCATTGAGCAGCAGCCAGGTCGCGGCGCTCATCGCCAGTCCCGATCGCAGCGACGCCGACCGCACCAACGACCAGCGCCGCAAGCCGCAGGACATGCTGGTCTTCATCGGCGTGCGGCCCGGCATGGTGGCGATGGACCTGAGCGCCGCCGGCGGCTACACCACCGAACTGCTGGCCCGCGCCGCCGGGCCGACCGGCTTGGTCTACGGCCAGAATCCGCCGCGCCACGAAGGCCCCGGCCCGGCGCAGCCCGAAGGCGGCATGCCGCCGCCCGGCGCGATGCCGCGGCCACCGGCGACGCCCGGCGCGCCGTCGCCACTGGCGGCCCGCGCGGCCAAGCTGCAGAACGGCCACATCGTCGTGGTCACCGCGCCCTTCGAGCATCCTGCCCCGCCCGACCTGGCGCCAGGCAGCCTCGACCTGGTCACGCTGATGTTCAACTACCACGACCTCGGCCACCTCGGTGCCGACCGGGCCCAGATGAACCGCGCGGTCTTCGCCGCGCTCAAGCCCGGCGGGCTGTTCGTCATCGCCGACCACGCGGGGCGCCCGGGCACCGGCATCAGCGAATCCGGCACCCTGCACCGGATCGAGGAATCGTTCCTGCGCAGCGAGGTCGAGCAGGCCGGCTTCCGCTTCGTGAGCGAGGGCTTCTTCCTGCGCAACCCGAACGACCCGCGCGACCGCAACACGCCCGAGCCGCCGCAGCCGAAGGACGACTTCGTCCTGAAGTTCGTCAAGCCATGAAAAAAGCCACCCGGCGCGAACCGGGTGGCTTCGAGGGCTGGCTGCCCAGGATCGTCAGAACGCGTGGCGGATGCCGATGTCGTAGCCCTGCGACTTGTTCGGCACCGCGGCGAAACCGCTGATGGTCGGCACCGTGTAGAAGGTCGGGCCGCCGACGGTGAGGGCCGCGCCGTCCTTGTTCTTCAGGTAGGCGTAGGTCGCGTACAGCGCGGTCCGCTTGGACAGGTTGTAGACATAGCCGATCGCGAACTTGTCCGCCTTCGGATCCGGATTCAGCGTGGCGAAGGTGTTGATGTTGTTGTACTTCACCGCCGAGTAGGTCGCGCGGATCTGGCCGGCGCCAATCGGGATGGTCACGCCGATCAGGCCGCCGTTGAAGCCCGGGTTGGTGAAGGCCAGCGAAGCGGCGCTGACGGCCGCGAAGTCGGTCTTCTGCTTGTTGTTCGAGTATTCGGCGAACAGCTTCACGACGCTGAAGTCGTAGGAACCGCCCAGGCTCCAGGTCTGGATGGTGCCGGTGGTGCCGAGGTAGTAGTTCGAAGCGACCGTGCCGGAGCCGGCGGCCAGCGCGACGTCCAGCGGGCCGCTGGCGTAGCCGACGCGACCACCGACATAGCGGCCGGCACGCGCGTTGTCGGCCACGGCCAGCGCGCGGTTGGCGGCGACGGCGGCAGCGCCCGGAGGCGTCAGGCCGCCCGGGTCGTAGCTGGTGTTGCCGTTGAAGGCGAACATGACCTGGCCGTAGATGCCACCCAGGTTCGGCGGCAGGAAGTAGCCGACCGAGTTGCTGGCGCGTGCATAGACGCTGTTGGCGTAGCCGCTGGCAGCGCTGCCGGGCGAGGTCTGGCCGCTGGCGGTGCTGATCAGGCTGGTGCCCACGCCGTTGACCGCGAACGGGTCGAACAGGTTGTCGTTCCAGTAGGTCGGCGTGTAGTCGCGACCCAGGCGCACTTCACCGAAATTGTTCGACAGGCTGACCGTCGAACGCCGGTTGAAGCTCAGGCCGCCGCCGGTGGCCGAACCGGTGCCGTTGTTGTTGTTGAGGCCGGCTTCGAGCCAGAAGCTGGCAGCCATGCCGCCACCGAGGTCCTCGGTGCCGCGGAAGCCCAGTCGGCTCGACTGGTAGGCCGAATTGGCCAGCATGGTCTGGCTCTTGGTGACGGTCACACCCAGCGGGGTTTCCGACTGGTTGCTGTAGCCGCTGATCGAAGCGTCAAGAATGCCGAAGAGCGTCACGCTCGATTGCGCCGACGCCACGCCGCTGGCGGCCAGGGCGGACAAGGCCGCCAGGGCGACAAAGGATTTTTTCACTGAGGTTTCTCCAAGAATGAACGTTGGGACCGCCCCTCGCGGCCCCGGGTCAACTTTCCAGTCGTGCTGGAGAGTCGTCGCTGTGCACCAGACTTATCTCGACTTAGTGCACGAAACGAACGAACTGTAACTTGGTGAAATGACTGTCCCGTGACTCTGATGCAGCAGAACAACAGATGTCGATATGCGCTTTTCGATGCCACTTTCTTCACACGCCAGAGCCCATCGAAGGCCTGACCTAGAATCACGGCGCCCGTCGAAGGCACAAAAGGCATTACCGTCGGAACATGAAGATTCTCGTTGTTTTGGGTACCTTGTCGGGGCGCGGTGGCATCGAGTCATGCGTGCGCACTCTCTCCGAACAGGCAACGATCAACGGCGACAGTGTGCGCGTGCTCGCGTTGTGCCCGAGCACGGTCGATTCGACCTGGCATCAGGGCCTCGACTACACCGAAGTGGCGAACGGTTCGGCATCGCTCAAGTGGCAGATGCTGCGGGGCCTGCCTGCCGTCCTCCAGGCTTGCCGCAAGGACCCGCCCGACGTCGTCGTGGTCATCTACGCGTCGAGCATTCCGCTCGTGCGTGCGGCACTCGCGCTGTCGGGCCTGCGCCGGCCGGTCATCGCCTGGCTGCACTTCTCGACCGTGCTCAAGCAGCGCACGAACCTGCTGCGCTTCGCCCATGGCCACCTGTGCATCAGCACGCCGATCGCCGAGGCGACGCGTGCGGTCGAGGGCGTCAGCGCAAACAGCGTGCACCTCGTCTACAACGGCACGCGCATCGACACCTCGACGCTGGCATCCCGGTCGACGACCGGCCCGCTGCGGATCGTGCATGTCGGCCGCCTGATGGTGGGGGACCAGAAGCGGACCGACGACCTGCTGCGCGCGCTGGCGAAGGTCAAGGGCGACTGGCAGCTGGACCTGGTCGGCAGCGGCGACACCGTTCCGGAATTGCAGGCGCTGGCCGACGAACTCGGCATCGCCGACCGGCTTCGATGGCTCGGCTGGCAGACCGCTCCCTGGGCCGCGCTGCCGGTCGCCGACGTGCTGGTGATGAGCTCGGCCTTCGAAGGCTTCGCAATGGTGCTGATCGAGGCCATGGCGCGCGGCATTCCGTGCATCAGCAGCGACTGTTCTTCGGGCCCGCTCGACATCATTCGCCCCGGACAGAACGGCTGGCTCTACCCGGTCGGGGACCTCGACGCATTGGCCGCGCGGCTGCAGACGTTGGTCGACGATCGCGGGCTGCTGCCCGCCAGATCGACGGTCCAGGACTCGATCGCGCTCTTCAGCAGCGAGAAGGTGTTCGGTCGGATCAAGGAGGCGATCCAGACGACGATCCGGCAGAGCGGCTTCGCGAAGGCGTAGCGGCCGGTCGTGGCGAAACCATGGCGAAGGCCTTCGTCGTGGTAGGCCGTCCTGGGCTTGAACCAGGGACCAACGGATTATGAGTCCGCTGCTCTGACCAACTGAGCTAACGGCCCACGCAGCGAGGATTCTAGTGGCCCGGCTTGCGGTAGCTCAGCGCATTGGTCACCAGCTTGGACGTGATGTCGACGATCTGGATCATGCGCTCGTAAGGCATGCGGGTCGGGCCGATGACGCCCAGGGTGCCGACCACCTGCCCGTCGACCTCGTAGTTCGCGCTCACGATCGACAGGTCGTCGAAGGGCACGACCTGGCTCTCGCCGCCGATGAAGATGCGCACGCCGGCCGCCTGGCTGGACACGTCGAGAAGCCGCATCAGCTGCGTCTTCTGCTCGAACAGCTCGAAGGCGCGGCGCAGGTGGCTCATGTCGCTGGAGAAGTCGGTCACGGCGAACAGGTTGCGCTCGCCGGAGATGACGACCTCGTCCTGCGATTCGTTCAGCACCTCGGAGCTGACCTGCACCGCCGCCTGCATCAGCGCCGCGATCTCGCCGCGCAGCTGCTCGACCTCGGACTGCAGCCGGTCGCGCACCTGCTCGATCGAGAGGCCGGCGAAATGGGTGTTGATGTAGTTGGACGCCTCGACCAGCTGCGACTGGGTGTAGTCGGCTTCGGGGAAGATGACCCGGTTCTGCACGTCGCCGTCGGGCGCGACGATGATCACCAGCAGGCGGCGGTCGGACAGGCGCAGGAACTCGATCTGCTTGAACACCGACTGCCGCCGCGGCGCCATCACCACGCCGACGAACTGCGACAGGTTGGACAGCAGGTTGGCCGCGTTGGCGATCACCTTCTGCGGCTGGTCGGGCGCCAGGCTGGGCGTGCTGAAGTCCTCGCGCTGCGCGGTCAGCATGGTGTCGACGAAGAGACGGTAGCCGCGCGCCGTCGGCACCCGGCCGGCGGAGGTATGCGGGCTGGCGATCAGGCCCAGCACTTCCAGGTCGGACATCACGTTGCGGATGGTTGCCGGCGAAAGGTCCAGACCCGGCGCACGCGACAAGGTGCGCGAACCCACGGGCTGCCCGTCGGCGATATAACGCTCGACGAGAGTCTTCAACAACAACTTGGCGCGGTCGTCCAGCATCGGACAATTTTAATGTTGTAATTTGTTTATGAGCTCCCGCTTTCGGCACGTCGCACTGATAGGTAAATACCAGGCATCCGGCGCCCGGGCCCAGTGCGGTTCGCAGGACGACGTCATGGAAGGCATCGGCCGCTTCCTCGAATCGCAGGGCTGCGAGGTCTTCGTCGAGAAGTCGAAGGCCGCCGAGGTCGAGCCCAGCCGCTACACCGCGCTGACGGTCGAGGAGATCGGCCAGCGCTGCGACCTCGGCCTGGTGGTCGGCGGCGACGGCACCATGCTCGGCATCGGCCGCCAGCTGGCGCCGCACGACGTGCCGCTGATCGGCATCAACCGCGGCCGGCTCGGCTTCATCACCGACATCTCGCTCGACAACTACCAGGCCACGCTGATCCCGATGCTGGCCGGCGAATACGAGGAAGACCATCGCACGCTCATGAACGCGCGGGTCATGCGCGAGGGCGAGGTCGTCTTCCACACCCTGGCCATGAACGACGTGGTGGTCAACCGCGGCGCCACCTCCGGCATGGTCGAGCTGCGGGTCACGGTCGGGCGCCACTTCGTGGCCAACCAGCGGGCCGACGGGATGATCCTGTCGTCGCCGACCGGCTCGACCGCCTACGCGCTGTCGGCCGGCGGGCCGCTCATGCATCCGTCGGTGCGCGGCTGGGTGCTGGTGCCGATCGCGCCGCACACCCTGTCGAACCGGCCGATCGTGCTGCCCGACGCGGAAGAGGTCTCGATCGAGCTGGTCGGCGGCCGCGACGCCAGCGCCAACTTCGACATGCAGTCGCTGGCCACGCTGGCCATCGGCGACACGGTGATGGTGCGGCGCTCCGACTACCGCGTGCGCTTCCTGCATCCCAAGGGCTGGAGCTACTTCGACACCCTGCGCAAGAAACTGCACTGGAACGAAGGAGGATCCTGATGGCCCTGCGGCGCATCGCCCTGCGCGATTTCGTGATCGTGCGCGCGCTCGAGATCGACCTCGCGAGCGGCTTCACCGCGCTCACCGGCGAGACCGGCGCCGGCAAGTCGATCCTGATCGACGCACTTCAACTGGCGCTCGGCAACCGCGCCGACACCGGCGCCGTGCGCGAAGGCGCCGAGCGGCTGGACGTCAGCGCCGAATTCGACGCCGACCCGCAACTGGCCGGCTGGCTCGACGAAGGCGGCTTCGAGGCCGGCGAGGCGCTGCTGCTGCGCCGCACGGTCGACCTGCAGGGCCGCAGCCGGGGCTGGATCAACGGCGCACCGGCCACCGCCACCCAGTTGCGCGAGCTCGGCGACCGCCTGCTCGACATCCACGGCCAGCACGCCTGGCAGAGCCTGACCCGGCCCGACGCGGTGCGCGGCCTGCTCGATGCCTACGCCGGCGTCGACGCCGGCACGCTCGACGGCGCCTGGCAGGCCTGGCGCCAGGCGATCGCGGCGCTCGACACCGCCCGCTCGGCGCAGGATTCGTTGCAGCGCGAACGCGAGCGTCTGCAGTGGCAGGTGGCCGAGGTCGCCAAGCTGGCGCCGGGCGTCGACGAATGGGAAGAGCTGTCGGCCAGCCACAGCCGCATCTCCAACGCCCAGGCGCTGATCGACGCCGCCGAAGGCGCCTGCAGCGCGCTCGAAGACGACGACGGCGGCGCCCTCGCCGCGCTCAGCCGCGCGGTCACGCTGCTGCAGAACTGCGAGCACATCGAGCCCGAATTCAAGAACCTCGGCGAGGTGCTGGCCTCCAGCGTCGCGCAGGCGGCCGATGCCGCCCATTCGCTGCACGGCTACCTGCGCCAGGCCGACACCGACCCCGAGCGGCTGGCCGAACTGGACGAACGCATGGGCCTGTGGATGTCGCTGGCGCGCCGCTACCGGCGCCCGCCGGCCGAGCTGCCGGCGCTGCTCGCCAGCTGGCAGGACGAACTTCGCGCGCTCGACGCCCAGAGCGACCTCGACGCGCTGGAGCGCACCGAGCAGGCGACCCAGCAGGCCTACCTGAAGGAGGCCAAGGCGCTCGGCAAGGCCCGCAAGCTCGCGGCGCCCAAGCTGGCCGCCGCGGTCACCGCCGCGATGCAGGAGCTCGGCATGAAGGGCGGCCGCTTCGAGGTCGCGCTGCAGCCGCTGGCCCAGCCCGGCCGCGCCGGCCTGGAAGAAGTCGCCTTCCTGGTCGCCGGCCATGCCGGCAGCACGCCGCGCTCGATCGGCAAGGTGGCTTCGGGCGGCGAGCTGTCGCGCATCGCGCTGGCGATCGCGGTCACCACCAGCCAGCTCGGCGCGGCCCAGACGCTGATCTTCGACGAGGTCGATGCCGGCGTCGGCGGCGCGGTGGCCGAGACGGTCGGCCGGCTGATGAAGCAGCTCGGCCGCGACCGCCAGGTGCTGGCCGTCACCCACCTTCCGCAGGTCGCCGCCTGCGCCGACCATCACCTGGTGGTCGCCAAGAAGCTGACACCGGCCAAAGGCAGCGAGGCGGCGCGCACCGAAAGCAGCGTCGCCGCGCTCGACGACGACGGCCGCACCCGCGAGATCGCCCGCATGCTGGGCGGCGAGCGCGTGTCGCAGACCTCGCTGGCGCATGCGCGCGAGATGCTGGGGCGGACGCCGGAGACGTCGGCATGACATTGGAGGTCGTGCTCATCACCGGCATGTCCGGCTCCGGCAAGTCGGTCGCGCTGCATGCGCTCGAGGACGCCGGCTACTACTGCGTCGACAACCTGCCGCCCGAACTGCTGGCGCCCTTCATCGCGCTGCAGCAGCAGCGCCGCGCGGCGCGGGTCGCGATCGCGATGGACGTGCGCAGCGGCGTGTCGCTGCCGCTGGTGCCGCAGCAGCTGGGGAGCCTGCGCCAGAACGGCGTCTCGCTGCGCTCGCTCTTCCTCGACGCCACCACCGACGCGCTGGTGCGGCGCTATTCCGAGACCCGCCGGCGCCATCCGCTGTCGCGCCAGGAAAGCGCGGCGCCGGCCGACGCGCCCGAGCAGCAGCGGGCGCTGACGCAGGCGATCGACCTCGAACGCGAATTGCTGGCCGAACTGCGCGACGGCGCCGACGTCATCGACACCAGCATCATCCGGCCGGCCCAGCTGCAGAGCTACATCAAGGCGCTGATCGCCGCGCCCGACAGCGCGCTGACGCTGGTCTTCGAATCCTTCGCCTTCAAGCGCGGCGTGCCGCTGGACGCCGATTACGTCTTCGACGTCCGCATGCTGCCCAACCCGCACTACGTGCCGGCGCTGCGGCCGCTGACCGGGCGCGACGAGCCGGTGATCGACTGGCTGCGCGAGCACGAGGACGTCGCGCGCATGTACGGCGACATCGAACATTTCCTCGGGCGCTGGCTCGACGCCCTGGCGCGCGACCACCGCAGCTACGTCACCGTGGCGATCGGCTGCACGGGCGGCCAGCACCGCTCGGTGTTCCTGGTCGAGCAACTGGCGCGCGGCTTCGGCGTGCAGTGGGCGGCGCTGAAGCGGCACCGCGAGCTGGACGGCGCCTGAGACTTCAGGCCTCCAAGGCCTATCAGGCTTCCAGCAGCTTGCGAACCGGCGCCGGCAGGCCCAGCCCGCGCCATTCCGCGGGTTCGAACCAGCCGCCGGCATCGGAGAGCCGCTGGCCGCCATCGCAGGTCAAGGTCACCGGATGCAGATGCAGGTCCTTGTGGGTCAGCACATGCAGGAAGGCCGCTTCGTCGTGCACCGCGCCGCGGTCGCGCGCATCCAGCGATTCGAGCAGCGCGTCCTGGCTCTCGAAGACCGGCAGGCAATGCAGCCCGGCCCAGATACCGCTGGACGGCCGCTTCTGCAGCCAGACGCGGCCCTGGGCGTCGTGCGCCAGCAGCATCCAGAGCGAATCGGCAGTGCGCCGCAGCTTGCGGGTCTTGACCGGGTATTTCTCGACTTGGCCGGCGCGCAGGGCCGCGCACAGGTCGTTCACCGGGCACAGCATGCAGGCGGGCTTGCGCGGCAGGCACAGGGTGGCGCCGAGGTCCATCTGTCCCTGCGTGTAGCGCGAGATGGCGGCCTTGTCGCCGGCCGGCGGCAGCAGCGTGGTGGCCTCGTCCCAGAGGCGCTTCTCCTCCGCCGCGGAAGACAGGTCGCCGTCGAAGGCGAGCACGCGGGTCAGCACGCGCTTGACGTTGCCGTCCAGGATCGCCACCCGCTCGCCGAAGCAGAAGGCGGCGATCGCCGCCGCGGTCGAGCGGCCGATGCCCGGCAAGGCCTGGAGTTGCGCCGCGCTCGGCGGAAAGGCGCCGCCGAAGCGCGCGACCACCTCTTGCGCGCAGCGGTGCATGTTGCGCGCGCGGCTGTAGTAACCCAGGCCGCTCCAGAGGCCGAGCACCTCGTCCTCGGTCGCCGCGGCCAGTTCGGCCACGCCCGGGAAGCGCGCCAAGAAGCGGTCGAAGTAGCCGAGCACCGTCGAGACCTGGGTCTGCTGGAGCATCACCTCCGACAGCCAGACGCGGTACGGGTCGCGGGTGTTCTGCCAGGGCAGCTCGCTGCGCCCGTGGCTGGCCTGCCATTCGACGATGCGCCCGGAGAAGCGCGTCGCCAGGGCCTCGACCGGGCCCTGCTCGTCAGGCGGCACTGAGCTCGTTGCTCGACGTCGCAGAATTCGGCGGCTCGTGGCTGGCCAGGAGCGCGGTCAGGCCGTCGAGCCGGCGATGCAGCTCGGCGATGTTGCTTTCCTGGGCGGCCAGTTCGGCCAGCCGCTCGTCGAGCGTGCCGGCCGCGCCCTGGATGCGCTCGACCGACTCGATGCGCTTGGTGAAGTTGCGGCGGCGTTCCTTGAGCTGCGCGTCGAGCTGCGCGCCGGCGCTCTTGCTCCAGCGCTCGACCTCGGTCATGGCGGCCTCGTTGACCACCCGCAGCCGGCTGGCCAGCGCCCGCACCAGCTTGTCGCAGAAGTCGGGCTGCGAGAGCTTGAGCATGTTGCCCACGCCCAGGTAGTGGATGTGGCTGCGCTCGATCTGGCTGAGCTGGTCCTCGAAGCCGGTCAGGTCCGGCTCGGGCGGCGCCTGCAGGGTGAAGCCGTGCTCGGCATTCAGCTGGCGGAAGGTGGCGTGCAGCATCGCCTGGATCTCGCCGGTGGTCTGCTGCACCTCGCGCAGGTTGTTGCGCAGCGCGTCGAAGGTCTCGCCGTACACCCGGCGCACGCTGAACTTGATGCCGCGGCGCTTCAGCGCGGCCGAGAGCTTGCCCATGTCGGACTTCAGCGCGGTGCTGCCGAGCACCGCGTAGACCTCGCGCAGCAGCTTGCCCTGCACCGAGCGCAGCGCCAGGATGCGGGTGTTGCTGCCTTCGAATTCGTTCTGTTCGGCCTCGATGCGCGAGCGCATGTGGCGGATCACCGAGCCGTTCTTGCCGCGCAGGCCCTGCAACTCGAGCGCCTGCTCCGACAGGTCGCGCTGGCGCACGTTGAGGATGCGCGCCGCCTCGGTGCGCAGGGCGACGATGCCGTTGTCGACCGCCAGCCGCAGCATGGTCTCGCGCTTGCCGAGCAGGCCTTCGCCGAGCACCGACTCGAGCGCCGGCAGCCGGCTGGCCTGCAGCAGCGGCTGGTCGCGGCGGATCTTGGCCTGCAGGCCCTTCTGCGCGGACACCGGCAGCACCTGCGTCAGCGGCACGCCAAGCAATTCGGCGGCGCCGGTGCGCTGGCGCTGGATCTGGGCGTCGACCTGGGCCGGCGTGCTCAGGATGTCCCACATCGTGTCGATCTTGTTCAGCACCACGATGCGGGTCTCGCTCAGGTCGCCCTCGGTCACCAAGTGCTCGCGCCAGATGGCCAGGTCGGAGCGGGTCACGCCGGTGTCGGCGGCCAGGATGAAGACGACCGCGTGCGCCTGCGGGATCAGGCTGACGGTCAGCTCGGGTTCGGCACCGATCGCGTTGAGGCCGGGCGTGTCGAGGATGACCAGGCCCTGTTCCAGCAGCGGATGCGGCATGTTGAGCACCGCATGGCGCCAGCGCGGGATCTCGACCCGGCCGTCGGCGTCGGGCATCGGGTTGTCGTCGGGGACCTCGTCGCTCCAGAAGCCGAGCGAGCGGGCTTCCTCGAGCGGCACCCAGCGCACCTCGGCCACCTTGCCCATCACGCCGGACAGCTGCTCGGCGTTGTCGACGTTGATCTCGAGCTCGGTCCAGCGGTCGGGCTCGTCGCGCCAGTGGGTCAGCGAATGCGGCTCGAGGCGGGTCTCGATCGGCAGCAGGCGCAGGCTGGGCGGCAGCATCGGGTCGTAGCCCAGCTCGGTCGGGCACATCGTGGTGCGCCCGGCGCTGGCCGGCATGATGCGGCGGCCGTAGGCCGAGAAGAAGATCGCGTTGATCAGCTCCGACTTGCCGCGTGAGAACTCGGCGACGAAGGCCACCATGACCTTGCTGGTGCGCAACTGGTTCTCGAGGTCGCGCAACCGCTCGGCGACGCTCATGTCCAGCAGCTCGTTCTCGTCGAGCCAGCGGGTGAGCCACTTCAAACGATGCGCAAAGTTCCGCCTCCAAGCGCCATGCTCGTCGAATTGCTGGTTGAAAGAGGCGGTCAAAACGAAAAATGTAAGAGCGACTTACAAAATATAGCATCGGCACGCATTTGCGACTTATTCCATTTGGCGGATTCAGTGCTTTTGACACACCGGACAGAAATACGTGGCCCGCTGACCCTGCCGGATCATCCGGATCGGCGTCGCGCACACCCGGCACGGCTCGCCCTTGCGGCCGTAGACGGTGGCTTCGAGCTGGAAATAGCCACTCTGCCCGTCGATGTTCGAGAAATCGCGCAGCGTGCTGCCGCCGCGCTCCACCGCCCGGGCCAGTATTTCACGGACGGCCGCATGCAGGCGTAACGCCCGCGGCCGGCTGATGCGCGCCGCCGACACGGTCGGTCGGATGCCGGCCAGGAACAGCGCCTCCGACGCGTAGATGTTGCCGACGCCGACCACCACGTCGCCCGCCAGCAGCACCTGCTTGATCGGCGCCTTGCGCTTGCGCAGGCCGGCGAAGAAGGCTTCGAAGTCGAAGGCGTCGCCGAGCGGCTCCATGCCGAGGCCGCCCAGCAGCTTGATCGCCAGCGGCGAAGCCTCGTCCTCGACGAACACCACGGCGCCGAAGCGGCGCGGATCGTTCAGTCGCAGGGTGCCCCGGTTCGTGACCAGGTCGAAGTGGTCGTGGTTGCCGGGCGGCGGCAGCGCCGCGTCGAAGCGCAGGCTGCCCGACATGCCCAGGTGCATCAGCAGGATGCCGTGGTCGAGGTCGACCAGCAGGTACTTGCCGCGCCGCCGGACCGCCGTCACCGTACGCCCGACCAGGCTCGCCGGATCCACCGCCAGGGCCCAGCGCAGCGGCTTGCCGGTGCGCACCTGCGCGATGCGGGCACCGCGGATGCGCTCGGCGAATCCGCGCCGCGTGACTTCGACTTCGGGGAGTTCAGGCATGGTGAGCGAGCGCTATGTAAACAGCGCGGAATTCAATCCCCGCGCGGCACATCGCCCAAATCCCTGGATTATTATGGGTTCATGACCCTCCCGTCCCGACGATCCCGCCTCGCGGCTGCCGCGCTCCTCGCCATGATCGCGCTCGCAGCGCGGGCCCAGGACCCGCCGGCCGCACCGGCGCCGGCCGCGCCGACCAGCCCGGCACCGATCGTCCAGCCGGCCAAGCCCGCCGCCGTGCCGGCCTCGCCCGAAACCACCGCCAGCCTCGACACCGAGAAGGCCGAAGCCCAGCAGTCGGCGATGACCGCCGAGCTCTTCTACGAAGTGCTGCTGGGCGAGCTCAACGCCCGCTCCGATCCCGGCGCCGCCTACGGGCTGGTGCTGGACGCGGCGCGCAAGGCGCGCGACGACAAGCTCTTCCAGCGCGCGGTCGAGATCGCGCTGCAATCGCGCTCGGGCGACGCCGCGCTGGCGGCCGCGCGGGCCTGGGAAACCTCGCTGCCGAATTCCCGCGAAGCCCGGCGCTACGAACTGCAGATCCTGATCGCGCTCAACCGCATCGGCGAGACGGTCGAGCCGCTGCGCGCCGAGATCGCGTCCACGCCGCAGGTCGAGCGGCCCTTCCTGCTGGCGCTGATCGCGCGCAACTACGCCCGCGCCGCCGACAAGAAGCTGGCAGCCTCGGTGGTCGAGCAGGCGCTGTCGGACGAGCTGACCAATCCGTCGACCGCCGGCGCCGCCTGGGCCACGGTCGGGCGGCTGCGCCTGGCGGCCGGCGACAACGCCGGCGCGGTCGACGCCGCGCTCAAGGGCCAGCAGTTGCAGCCCACCTCCGACGCGCCGGCGCTGCTGGCACTCGACCTGATCGATCCGAACCAGCCGGTGGCCGAGCCGATCGTGCTGCGCTACCTCGCCGGCCCGAATCCGCTGCCCGACGTGCGCATCGCGTACGCGCGGGTGCTGGTCGAAGCCCATCGCTACGCCGACGCGGCCGCCCAGCTGACCACGCTCACCACCGCGCGACCCGAACTGCCGGAACCGTGGCTGCTGCTCGGCAGCCTGCAGGCCCAGGCCCGACAGGACGCCCTGGCCGAGACCTCGTTCAAGCGCTACATCGCGCTCATCAGCGCCCAGCCCGATTCCGAGGCCCGCGACCGCGGCCTGACCCAGGCCTACCTGCTGATGGCCCAGCTGGCCGAACGCCGCAAGGACTACGCGGCCGCCGAAGCCTGGCTGGGCCGCATCGACAGCAGCGAGGACCTGGTCGGCGCGCAGGCCCGCCGCGCGGCGCTGCTCGCGCGCGAAGGCAAGCTGCCGCAGGCGCGCGAGCTTGTGCATTCGCTGCCGGACGGCACCGCGGAAGAAAAGAAGGTCAAGTTCCTGACGGAAGTCGAGCTGCTGCGCGACGCCAAGCAATACCAGGCCGCCTACGACATGCTGGCCCAGGCCAGCGCCGCCTCGCCGAACGACACCGACCTGATCTACGACCAGGCGATGGTCGCCGAGAAGCTCAACCGCCCCGACGAGATGGAGCGGCTGCTGCGCCGGCTGATCGAGCTCAAGCCCGACAACCAGAACGCCTACAACGCGCTCGGCTACTCGCTGGCCGATCGCAAGGTCCGGCTGGAAGAAGCGCGCACCCTGATCCAGAAGGCGGTCTCGCTGGCGCCGGACGATCCGTTCATCGCCGACAGCCTGGGCTGGGTCGAATATCGCCTGGGCAACACCGGCGAGGCGCTGCGCATCCTGGAAGACGCCTACAAGCGCATGCCCGATCCGGAGATCGGCGCGCATCTCGGCGAAGTGCTCTGGGCCAGCGGCCAGCGCGACAAGGCGGTGTCGGTCTGGAAGGAATCATCCCTGGCAGACGCGGACAACGAGACGCTGCAGGAAACGCTCAAGCGCCTGCGCGTCAAGCTTTGATCCAGCGCCGCGCGTGGTTGGCCGCGTCGGCCGGCCTGCTGCTGCTGGCCGGTTGCGCCACGCCCCGCGCGCCGGTCGTGCCTTCGGCCACCGGCAGCTTCTCGGCCTGGAGCGGCCGCCTCTCGCTGCGGGTCGACAGCGACCCGGTGCAGAGCTTCTCGGCCCTCTTCGAGCTGCGCGGCGCTCCTGAGGCGGGCCAGCTGACCCTGACGACGCCGCTCGGCAACACGCTGGCGCAGTTGCGCTGGGCCGAAGGCGAAGCGACCCTGCAGGACGGCCGCCAGACCCGCCGCTTCGACTCGATGGACCAGCTGATCCAGGCCGCCACCGGCGCCACGATCCCGGTCGCCGCCCTGTTCGCCTGGCTGGACGGCAAGCCCGAGGCGGTCGCCGGCTGGCATCCGGACCTGTCGCAGGTCGGCGCCGGCCGCCTGCAGGCCACGCGCGAATCGCCGGAGCCGAGGGCCGACCTGCGCATCGTCTTCGAGCGGGCATGAAAGCCATCTACGACCTGCCGGCGCCCGCCAAGCTCAACCTCTTCCTGCACATCACCGGGCGGCGGCCCGACGGCTACCACCTGCTGCAGTCGGTCTTCATGCTGGTCGACTGGTGCGACACGCTGCACGTAGAGCGCCGCGCCGACGGCCTGCTGAGCCGCGAAGACCTGACAACACCACTGCCGGCCGACGACCTGGTGCTGCGCGCCGCGAAGGCGCTGCAAGCGGCCGCGGGCGTGCCGCACGGCGCCCACATCGGCATCGAGAAGCGGGTGCCGGCGCAGGCGGGCATGGGCGGCGGATCTTCGGACGCGGCCACCTGCCTGCTGGCGCTGAACCGGCTCTGGGGGCTCGACCTGCCGCTTTCGACCCTCGAGCGGATCGGTCTGACGCTGGGCGCAGACGTGCCCTTCTTCCTGCGTGGACGCAACGCCTGGGTCGAGGGCATCGGCGAGCAGATCACGCCGATCGAACTGCCCGCCGGCCGCTTCGCGGTGGTGAAACCGACCGAAGGATTGGATACCCGTCAGATTTTTGCAGCATCGGATCTCCAGCGCTCCACGCCGGCTGCTATAATCTCGGGCTTTGCTGCACATTGCAAAGAAGAACCGAAAGGGCCGGAGGGAATTTCCCCGGCAGGCCTCTTCGGTCGAAACGATCTGCAGCCGGTTGCGCAGCGGCTTTGTCCCGCGGTCACCGAAGCCATCGAATGGCTCGGCGTCCAAGGGTTCGAGGCTCGCATGACCGGTTCGGGCAGTGCGGTGTTCGCGGCAGTTCCGTTCGATGCGCTCGATGCGGAATTGCCCCCGACACCGCAAGGCTGGCAGGTTCGGGTGTGCAGCAACCTGGCCGTTCATCCCCTCGTGGGCTGGGCAGCCGGTTGAAGATGAACCAGGGCGCTCGCGCGTTCTGGTGCGACATATATCGGTTGGCGACCTCGGTCGTCGACCCGTGTAGGGGAGTCGCCAAGCTGGTTAAGGCACTGGATTTTGATTCCAGCATGCAAAGGTTCGAATCCTTTCTCCCCTGCCAAATCTTCACTGAAGACACATAGGCGGCTCCTCGAAGAGCCATTTCGGATCGCCGGGACGCACTCATGCAGGCTCAACACCCTGACTTCATGGTTTTCACCGGCAACGCCAATCCGGACCTTGCCGCTGAGATCTCGCACCACCTGGGCACTTCCCTGGGTGCGGCGCGCGTCGATCGTTTTTCCGACGGCGAAGTCACCGTCGAGATCAACCAGAACGTGCGCGCCCGCGACGTCTTCGTGGTGCAGTCGACCTGCGCGCCGACCAGCGAGAACCTGATGGAACTGCTGATCATGGTCGACGCGCTCAAGCGCGCCTCGGCCGAACGGATCAGCGCGGTGATCCCGTATTTCGGCTATGCGCGCCAGGACCGTCGTCCGCGCTCCAGCCGGGTGCCGATCTCGGCCAAGGTGGTGGCCAACCTGCTCGAAACGGTGGGCGTGGCGCGCGTGCTGACCATGGACCTGCACGCCGACCAGATCCAGGGTTTCTTCGACATCCCGGTCGACAACATCTATGCGTCGCCGGTGCTGCTGGGCGACCTGCGGCAGAAGAACTACGACGACCTGATCGTCGTGTCGCCGGACGTCGGCGGCGTGGTCCGCGCCCGGGCGCTGGCCAAGCAACTGAATTGCGACCTCGCGATCATCGACAAGCGCCGCCCGCGCGCCAACGTGAGCGAGGTCATGCACGTGATCGGCGAGATCGACGGCCGCAACTGCGTGATCATGGACGACATGATCGATACCGCCGGCACGCTGGTGAAGGCGGCCGAGGTCTTGAAGGAACGCGGCGCCAAGAAGGTCTACGCCTATTGCACGCACCCGATCTTCTCGGGTCCGGCGATCGAGCGGATCACCGGTTCGGCGCTCGACGAAGTGGTCGTGACCAACACGATCCCGCTGGCCGATGCGGCGCTGGAGTGCACCAAGATCCGCCAGTTGTCCGTGGCGCCGCTGATCGCCGAGACGATCCAGCGCATCGCCAAGGGCGAGTCGGTGATGAGTTTGTTCTCGGACCAGGAAAACCTGTTCTGAGCATCGAGTGGGCTCCCCTTCGCGGGGGTCCTTTTTTGAAACCGGAGCCGCACTGGTCGCGGTCGGCTTCCACAGGAGTCTGATATGAAATTCGTCGCTTTCGAGCGCGCCAAGCAGGGCACGGGTGCGAGCCGCCGTCTCCGCATCACGGGCAAGACGCCCGGCATCGTCTACGGTGGCGAAGGCCAGCCGCAACTGATCGAGCTCGATCACAACGCGCTGTGGCACGCCCTCAAGAAGGAAGCCTTCCACTCGTCGATCCTCGAGATGGAACTGGCCGGCGCCACCACCAAGGTGCTGCTGCGCGACGTGCAATACCACCCGTTCCGCCAGCTGGTCCAGCACATCGACTTCCAGCGCGTCGACGCCCGCACCCGCATGACGGTCAAGGTGCCGCTGCACTACAAGGGTGAAGAAGAGTCGCCGGCCGTCAAGACCGACCACAACCTGGTCAACCACGTCATGACCGAACTCGAAGTCAACTGCCTGCCGGCCGACCTGCCCGAGTTCATCGAGGTCGACCTGTCGGGCCTGACCAAGAACGCCACCGTGCACGTCAACGACATCAAGCTGCCGCGCGGCGTGAAGTTCGTGAGCCACGGCAAGGTCAACCCGGTGCTGGCCTCGGCCGTGTCGCCGCTGGTGGCCGAAGAGCCGGCCGCTGCCGAAGGCGCCGTGGAAGGTGCTGCCGCTGCCGCACCGGCCGCGGGTGGCAAGGCTGCCGCGAAGACGCCGGCCGCCAAGACCCCGGCTGCCAAGACGCCCGCCGCGAAGAAGTAATTCGCTCGTGCCCACCGGCTGCGCGTCGATCGCGCGGCCACCCGGAAACGGCCCGCCCAGTGCGGGCCGTTTCCTTTTGGGGCGCGCGCAATAATCGAAAACATGATCAAGCTGTTTGTGGGCCTCGGCAATCCGGGGCCCGACTACGAAGCCACCCGGCACAACGCCGGCTTCTGGTTCATCGATGCGCTGGCCCGCGACCTCAAGCTGAACCTGCAGCCCGAACGCAGCTACCACGGCCTGGTGGCGCGCGCCACCATCGGCGGCCAGCCGGTGTGGCTGCTGGAGCCGCAGACCTTCATGAACCTGTCGGGCAAGTCGGTCGCCGCGCTGGCGCGCTTCTTCAAGATCGAGCCGGGCGAGATCCTGGTCGCGCACGACGAGCTCGACGTCGTGCCCGGTCAGGCCAAGCTCAAGTTCGGCGGCAGCCACGCCGGCCACAACGGGCTGCGCGACATCCATGCGCAGCTGGGCACCGGCGACTACTGGCGCCTGCGCATCGGCATCGGCCATCCGGGCGTCAAGTCGGAGGTCATCCACTGGGTGCTGAAGAAGCCCATGAAGGAACAGCGCGAGGCGATCGACGACGCGATCACGCGCTCGCTGCATGCCTTTCCGGCCCTCATGGCCGGCGAGATGGACAAGGCGACCTTGCTCATCCACACGAGCAAGCCGCCGCGTCCCAAGCCACCGCGGCGCGAGCCCGGCGGCGAAGGGGGCGCACCCGCCGCGGGCTAGCGGAAGCAGGAAGAGAGCAAGGGAGACAAAAAAATGAATCCGTCATCCAACCGCGTCGCCAGCCGCAGCAGCCTGCTGCTGGCCGGCGCCTGCCTTCAATGGGCCGCCTGGGCCGGCGAAGGCGCCGAGGTCAACAAGGGCATGGGCATCTGGCGCTGCGGCAACACCTACACCGACCGGCCCTGCCACGGCAAGCCGCTCGACGTGGACGATGCGCGCACCGAGACGCAACGTCAGGCCGCCGACGAAGCCACGCGCAACGCCCGCGCCAACGCCGACCGCATGGAGCGCGAGCGCCTGCGGCTGGAAGCCACGGCGGCCCGCAACGGGGCAATCCTCATCGACAACGCGCCGCGGCATGCGCCGCCGGGCGCGTCGAACGAGCGCAAGAAGCTCGAGCTCAGCCGGCCGAAGAAGAAGGACCCGAAGTTCGTCGCGCCGCACGATCCCGCGGCACCGAGCGACAAGAAAAAGAAGAAGCCGCGCTGATCAGGGCGCCGGCGCATCGGCCGCGGGCGCGGCCTTGGGCGCGCTGGCCGCCTTCTCGGCAGCCAGCCGCTCGAACTTCTGCCACAGCGTCTCGCGCGTCTCCACATGCTCGGGATTCGTCGGGATGCACGCGACCGGGCAGACCTGCACGCATTGCGGCTCGTCGAAGTGGCCGACGCATTCGGTGCACTTGCGCGGATCGATCTCGTAGATCGCCACGCCCATGTAGATCGCGTCGTTCGGGCACTCCGGCTCGCAGACATCGCAATTGATGCATTCGTCGGTGATCATGAGGGCCATAGGGCCGATTATCAATCGCCGGCCGACGCATCGCCCTCCCCGCGTCCGATGGCCCCCAATGAGCGCTGCACGCGGCACCGTCGCAGCAGGCATGCTCGTTGCGTGTCGGGTTATGCTGCGCCCCGCCCATGAGCCTGTTCCTTTTCAAGCGTCTCCTGACCCTCATCGCCACCCTGGTGGGCGCCTCGATCATCGTCTTCGCGGTGCTGGAGATCCTGCCTGGCAATGCGGCGCAGACGCTGCTCGGCCCCGACGCCGCGCCCGACGCGGTGGCCGCCCTCGCCGTCAAGCTCGGCCTCGACCAATCGGCCTGGACCCGCTACTGGCACTGGATCGGCGGCCTCCTCACCGGCAACCTCGGCGACAGCTACGCCTACGGCTCGCCGGTGCTCGACCTGATCCTCGAACGGCTGGCGCTGACCGTGCCGCTGGCGCTGATGGCGATGGCCTTCACGACCGTGCTGGCGCTACTGGTGGGCGTCACCGCCGCGGCCCGGCACAACCGGATGGGCGACGTCGGCCTGATGGGCCTCACGCAGTTGGGCATGGCGGTGCCGAACTTCTGGTTCGCGATCCTTCTGATCCTGCTCTTCTCGGTGAAACTGCAGTGGTTCTCGGCCGGTGGCTTTGACGGCTGGGGCGACGGTGTCTTCGCCGGCCTCAAGGCATTGCTGCTGCCGGCGCTGTCGCTGGCGGTGGTGCAGGCGGCGATCCTGGCGCGCATCACGCGCTCGGCGGTGCTGGAGGTGATGCGCGAGGACTTCGTGCGCACCGCCCGCGCCAAGGGCGTGACCCAGCGCGCGGTGCTCTGGCGGCACGTGCTGCGCAACGCGCTGATCCCGGTGGTGACGGTGATGGGCATGCAGTTCTCCGAACTGCTGGCCGGCACGATCGTGATCGAGAACGTGTTCTACCTGCCGGGCCTCGGCCGCCTCATCTTCCAGGCGATCAGCAACCGCGACCTGATCGTGGTGCTGAACTGCGTGATGCTGCTGGCGGCGATGGTGGTGATCGTCAACTTCGTGGTCGACGTCCTGTATGCGGTGATCGATCCGCGCATCAAGGCGAGCGGGCTGTGAGCGCGGTGTCGCCTGTCGTGCCCGATGCGGTGGCGCTGAAGCTGCCCGGCTTCTGGCGTCGCGCGCTGCGCCATCGCAGCTTCGTGATCGGCGCGGTGCTGACCCTGGCGCTGCTCGCCGCGGCCGCGCTGTCGTGGGTCTGGACCCCCTGGTCGCCCTACGACATGGACCTGCCGAGCAAGCTGCAAGGGCCAAGCGGCGCGCACTGGCTGGGCACCGACGTCTTCGGTCGCGACGTCGCCTCGCTGCTGCTGGTCGGCTCGCGCGCCTCGATCCTGGTCGGCGTGATCGCGGTCGGCATCGGCCTCACGATCGGCACCGCGCTGGGCCTGCTGGCGGCGGCTCGGCGCGGCTGGATCGAGGAGACGATCATGCGTTTCACCGACTTCACCATGGCCTTCCCGGCGATCCTGTCGGCGATCATGATGACCGCGGTGTTCGGCGCCGGCATCGTCAACGCGATCGTGGCGATCGGCATCTACAACATCCCGACCTTCGCGCGCATCACCCGCGCCTCGGCCAACGCGGTCTGGTCGCGCGAATACATCGCGGCGGCGCGGGCCTGCGGCAAGGGCTCCTTCGCGATCACGATGCAGCACGTGCTGCCCAACATCTCGGCGGTGCTGATCGTGCAGACCACGATCCGCTTCGCGGTCGCCATCCTGGCCGAGGCGGCGCTGTCGTACCTCGGCCTGGGCACCCAGCCGCCGCAGCCGTCGTGGGGCCGCATGCTGAGCGACGCGCAGACCATGATGTTCCAGGCGCCGCTGCTGGCGGTGTTCCCAGGCCTGGCGATCGCCCTGGCGGTGCTCGGCCTCAACCTGCTCGGCGACGGGCTGCGCGACCTGCTCGATCCGCGGCTGGCCCGTGCCCGCTGACCCAACCGCCATGCCGCTGCTCGAAGTCGACGACCTCCACATCCAGTTGCAGACCCAGCGCGGGCCGGCCGAGGCGGTGCGCGGCATCGGCTTCTCGCTGGAGCGCGGCGAGACGCTGGGCATCGTCGGCGAATCCGGCTGCGGCAAGTCGATCACGGTGCAGTCGCTGATGGGCCTCCTGCCGGCCAGCGCGAAGGTGAGCGGCAGCATCCGCTTCGACGGCACCGAGCTGGTGGGGCTGGCCGAGCGCGAGATGGTCAAGCTGCGCGGCGACCGCATCGGCATGATCTTCCAGGAGCCGATGACCGCGCTGAACCCGGTCCACACGATCGCCCGCCAGGTCGGCGAGCCGCTGCGGCTGCACCGCCGGCTGTCGAAGGCCCAGGCGCGCAAGGAAGCGCTGGCGCTGCTGGAGCGGGTCGGCATTCCCGACGCGGCTTCGCGGCTGGACGCCTATCCGCACCAGTTCTCCGGCGGCCAGCGGCAGCGCATCGGTATCGCGATGGCGCTGGCCTGCGGGCCCGACCTCCTGATCGCCGACGAGCCAACGACGGCGCTGGACGTGACCATCCAGCAGCAGATCCTCGACCTGATCCGCGAGCTGGTGGCCGAGCGCGGCATGGCGCTGATCCTGATCTCGCACGACCTCGGCGTGATCGCCCAGAACGTGTCGAAGATGCTGGTGATGTACGGCGGCAGCGTGGTCGAGAGCGGGCCGACCGCCGCGGTCTTCGCCGAGCGCGCGCATCCCTACACGCAGGGCCTGTTCGCCGCCCGCCCGGCGCTGGGCGCGCCGCGCGGCGTGCGGCTGGCGACCATCCGCGGCAGCGTGCCGGAGCTGGTCGACCTGCCGCCGGGCTGCCCCTTCGCCGGCCGCTGCGCCTTCACGGTCGACGCCTGTTCGACGACCCGGCCGCCGCCGGTCGCGTTGCCGCACGCGCACCAGGTGCGCTGCATCCGGCTGGACGAGATCGAAGGGGTCGCGGCATGAACGAAGCGTTGCTCCAGGTCACCGATCTGGTCCGCCACTACACGCTGCCGCGCGAGAAACTGTTCTCGCCGGCGCCGGTGGTGCGTGCGCTCAACGGCGTGAGCTTCGAGATCCAGCCGGGCCGCAGCCTCGGCATCGTCGGCGAATCGGGCTCGGGCAAGTCGACCATCGCGCGGCTGGTGATGGCGCTCGACCGGCCGAGCGCCGGCACCGTGAAGCTGCTCGGGCGCGACCTCAACGCACTGCCGCGCGACGAACTGCGGGCCGCGCGGCGCGACGTGCAGATGGTGTTCCAGGACCCCTACGGCTCGCTCGATCCGCGCCAGACGGTGGCGCGCATCGTCGCCGAGCCGCTCGAAGCGCTGGCCGAAACGTCGCGTGCCGAGCAGCGCGAGCGGGTCGGCGAATCGCTGGCCGCGGTCGGGCTCCGTGCCGCCGACCTCCACAAGTACCCGCACGAGTTTTCCGGCGGTCAGCGCCAGCGGATCGCGATCGCGCGGGCGCTGATCACGCGCCCGAAGCTGATCGTCGCCGACGAGCCGGTGAGTGCGCTCGACGTCTCGGTGCAGGCCCAGGTGCTGAACCTGATGCAGGACCTGCAGCAGCAGTTCGGCATCAGCTACCTGCTGATCAGCCACGACCTCGCGGTGGTCAACCACCTGTGCGACGAGGTCTGCGTGCTGCATCGCGGCCTGGTGGTCGAGCGCGGCGCGCCGCAGCAGCTCTTCGCGCATGCCGAGCATCCCTACACGCGAGCCCTGCTGGCCGCGGTTCCGCGGGCCGAGCCCGCGATGATGTAACGTTCCATCCTTCGTCCCACCGCATCTCCCTGGAGCCCTGAACATGTTGAAACGCCGAACCCTCCTGACCACCGCCGCGCTCGCCACGGTGCCGCTCGCGCTGCCGCAAGGCGTCTTCGCGCAGGGTCGCAAGGATTCGATGGTGCTCGGCATGCAGCTGGAGCCGACCGGCCTGGACCCGACCGCGGCCGCGGCCTCGTCGATCGCCGAGGTGGTGCAGGACAACATCTTCGAGACGCTCACCAAGATCAACGCCGACGGCAGCGTCACGCCGATGCTGGCCGAGAGCTGGGAAGTCTCGCCCGACCTGCGCACCTACACCTTCAACCTGAGGAGCGGCGTCAAGTTCCAGAACGGCGAGCCCTTCGATGCCAACACGGTCAAGTTCTCCTTCGACCGCGCCGGCGGCGAGAAGAGCACCAACAAGGACAAGCGCACCTTCGCCAACCTGAGCACCAAGGTGGTCGACGAGCACACGGTCGTGATCACCAACAGCGAGGTCGACCCCGACCTGCCCTTCCTGCTCGGCCAGGCGACCGCGATCATGGTCGAGCCCAAGAGCGCCGACACCAACGTCACCGCGCCGGTCGGTACCGGCCCCTACAAGCTCGACAGCTTCAACAAGGGCAACTCGCTCGTGCTGTCGAAGTGGCCGGGCTTCCGCGACCCGGGCAAGGCCAAGCTGAACAAGGTGACCTTCCGCTTCATCTCCGACCCGGCCGCCGAGGCCGCCGCGCTGCTGGCCGGCGACGTCGACGCCTTCCCGCGCGTGGCCACGCGGATCGTTCCGCAGTTCGAGCACAACCCGCAGTTCCAGGTGATCCTCGGCGGCTCGCGCGCCAAGACCATCCTGGCGATGAACAACAAGCACAAGCCGCTGGACGACGTGCGGGTGCGCCGCGCGATCTCGGCCGCGATCGACCGCAAGGCGGTGATCGAGGGCGCCGCCGACGGCATGGGCGTGCCGATCGGCAGCCACTACGTGCCGGGCGCGCCGGGCTACGTCGACACCACCGGCGTCAATCCGTACAACGTCGAGAAGGCCAAGCAGCTGCTGGCCGAGGCCGGCGTGAAGACGCCGCTCGAACTGAAGATGACCTTGCCGCCGGTGCCCTATGCGCGCCAGGGCGGCGAGGTGGTGGTGGCCGAGCTGGCCAAGATCGGCATCAACGTCAAGGTCGAGAACGTCGAGTGGGCCCAGTGGCTGAGCGGCACCTACGGCAACAAGGACTACGACCTGACCATCGTCTCGCACGTCGAGCCCTTCGACCTCGGCAACTACGCCAAGGCCGACTACTACTGGGGCTACCAGTCGAAGGACTTCGACGCGCTCTACGAGAAGATCAAGACCACCGCCGACGCCACCCAGCGCAACAAGCTCCTGGGCGACGCCCAGCGCATGCTGGCCACCGACGCGGCCAACGTGTTCCTCTACCAGCCGCAGTTCCCGACCATCGCCAAGAAGGGCGTGAAGGGCCTGTGGACCTCGATGCCGATCTTCGTCAACGACCTGTCGGCGCTGTCCTGGTCGTGAGCACCGCACTGCACGACCTGTCGGCGCAGGCACTGCTCGCCGCCTACCGCGCCCGCACGCTGTCGCCGGTCGAGGTGACGCGGGCGGTGCTCGAGCGCGTCGAGCGCTGGGAGCCGAAGCTGCAGGCCACCTACCTGCTGCGCCCCGAGTCGGCGCTGGAGCAGGCGCGCGCCTCCGAGGCGCGCTGGCAGCGCGGCGAGCCGCAGGGCCCGCTCGACGGCGTGCCGACCACCATCAAGGAAAACATCGCGACCCGCGGCGATCCGCTGCCGGCCGGCACCGCCGCGGTCGACCTGCGACCCGCCGCGGCCGATGCGCCACCCGCGGCCCGGCTGAAGGAAGCGGGCGCCGTGATCTTCAGCAAGACCACGATGCCCGACTACGGGATGCTGTCGTCGGGCCTGTCGAGCTTCCACCAGCTGGCGCGCAACCCCTGGGACCTGAGCAAGACGCCGGGCGGCTCCAGCGCCGGCGCCGGCGCCGCGGCCGCCGCGGGCTACGGGCCGCTGCACGTCGGCACCGACATCGGCGGGTCGCTGCGCCTGCCGGCCGGCTGGTGCGGCATCTTCACCCTGAAGCCCAGCCTCGGCCGGGTGCCGATCGATCCGCCCTACATGGGCCGCGCCGCCGGTCCGATGACCCGCAGCGTCGGCGACGCCGCGCTGATGATGCAGGTGCTGTCGCGCCCCGACGCCCGCGACAGCATGAACCTGCCGCCGCAGGACATCGACTGGGCCGCCTTCGAGGTCTCGCCGGAACACCTGCGCGGCCTGCGCATCGGCCTCCTGCTGGACGCCGGCTGCGGCCTGCCGGTCGAGCCGGAGATCCGCGCCGCGGTCGAGCGCGCGGCGAAGGCGATGCAGGCGGCCGGCGCGATCGTCGAGCCGATGGCGCCCTTCATGACGCCGACCATGCTCGACGGCATGGACCACCTCTGGCGCATGCGCTCGATGGTCGACATGAACGCGCTGCGGCCCGAGCAGAAGGCCCGCGTGCTGCCCTACATCCGCGAATGGGCCGACAGCGCCGCCAGCTTCGGCGGCGAGCATGTCTTCCGGGCCTTCAGCCAGTTCCACGCGACCCGGCTCGCGGCGGTGGCGGCCTGCGCGAAGTTCGACTACGTGCTCTCGCCGACCGCGCCCAATTCCCCGGCCGCGGCCGAGGCGCCCTCGCCCACCAACGACCCGCTGCGGCCGCTGGAGCACATCGGCTTCACCGTGCCCTTCAACATGTCGGAGCAGCCGGCGGCGTCGATCCACGGCGGCTTCACCACCGCCGGCCTGCCGATCGGCCTGCAGATCGCCGGCCAGCGCTTCGACGACCTGGGCGTGCTGAAGGTGGCGCGGGCCTACGAGCAGATCCGCGGCGAGCAGCGCCCCTGGCCGGAGCCGCCTGCCGCCTGAGCCGGGAGGACGCGCCTTGACTTCGCACACCGACAGCCTCGGCAACCCCGTCACCCTCGAAGGCCCGGCGAGCCTGGGCGCGATCGACGCCTTCGCGCTCGGCTTCATCTCCTGCGAAGCCGGCGCCGCCGACACGCTGGCCGCGGCCGACGACGGCAGCCCGCTGGTGCAGGCCTACTGCGCGACGCTGCACCTGTTCGCCGAATCGCGCGACGCCGCGGTCAATGCCCGGCCTTTCCTGGCGCGGGCGCAGGCGGCGGCGGTGCATGCCACGCCGCGCGAGCGCCGCTACATTGCCGCGATCGCCGCCTGGGCCGACGGCGACATCGCCCGCGCGATCGCGCTGCACCAGGAGCAGGCCCGCGAGCATCCGCGCGACCTGGCCTCGCTCAAGCTGGGCCAATACCACTGCTTCAACACCGGCGACTGCCCCGGCATGCTTCGGCTGGCGCTGGCGGCGCTGCCGGCCGCCGCCGACGTGCCCTACCTGCACGGCATGGCGGCCTTCGGCTACGAGCAATGCCACCTGATGCGCGAGGCCGAGGCCAGCGCCCGCCATGCGATCGCGATGCGGCGCAAGGAACCCTGGGCCCACCATGCGCTCGGCCACGTGATGCTGACCGAAGGCCGGCTCGCCGAAGGCCTGGACTTCATGCAGGGCGTGAGCGACAGCTGGACCGGCCTCAACTCCTTCATGGTCACCCACAACTGGTGGCACGTGGCGCTGTTCCTGATCGACCTCGGCCGCGACGCCGAAGCGCTCGACATCTACGACCGCCAGGTCTGGGGCGTGGCCAAGGACTATTCGCAGGACCAGATCGGCGCCGCCTCGCTGCTGGCCCGCTTCGAGCTGGCGGGCATCGCGGTCGGCGAGCGCTGGCAGGACCTGGCCGACCACATCGCGCGCCGCATCGACGACCAGACGCTGCCCTTCCTCGACCTGCAATACCTCTACGGCCTGGCCCGCGCCGGCCGGCCGGAAGCCGACCAGCTGCTGCGGCACATCGAGGCCTTCGCGCCCCAGGCGCCGGCCTCGACCCGCGCCGCCTGGGAGCGGGTCTGCGTGCCGGCGGCGCGCGGCCTGCTGGCGCATGCGCGCGGCGACTTCGCGGCCGCCATCGACGGCCTCGGCACGGCGCTGCCGCGGCTGGTCGAGATCGGCGGCAGCCACGCCCAGCGCGACCTGTTCGAGCAGGTCTACCTCGACGCGATGGTCCGCCACGGCAGCGAGGCCACGCTGGCGGCCGCGCAGGGCATCCTGCAGCAGCAGCGCAACGGCCAGCCGGAATCGCTGCGGCTGCGCCGGCAGGTGGCGGCGGTGCACCGGCGGCTGGGGCTTCCGGCTTTCGACTGAAGCGCTGTCTTCAGGGCTTCAAGCCTTCAGGTCTTCAGGTGCCGGCTCTGGTCGTAGGTCGGCTGCGCCGGCATGTCGGCCAGGTGGCGGGTATCGGCCCAGTCGAGGATCTCGATGCGCTCCGGCGCTGCCGGGTCGGCGATGCAAATGCGGTTGAAGCCGGCGTTCGGGATGTCGCTGCGGCGCGGCCCGTTCAGGCCGAGGCCGTGCACCGTGCGCCAGACCATGTCGAGCACGCCGCCGTGCGTGACGACCAGCACTCTCTGCCCGTTGTGCGCGGTCGCGATGCGTGCCAGCGCCGCGATCGCGCGGGCGTGGAAGTCGATCGGCGACTCGCCTTCGGGCAGGGCGTGGTCTTCGCGGAACTCCAGCCATTCCTCCCAGGCGCGCGGGTGCAGTTGCTTCAGTTCGTCACCGCGCAAGCCTTCGGCCACGCCGAAGTTCTGCTCGCGCAGACTGGCGGTGGTCACGATGTCGAGCCCCAGCTGCTGCGCCGCCGGCGCCGCGGTCTGCTGGGTGCGCAGCAGGTCGCTGCTGATCAGCTGCTGCACCGGCTCGCCGGCCAGCCGCAGGCCCAGCCGCCGCGCCTGCTCGTGGCCGGTGTCGTTGAGGGGAACGTCGATGTGACCCTGGAAGCGAAGCTCGCGGTTCCAGTCGGTCTCGCCGTGGCGGATCAGGATGAATTCGGTGGTGGACATGACTGCCTCATTGTCCGCGCGGCGGATGACCTGTGTGAGTCCACTGCACAGGGGTTGACAGGCCTCGGCACGGGTGCAGGGCCGATCGCGGAGAATCCGCCGATGCCTACCCTCGTCCTGCTGCCCGGCCTCGCCTGCGATGAACGTCTTTTCGAGGCCCAGCGGCCCGCGCTGCCGGCGGCCCTGCCGGTGCGCGTCAGCGACGCCCACATGCGCCACGACCGCATCGAGACCATGGCCGCCGCGGTGCTGGCCGAAACCGCCGGCCCGCTGATCCTCTGCGGCGCCTCGATGGGCGGGATGATCGCCATGGAAGCCGCCCACCAGGCGCCCGAGCGCGTCCGCGGCCTGGCGCTGCTCGGCACCAACGCCCGGCCCGAGACGCCCGACATGTACCAGCTGCGCGAATCGGCGATCGAGCTGTTCGAGCGCGGCGAGGCGCGCGACGTGATCGAGCTGAACGCCGGCTTCGCCTTCCACACCTCGCGCGGCGGCGAGGCCGCACTGCTGCGCCGCTATGTCGAGCTGGTGCTGGACGCCGGCGTGCCGCAGCTGGTGCGCCAGAACCGCGCCCTGATGCAGCGCCCCGACGCCCGCGTGCACCTGCCCGCGCTGCGCTGCCCGGTGCTGGTGATGTGCGGCGACGGCGACCGCCTGACGCCGCCCGACTGCTCGCGCGAGATCGCCGAGCTGGTGCCGTCCGCGGAGCTGGTGTGGATCGAACGCTGCGGCCACATGCTGACCATGGAGCGCCCGGTCGAGGTGAACGCCGCGCTCGGCCCGTGGCTGGCGCGGCTGAGCGCCGCGGACGCGGTGGCTAGCTGATCTGCCCGCCGGTCTCGCGGATGTCCTCGTGCACCGCGAGCGTCGTCGCGATCGCCACGCGCAGCCCGGCGACGACCGTCTCCAGCGCCATGCTGGGCTGGCCCGGCAGCCGCGCCACCTGCTGCGGCAGGTAGGGAATGTGGATGAAGCCGCCGCGCATGCCGGGCGCCACCGGCCGCGTCGCGATCCGGTGCATCAGGCCGAACAACAGGTGGTTGCAGACGAAAGTGCCGGCGGTGTTCGACACCGAGGCCGGAATGCCGGCCGCGCGCAGGTCGCGCACCATCGCCTTGATCGGCAGGTTCGAAAAGTAGGCGGCCGGCGCGCCGGCGACCACCGGCTGGTCGATCGGCTGGCGGCCGGCGTTGTCGCGGATGCGGGCGTCGTCCATGTTGATGCCGACCCGTTCGGGCGTCATCTCCAGCCGGCCGCCGGCCTGGCCGACGCACAGCACCCACTGCGGCTTCAGTTCGTCGATCGCGGCGTCCAGCTCGGCCAGCGACTGGCCGAAGACGCAGGCGATGCGGCGCGCATGCACCCGCGCGCCGCCGGCCTGCCAGCCGTCGAGCGCCCGCGCGGCTTCCCAGGACGGATTGACCGGCTCGCGGTCGAAGGGCTCGAAGCCGGTCAGCAGCAGGTTCGCTTCGGCCATCGCGGCGGCCTCAGTGCAGTGCCCGGATCGCGATGCCCTCGGCCGTCAGCCGCTCGCGGATGCGCCGGGCGAACACCAGCGCATGGGCGCCGTCGCCATGCAGGCAGACGGTCTGGGCGTTGACCTCCACGACGCTGCCGTCGACGGCCCGCACCCGGTGGTCGCGCACCAGCGACATCGCCTGGGCCAGTGACGCTTCCTCGTCGTCGATCAGCGCGCCGGGCTTGCTGCGCGGCACCAGGCTGCCGTCGGGCTGGTAGCCGCGGTCGGCGAAGACTTCCTCGACCGGCACCAGGCCGGCCCGCTCGGCCGCGCCGATCATGCCGCTGCCGGCCAGACCGAAGAAGCGCAGCGACGGATCGAAGCGGCGCACCGCCTCGCAGATGGCGTCGGCCAGCACGGGATCCTTCGCGGCCTGGTTGTAGAGCGCGCCGTGCGGCTTGACGTGCGTCAGCGCGGCGCCCTCGGCCTTGGCGATCGCGGCCAGCGCGCCGACCTGGTAGAGCACGCCGGCGACGATCTCCTCCGGCGGCAGGTGCATCTCGCTGCGGCCGAAGTTCGCGCGGTCGGGAAAGCTGGGATGCGCGCCGATGGCGACGCCGCGTTCGACCGCCCAGCGCACGCACTGGCGCATGGTCGCGGCGTCGCCGGCATGCCAGCCGCAGGCGATGTTGGCCGAGCTGACCAGGCCGAGCAGCGCCTCGTCGTTGTCGCAGCCTTCGCCGAGGTCGACGTTGAGGTCAATCTGCATGCGGTTCTCCTTCGGCGCGATTCTGCGCCGAAGGCGGCCAGCCCGCCGAAGCCAGGCCCTGCGCCACCTGCGCCAGGTAGCGCCGGCGCGCCTCCCAGGCGGCGAGCGCCTCGCCGCTGTCGACCTGGCGCAGCCGCAGGCGCCCGTTCAGCGGCATCTGCGCCAACCGGCCGAGGTCGGCGCGGATCACCACGCCGATGCGCGGGTAGCCGCCGGTGGTCTGGGCGTCGCCCATCAGGATGATCGGCTGGCCCGACGGCGGCACCTGGATCGTGCCCGGGATCACCGCCGACGACAGCATGTCGACGCTGCGCTTGCGCTTCAGCTCGACACCCTCGAGCCGGCTGCCCATGCGGTTGCTCCGCGGCGTGATGCGCCAGGGCTCGTTCCAGAGCGCCTTGCGCGAGGCGTCGGCGAACTGCTCCAGCTCCGGACCGCCCATGACGCGCAGCACGGTCGCGCCGGTCTCGTCGAGCGGCGCCGGCTCGGGCGCGCGCAGGCCGAAGGGCCGGCGCGCCATCGCCTCGGCGTCGAGCGCCGACGGCCCCAGCGGCAGCTTGTCGTTCTTCTTGAGCGCCCGGCCCTGGTGGCCGCCGAAGGCCGCCTTCAGGTCGGTGCTCCGCGAGCCGAGCACCGGCGGCACGTCGATGCCGCCCGCGACCGCCAACCAGCTGCGCAGGCCGTCCTTCATGCCGGGCCGGTTGGCGCCTTGCAGCCGCAGCACCTGGCCGGCGCGCACCGCCACGCTCCAGCAGGGCCAGAGGTCGACGCCGTCGAGCCGGGCGCCGAAGTCGTCGCCGGTGAGCGCGATGCGGGTGGCGGTCTCAAAGCGCAATTCGCAGCCGCCCATCGTCAGTTCGAGGCCGGCGGCGCCGTCGGCATTGCCGACCAGCCGATTGGCCAGCACCAGCGACAGGCTGTCGAGCGCGCCGCCGGGGCAGATGCCGGACTGGCGCAGGCCATGCCGGCCGAGATCCTGCACCGAAGCCATCATGCCGGGGCGCAGGACGGTGAGGCCGGGGGTCGCCGCCATCAGTCCTCCATCCGCTCGACGACGAAGCGCACGCGGTCGCCGGGCCGCAGCAGGGTCGGTTCGGCGGCCTGCAGATCGAAGACCTCGACGTTGGCGCGGCCGATCAGGTTCCAGCCGCCGGGCGAGGCCAGCGGATAGACACCGGTCTGCTCGCCGCCGATGCCGACCGAGCGCGCCGGCACCAGCGCCCGCGGCTCGACGCGCCGCGGCGTCGCCAGCTCCGGCGGCAGGCCGCCCATGAAGGCGAAGCCCGGGAGGAAGCCGAGCAGGTAGACCACGTAGTCGCCACCGCTGTGGCGCCGCACCACCTCGGCCGGCGTCAGCCCGGTGTGGACCGCGACCTCGGCCAGGTCGGGTCCGGCCTCGCCGCCGTAGACCACCGGGATCTCGATGCGGCGGCCTTCGATGGCCTGCGATTCGAGCTGGGGCCACGCGGTGAACACCTGCATCTCGAGCTCGACCACGTCGATGCGCTGCGGATCGAAGAGCAGGGTCAGGTTGTTCATGCCGGGCAGCGCCTCGTCGACGCCGGCCCATTGCACCGCCTCGCGGGCCAGCGCCCAGATGCGCTGCTGCTGCGCCAGCGTGGCCGGCGGCGGCAGTTCGCAGACCAGCGCCGCCTCGCCCAGCGCATGGAGCCGGGGCAGCGCGTCGGCGGTCACGACCGGCTCATTCGCGCGCCGGGTTGGCGACCTTCGCCATCAGCCGGCTCTGCACCTTGGGCGAGACGAACTTGTCGATCTCGCCGCCGAGCATCGCGATCTCGCGCACGAAGGTGCTGGAGATGAACTGGTACTTGTCGCTCGGGGTGAGGAAGACGGTCTCGACGTCGGGCATCAGCGAGCGGTTCATGCCGGCGAGCTGGAATTCGTAGTCGAAGTCGGTGACCGCGCGCAGGCCGCGCACCATGGCCTTGCCGCCGCGGGCGACCACGAAGTCGCGCAGGAGGCCCGAGAAGCTCTCGACCGTGACCCGGTCGCTGTGGGGTGCCCCCGACTCGCGCGCCATCTCGATGCGTTCCTCCAGCGAGAACAGGGCCTTCTTGTGATGCCCCGCCGCCACCGCCACGATCACCCGCGAGAAGAGCTGCGTGGCGCGTCGCACCACGTCTTCATGACCGAGCGTCATGGGGTCGAAAGTGCCCGGGTACACCGCGAGGACGTTGCTGGTCATGGACTCATCTCCTGGTTCGGCCGACGCGGCTCCGGCGGCGACTGCGGCGGATTATGCAGCGGCACCGGCCGCCGGCTGGAGAAGATGCGCATGGACCGAACCGGCCTTCAGGTGGCGAAAGCCGACCAGGCCGAGCGGCGCCAGTTCCTCGTCGCTCCATTGGCGGGCGGCCTCGAGGTAGACCACGCCGTCGGGGCGCAGCGCGCGGGCCGCCGCACGCAGCGCCGGCGCGTAGAGCGCCGCGTTCTCGAAGGGTGGATCGAGGAAGACCGCATGCAGGCTGCCGGCCACCGCGCGCTCGAGCGCGGTGACGCCGTTGCCGCGCTCGATGCGCACTGCTTCCGCGCCGAGCTTGGTCTTCAGGGCCGACAGCTGCGCGACCAGCGCCGGGTCCTGCTCGCACAGCAGCACCGATGCCGCCCCGCGCGAGGCGGCCTCCAGCCCGATCGCGCCGGTGCCGGCGAAGGCGTCGATGCACTGCCAGCCCGGCAGTTCGCCGCTGCCGGCGCCGGCCAGGCTGGCCAGCCAGTTGAAGAGGGTTTCGCGGACCCGGTCGGGCGTCGGCCGCAGGCCCGGCTTGTCGGCGACCGCCAGGCGGGTGCGCTTCCATCGGCCGCCGATGATGCGGACGAAGTGCGGGGCCTTGGCGAAGCTGGGCGCCTTCGGGGACTTGGTGGTCTTGGCGGTCTTGGCGGTCTTGTCGCCGGCCGCCGGCGCGCGTGGAGTGGGCTTGGATGTCACGCGCCGAGCTTAACGGCAGCCGGCCGCGCCATTCATGGCTGCTGCTGCTTGGCGCCCACCACCACGGTGACCATGCGCTCGGGCTGCAGCTTGCGGGCGAAGGCGGCCTTGACCTCGGCCGGCGTGATCGCGTTCACGCGCGCGGTCCAGGTGTCGAGGTAGTCGAGCGGCAGGTCGTTCCAGGCGATGTTGGCGACGTTGCCGAGCAGCTTGCGGTTGCTGTCGAGCAGCAGCGGGAAGCCGCCGATCATGTTGTCCTTGGCGGCCTGGAGCTCGGCGTCGGTCGGGCCGTCGGCCACGAACTTCGCGAGCACGTCGCGCGACACCTTGACCGCCTCGGCCGCCTGGTCGGGCCGCGTCTGGAAGGCGATGCGGAAGGCGCCGGCACTCAGCCCCGGCTGGAAGCCGCTGTAGACGGTGTAGGCCAGGCCGCGCTTCTCGCGCACCTGCTCGGTCAGCCGCGAGACGAAGCCGCCGCCGCCCAGCACGTAGTTGCCGAGCGTGAGCGCGAAGTGGTCCGGGTCGGTGCGCGGGTAGCCGGGCTGGCCGATCAGCACATGGGCCTGGGCCGAGTCGAAGGGAATCCATTCCTCCTTCGGTGCGGTCAGGGCAGCCACCTCGGGCACCGCCGGCAGCGCGCTGCAACTGCTCGAAGCGGGCAGGCGCGACAGCAGCGCGGTCGCGATGCCGTCGGCCTGCGCCCGCGTCACGGCGCCGACGATGCTGACCTTGGCGCGGCAGGGCAGGAAGAGCTTCTGGTAGCGATCTCGCATCGCGGCGACGTCGATCTTCGCCAGCGTGGCCTCGGTGGTGTCGTTGCCGTAGGGATGGTCGCCGTAGACCGCCTGGCTGAACGCGCGCTGCGCGATCGTCGCCGGCTTGGTGTTGGCCTCCTTGAGCGTGGCGTCGATGCGCTGGCGCTCGTCCTTCCAGATGTCCGGCGGGAACGAAGGCTCGCCGATCTGGCGCGCCGCCAGGTGCACCGACTTGTCGAGCAGCGCCGGATCGGACAGGGTGCGCAGCGAGAAGCTGGTGCGGTCGGCGCTGGCGCCGACGTCGAAGTTGGCGCCCAGGTCGGCCCAGGCTTCGCCCAGGCCGTTCTGGTCCAGCGCCGGCTCGCCCTGGCTGGCGCGCACGCCGCGCTCGATCATGTCGGCGCTGACCGAGGCCAGCCCGGCCTGCGCCGGCGGATCGCGGCGGGCGCCGGCATCGAAGTCGACCTGCACGTCGACGATCGGCAGCGCATCGGTGGCCACCAGGTAGACCTTGGCGCCGTTGGCGAGCACCCAGTGCTGGATCGGGAGCGCGGCCTGGGCGGCGGCGCCGGCGCAGAGCGCGGCGCCGGCCAGCAGCAGGCGCAACGCGGAAAGGCGGAAAACGGACTTGGCGAACATGGCTCGGTCTTTCAGCGCAGGTCGCCGCTGGGCGCGGGACGCGGACGGCGATTGGGATCCGGCGGCAGCGGCCGCAGGGTGGCGACGGTCAGCTGGTCGTCGCCGAAGTATTTCGCCGCCACCGCCTTCACCTGCTCGGCGGTCACGGCCTGCAGCTTGGCGATGATCTTCGGGCTCGCATCGAGCGGCAGGCCCTGCACCCAGTTGCTGCCGAGCTCGCGGGCCTGCGCCATCACCGAGTCGAGCTTGTAGGTCTCGCTGGCCACCCATTGGGTCTTGACCCGGGCCAGCTCGGCGGCGCCGACGCCTTCGCGGGCGATCTTGGCGACCTGCGCGCGCAGCGCCGCCTCGACCGCCTCGGGCGTCTGGCCGGCGGCCGGCACGCCGTCGAGCACGAACAGCTGCGGACCGCGCCCGATGAAGCCGGAATAGGCGCCGGCGTCGTCGGCGACCCGGCCCTGGCCCTGCGTCAGCGCGCGGTCGAGCCGGGCACCCGGATAGCCGTCGAGCACCGCCGACAGCACCTCCAGCGCGTAGATGTCGCTGTCGCCGGCCAGCGAGTCGCTGGCCTCGAGCTGCGGCACTCGGAAGGCCAGCGACACGTAGGACTGCTCGGCCGGCGCCTTGAATTCGATGCGCCGGATGCCGCGCTGCTCGGGCTCGGTGCGCGGCTTGCGCTCGGGCACCGGGCGCGCCGGGATCGAGCCGTAATACTTCTCGGCCATCGCATGGACCTGGGCGACGTCGACGTCGCCGGCCACCACGATCGCCGCGTTGGCCGGCACGTACCAGCGCTGGAAGAAGGCGCGCACGTCGTTCGGCGTCATCGCCTCCAGGTCGCTCATCCAGCCGACCACCGGCCGGTGGTAAGGCGAGGCGGTGAAGATGGCTGCGTTGTGCTGCTCGTCGAGCAGCGCGCGCGGCTGGTCGTCGGTGCGCATGCGGCGCTCTTCCTTGACCACCTCGATCTCGCGCTTGAATTCGTCGTCCGCCCACTGGCTGTTGGCGAAGCGGTCCGATTCGAGCTGCATCACCTGGTCGAGCTTGCCGACCGGGATCTGCTGGTAGAAGCCGGTGTAGTCGCGGGTGGTGAAGGCGTTCTCGCTGCCGCCGAGGGCGGCGACCCGGCGGGAGAATTCGCCGGGCTTCAGGGTCTTGGTGCCCTTGAACATCATGTGCTCGTTGGCATGCGCGACGCCCGAGGTGCCGTCGACCTCGTCGATCGAGCCGACCCGCACCCACAGCATCTGGACCGCGGTCGGCGCCCGGCGGTCGGGCTTGACGATCAAGGTCATGCCGTTGGCCAGGGTGAACTTCTGGGCCGCGGCCGGCGCGGTGGCGGCAGTGGCGGCAGCAGCGGCGGGGGGCGAATCGGCGGGCGGGAGCGCGGCGTCCTGGGCCCGGACGGGCAGGCTGGACAGGGCCAGCAGCACCGCAGCCAGCACCGCGCCCGACGCAGCGTGGCGTGGCAAGGGGTGTTTCATAGAATGGGTCGGATTGTAAAAGTCGCTCAATGTTCAGTTTCTTCAAGAAAAAACCTCCGGCCGAAGTCCCCGCCCCCGCGACACCCGAAGCCCCGGCCGAGAGCGCTCCGGCGGTGGCCGCGCAGCCGGAGCCGGCCGCACCGGTCGCCAAGTCGCTGTTCGCGCCGAAGACCTGGTTCGGGGGGAAGGCGGCGGCCGAGGAAGTGGTGCCTGCGCCTGTGGCACCCGTGGCGCCGGTTGCGCCCGTTGCGCCGGCACCGGCACCGGCGGCTTTCGTGCCGACCCCGCCGGCCGTGGC
>NZ_LMUW01000224.1:0-54555 GCF_009765735.1 Xenophilus sp. L33
CGGGGCGGCGGTGGCTTCGGCGGTGGTGGTGGCGGCGGCTTCAGCTCCGGCGGCGGCGGCAACTTCGGCGGCGGCGGCGCCTCGGGAAGCTGGTAGTGGCATCGCGACTCACCCGCTTCTGGCGGCACCGCTGGACCGACCAGGCCGACGTGCGCCGGGCCTTGCCGCCCGAGGCGATGGAACGCCTGGGCCGCCGCGTCACCGCCAGCGAGCAGCGCCACACCGGCCAGATCCGCATCTGCGTCGAGGCCGGCCTGCCCTGGTCCTACCTGCGGCGCGACGCGCCGGCGCGCGAGCGCGCGGTCACGCTGTTCGGCAAGCTGCGCGTCTGGGACACCGCGCACAACAACGGCGTGCTGATCTACCTGCTGCTGGCCGAACACGCGATCGAGATCGTCGCCGACCGCGGCATCAACGCCCGCGTCGGCACCGAGGACTGGGCCGCCACCACGCGCCGCATGGCCGCCGCCTTCAAGGAAGGTCGCTACGAGGACGGCGTGACGCTGGCGCTGGAGGAAGTCTCGGCGCTGCTGGTGGCGCACTTCCCGCGGGCGGCGGGCGAGGCGGATCGGAACGAGTTGCCGGATGCGCCTGTGGTGTTGTGAAGACGGCGCCCGCAGCCGACGCTAGTCCTTCACCCCGAGCAACCGCCGATTCACCGCATGCACCGCATCCAGCTCCTTCTGCAGCGCCCGCGTCACCTGCGACAGCGTGCGCAGCTTGCGGTTGCCTTCGCGCAGCCGGTGCGCCAGATCCTTGGCGAGGCCGAGCATCAGGCGCGCGGCGGCCGCGGGATGGTCGGCGATCAGGGCGAGCAGTGAATCGCGCGACAGCACGCCGAGCTTGACCTCGGTGATCGCGGTGCAGCTGGCCGAGCGCGGGCCGCCGTCGATCACGCCCATCTCGCCGATCAGGTGGCCGGGGCCGAGCACGGTGATGACCACTTCCTCGGCCGCATCGCCGGCGCGGGTCGCGACCCGCACCTGGCCTTCGAGCACCAGTGCCATGTAGTCGTTGTCGACCGCGTCGCCTTCCTCGAACAGCAGCGTGTCGGCGAGCAGGTGCACCGGTCGCATCGCGTCGACCACCAGGCGCGCCTCGGCCTCCGCCATGCCGGCCATCGGCGCGACCTGGGTGAGCAGATCGACGGCATGCTCGCGCAAGTCGATGCCGCGGTTCGGTGGTGCCTTCGCTTCGTCCATCCGGCGTTTTTACAGCGAAAAGAAAGTCCCGGTTCGGCGCGCGCGCCGCGGCGCTCATTCGTAGGCGAAGGTGTAGCGAAGGGTCGACGTGACGGCGCCCTTGGTCAGCGCGGCGTCGGTCGAGGCCGTCGTGTAGTAGCGCGCGCACAGGTTGACGGTGGCGGCCGTTCCGGTGCCGCGGTCGAGCACCACCGGCTGGGTCTTGTTCAGCTGCAGCGGCGTGCCGCCGGCCAGGTTCGGCGCACCGCTGCAGCTCGCGTCGCCGGTCGTCTTGTAGAAGATCTGGACGCCGGTGTTGGCGCCGATGTTGCTCGCATTGACCAGGCGGCCCAACGCATCGGCGTTCGGCGCCGCGGTCGTCGCGTCGGCGGCGGAGAAGCGAATTTGCGCCGACCCGCTGCAGGCGACCGACAGCTTCACGGGCGTCCATTCCGGGTTCACCTTGAAGCCGTCGGTGTTGCTCGAGAAGTCGGCCCACCGGACCACCGCCGGCTTCATGTCGATCGAGCCGGGATTGGGGGAAGACGGATCGGCCGTGCAATCGGCCGGGTTGGCGAACGGGATCGAACCCGCGCTGAACTGCCGGATCGTGTAGATCGCGCCGTCCTGGTAGATGGCGCCGCTGGTGTTGAAGCTCGTGATGGTGTCGTAGTGCCTCACGGAGGCGTTCAAGGCCCGCTCCCCGAGGGCGAGACTGGTGGTGCCAGCGGGCGTCGTGCCTGTCCGGATCGCCTCGATGCGCCAATCGTGGCGGCTGTTGAAGTAGCAGGTCACGCCGACGCCCGAATCGGCACACGAGTAGCTGTCGGGCACCAGCGTGGCCGCGGTGATGCCCGCCGGCGCCGAGACCTTGTTCTTCACTTCGTACCAGCCCTGCGTGCCGTTGTACGGCGTGTAGTAGACGCTGACCTTGAATTCCACGCCCGCCACGCCCGATGGCCAGTAACCGCTGGCGGTGAGGGTGTCGTTGCTGCCGAGCATGAAATAGACCTGCGTCCCGAGCCGGTTGCCGGCGCCCGCGTTCTGGCAGTAGGGAGACCCGGAGCCCGTTGCCGTGGCCACCACGCCGTAGGACTGGCCGATGCCGACGGAGTTGAGCTTGGCCAGCGGCGTCGTGCTGACGGCCCAGGTCGACATCCCGCTGACGTTGTACGGGCACGAGTATTGAGCGTAGGCCGGCGTGCCCTGCAGGCCGATGAAGAGCATCGCCAGCACGAGGACGAAGCTCGGCAGCGGGAACTGCCGGATCGGCAGGAAGAATCGATGGCGCATGGATGAGGTTCGTGAAAGCAGAGTGCGCGCTAGAGGATCGTCACGACCAGGTTGACCGACGTCGTGACGGTCCCGGGTGCCGAATTCCGGTTGGCGGTGTTGATCCAGTACAGCGCCGGGAAGAACTGGATCGACGCGCTGAAGCGGCCCGCATCCGGCGTGAAGCTGTCCGCGAAGAGAGGCACGCTGCCGCCGGGCAGCGCGTAGCGGTCGAGCCGGCCGGCCTGGCCTGAATTCCGATCGCGCATCCAGACCGCGAAGGCGAGCAGCGGCTGGTTGGGACCGCCGTCCAGCCGGAAGGCGGTGATGCCGCTCGGCGGCAGCGGCACCGCCTGTGCCGGCTGGCCGACCTGGATCCGGAAGGCCGCGGCATCCGGCGGCGACAACGCCGCGCACGAGATCTTGAGCACCGCCATCGGCGACCGGCCGTCGTAGACGCGATTGAAGTTCGACGAGGCGAAGACGCTGTCGATGCTGGCACTCGCGCCGGCCGGCGCTGCCTGGACCTGCGTCGGCGTCACCGCGCCGAAGCTGGCCTGGTCGCCCGACGCGCCCGAGAAGCCGACCGAGCAGTCGATCGGCACCTCGTCGACCGTGGCCCGCATGTGCAGGGTCTGCGGGTCGGCGGCGGTCGCCGCCTGCGCGGAGCCGACAACGGCCATGCCCGACAGCATCGAGGCCGCGAAATGATGCAACGTGGTCTTCATTTCTTCGGAAGAAGGACCGCGCTCACCAGACCAGCCGCAAGCCGGCATGGCCCGCGACGCCGTGCCCGCCGTCGCCCTGCAAGGCCTGCTGATAGTCCAGCGCGCCGTGGACCGTCAGGTTGCGCGTCAGCGCGCCCTGCATGCCCACGCCCGTCTGCAACCAGGTGCCGCCCAGGCGGGTCGCCAGTTGCAGCCCGGTCTCGCGGGCCCGGCTCGGCACGTCGTAGGTGGTGCGCGCATGGCCGCCGCCGGTGTGCCAAAGGTCGGCGTGGGCGTAGAGGGTGGCCTTGTGCGCGCCTTCCAGCGTCTTGCCGAATCGCGCGCCCCAGCGGGCATGCAGCGCCTGGCCGTGGGCGTAGTGCACCTGCAGGCTCTGCCCGTGGTGCGCGTCCCCCAGGCGAGTGAATTGGTGGATCAGTTGCGCCTGCGGCTCGATGAACCAGCCGCCGCCCAGGCGCTGGTTGCGGCCGACCTCGATCGAGGTGGTCGAGCCCCAGCCCCGCGTGCCCATGCCGCCGAGCGCGCCGCCGTCGATGCGGACGTGGCGGTACAGGCTGAACATCTGATGGACGTCGACGTACCAGCCCGCCTGCTGCGCATAGGTCCAGTAGCCGCCCAGGCTGTAGCCATCCATGCGGACCGTGCCGACCTGGCCGTCGCCGGCGTAGAGGCCGCCGACGTCGGCCTGCGCGTGCGTGACGCCGAGGGAGACGCCGGCGCGCACCGCCGCATCGTCGGCGACACGGCGGCCGTACAGGTCCTGGCCCATCTGCATGCCGCTGATCTGCCGGTCGTGGTTGGCACCGCCGGCCTCGAAGCTGCGGGCGCGCTGCGGCGGGCTGCCGTCGCTGCCTTGAAGCCGTACCGAGCGGGTGCCACCGTAGAGCCGGGCCCAGCCGCCGTCAGGCGCCCGTTCGGCCACCGGCCTCGCGTTCGCGGTACGTGCCGAGCGCGCCGAGGCTCATGGCATCGGCCAGCGCGGGCACCACGCTGGCGCTGATCGCCAGGGCGTTGTAGTTCTGGGGATCGTCCGACGGCGCGGGTGGGCTCGGGCGGCCTTCGTCGGGTGCCACGTCGGGCCTCTCGAACTTGTCCTCGTGCTTCGGAGGCACGGGCGGTGGAGGCGGAGGTGGCTCCGGTGGCGGCACCGGTGGCGCTGGTGGGAGCGGCGGCGGCGGCTCCGGCTCCGGCTCCGGCGGCGGAGGCAGCGGAGGCGGAGGCGGAGGCGGAGGCGGAGGCGGAGGCGGAGGCGGAGGCGGAGGCGGGGGTGGTGGTGGTGGCGGCGGCGGCGGTGGCGGATCCACCCGCCGCGACGTCAGATACCAGCTCCCATCGAACGCGCGACGCCGATCGGCGGCGACCAGCGTGTACCGGTAGGCGCCGGCGATGGTCGCGCCGGCCTGCTGGAAGTCTCCGGGCGACGAACGGTCCATCACCCGGATCACCCGGATGCCGTCGCCCGTCGTGGCCATGCCCAACGCATCGACGTTCGAGAAGGCGACGCGGGTCGCGCCACCGTCTAGCACGCTGCCTTCGATCAGCAGGCTGTCGTGCAACGAGTCGGCATTGTTGGAACGGTAGGCGCCATTCATCACGATCAGGCCGCCGCCGAGGTAGTCGCCCTTGACCACCAGCGACTGGAAACCGCGGTTGTCCGCCGGCGCCAGGAATCGGACGGTCCCCTGGTTGCTCAGTCGGCCGACCACCGAATCGCCGCCGGTGATGTTCCAGGCGCTGCTCGGGTCGATGCGAAGCTCTTCGATGACGGCGCCGCCCGGCTGCATCGACGCGGCACCCGTCCATTGACTGCCGTTGCGCAGGTCGAAGCGCGCGAAGCGGCTGTCGTCCTGCAGGCTGACGTTGCCTCGAAGCGAGGAGGCGTCGAAGTCGAAGCGGCTCACCTGGCTGCGATCCATCAGGACGATGTCGCCGTCGAGCCTCGAACCGTTGCGGGCGGTGAGACGGATGTCTTCGGCAGGCAGGCTGCCGATGGGACTGCCGCGCCAGGTGACGTCCTGGCCCGAAGCCACCATTGCCCGGCGCTCGGACGGCGCCAGCCGGGTGCCGGCCTCGACGGTGCTGCGGTCGAGCACCAGGTCCGTCGCGCCGCCGCCGCGGATGTCGATGCCCACGCCCGTGTCGGTCCGCAGCGTCGTGTCGATCAGCCTCGCCATGTTGGCGTAGCGGTTGGCAGCGGTGTCGAGCGTGGGCGCGGCGGAGGCTGCCGTTCCGCTGAAACGCAGCGCTGACGCTTCGGCGCCAGAGGCCGTGCCCATCGTCCGTTCGGCGACCAGCACGCCGCCGTTCTGCCCGCTCAAGAGGGCCGCGCCCGCACCGGTGGTCGCGAGCGTCGAGCGGTCCAGCATCAGCGTCGCGAGATAGGACGCGCCGCCCGACTCGTTGCGGCCATCGGCCACCGCCGCATGCGCGCCGCGGCCCCGCGTCGAGATCCGCGCGTTGCTCACCGCCAGGTCGACCGGGCCATAGAGCGTCGCGGCATCGGTCAGCGGTGTGAGGTACGCCTGCAGTCCGTAGGCGCCATCGCCCTGGGTCTCGATGTCCGCATTCGTCAAGCGCAAGCTGCCGTTCAGGTACAGCTGGACGCCGTGCGCGGACGCGCCGGCGGTCCGGATGTCGAGGTCGACGCCGGTGCCGTTCATGCTCTTCATCGCGATGCCGTGCGAGCCCCGGCCCGCGGTGGTGATCGACACGTCTTCCAGGACCACGCGATCGCGGATCCAGGAGCCGCCGCTCGCGGGCGGCTTGCGCGGATCGGAGTAGGCCTGCAGGTCGAAGGCGGGCGCCGCGTCGCCGGTGGTGTCGATCGCGCTGTCACGCACGTCGATGGACTTGAAGCCGGCCGTCTCGCCGATGCCGGCGACCGCGCCGTGGATGCCGGTCTTGACCGACTGCAGCACCAGGCCGCGCGCCTCCAGTTCGGCCGCGCCGCCGCTCAGCACGATGGCCGGCAAGGCGTTCGATGTCGCACGGATGCGGGTGTCGACGATCTTCAGGCGGGAATTCAGATCGACGATGCCGCGGCCGAAGCGGATGTCCGAATCCTGGATGTCGATCGACTGCACGCCGCGGCTGCCGTTGACGACGATCGCCGCGTCGTCGGGCGCATCGATCGCGCCGCGTTCGCCTTGCGTGATGTCGACGTTCTTCAGGGCGAGCGAATTGGCCTGGCCGACGACGCCGTTCAGCACCACGATCGCGGTGTTGTCGGTGTTGATGCGCGCCGGGCCCAGCGGGCGACCGTAGATGGACAGCGACGAACCGCTGCCACCGCCGCCGCCCAGCACGATCCCGCTCGTCGCCAGCGTGCTCGACGTCGCCGACAGCGCGAAGCGGTTGCCGTCGAAGCGCACGTCACTGCCGTCGCTCACGCCCAGCACGTAGGGGTTGAAGTAGTTCGGTCCGAAGTCCGCCGCGGCGTCCAGCGGCGCGAAGCCGCCGCCGGCGTCGACCTCGCGCGTCTCGCCGTCGTCGAACAGGTACGGCACCGCCGCCGGTGCGCGGCCGCTCGTCACCAACAGCATCACCGCGAAGGCGATCGCCGACCTGCGCTTTTGCATTTTCATCTTCACTCCCTTGCTTCCTTGTAGGCCCGAGGGCAACTCAGCGCGACCTTCTCGTAGTAGAGGCGCGCGTCCTTCTCGCCCAACGCGTAGCGCGCGAGGCAGCTCTCCTCGCCCCAGGCGACCTTCACGGTGCCCGCGTCCTGCAGGAGCAGCACCAGCGATTTGCCGGACGGGTCGGTGATGCCGAGGCGATTGCCCTTCTCGTCGCGCAGGACGGCGCCGAAGGGCGCCTTGCGGCCGTCCGGCCTGAAGACCTGGAACTCGATCCGCCGGCCGGACCGAACCTCGAATCGCACGCGCGAGATCGCACCGCGGCGCGGCACGGCGGTCGAGTCGCCGCCCTCGACCAGGTCGACATCCGCGGGCAGGTTCTTGCCGACCAGCACCTGGTTGAGCTGGTAGGGCATTGCGTTCGGAATCACCGCGTAGCCGTTTCGGCCGGTCTGCGACAGCTGGTTGACCTGCACGCCGGCCTGGCCGTCGAGGTCGGCCAGGATCATGGTTTCGTTCAGCGTGTTGCTGAAGTTGACGCCACCCGAATGCAGCAGCACACCGCCGTTGAGGCTGCCGCCGTAGTTGGCGCTGCGGCTGCCATGGGACGCCGCCAGGCTGTAGCCGGCGAACGGCGTCCTCCCGCTGAGGCTGGCGCCCATGGAATTGAAGTTGCCGCCCTGGCCGGAGCCGTAGACGGAATAGGACGCCGGGCTGCCCAGCAGGTCGAGGCTCGAACCGAGCGAGGCGGTCTCCGACCAGCGACCGTCGCTGCCCCGCGCCATCGACGCGCTGACCGCCACCGGTCGGCTCGTCGACCCCAGCGGGATGCTGACGCTGAAGCTCAGCGTGGTGTTGTTGGCCGCGTCCACGCCGCGCGCGCCCAGATTGCGGGCCTGGCCGAGCGCGACGCTGTAGCTCAGGTTCTTCCACCTGTTGCTGTAGCCCGCCGAGACGCTGGTGGAGCGGCCGCTGTCGTCCCAGGGCCGGTTGTCGGAGATCGACAGGTAGAACGAGCCCCAGCCCGACTCGCGCAGGCTCTGGCTCACGCTGATCGAGGTCGACAGCTTCGGCGTGCTCCCCGGCAGTGCACCCGGATCGTGGCTGGCACCGACGCTCTGCGCATGCGTCGTGAACGATCGGAAGCCCGCTGTCGAATAGCGCTGCGAAGCGACCGCGAAGCTGGTGCCGTAGTCGTTCAGCAGCTTCGCGTAGCTCACGCGCAGGCTGCTGCCGCTGTGCGTCTTGTCCAGCACCGTGCTGGACGACTGCTGCACGTCCAGCGCGACCGGGCCGATCGGCGTGTCGGTGCCCACGCCCAGTGCGATCGCCCGGTAGCCCTGCGCCAGTTGCACGCCGCCCAGCAGGCTGAGCTTCTCGGCCAGGCCGTAGGTGGAGTCGAAGCTCAAGAGGTCGATGTCGCCGCTCGACCGCGTCCGGTTGCCCGCCGGGTCCGGGAAGCCCGGCAGGGTGTCGGTCGGCGCGCTGGACGCTGCCGGTGGTCGATACCGGCCGATCGCCGCGTCGTAGGTGAAGAAGCCCTTCCTCACCATGTAGTTGTTGGTGCCCCAGGGCTGGATGCTGGTCTTGACGCGGCCGTCGGCCTCGACGACGCGAACCTCCAGGTCGCCGGCGGACCCGGCCGGGTTGATGTCGGCCATCTCGAAAGCGCCGGGCGGCACCTTGGCCGTGTAGATCAGGAAGTTGAGTTGCCGCACCTCGACCGTGGCATTGGTATCGGCCACGCCGCGCACGACCGGCCGCGGCATCGACTGCTTGCCCGGCTGCATCGCGAGTTCGTCGCTGAGCTGCACCCCGCGAATGCCCACCGGATCGAGCAGCCTCGACGTGGCGAACACGTCGCCCATCCGAAGCTGCGCCTTCAGCGCCGGCACGTCGTGTTCGACGTAGTTGGTGAAGCTCGAGAACTGGCGGCGTTGCCCCGAGCCGGCGGTCAGCGAAGACGTGTTGCGATAGCGCCAGCCGAGCACGTTGATGCCGCTGGCAAAGGTCGAGGCCACCGTGGTGCGGCTTCCTGCCAGGCTGCTGGCCGAGCGCACGCGGGTGCTCGAGGTGTTGATGCTGTAGTTGCTGAAGGCGGCGTCGATGCCGTAGTCCCACAAGGCCGGATCGACGTAGCTCTCGCTCTGCGGCAAGAGGAAGACCTGCGGGATGCTCAGCGACAGGCGGAAGCGGCCCGGCTCGTAGCTCTGGCTCGCCTTGTCCATCAGCAGCGGCAGGTCCAGGCACTTCGACCGGTCGCCGGGGTCGAGCGCCCTCGCCTTCACCAGCGCGGCGACGTCGATGCGCAGCGCTTCGAGCAGCGCCAGGTCGATGCAGGCCTCCACGCGAGCGCTGCGGGCGTTCTTGGCGAAGACGATGTCCCGCCTGAGCCTGAGGCTGCCGTTCAGCACCACCGCGACCTGGTAGGTGCCGGGCAGCACGCCGCTGCTCAGCAGTTCGCCGATCTCGATCGCACTGTTGTCGCCGCGCAGGAAGTTGGTGTTGAAGACGTACTGCGGCGCGCCGGCCGCAGCGAGTTCCTGCGCGCCCGCGGCGAGCGCCTGGACGGCTCCGAGCGCGACGAGAAGACGCCGACAGGGTCTGCTTGGCTTCATGGTGGGGGGAATCGCCCTGGACTTCTTGTTGCGGCCTGCGCGGCCGCGCGAGCCTTGGCGCGTCAGGAGGGCGTGTCCTCGAGACGCTTCGGCTGCGCCACCTCGTCGGGCCGCAGCAGGACTCGAAACTTCCGGGCATGGCCCAGGTCGTCGATCGACGAGAACTCGACCGCGCCGGCCGCCTCCGCAGCGCGGTCGAGGTCGACGTGCTGCGTGGTGAACGGCGCGACCATCACGCTGCCCAGGAGCACCGTCGGCGTGTCCTTGCCGTTGCCGGGCGCGGCGAAGTTGATCAGGGTGACGTGGTTCGGCCCGCTGTTCTCGATCGCCATCTGCTGGCGCGACGGCGCGAGGCGCATCCGCAGCGTCGCCGTCGTCGCGATCGGATGGGAGGCTTCGATGGCTCGCGGCCGATAGAACATCTTGATCCGCTGCCGCACGGTGAAGGAAAGGCCGGAGGTCTTGCCCTCGGCCATCGCGCTCGGAATCTTCGGGATCTCCTGCACGTTGAGCCAGAACAGCGATTCGCGGTCCGCGGGCAGCGGCGTGCCCTGGTACAGGATGCGGAGGATCTGCGACTGGTCCGCGTCGACCTTGGCCAGCGCCGGCACCACGGTGAAGGGCACGTCCAGCTCGGCGTTGTCGTCGATGTCCAGCCAGCTCTGGAACACCACCTCGGACTTGCCGCCAGAGACGACCAGCGTGGCCTCGCGTTCCCCGCCGGGAAACACGAGCCGCGTGCCGGACAACGAGACACCCGCGCCCGCCGCGGTCACGGTCACGGTCGCGATGAGGGCCATCAGCAGCCCGGCAAGCCGGCTTATCAAATCGTTCATGTTCAGTTGAAGCTCAAGGTGACGGCCACGGCGGTGGAGAAGGCGCCGCCTTCGACGGCCCTGGCCGATCGGGCCCAGAAGAAGCCGGGATAGACCTCGAAGTCGGCGACGTAGTCGGCCGACACGGCCGGGCTGTTCAGGAAGCGGACGACCGGCACCGCCTCGCCGGGGCGGGCCAGCGCGTCCTTGACGGGCCCCGCGGCGATGCCGGCCGAGACGTCGCGCACATACAGGACGAACCCGGTGGAGGTGCGGGTCTGGATACCGCCGGTGTCGAGCCGGTAGACGAAGCCGCCGGCCGCCGCGCCGGGAAGGTCGCCGGCCACGGCCTGCGAAGCGGAGCCGAAGGTCAGCGCATAGCGCGAGGACAGCGTGATCGACGGATCCGCTGGCGCCTTGCAGCGCACCTGCAAAGCGATCGGCGCCTGACGTGCCGCATAGGCCGGCGCGAGGTCGCCGAAGGCCGAGCGGGCAAGGACGAAGGCCAGGGCCGTGCTGTCCACGCTGCCGGGCGCATCCGCCAGCGCGCCAGGGCTGATCGTGCCGAGGTCGACCACTTGCCCGCTCGACACGTCGAGGCTGCAGTGAAGACTGGTCAGCTCGGCCGAGATCCGCAGCACGTGCGTGCCCAGGTCGGTGGCAGCGCCCGCGGTGCCGGCGGCCAGCAGCCCCGTGACCAGGACCGGCATGGCGGCCCTGGCGATGCGGCTGTCGAACGAACGCCTCGCGGCCATGCCCTGCGCCATCAGCCGAGCGCGGCGCGGGCGGTCGATGCGGGCGGCCTCGGCGGGGCCGACGGCGGCACCGCCGGATCGGTGCCGGACGGGCCCGGCTCTGCCGGCCGGCTGGAGACGGCGCGGACGCGCTCGACGCCGGCGATCGCGCCGTTCACCACGTCGCCGCTGAACACTTCGGTCATGCCGAAATCGTTGACTGTCGAGAAGACCAGTTGGCGCACCGGCGCATCGATGCCGGAGGCACGCAGCAGGACGTCGACACTCGCCATCGGATCGAGCACCTGGAATTCCGAATCGCTGGCGACCAGCTCGGCGCCCTTGTCGTCGCGGCCGAGCAATGCGAGGCCGGCGAAGACGATGTGGAAGGGCCCCGGGTTCTCAAGGCGCAGCACGTAGTCCCTGCCCTTCCTTTCCTTGATGGTCCAGCGCAACCTCAACGGCGCGCCCAGCGGATCCTGGCCGCGCAGGGCCTGCGGGCGGTAGAAGACCTTGATCACCTGCAGCAGCGTCGAACTGACGGCGTTCTGTCCCTGCAGCTCGGAACGGGTGGGCGCGGCGTCCTGGATGTTGAGCCGCAGCAGCGTCTCGCGGTCGGCGGCAACGCCCTCGCCCTGGTAGATCACGCGGATGTTCTGGCTGTCGCCGGCCTTGATCAGGCTCAGCGCGGGCATGACCGAAAAATGATCGACATCGGCGCCGTCGGCGGCCGTGAGCCAGACCTGGGTCAGCGACGGCGTGCGGGGCAGCGCGCTCACGACGACCGCGCCTTCGCGTTCGCCGGGTTCGATGATGAGGCGCGTGCGCTGCACGACCACCGCGGCGGCCGCGAGTTGCAGGAGGCTGGCCAGCGCGAGCGCTGGCGCCAGCACAAGGACCTTGCACTTGTTCATTGTTCGTCCCTCGTTCGAAGGCCGGGGAAGAGGCTTCCCCGGCCTCCGGATGGCTTAGCGGTACTCGAACTTGAAAGGCAGGGTGGCGGTCGAGACGCCGCCGGTCACGGCACCGCCCGTCGAGGCAGGCACGTAGGCGAAGTCGAACGACGGCGAGGCCGTGACGGCCGCGGCGCCGACGGTCCAGGCGGTGTCGACCGGCACGCCGGCCGCCGCCAGCACCGGGTTCAGGTCGACCAGGGTCTGGCCGCCGGTGCCGTTGGTGTGGTTCACCGCGATGCCGACCGAGCGGTTCGAGGCCGCGGCATCCGCCGCGAGCACGCCGACCTGGCTGCCCGACGCGGTCGCCGAGATGAAGCCCGATGCGCCGTTGCCGGCACCGTAGAAGTACAGCTTCGCGTTGCTGGGGAAGGCGGCCTTGACGACCGCGGTGGTCGAGCTCGGGCTGGTGAGGCCGGCGACGTAGGCGTAGATGGCGTCGCTGGTGGTCGGGCAGCTGATCGACAGCGTGAAGTTGGCGATCGACGAGCTCTTGACCGCCGGGTCCAGGCCGTTCCAGGCCGCGGTCGCGGTGCCGGTGCCGAGCGCGCGCACCTTGTCCACGCCCAGCGCGCCGGGCATCGCGACGTTGATGTCGCCGGTGCCGCCGGCGGCATCGGCGATGGTGCAGCCGGATTGCTCCAGCTTGCCCTGGAACAGGAGGCGGCCGGTGGCCAGGTCGACGGCTTGCGCGCCGGTGACGGTGAGTGCGCCCAATGCGAGCGTCAGTGCGAGTTTTTTCATGATTTCCGAAAGTCTGTTGATTTGAAAATTGGCCCTTCGGCCTCCCTTGCACGCGGCCCTTGCTCGACGGATCGAACAACGGCCAATGCCCTCTCGCTCACTGGTAGACCAGGCTCATCTGGATGGCGCTGGTGTAGACCTGGGAGCGTGTGTTCTTCGAAGCGGCCCAGGCGCTCAGGCTGCCGCGACGCAGGAGCAGGAATCCGAATTCGAGCGTTCGAGCCGCGTTGGCGCCGGCGGTCTCGGCACTGCCAAGCATCGGAAAGGCGCCGTCGGACGACAGGCCGCCTGCGGTGAAGCCGCCCGTCTTGCCGAGGTCGACCCAGCCGGCGCCGAGGGTGCGCAGGCCCGGCAGCGGCGCGAAGACGAACATGGCCAGGGCCAACGAGTCGGCCATGGCGGTATCGGCGGCGACGGCTGGCCGGATCTTCAGGTAGCTGCATCCGACGCCACCGCAGGCGCTGGTCGCGCCGTCGTTGGCCGCCGAACGGGTCCGCACGACGAACGGCGCCGAGAGGTCCCTGCAGGTGATGTTCACGCTGCCGTTGCCGTAGCCGCCGTTGACCGCGAAGGTGCCGGCGACGAGGTCCTTCACCGCCTGCCCGTTCGAGACGATGCCGCCGGGCGCCAGGCCGGCGGTCGCCAACGACCTCACGCTGGCCGCGACCGTCGGGATCTTGTCGAAATCGATCGCGGCGATCGGCACCGACAGCGAGACGGCGTCGTAGGAACAGGTAGGCACCGCCGTGGCCTCGACCCGACCGTTGAACTGGACCGTGCCGCTCACCGAACCCGCGGCGCGAGACTCGCCGGCGACGACAAGGGACAACAGCGCCAGCACCACGCCGACCCGGCGAACAGTTCTCGGCACGCCGCGCTTCTCAGTTGTAGGTGACATCGAGCGTCACGTCGCGCAGGTAGCCACCGGCGGCCACCAGGTCCGGAGCCACCAGTTCGCCGACGAAGTCGCTGACGGCCAGGTCGAGGCCGACGAAAGCCACCGCATAGTCGATGGACGCCTTGTAGGCCCCCGAAGGTTGCAGGACGAACTGGTCTGGCGCGACCCGGGCGGGCGGTGTACCGGCGAGGATGTCGCGGAAACTCAGGCAGCTCGGGTCGGTGCGGGCACAGACATAGAAGCCTGCGCTCGGGTGAGTCGTCGACGCGATGTAGTTGGCCAGCGCATTGCCGCCGCCGGTGGTCGTGCCGGTGTTGCCGCCGACCACCCGATAACCGATCAGGATGGAATTCGCGGTCGGCGAGAAATTGCAATTCACGCTGTAATCGACGAACTTGAAATACCTGGCGTAACTGCCCGTCTTGGCCGCCGCGAAGTTGTTCACGCGACCCCAGATGAAGTAATAGTTCGGAATTGCGTCGCGACGGTAATTGAATGCGGCCTGGTCGCTGGACCCGGCGTCGAAGGTGCAGGTGCGCTGGACCGGCGTGTTGACCGACCCGCGGAGCGAGATCGACAGGTCCGTCGAGACGGGCGCTGCGGCGGCCAACGCCGAGAGCAATAGCAGCAACGCAGCCGCCGTCTCGCGAAAGGAGAAGAAACCCATGCCGTTCAGGCTGCCGCGCCACGCACTCGACCGGTGCTCACGCGATTTGCCTTGCCTCCCTAATTGTCGAAAAACTCTTTCGACATTGTTTATATTTGTTGTCTTCTTGGCGGCAATGAACGATTGCTCGCACCGTCGGCGAGCTTATTGAATTTCCTGCTCAGGCGAGCGGAGAAAAGTCCAATGAAACGCCGGAAACGGCGACTAGAGGGGCCAGACGCGGTCGCCGCCAACGCCGTAAAAGCGCCGCCCCGGCGCAGGCTCGACCTCCCAGCCGCCGGTGAATTCGCCGAAGGCCGGCAGGATCAACTGCTCGCCCTCGTGCACGAAGCAGGGCATGCGCAGGCTGTCGCGGCCCGGGCCGAACAACCGGCGCGCCGGATGCAGATGGCCGGCGAGCACGAAATGGGTCGGATGGCGCTGCGGATGGTGGCAAGCCGCGAAGGGCCCGCACAACCACGGCTCGTCGACCCAGCGGATGCGCAGGGATGCCGGCGGATCGCCGGCGCGGTGGTCGTGATTGCCACGCACCAGGGTGCAGTCGAGTGCGGCATGGCGCTCGCGCCAGTCGGCGACCGTGGCCAGCAGCGAAGGGGTGCGCGCCTGCGCCGCATGCAGGAAGTCGCCGAGGAAGATCAGCTCGCGCGGCCGGTGCCTTTCGATCAGTCCATCGAGGCGGGCCAGGTTCTCCTGCGTGGTGCCGCCGGGCACCGGCTGGCCGAGCGCGCGAAAGGTCGCGGCCTTGCCCAGGTGCAGGTCGGCCACGAAGAGCCGCCGCTCCGCCGGCCACCACAGCGCCTTTTCGGGCAGCAGCTCGACCGGCTGGCCGGCCAGCACGATGCCGCAGGGTGATGGAGCGGAAGGCACGCGGTCAGTCTCTCAGATCCGGCGCCGGCGCGGCTTCGCCCGGGCGTTCGCCGCCGGCGCACGTTCCTGGCCGAAGACCAGCGCGTCCTTCACCGCGTCCCGGGTCGACTCCGGGTCCGCGTCACCGACCTGCACGGCGCCGCCCGCGGCCTTCTCCAGTTGCTCGACCATGCGCGCGATGCGATCGGCCACGTTCTCGTTCGACAACTTCTCGCGGAAGCGCTCGACCATCAGCGGGAAGGCGAAGGGCGTCGGCCGCACCAGCGCACGCAGCACCAGCCGCTGCGTCGCGATGCGGTCCAGGCTGGCGCGCAGCCGGCCGATCTCCAGTTCCTGCGCCAGCAGTTCCGCCTCGGCCTGCTGCAGGAGGCGGTTGGCCGGGTCGTACTTGCGGAACACCTCGTAGAACAGCGAGGACGAGGCCTGCAGCTGCTTGCTGCTGCGCTTCTCGCCCGGATAGCCCTGGAAGATCAGCCCCGAGACCCGCGCGATCTCCCGAAAGCGCCGGCGTGCCAGCTCGGTCGCGTTGAGCGAAGCCAGCACCTCGTGCAGCAAGGCGCTGCGTTCGTCGTGATGCGCGATCGCGTCCTGCGCCTGCGCGTCATGGCCGGGGCGCAGCACCTCGGGCAGCAAGGTCGGCCAGTCGACCTCGGTGGCGCTCAAGAGCTCGAAGCCGTAGTCGTTGAAGGCGATCGAGAACGTGCGCGGCTGATGCTGCGCGACGCGCCAGGCGATCAGGTTGGCCAGGCCCAGGTGCACCGGCCGGCCGGCGAAGGGATAGAGGAACAGATGCCAGCCCTCGCGCGTCTTCAAGGTTTCGGCCAGCAGGGTCTGCGGCGTCGGCAGTGCCGACCAGCGCTGCTGGATCTCGAGCAGCGGCCGCACGCATTGCATCTCGGGCGACTCGTAGCGGCCTTCGTCGGCCAGCGCCAGCTGCTGCACGACCGCGTCGGCCAGGGTGCTCGACAAGGGCATGCGGCCGCCGTTCCAGCGCGGCACGGTGGCACGGCTGCCGCTGGCCTTGCGCACCCACGCGGTCATCTCGTGCACCCGCACCAGCTCCAGCATGCGGCCGCCGAACAGGAAGGCATCGCCCGGCTTCATGCGGGCGACGAAGCTTTCCTCGACGCTGCCGATCTTGGCGCCGCGCAGGTACTGCACCGCCATGCTGGCATCGCTCACGATGGTGCCGATGTTCATGCGGTGCCGGCGCGCGAGCCGTGCGTCGGGCACGCGCCAGACGCCTTCGGCATCGGGCACCGCGCGGCGGTAGTCGGGGTAGGCGGCGAGCGATGCGCCGCCCTGCGAGACGAAGTCCAGGCACCACTGCCAGCTCTCGCGCGGCAGCCGCGCATAGGCGGCGGTGCTGCGCACCTCGTCGTAGAGCGCGTCCGGCACGAAGCCGCCGCCCAGCGCGATCGTGACCAGGTGCTGCACCAGCACGTCCAGCGGCTGCTCGGGCGAATGGCGTGCCTCGATGTGGCCGGCGGCGATCGCGGCGCGCGCGGCCGCGCCCTCGACCATCTCGATGCTGTGGGTCGGCACCAGCGTGATGCGCGACGGCCGTCCCGGCGCGTGGCCCGAGCGGCCGGCCCGCTGCAAGAGCCGCGCGACGCCCTTGGGCGAGCCGACCTGCAGCACCCGATCGACAGGCAGGAAGTCGACGCCCAGGTCGAGGCTCGAGGTGCAGACCACCGCCTGCAGCTCGCCCTTCTTGAGGCCGAGCTCGACCCATTCGCGCACCTCGCGGTCGAGCGAGCCGTGGTGCAGAGCGATGCGGCCGGCCCACTCGGGCCGCGCCTCGAGCATCGCCTGATACCAGATCTCGGCCTGCGAGCGGGTGTTGGTGAAGACCAGCGTGGTGCCGCTGGCGGCGATCTCCTCGATCACCTGCGGCAGCATCGTGAGGCCGAGGTGGCCGCCCCATGGAAAGCGTTCGGCGCGGCCGGGCAGCAGCGAATCGACGACCAGCTTCTTGGGCACCTCGCCCTGCACCAGGAGGCCCTCGGACGCATCGCCCAGCAGGGTGCGCATCGCCTCCTGCAGGTTGCCGAGCGTGGCCGACATGCCCCAGACGGCCAGCTGCGCATTCCAGCGCCGCAGTCGCGCGAGCGCCAACTGCACCTGCACGCCGCGCTTGTTGCCGAGCAGCTCGTGCCATTCGTCGACCACCACCAGCCGCAGGCTGCCGAGCACCTCCGCGGCGTCGGCGCGCGCCAGCATCAGCGACAGGCTCTCGGGCGTGGTGACCAGCACGGTCGGCAGCCGCAGGTTCTGCGCGCTGCGCTCGGCCGCGGAGGTGTCGCCGCTGCGGGCGCCGGCACTCCACGGCGCGATGTCCCCGGCGAGGCCGTCGAGCGCCTGCTGCAGCGCGCGCAGCGTGTCGGCGGCCAGCGCGCGCATCGGCGTGAGCCAGAGGACGGTGAGCGGCGGCGCGGGCTTGCGCTTCTTCGAGGCGGCCTGCGTCTCGTCCCGCGGCTTCGCCGGCGTCGCGAAGGCCAGCAGCGCGCCGAGCCAGACCGCATAGGTCTTGCCGGCGCCGGTGGTCGCATGCAGCAGCCCGGAGCGTCCCTGCGCGATCGCCTGCCAGACCTCGCGCTGGAAGGCGAAGGGCTTCCAGCCGCGCGCGGCGAACCAGGCATCGAGGGCGCGCCGCGTCGTCATGCGGGCAGCAGCGCGGCCAGGGTCTGCAGGCTGTCGGCTTCCTCGACCGGCTTGTCCTCGCGCCAGCGCAGCATGCGCGGGAAGCGCACCGCGATGCCGCTCTTGTGGCGCGTGCTGAGGGCGATGCCCTCGAAGCCGAGCTCGAAGACCAGCGTCGGCCGGACGCTGCGGACCGGCCCGAAGCTCTCGATCGTGGTCTTGCGGATCACCGCGTCGACCCGCGCCATCTCGGCATCGGTGAGGCCCGAATAGGCCTTGGCGAAGGGCACCAGCTTGCGCTCGGGCGCCTCCGGCGGCGCGTCCCAGACCGCGAAGGTGTAGTCGCTGTAGAGGCTGGCGCGGCGGCCATGGCCGCGCTGGGCATAGACCAGCACCGCATCGATCGACAGCGGGTCGATCTTCCATTTCCACCAGACGCCGACCTCCTTGGTGCGGCCGACGCCGTAGTGCGCGTCACGCTGCTTGAGCATCATCCCCTCGACGCCCATCGCGCGGGCCTGCTCGCGCTGGCGCGCCAGGTCCTGCCAGTCGACGCCGTGCAGCATGGGGCTGGCGATCAGGTTCGGATGCGCGGCGCTCGCGACCAGGTCGTCGAGCAGCGCGCGACGCTCCTGCTGCGGCAGCGCGCGCAGGTCGCGGCCCTGCCATTCGAGCAGGTCGTAGGCCAGCAGCACCACCGGGATCTCGCGCAGCAGCTTGGCGCCCAGCGTCTTGCGACCGATGCGGCGCTGCAGTTCGGCGAAGGGCTGCACCTTGTCCTCGCGCCAGACCACGATCTCGCCGTCGACCACCGTGCCGTCCGGCAGCGCCTCGCCGAGGGTCGCGAGTTCGGGAAAGCGGTCGGTGACCAGCTCCTCGCCGCGCGACCACAGCCAGACCTGCCCGGCGCGCTTGACCAGCTGCGCGCGGATGCCGTCCCACTTCCATTCGACGATCCACTGCGCCGGCGTGCCGAGCAGCGTGTCGAAGCTCTCCAGCGGCTGGTTGAAGGGATGCGCGAGAAAGAAGGGATAGGGCTCGCCGCTGGTCTTCTGGTCGAGCTCGCCGTGGCTCTCGGGCGCGATCAGCGCCGCGTAGTCGGCGGCGCTCGGCTGGCCGGCGATGTGGGTGTAGCCCATGAGCCGCTGCGCCACCCGCTTGGCGTCCAGCGCGCCAACCGCCGCCAGCGCCTGCGTCACCTGCAGCCGCGAGACGCCGACCCGGAAGCCGCCGGTGATGAGCTTGAAGTAGACCAGCCGCTCCTCGATGGCGAGCCGCCGCCACTGCGCGCGCAGCGTATCGGCGAGCACATCGGGCGCGGTCTTGCGCAGCGGCAGCAGGTGCGCTTCGATCCACTCCGCCAGGCCCATGTCGTGCGATTCGGTCGGTGGCGGCAGTAGCAGCGAGATGGTCTCGGCCAGGTCGCCGACGGCCTCGTAGCTTTCGTCGAAGAGCCACTCGGGCAGGCCCGCCGCCTCCTGCGCGAGCAGGCGCAGCAGGCTGGCCGGCACCAGCTGCCGCGGCTTGCCGCCGGCCAGGAAGTAGACCGCCCAGGCGGCATCGCGCGGCGCCGCTTCCCGCAGGTAGCGCTGCAGGGCGGCCTGCTTCGCCAGGTTCGACGTCGTGGTGTCGAGCTCGCGGTAGAGCGCGGCGAACTGCTTCATGCGGCGCGGTCTTCGGAAGGTGTGTCGATGGGCGCCGCTTGTGGTGGCTTGGCGGGCTCGCCCTCCGAATCCTCGTCCCCGTATTCGGTCTTGAAGCCCTGTGCGTCCAGCCCCGCCTCGCGCAGCCAACGCACGAGCACCGCGACGCTGCCATGCGTGACGAAGACGCGCTCCGCACCGGTGCCGGCGATCGCCTGCTGCAGGCCGGGCCAGTCGGCATGGTCCGACATGACGAAGCCGCGGTCGACGCCGCGCCGGCGCCGGGTGCCGCGCAACTGCATCCAGCCGCTGGCGAAGGCATCCGAGTAGTTGCCGAAGCGCCGCATCCACGGCGTGCCCTGCGCCGACGGCGGCGCCAGCACCAGCGCCTGCTTGAGCAGCGCCGCATCGACGCCCGGATCCGTCACCCGCAAGGTCGGCGGCAGGTCGACGCCGGCCGCGCGGTAGACCGCATCGAGCGGCTCGACCGCGCCGTGCACCACGATCGGCCCGATGCTGCGGTCGACCCCGTGCAGGATGCGCTGCGCCTTGCCGAAGGCATAGCAGAGCAGCACCGAGGCGCGGCCCTGCGCCGCGTTGGACCGCCACCAGTCGTCGATCTCCTTGAACAGCGCGGCCTGCGTCGGCCAGCGGTAGATCGGCAGGCCGAAGGTCGACTCGGTGATGAAGGTGTCGCAGGGCACCGGCTCGAAGGGCGTGCAGGTGCCGTCGGGCTCGGTCTTGTAGTCGCCGGACGCCACCCAGACGCGTCCCGCATGTTCGAGCCGCACCTGCGCCGAGCCGAGCACGTGGCCGGCCGGATGCAGCGACAGCCGCACGCCGTGATGCTCGATCGCCTCGCCGTAGGGCAAGGTCTGCAGCGTGATGTCGCCCAGGCGGGTGCGCAGGATGCCTTCGCTGTCGGTCTGCGCCAGGTAGTGGCCGTGGCCGACCCGCGCGTGGTCGGAATGGGCATGCGTGATGACCGCCCGCTCGACCGGCCGCCAGGGGTCGATGTAGAAGTCGCCGGGCGGGCAGTAGAGGCCTTCGGGCCGGGCCACCACGAGGTCGCCGAAGTCGGCGCGAGCAGCGATGTCGGGCGTGTCGTTCATGCGTGCGGCCATCGTAGGACCTGCGCGGCCGCGACGCCATTCAGCCGGCCGCGATGCGCTGTGGGCGTCGGCCTACGCGCGCATGGACGCTAGATCGAAGCCGGCGCGTCCGGCTCCGCGAACATCTCGGTGATCAGGCCGCGCAGCCACCGGTGGCCCGGGTCGTTCTCCATGCGGCTGTGCCACATCAGGCGGTGATGGCGCGGCGCGGCCGGCACCGGCGGATCGCGCACGCACAGGCGCGAGCCGTAGGTGGCGAAGTCGACGATCGGCGTGCCGATCACCGCGAGCAGGTCGGTCGCCACGACGATCGGCGGGATGGCCACGAAGTTGTTCACCGTCATCACGATGTCGCGCTTGAGGCCCTTGCCGGCCAGGATGGTGTCGTAGAGCGCCGCCGTCTGGCCGGGCAGCAGCACCGACACGTGCCGCGCCGACAGGTAGCGCTCCAGCGTCAGCTCGCCCTGCGCGAGCGGATGGTCGTGGCGCATCAGGCAGACCTGCAGGTACGGCCAGAGCATCTGGATGCGCAGGCCGCGCATCGTGCCAATGTCGTCGAGCAGCGTGCCCATGACCAGGTCGAGCTCGCCGCGCTCGAGCAGGCCGGGCGAGCCCATCAGGGAATAGGGCTTGACGTCGATCCGGATGTTCGGCGCGGCCGTCTGCAGGCGCTGCGCCAGGCGCGGCATGATCAGGCCGACCGAGTAGTCGGTCATGCCGATCTAGAACTGGCCCCTGTAGGTCACGGGGTCGAAGTCGCGCGGCTCCAGTGCCTCCTGGAGGCCGCGGTAATGGGCTTCGAGCTGCGCCCACAACTGGCGCCCTCGCACGGTGGGTTGGACGCCGTTCGCGCTGGTCTCGAAGAGGGGATCGCCGAGGGTCTCGCGCAGCCGCGCGAGCGAGCTGCTGATGGCCGATTGCGTGCGGTGCAGCTTGAGCCCCGCGCGCGTCACGTTGCCTTCGGTCATCAACGCGTCGTAGACGTGCAGGAGGTTCAGGTCGAGCGCCGGGAACGACCTCGTGATTGTTTTCATGCCGCCGCTCGCTCCTCGTCGACGGAGCGTCCGCCGGTGGCGGTCAGTGTAGGGACATTTTCAGAAGGCCGTCCATTTCGACGCGCTGGCCGCCGACGCCACTGTGCGTTCGATGAAACGCACACCGCGCGCACCGTCCTCGACCCGCGGGTAGTCGGCCGCCACCGGATCGGCCGCGACGCCCTCGAGCCGCGCGCGGATGTCCGCGACCACGCCGCCGTAGACGTTCGCGAAGGCCTCGATGAAGGCTTCCGGATGGCCGCTCGGCAGGCGCGTCGCGCGCCGCGCCGCATCGTGCAGCCAGGGCGAGCCGCGGGTCAGGATGCGCTTGGGTCCGTCGTGCGGGAGGTGCGTGAGGCGGTTGGGTTCCTCCTGCCGCCATTCGAGCGTGCCGAGCGTGCCCGACACCCGCAGGCGCAAGTCGTTCTCCAGTCCGGCGTTGACCTGCGAGGCGATCAGCACGCCGCGCGCGCCGCCCCGAAAACGCAGCAGCAGGCTGCCGTCGTCGTCGAGCGCACGACCGGGCACCAGCGACGACAGGTCGGCGCAAAGGCTCTCGATCTCCAGGCCGGTCACGGTCGCCACCAGGTTCTCGGCGTGCGAGCCGATGTCGCCGATCGCGCCGCCCGCGCCGCTCTGCGCCGGGTCGCTGCGCCAGGCCGCCTGCTTGTTGCCGGAAGCCTCCAGCCGGGTCGCGAGCCAGCCCTGGTTGTATTCGACGACCACCTTGCGCAGCTCGCCGATCTCGCCGGCACGCACCATCGCGCGCGCCTGCCGGACCATCGGGTAGCCGGTGTAGTTGTAGGTGACGCCGAACACGGTGCCTTGGCGCGCGACCGCCTGCACCAGCGCATCGGCCTCGGCGCCGGTGTGCACCAGCGGCTTGTCGCAGACCACGTGGAAGCCGGCCTCGACGAAAGCCTGAGCTACGGGGAAGTGCAGGTGGTTCGGCGTGACGATCGACACGAAGTCGATGCGCTCATCGGCCGGCCGCTTGCGTTCGTCGTCGAGCAGCGCGCGCCAGTCGCCGTGGTTGCGGTCGCCGGCGAGGAAGAGGTCGCGGCCCGACGCCCGCGCCCGCTCGGCGTCGGCCGACAGCGCGGCCGCGACCAGCTCGACCTGGCCGTCGAGCGCGATCGCGCTGCGGTGCACCGCGCCGATGAAGGCGCCGCGGCCGCCGCCCACCATCGCGTAGCGCAGCTTGCGTTGAGCGCTCGGCTCGGCCATCAGAACGGCGAATCCGGGTGGTAGAAGGTCTTCGCGTTGTCCTTGGTGATCAGCACCGACGGGATGATCGTGGTCGCCGGCAGCTTCTCGCCCTTGAGTCGCGCCTCGGCCGTGAGCTTGATCGCGTCGTAGATGAACTTCGGCGAATAGCTGACGTCGGCCTGGATGCGCGGGTCCTTGTCGTCCAGGATGGTCTTGACCATGCCCTTGGCGCCGGCACCGCCGAAGACCACCAGGATGTCGTTGCGCTTGGCCTGCTCGATCGCCTTCAGCACGCCGACCGCCATGTCGTCGTCGGCGGCCCAGATGGCGTCGATCTTCTTGAAGCGGGTGAGGTAGTCCTGCGTGACCTTGAAGGCGTCGTCGCGGTTCCAGTTGGCGTACTTGGCATCCAGCAGCGTGATGTCGGGATAGTTCTTGAGCACGCTGTTGAAGGCGTCCATGCGCTCGTTGTCCAGCGTGGTCGCGATGCCGCGCAGCGCCACCACGTTGCCCTTGCCGTTGAGCTTCTTGGCGATGTACTCGGCCGGGATCTTGCCGAAGGCGGTGTTGTCGCCGGCCACGTAGGCGTCCTGGATGCTCGGGTCGGTCAGGCCGCGGTCGACCACCGTCACGTACACGCCCTTGGCCTTGACCTGCTCGACCGGCTTGGTGAGTGCGGCCGACTCGAAGGGGAAGACCACCAGCGTGTTGATCTTGGTCACCGTCGCCAGGTCCTGCAGCTGGTTGGCCTGCTCGGGCGCGTTGGCGGCGGTCTTGATCGTGATCTTCAGGTCCTTGTGCTCCTTCTCGAGGTCCTTCTTCGCCTGGTTGGCCCAGTAGTTGATGCCGCCCATGAAGCTGTGCGTGGCCGCCGGGATCGAGACGCCGAGGCTGACCGGCTGGTCGGCCAGGGCCGGCAAGGCCGCGAGGCTCGCGGCGGTGATCGCGGTGAGCGCCAGTCTTCGAGTGAATGAAGTCATTGCTGTGTCTCCTGTTGTGATGGATGGGAAGGAACGGCGAGGCCTACCGGCGGCCTCTCTGAAGAAACGCGACCACGATGATCACGAAGCCCTGCACCGCGGCGTTCAGGTACACGCTGATGATGCTGGTGAGGTTGAGGATGTTGCTGATCACCGAGAGCAGGATGGCGCCGATGACGGTGCCGGTGATGCTGCCGGCGCCGCCCTTGAGCGCGGTGCCGCCGACGATCACCGCGGCGATCGCCTCCAGCTCCCACAGGAGGCCGGTGGTCGGCGAGGCCGAACCCAGGCGCGGCACGTACAGCAGCGTGGCGATGCCGACGCACACGCCCAGCAGCACGTAGGTCATGATCTTCACGCCGTCGACGCCGACCGCGGCGTAGCGGGCCACCTGCTCGTTCGAGCCGATCGCCTGCACGTAGCGGCCGTAGGCGGTGCGGTTGAGGATCACGCCGCCGACGATCGCCACCACGAGGAAGACCCACACCGGGATCGGCACGCCGACGAGGCTGCCGTAGTAGACCGGCGCGTAGAGGTCCGACAGGTCGTTGTCCAGCGTGAGCGCGCCGCCGTCGGCGAAGTAGGTGAGGTAGGCACGGAAGATGCCGAGCGTGCCCAGCGTCACGATGAAGGGCTCGATCCGGCCCTTGGTGATGAGCAGCCCGTGCGCCAGCCCGAACAGCGCGCCCAGCACCACCGCCAGCACCGCGCCGAGCACCACCGCCATCAGCGGCGAGCCCAGTCGCGGCGCCATCGCGTTGATGAACATGATCACGCAGCCGGCGATCAGCGCCGCCATCGAGCCGACCGACAGGTCGATGCCGCCCGAGATGATCACGAAGCACATGCCGACCGCGATGATGCCGATGAAGGCGGTGCGCGTGAGCACGTTCATCGCGTTGTCGACCGTCGCGAAGTCGCTGTTGAGCAGGGTGCCGGCGATGCACAGCAGCACCAGGCCGACGACCGGCCCGTAGCCGCGCAGGCGCTCGGTCCAGCGCGGGCGGTCGGGCGGGCGATGCGCCGTGTCGGCGCTAGCTTGTGGTTCCGGTGGCATGGGCGATCAGTTCTTCTTCGGTGAGGTGTTCGGCGTCGAGCGTGGCCACGATGCGGCCGGCGCGCATCACCGCGACGCGGTGGCACAGGCCGATCAGCTCCATCAGCTCCGACGACACGACGATCACCGCCAGGCCTTCGCGGGCCAGGCGCTGGATCAGGAAATAGATGTCGCGCTTGGCGCCGACGTCGACGCCGCGGGTCGGCTCGTCGAGCACGACGATCTTCGGCTCCGGCTGCAGCACCTTGGCCAGCGCCAGCTTCTGCTGGTTGCCGCCCGACAGCGACGAGGCGCGCGCCTCCAGGTCGCCGGTGCGGATGCCGTAGGCCTTCACCGCCCCGGCCAGCGCGGCGCGTTCGGGCTCGGGCTTCAGCCAGGGCCTGGCGTAGCGTTCGAGCGCCATCAGCGTGAGGTTCTGGCGCAGGCCGAAGTTGACGTGCAGGCCCTTGCCCTTGCGGTCTTCGCTCAGGTAGGTGAGGCCGTGGCGGGCCGCCTGGCGCGGACTCCTGAACTGCACCGGCAGGCCGTCGATCTCGACCGAGCCGCCGCCCGGCCGCAGGCCCAGCAGGCCTTCGAAGAGCTCGGTGCGCCCGGCGCCGACCAGCCCGCCGAAGCCGAGGATCTCGCCCGGCCGCACCTCGAAGCTGGCGTTGCGCGCCCAGCCCGGCACGTTGAAGTCGCGCACCTTCATCGCCGGCGCACGCGAACGCAGCACCGGCTCGCGCGGCGGATAGAGGTCGGCCAGCTCGCGCCCGACCATCAGGTTCGCCATCTCGTGGCGCGTGACGTCGGCGGTCGGCGAGCGCGCGACGAAGCGGCCGTCGCGCATCACGATCACCTCGTCGGTCACCCGCTCGACTTCGTCCAGCTTGTGCGAGATGTAGACGATGGTCACCCCGTCCGCACGCAGCTGCGCGATGAGGCGGAACAGCCGCTCGGTCTCGCCCGGCGTGAGCGTGGCGGTCGGCTCGTCCATGACCAGCAGCCGCGCGTGGCGCGACACCGCCTTGGCGATCTCGACCAGCTGCTTCTCGGCGACGATCAGGCGTCGCACCTTGGTGCGCGGGTCGATGTCGAGGCCGACCTGCGCGAGCGCCGCGGCGGCTTCGCGCTCCATGGTCTTGTCGTCGAGCAGCCAGCCGGAGGAAGCGCCGGGCCGCCCCAAGCTTCCTCGCTCCCCTCGGGGGACGGGCGCCTTGAAGAGGCGCCCAAGGGGCCACATCCTTTTCTCGTGGCCGAGGAAGATGTTTTGAGCCACGGTGAGGTCTTCGGCCAGGTTGAACTCCTGGTGGATCAGCACGATGCCCAGCGCCTCGGCGTCGCGCGAGCTGGAAAAGTGCTGCGCCTGGCCGTTGACCTTCAGCACGCCGCCGGTGAGCGACTCGTAGCCGGCCAGGATCTTCATCAGGGTCGACTTGCCGGCGCCGTTCTCTCCGAGCAGGCCGTAGACCCGGCCGGGCTCCAGCTCGAAGCTCACGCCGTGCAGCACCTGCACCGGCCCGAAGGCCTTCACCACCTGGTCGAATTCGACCGCGACCGACGCCCGGACGGCCGGCGCTTCGTCGGTCGCGACCGCGCTCACGGCGCCACTCCCCGTGCCTTCAGCGTCTCGTGCATCGCCAGCACGCCGGCGCCGATCAGGCCACCCTCTGCGCCGAGCGGCGTGTACTGGATGTCCAGGTGCCGTGTCGACAGTGCCAGCGAGCGCTGGTAGACGCTCTGCCGCACGGCGGCCAGGAACAGCGGCCCGATGCGCGTGATGCCGCCGCCGATGAACACGTGCGACGGATTGAAGAAGTTGACGATCGAGGCCAGCATCTGCCCGATCAGGCTGCCGGCGCGCTGCACGATCGCATTGGCCGAGGCGTCGCCGGCCCGGCTGGCCTGCCCGACGTCGATCGCCTCGATCCGGCCCTGCGTGCGCAGGCACTCGGCCAGCGCGGCGCTCTCGCCGGCCTCGGCGGCGCGCACCGCCATGCGCGTGATCGCCGGCCCGGCCGCCATCGCCTCGACGCAGCCGAGGTTGCCGCAGTGGCAGCGCGGGCCTTCCTGGTCGACGCAGATGTGGCCGACGTCGCCGGCCGAGCCGGCCGCCCCGCGGTACACCTCGCCATGGCAGACGATGCCGCAGCCGATGCCGGTGCCGACCTTGATGACGAGGAAGTTCGACAGCGAGCGCTTCAGCCGCCACAGCTCGCCGAGCGCCATCAGGTTGACGTCGTTGTCGACGAAGACCGGCGCCGCGTAGTCCTCGCGCAGGTAGTCGCGGATCGAGAAGCTGTCCCAGTCGGGCATCAGCGGCGGATTGACCAGCTGTCCGCTCTCGAAGTTGACCGGCCCCGGCACGCCGATGCCGATGCCCATCACCTGCCGCGCCTCGAAGCCGGCGCGCGCCAGCAGTTCGCGCACCAGCACCTTGACTCGCGCCAGCACCACGCCCGGCCCGGCGCGCACGTCGGCCGCCTCGGCGTGATGCGCCAGCAGCGCCAGGTCGGGGCCGAGCACCGCGACGTCCAGGCTGGTGGCGCCGATGTCGACGCCGACCACCACGCCGAGACCGGCGTGCAGCTGCAGGTTTTCAGGGCGCCGCCCGCCGGAAGAGCGCTGCAGGCCCGCTTCGGCCAACAGGCCCTGCTCGACCAGGCCGGCGATCAGCGCGTTGGCCTTGCTCTTGGAGAAGCCGAGCCGCTCGGCCATGCCATGGCGCGAGCCGCCGGCAGACCAGAAGGTGGTCTCCAGCAGCTGCATCTCGTCGGCGCTCAATCGGCTCCAAGGGGCCAAGGGCTTGTCTCCGGCCGTGTTCTTTGTTCGGGCTGCCGATACTAGGGGCGGCGCTTCAGCCGAACAAGACTTAACTTCGGCCAAATTCAGGCCGATCTCGGTCGGAAACGAAAAAGCCGCCCGAAGGCGGCTCGTCGCTTCAGCCGGAGCGGCCTACTTCTTCTGCCGGTACTTGCGCAGGGCCGCCAGCTGGGCCGCCATGACCGCCAGTTCCGACTGCGCCATCGCGATGTCGATGTCGGTCTTGGCGTTCTTGAGCGCTTCCTCGGCGGCCGCCTTGGCCTGGTTGGCCTTCTCGTCGTCCAGGTCCTTGCCGCGGATCGCGGTGTCCGACAGCACGGTCACCGTGGTCGGCTGCACTTCGAGGATGCCGCCGGCGACGAAGACGAATTCCTCGCCGCCGTCGGCCGTCTCGATGCGCACCGCGCCGGGGCGGATGCGGGTGATGAGCGGCGTGTGCCGCGGGTAGATGCCGAGCTCGCCGGCTTCACCGGGCAGCGCGACGAACTTGGCCTCGCCCGAGAAGATCGACTCCTCGGCGCTGACCACGTTCACGGTAATGGTGCCTGCCATGGTGATTCCTTCTTAAGCGACCTTCTTGGCCTTCTCGAACGCTTCGTCGATGCTGCCCACCATGTAGAAGGCTTGCTCCGGCAGGTGGTCGGCTTCGCCGTTGACGATCATCTTGAAGCCGCGGATGGTTTCCGACAGCGGCACGTACTTGCCCGGCGAGCCGGTGAACACTTCGGCGACGTGGAAGGGCTGCGACAGGAAGCGCTGGATCTTCCGGGCGCGGGCCACGGCCAGCTTGTCTTCGGGGGCCAGTTCGTCCATGCCCAGGATGGCGATGATGTCGCGCAGTTCCTTGTAGCGCTGCAGCGTGCCTTGCACCGCGCGGGCCACGTTGTAGTGCTCTTCGCCGACCACGTTCGGGTCGAGCTGGCGCGAGGTCGAGTCGAGCGGGTCCACGGCCGGGTAGATGCCGAGCGAGGCGATGTCGCGCGACAGCACCACGGTGGAGTCCAGGTGGGCGAAGGTGGTGGCGGGCGACGGGTCGGTCAAGTCGTCCGCAGGGACGTACACGGCCTGGATCGAGGTGATCGAGCCGACCTTGGTCGAGGTGATCCGCTCCTGCAGGCGGCCCATTTCCTCGGCCAGCGTCGGCTGGTAGCCCACGGCGGAAGGCATCCGGCCCAGCAGTGCCGACACTTCGGTACCGGCCAGCGTGTAGCGGTAGATGTTGTCGACGAAGAAGAGAACGTCGCGGCCTTCGTCGCGGAACGATTCGGCGATGGTCAGGCCGGTCAGCGCCACGCGCAGGCGGTTGCCCGGGGGCTCGTTCATCTGGCCGTAGACCATGGCGACCTTCGAGTCCTCGAGCTTCTCGAGGTTCACGACGCCCGAATCGGCCATCTCGTGATAGAAGTCGTTGCCTTCGCGGGTGCGCTCACCGACGCCGGCGAACACCGACAGGCCCGAGTGCGCCTTGGCGATGTTGTTGATGAGTTCCATCATGTTCACGGTCTTGCCGACGCCGGCGCCGCCGAACAGGCCCACCTTGCCGCCCTTGGCGAACGGGCACACCAGGTCGATCACCTTGATGCCGGTCTCGAGCAGGTCTTGCGAGGGCGAGAGTTCGTCGTAGGCCGGGGCCTTGCGGTGGATCGACGCGGTCAGGGTCTGGTCGACCGGGCCGCGCTCGTCGATCGGCGCACCCAGCACGTCCATGATCCGGCCGAGCGTGCCCTTGCCCACCGGCACCGTGATCGGCGCCTGGGTGTTGGTGACGATCAGGCCGCGGCGCAGGCCGTCGGACGAACCCAGCGCGATCGTGCGGACCACGCCGTCGCCGAGCTGCTGCTGCACTTCGAGGGTCAGCGCGCTGCCTTCGAACTTGAGGGCGTCGTAGATCTTCGGCATCTGGTCGCGCGGGAATTCCACGTCGACCACGGCGCCGATGCACTGAACGATCTTGCCTTGAACTGCTTCTGCTTGAGCCATGTCTGCTCCGGTAAAAATTGAATGTCTGTTGAGAGGCCGAGGCTCAGACGCCTGCCGCCGCCGCCGCGCCCGAGACGATCTCGGACAGTTCCTTGGTGATGCCGGCCTGGCGGGTCTTGTTGTAGACCAGCTTCAGCTCGTCGATCACGTTGCCGGCGTTGTCGGTCGCGGCCTTCATGGCCACCATGCGTGCCGAATGTTCCGACGCCATGTTCTCGGCCACGGCCTGGTAGACCAGCGACTCGACATAGCGCACCAGCAGTTCGTCGATCACGCTCTGCGCGTCCGGCTCGTAGATGTAGTCCCACGAGTGGCCGCCGTTCTCGGTGCGCAACGACTCCGCCGCCAGCGGCAGCAACTGCTCCACCACCGGCTCCTGCTTGATGGTGTTGATGAACTTCGTGTAGCACAGGTACACCGCCGACAGCTTGCCTTCGGCATAGGCGTCGAGCAGCGTCTTGACCGGGCCGATCAGCTTGTCGAGGTGCGGCGTGTCGCCCAGGTGGGTGACATGCGCGACGACGCGAGCGCCGATGCGGTTCAGGAAGCCCAGGCCCTTGCTGCCGATGGCCACCGACTCGATCGTGTTGCCGGCCGACTGCGCCTCGCGCAGCTTGGTCGTGACCGCGCGCAGCAGGTTGGTGTTGAGGCCGCCGCACAGGCCCTTGTCGCTCGTCACCACGATGAAGCCGACGCCCTTGGCCTCGTGCACCTTCATGAAGGCGTGCGTGTATTCAGGGTTCGCCTGGCCGAGGTTCGCCGCGATGTTGCGGATCTTCTCGCTGTAGGGACGGGCGGCGCGCATGCGTTCCTGCGCCTTGCGCATCTTGGAAACCGAGACCATTTCCATGGCCTTGGTGATCTTCTTGGTGTTCTCCACCGATTTGATCTTGCCGCGGATTTCCTTGCCTGCTGCCATAGCCTTCCTTCCTGTCGCCGATCAGGCGAACGACTTCTTGAACGCGGCAACCGCCGTATTCAATTCAGCTTCCGAGTCCTTGTCGAGCGCCTTGGCCTGTTCGATCTTGTCGAGCAGCGCGCCGTGGCTGGACTTGAGGAACTGGTGCAGGCCGTGCTCGAACGACAGGATCTTCTTGACCTCGATGTCGTCCATGTAGCCCTTGTTGACCGCGAACAGCGTGGCGCCCATCAGCGAGATCGGCAGCGGGCTGTATTGCGACTGCTTGAGCAGTTCGGTCACGCGGGCACCGCGGTCGAGCTGCTTGCGGGTCGCTTCGTCGAGGTCGGAAGCGAATTGCGCGAAGGCCGCCAGTTCGCGGTACTGCGCGAGGTCGGTACGGATACCGCCCGACAGGCCCTTGATGACCTTGGTCTGCGCCGACGAACCCACGCGCGACACCGAGATACCGGCGTTGATGGCGGGTCGGATGCCGGCGTTGAACAGGTTGGTTTCCAGGAAGATCTGGCCGTCGGTGATCGAGATCACGTTGGTTGGCACGAAGGCGGACACGTCGCCGGCTTGCGTCTCGATGATCGGCAGTGCGGTCAGCGAGCCGGTCTTGCCCTTGACTTCACCCTTGGTGAAGGCTTCGACGTAGTCGGCGTTCACGCGCGCGGCGCGCTCCAGCAGGCGGCTGTGGAGATAGAACACGTCGCCGGGGTAGGCTTCGCGGCCCGGCGGGCGGCGCAGCAGCAGCGAGACCTGGCGGTAGGCGACGGCCTGCTTGGACAGGTCGTCATAGACGATCAGCGCGTCCTGGCCGCGGTCGCGGAAGTATTCGCCCATCGTGCAGCCCGAGTAGGCCGACACGTACTGCATCGCCGCCGATTCCGACGCCGAGGCGGCCACCACGATCGTGTATTCCATCGCGCCGGCTTGCTCCAGCGCGCGCACCACGTTCTTGATCGACGAAGCCTTCTGGCCGATCGCGACGTAGACGCAGGTCATGTTCTGACCCTTCTGGTTGATGATCGCGTCGATCGCCACCGCGGTCTTGCCGGTCTGGCGGTCGCCGATGATCAGCTCGCGCTGGCCACGGCCGATCGGCACCATCGAGTCGATCGACTTCAGGCCGGTCTGCATCGGCTGGTCGACCGACTTGCGGGCGATCACACCCGGCGCGACCTTCTCGATGACGTCGGTCATCTTGGCGTTGATCGGGCCCTTGCCGTCGATCGGCTGGCCGAGCGCGTTGACCACGCGGCCGATCAGCTCGGGGCCGACCGGCACTTCCAGGATGCGGCCCGTGCACTTGACGGTGTCGCCTTCGGAGATGTGCTCGTATTCGCCCAGGATCACGGCGCCGACCGAGTCGCGCTCGAGGTTCAGCGCCAGGCCGTACGACGGCGTGCCGTCGGCCGAGGGCGGGAACTCGAGCATTTCGCCCTGCATCGCGTCCGACAGGCCGTGCACGCGCACGATGCCGTCGGTCACCGACACCACGGTGCCCTCGTTGCGGATGTTCGCGCTGACGCCGAGACCCTCGATGCGGCTCTTGATCAGTTCCGAGATTTCTGCGGGATTGAGTTGCATGACTCTTTCCTTCTTTCTTTGTAAGGTAAGGGGCGGGCGGCTTCGAACCGAGTTCAGGCGGCTGCCAGCGCAACTTTCATTTGTTCGAGGCGGGCCTTGACGGAGGTGTCGAGCACCTCGTCGCCGACCACCACACGAATGCCACCGATCAGCGACGGATCCTGCTGGACCGTGAGCTGCAGTTTGCGGCCGAAACGCTTTTCCAGCGCGCCGGAGATGTTGCCGAGTGCAGCATCGTCGATCGGGAAGGCGCTGTAGACCACCGCGTCGGACGAGCCGCTCTGTGCATTGGCCAAGGCGCGGAACTGGCGGGCGATCTCGGGCAGCGCGGTGAAGCGGCCGTTCTCGAGCAATGCCGACAGGAAATTGTTCGCCTGCGGCGGCAACGGCTGGCCGTAGGCGCCGGCGATGACGCCGAGCACCTGCTCGGGCGTGGCGTTCGGGTTGTCCGCGAAGCTCAGCAGCTCGGTATTGCCGGCGATGGCGGCAACGCTGCCGAGCCAGGCGCCGGTGCCGGCCAGGTCCGAGCCGGACGCCTGGAACAGCGCCTCGGCGTAGGGTCGTGCAATGGTGGCGATTTCGGCCATGGCGCGATCAGAGCTCGGTCTGCAGCCGGGCCAGCAAATCGGCGTGCACCGCCGGATTCACTTCCTTGCGCAGGATCTGCTCTGCCCCCTTGACCGCCAGCGCGGCGACCTGCTCGCGCAGTGCCTCGCGCGCCTTGACGGCTTGCTGCTCGGCCTCGGCGCGAGCGGCGGCGACGATCTTGTTGCCTTCTTCAGTGGCGCGACCCTTGGCCTCTTCGATGATGGCCTGGGCACGGCGCTCGGCATCCGCCAGGCGCTGCGCCGACTCGTTGCGGGCCTGGCCGAGCTCGACTTCCACGCGCTTGTTGGCGGCGGACAGTTCGCTCTTGGCCTTGTCGGCGGCTGCGAGGCCTTCGGCGATCTTCTGGGCACGGTCGTCCAGTGCCTTGGCGATCGGCGGCCACACGAACTTCATCGTGAACCCGACAAGGATCAGGAACACGATCATCTGGACGATCAGGGTACCGGTAATGCTCACTTTTCACCCTCTCTTTGGGATTGAATCCGGCGCCATTCGACGGAGGAACGACAGCGGTTCGACTTCAAGCCAGGGGCCGATTACTTCGGCAGGTTGGCGATCTGCGAGAGGAACGGGTTGGCGGTGGCGAACCACAGCGCGATACCGGTACCGATGATGAACGCCGCGTCGATCAGGCCGGCCAGCAGGAACATCTTGGTTTGCAGTTCACCCATCAGCTCGGGTTGGCGGGCAGCGGATTCGAGGTACTTGCTGCCCATGATGCCGATGCCGATACACGCACCGACAGCGCCCAGACCGATGATCAGGCCGGCGGCCAGTGCGACAAAGCTGATAACTTCCATGATGACTCCTAAGGGACTTTGGTTGACGAGAAAAAGAAAAACGAAAACGGGGGATCAGTGACTGTCGTGCGCCTGGCCGACATACACCAGCGCCAGCATCATGAACACGAAGGCCTGCAGCGTGATGATCAGGATGTGGAAGATGGCCCAGGCGGTGCCGGCGACGATGTGACCGATCGCCAGCAGGATGCCGGTGGCCGACAGCGTGAAGGCGCCACCCATCAGGGCGATGAGCAGGAAGATCAGTTCGCCGGCGTACATGTTGCCGAACAGCCGCATGCCGTGCGAGACCGTCTTGGCGACGAACTCGATGATCTGCATGGCGAAGTTGAAGGGGTACAGCGCCCAGTGGTTGCCGAAGGGCGCGGTGAACAGCTCGTGGATCCAGCCGCCCAGGCCCTTGATCTTGATGTTGTAGTAGAGGCAGATCAGCAGCACCGAGACCGACATGCCCATGGCCACCGAGAGGTCGGCCGTGGGGACCACGCGCAGGTAGGCGTGGTGCGGGTCGCCGCCGAGACCGCCGTAGATGTGCGACCACAGGAAGGGCAGCAGGTCGACGGGCAGCAGGTCCATCGCGTTCAGCATGAAGATCCAGACGAAGATCGTCAGCGCCAGCGGGGCGACGAACTTGCGGCTGGTGGCGTTGTGCACGATGCCCTTGGCCTGCTGGTCGACCACTTCGACCAGGATCTCGACCGCGGCCTGGAAGCGGCCCGGCACGCCCGAGGTGGCCTTGCGCGCGGCCAGCCAGAGGATCCAGCAGCCCAGCACGCCGAGCAGGATCGAGAAGAACAGCGAGTCGAAATTGAAGACGGTGAAGTCGGCGACGCCGCCGGGCTTCGAGCTTTGAAAATGGGTCAAATGGTGAACGATGTATTCACCAGCGGTCTGACCTTGTTCCGCAGCGTTTTCAGCAGCCATCCGTTACTCGTCTCAAAGTTTCGGCGGCCTGGGTGCCAGCATCACTGCCACCCACGCCGCCTTCATTGTCACCACCAGGCCGACCAGCATTGCCGGCCAGCTCAGTCCCGCTACCAGCCTCGGCGCAGCGATCAGCATCGCCACCGTCAAGGCCATCTTGACCATTTCCCACAAGAAGAACCCGAACACCGCAGTGCTCGCGTTCAGGGAGGAGAACCGCCCGGTCAGCCCCCGCGCGAACACCGCCGCGGGAATGACCACCGCCAGCGCGCCGTACCCGGCCGACCAACCCAGATTTTGCCTCCCCGTCAGGCCCCAGGTCCCGAAGAACACCAGCAGCCCGCCGACCACCTGCATCGCGATCACGCGCCACGGCGAGATCGACGGCCTTGCTTCTCGCAGCTTTCGTGCCTCTTCGGCGCTCAGCGGCTTGAAGTCTTCGGGGTCGGCGCCATCCTCTTCGCCTGATGCGTCGCGGGCAAGTGTTTTCATTGGAATGAAGCCCGGATCGCGACCCAGAATTTCTACAAAGCCATTGATTATAAGTAAAAGAAAGTCGCGTTTCGGTTGCCCAAGTGCACCGCTTGCCTTAAACGAGCCTGACACGATGCCTTCGCGGAGCGAACGCGGCTTGGAAAACAGCTGCCGCGCCCCCATCATGCTTGGCTGACCCACCGGAGTTCACGCATGAGCAGCACCCCACCGTCCGACAGCCCTTCGCCCTCCACCGACGCAACCAACGAGGCGCCCGCCGCCGCGCCCATCGACGCGCGCAAGGAATCGCTGATCGCCTATCCCTCGCCCTTCCCGATCAAGGTGATGGGCGCCAAGGCCGACGGCTTCGTGCATGCGGTGACGCAGATCGCGGAGCAGTTCGACCCGACCTTCGACGCCAGCACCATCGAGCTGCGCAACAGCAAGGCCGGCAACTACCTCGGCGTGACCATCACGGTCACCGCGACCAGCCGCGAGCAGCTCGACGACCTGTACCGGGCCCTCTCCAGCCATCCGATGGTGAAGGTGGTGCTCTGAGCCGCACGGCCGCTCCGAAGGCGATACCGAAGCGCTGCTGCGCGAAGGGTTTCCAGTGAGCTTTCTCGAGACCGTCTCGCTCGGCCGGGTCGACTACGTCGAGACCTTTGCCGAGATGGGCCGGCTCACTGCCGAGCGCGGGCCCGCGAGCGCCGACCGGCTGTGGCTTTGCGAGCATCCGCCGGTCTACACGCAGGGCCTGGCGGGCAAGGCGGACCACGTGCTGAACCCGGGCGCGATCCCGGTCGTGCAGACCGACCGCGGCGGCCAGGTCACCTACCACGGGCCCGGCCAGGTGGTGGCCTATCCGCTGATCGACCTGCGCCGGGCCGGCTACTTCGTCAAGGAATACGTCTATCGGCTGGAAGAGTCGGTGATCCGCACGCTGGACCATTTCGGCGTGACCGGGCACCGGGTGGCCGGCGCGCCGGGCATCTACGTGCGGCTCGACGATCCGTTCTCGCACGCGGCGCTGACCGGCCCGGCGGTGCCCGGCGACCCGTTCCGCGGCCTCGGCAAGATCGCCGCGCTCGGCATCAAGATCAGCCGGCACTGCAGCTACCACGGCGTCTCGCTGAACGTGGCGATGGACCTGGAACCCTTCTCGCGGATCAACCCCTGCGGCTACGCAGGGCTGAAAACCGTCGACCTTTCTACAATCGGCGTTCGAACAACCTGGGACGAAGCCGCCGAGGTGCTGGCCGCCAAGCTGGCCGTCTACCTCGCGCCCCGCGCCCCGTCTGAAGAAAAGCCATGAGCACTGTCGAAGTCGTACGCGACGCACAGGGACCCGACGACTACAACCCGCTGGCCAAGCAGAAGGCCGCGGCCAAGCTGTCGCGCATCCCGGTCAAGGTGGTCCAGGGCGAAGTGCTCAAGAAGCCCGACTGGATCCGCGTCAAGGCCGGCTCGCCGACCACGCGCTTCTACGAGATCAAGCAGATCCTGCGCGAGAGCAACCTGCACACGGTCTGCGAGGAAGCCTCCTGCCCGAACATCGGCGAATGCTTCGGCAACGGCACCGCCACCTTCATGATCATGGGCGACAAGTGCACCCGGCGCTGCCCCTTCTGCGACGTCGGTCACGGCCGGCCCGATCCGCTCGACAAGGACGAGCCGCTGAACCTCGCGAAGACCATCGCGAAGCTGCGCCTCAAGTACGTGGTGATCACCAGCGTCGACCGCGACGACCTGCGCGACGGCGGCAGCCAGCACTTCGTCGACTGCATCCGCAACACGCGCGAGCTGTCGCCGTCCACGCGCATCGAGATCCTGGTGCCCGACTTTCGCGGCCGCGACGACCGCGCGCTCGAGATCCTCAACGCCGCGCCGCCGGACGTGATGAACCACAACCTCGAAACCGCGCCGCGCCTCTACAAGGAAGCGCGTCCGGGCAGCGACTACCAGTTCAGCCTCAACCTGCTGAAGAAGTTCAAGGCGCTGCATCCGGACGTGCCGACCAAGAGCGGCATCATGGTCGGTCTCGGCGAGACCGATGAAGAGATCCTGCAGGTCATGCGCGACATGCGCGCGCACGACATCGACATGCTCACCATCGGCCAGTACCTTTCGCCGAGCGGCAGCCACCTGCCGGTCAAGCGCTACGTGCATCCCGACACCTTCAAGATGTTCGAGGAAGAGGCCTACAAGATGGGCTTCAGCCACGCCGCCGTCGGCGCGATGGTGCGTTCGAGCTACCACGCCGATCAGCAGGCGCACGCCGCCGGCGTGCAGTCGTAGACGCTCCTCGTCCAGCCGGTTTTCGCACCGGCTGGCAATCCCGCGGAGGACAGCCGCGGGCGCTCCCGGCGCTTAAGATTCGGCGCGGCCACGAGGCCGTCGCACGAACCGGGAGCCCACAACAATGAGCCATCTAGAGACAGCCATCGCCCAGGATTTCGGCCTCATCGCCGACCTGGTCCGCCTGCATGCGCGCGAGGAGCCCGAGCGGCCGGCCCTGGTCGACGCCACGCAAACGCTGAGCTACGGCCAGCTCGACGCCCTGATGGACCGCATCGCCGCCAGCCTGCAGCGCGACGGCGTGGCCGCGCAGGCGTCGATCGCGATCTGCGCCGCCTCCAGCGTCCACTACGCGGCGCTCTTCGTCGGCGCGCTGCGTGCCGGCGTCGCGGTGGCGCCGCTGGCGCCGAGTTCCACGCCCGCCAGCCTCGCCCGGATGATCGAGGACGCCGGCGCCCGCATCCTCTTCGTCGATGCGGCCTGCGCCGAGATCATCGGGGCCGCGGCGCCCGGCGCGATTCCGCGCGTGGCGCTCGACGGCTCCGCCGCCGGGCTCGGCTTCGACGACTGGCTGGCGCCGGCCGGCAGCCGGCCGGCCGCGGTGACGCCGCAGCCGGGCTGGCCGCTCAACATCATCTATTCGTCCGGCACCACCGGGGAGCCCAAGGGCATCGTGCAGCCGCACAGCATGCGCTGGGCCCACGTGCGGCGCGGCGCGACCTACGACTACACGGCGCGCACGGTCACGCTGCTGTCGACGCCGCTCTACTCCAACACCACGCTGGTGGTCTTCTTCCCGACCATCGCGCATGGCGGCTGCGTCGTCCTGATGCCGAAGTTCGACGCCGGCGCCTACCTGCAGCTGGCCGAGCGCCATCGGGTCACCCACACGATGCTGGTGCCGGTGCAATACCAGCGGCTGATGGCGCGGCCCGACTTCGACCGCCACGACCTGTCGAGCTTCCGCTTCAAGTTCAGCACCAGCGCGCCCTTCAACGCCGCGCTCAAGGCCGACGTGCTGGCGCGCTGGCCGGGCGGGCTGGTCGAGTTCTACGGCATGACCGAGGGCGGCGGCACCTGCATCCTCGACGCGCACCTGCATCCCGACAAGCTGCACACGGTCGGCCGCCCGGCCGAGGGCAGCGACATCCGGCTGATCGACGAAGAGGGCCGCGAGGTGCCACCGGGCGAGGACGGCGAGGTCGTCGGCCACTCGGGCGGCATGATGGTCGGCTACCACCACCAGCCGGACAAGACCCGCGAGGCCGAGTGGTTCGACCCGAGCGGCAAGCGCTTCATCCGCACCGGCGACGTCGGCCGCTTCGATGCCGACGGCTTCCTCACGCTGTTCGACCGCAAGAAGGACATGATCATCAGCGGTGGCTTCAACATCTACCCGAGCGACCTCGAGGCGGTGCTGCGCGAGCATCCGGCGGTGACCGAGGCGGCGGTGATCGGCGCCGCTTCCGAGCAATGGGGCGAGACGCCGGTGGCCTTCGTGGTCCGCCGCGCGGGCGACGACACCTCGGCGGACGCGCTCCTGCAGTGGGCCAACGAGCGGCTGGGCAAGACCCAGCGCCTGGCCCGGCTGAAGTTCATCGACGAATTGCCGCGCAGCGCGATCGGCAAGGTGCTCAAGCGCGAACTGCGTGAAAGCGACGCCGGCTGAGGCGTCGGAGGCCGGCGAACCGGCCGGCGGCAACGGCCTGCTGTGGGTGCTGCTCGCGGTCGCCGTGGCCTTCGCGCTGCTGCGGCCGCGGGCGCCGCTCGACTACCTGAAGCTGGTCGACTGGCCGACCGTCGGTGCGCTGGCCGGGCTGCTGGCGATCACCCAGGGCGTCGAGCGAAGCGGCATGCTGCAGGCCACCGCGGCCCGGCTGCTGGCACGCAGCACCGACCTGCGGCGGCTGGTGCTGCTGCTGACCGCCAGCGCGGCGCTGCTGTCGGCGCTGGTCACCAACGACGTCAGCCTCTTCCTCCTGGTGCCGCTGACCCGCGTACTGGCGACGCAGGCCCATCTGCCGCTGGCGCGGGTGGTGGTGCTGCAGGCGCTGGCGGTCAACGCCGGCTCGGCGCTGACGCCGATCGGCAATCCGCAGAACCTCTTCCTCTGGCAGCGCAGCGGCGAGAGCTTTCTCGGCTTCATGGCGATGATGGCGCCGACCGTGGCGGTGATGCTGGCCTGGCTCGTGGTCGCGGTCTGGGTGCTGGTGCCGCGCACCCCGATCGCGCTGAAGCCCGAGACCGAGGCCGCGACGGTCGAGCCGCGGCTGCTGGCGCTGTCGGGCGCGCTCTTCGTCGGCTTCGTGATCGCGCTCGACCGCCACTGGCTGCTGACCGGCCTGGGCGTGGTCTATGGCGCCTTCCTGCTGCTGCGTCCGCGCGTGCTCAAGGGCGTCGACTGGGCGCTGCTGGCGATCATCGCGCTGATGTTCGTCGACCTGCGCCAGCTGGCGGAACTGCCGCTGGTGGCCGACTGGCTCGGCCGCTTGCCCATCGGCGAAGGCTGGCGCGCCTACCTGGCCGCGATCGCGACCTCGCAGCTGATCAGCAACGTGCCGGCCGCGATCGTGCTGGAGCGCTTCGTGCACGACCTGCCGGCACTGGCCGCCGGCGTCAGCGTCGGCGGCTTCGGCTGCGTCCTGGGCTCGCTGGCCAACCTGATCGCGCTGCGGCTGGCGAAGCTGCCGAACGGGCTGCGCGAGTTCCACCGCATCAGCGTGCCGTTCCTGCTCGCCTGCGGGGCGACGGCGCTGCTGCTGCGACTGGGCTGAAGGCCCTGCGCTACCTCGCGGGCCCGCGCACGCCTTCGGCCATCAACCGCGCGGTCACCGCCAGCCCCGGCTGCGCGTTGCGCACGTCGAGCGAACCGCCGTGCGCCTCGGCCACCAGCCGGCAGAGGTACATGCCCAGGCCGACGCCGCCGGTCGCGCGCTGGCGGGCACCGTCGGTGCGATAGAAGGGCTCGGTCAGGTGCGCCAGCTGCTCGCCGTCGACGCCCGGCCCGAAGTCGCGCACTTCCAGTTCCACGCCCTGCCCGATCCCTCGCAGGCCCACCCGCGGCGGCTCGGCCGCCTCGGCGCCATGGCGCAGCGCGTTGTCGACCAGGTTGCGCACCAGCAGCCGCACGCGCGTGCGGTCGACACCGAGCGGCGGCAGGCCGGGCGCGATGTCCAGCACCAGGGCGCGGCCCTGCGTGTGCTCGTCCACCACTTCGCGCACCAGCGCGCCGAGGTCGACCGGCTCGCGGTGCAGCGCCGCGTGTGGCGAAGCCAGCCGCTCGCTCTCCAGCAGGTCGCTGATCAGGTCGCGCATCTCGGCCAGGTCGCGCAGCAGCGCGTCGCGCTCGGCGGCGCCTTCGGCGGTCGCCGGCAGCAGTTCGGCGTTGAGGCGGGCGCGGGTCAGCGGCGAGCGCAGCTCGTGGCTGAGCGCCAGCAGCAGCGCCCGCTTCGCGTCCAGCATGCCCTGGATCTCGCTGGCCATCTTGTTGATGCGCCGCGCCAAGTCGCCCAGTTCGTCGCGCCGGCGCACCGGGATCGGCCGGTCGAAGACGCCGGTGCCGAAGCGCTCGGCGCCGGCGCGGATGTCGACCAGCGGCCGCAGCAGCCGTCGCAGGTAGGCGTAGGCGATGACGATCAGCGCCAGCAGCAGCGCCAGCGTCAGCCAGCCGCCGCTGGTCGGCTCGCGCGCCCAGGAGAAGGTGCCGGGGCCGAAGCTGATCCGATGGCCATCGGCGGTGGTGCGGCTGAGCCAGTCGCTGGCGCGCGGTCCGAAGTTGCGCCGCAGCTGGCCCGGATTCGAGTCCCAGTTGACCACCGGGCCCTCGATGTGGATCGAGATCGGCAGCCGCTCGGCCAGCGCCTCGGCCCGGCCGACATCCGGCGGCGTGCCGATCTCGGCCGCCAGCCGGTCGACGTAGTCGGCCACCAGCGGCCGCGCGGCGTCGCGCCAGCCGATCGAGAAGGCGCGCTGCATGCCGCCGACGAAGACCGCGGTCATCGCCAGCGCCAGCAGCACGAAGACGATGATCAGGCGCAGCCGCAGCGAATGGCGCAGGCTGTGCCGCCAGCGGCCGGACCGTCTGTGCGGCTTCATGACGCCGCGTCGCCGCGACCGACCGCCAGCGCGTAGCCGGCGTTGCGCAGCGTCTTGATGCAGTCCAGCGGCTCGAGCTTTTTGCGCAGCCGGCTCACCACGATGTCGACCGCGCGCGTGTAGAGCTCCGCCTCGTGGCCGCGCAGGTGATTCAGGATCTCGTCGCGGCTTCGCACCCGCCCCGGCGGATCGGCCAGCAGCGCCAGCAGTTCGAATTCGGTGCTGGTCAGCTCGACCTTCTCGCCGAGGCGCTGCACCTCGCGGCGGTCGAGGTCGATCGCCAGGCCGTCGAAGAGCTTCAACTGCGGCGCGGGCGGCGCCGCCGCGGGCGCACGCTGCCGGCGCAGGATGGTCTGCACCCGCGCCACCAGTTCGCGCGGCTCGAAGGGCTTGGGCAGGTAGTCGTCGGCACCCAGTTCCAGGCCCACCACGCGATCCATGACGTCGCCGCGCGCGGTCAGCATGACGATCGGGATGTCGCTCTCGCGGCGGATCTCGCGGCACAGGGCGAAGCCGTCCATCTCGGGCAGCATGACGTCCAGGATGGCGGCGTCGTAGCGCTCGGCCCGCAGCTTCGACAGGCCTTCGCTGGGCGTGCCGGCGCTGTCCAGCAGCAGGTCGAAGCGCGCGAAGTAGCTCGCGAGCGGCGCACCCAGGTGTTGGTCGTCGTCGATCAGCAGGATGCGGGGCATGGGGCGATTGTGCTGCGAGGCATGTTCACCACGGGTCCCGGCGGCCGATCCGGCCCAGGTGCGTCGCCGTGAACCCGCTCGCGTATTTCAGGCCGTAGCCGAGCGCGCGATCGAAGCCGACGTGGGCGAACCAGACCAGGGCCAGAGCCGTCGCGGTCGGAAGGCCGCCAAGCATGCCGGCCATCAGCAGGGCCAACGGGCCGAGGGTCGAATGGGTCGCGTCGTAGGCCGTCGCACCGATCCTCGCGCCTGCCAGATAGCCGAGAAAGGCCGCGTCCGGCAGCAGGAACAGCCACGCGAAGGCGCTCCAACCGAGCCCATGCTGCGCATAGGCGACAAGTGCGACGGTGCCCATCGCAACGCCTTCGAGGCGCAGCAGGAGGCGCACGCCGCCGATGGCCGCGCCCGGCATCGCGCTCGCCTGCGCCCGTTGGGTGATCGATCGCGCAGTGGATGCCGCGACTTCCGACGCCGACGGCCACGCGCCATTGCCACCGAAGTCGCCGGAGCGGCTCGGCGCCGACGGCGACAGCACCTCCGGCGCGCCGGCCCTCGCGGTCACCGGCGCCGTCGGAGCGACACCGCCGGCGCCTGACCGCCGCTCGATCAACCCCGACCCCAGCGCCGGCCGCGGTCCATGAAGTCACGCACCTTCTGCTGCTGGGCCGGATTGAGGTTGTCGAAGAAATCGGCCGCGGCGGCGATCACTTCCGGGCTGTCGGCCTGCACCGCCTTCAGCTTGTCGTCGAGCAGGGTGCGGGCGCGTTCCTGGTCGAGCTTGCCGCCGGCGAAGAGGGCCTGGAACTGCGCACGCGGATTGCCGCCGCCGCCCGCCTCGCGCATCGCGGCGCGCTGCGCCTGCAGCTTCTCGGTCAGCAGCGCGAGCTTCTGCTTCTGGGCGGTATCGAGGTCGAGGCGGCTGCCGACGCGCTCGACCACCTTGGCGCGAAAGGCCGCCTGGTCCTGTTCGGAAGCGGCACCGCTCCATCCGTGGCGTTGACCGGCGCAGCCGGCGAGGCTGCCGGCGACCAGGGCGGCACCGGCGATGCCGAAAAGAGAGCGTTTGAACCAGCGTTTCATGAGTCTTCCTTGAAGTGCGATCGGTGTCGATCGGGGAGACTCGATGGTGCGCGGCGGGTTCTCGCAAGTCCTTTCGGCGGGGTTTCGGCGTGTTTCGTTTTATGTCGACGCCGGCGGCAGGCTCAGCGCACCAGCGCCGCCGCCGGATTCTCCGACTCCAGCACTTCCTGCGCCCAATCGACCAGCTTGGAGGTGTCGGCCCGCAGCACCTCCTGCTTGACCGCCAGGATCTGCGACGGATGCATCGAGAAGCTGCGCAGCCCCAGCCCCAGCAGCAGCCGCGTGAAGGCGACGTCGCCGGCCATCTCGCCGCAGACGCTCACGCCCTTGCCCTGGCGCACGCACTCGGCGATGGTGTCCGCGACCAGCTTCAGCACCGCCGGATGCGCCGGGTCGTAGAGGTGCGCCACCGACTCGTCGGCGCGGTCGATCGCCAGCGTGTACTGGATCAGGTCGTTGGTGCCGATCGACAGGAAGTCGAAGTGCTTGAGGAAGGTCTTGAGCGTCAGCGCGGCGGCCGGGATCTCGATCATCGCGCCCAGCTTCACCGGCCCGTGCACCGCGCCGCGGTTGTCCAGTTCGGCGCGGGCGAAATCGATCAGCGAGAGCGTCTGGCGGATCTCGCTGGCGTGCGCCAGCATCGGGATCAGGAGGTGGATCTCGCCGTGCGCCGCGGCCCGCAGGATGGCGCGCAACTGCGTCAGGAACATGGCCGGGTCGGCCAGGCTCCAGCGGATCGCGCGCAGGCCGAGTGCCGGGTTGAGGTGCGAGTCTTCGCGGGCCGACTTGTTGTCCAGGGGCTTGTCGGCGCCGACGTCGATCGTGCGGATCGTGACCGGCATGCCCTTCATGCCCTCGACCGCCGCGCGGTAGGCCTGGAACTGCTCTTCCTCGTCGGGCAGCCGTGTCAGGTGCTGAGACTCGCGGCCCATGAAAAGGAATTCGCTGCGAAAGAGGCCGACGCCGACCGCGCCGGCCTTGACCGCGCCGATGGTGTCTTCGGGCATCTCGATGTTGGCCAGCAGCTCGACCCGCTGGCCGTCGAGCGTCACCGCCGGCTTGTGCCGCAGGCGCGAGAGCCGGCCGCGCTCCAGGTCGCCCTGGCGCTGCTTGAAGCCGTATTCGGCCAGGATGATCGGCGACGGGTCGACGATCATCACGCCGGCGTCGCCGTCGATGATCACCCAGTCGTCCTGGCGCACCAGCTGGCTGGCGCTGCGGGCGCCGACCACGGCCGGGATGTCCATGCTGCGGGCGATGATCGCGGTGTGCGAGGTGCGCCCGCCGACGTCGGTCACGAAGCCGGCGAAGACGCTCTTCTTGAACTGCAGCATGTCGGCCGGCGACAGGTCGTGGGCGATCAGCACCAGCGGCACGTCGATCGCGTCGGCGGCGGTCGGGTCGTGCGGGTCTTCGTCCTCGGCGGCGGCGCGCTTGCGCCGCGGCGGCGTCGGCGCCAGCACCGCGGCGGTGCCCTTGATCCGGTGCAGCAGGCGTTCGACCACCTGCTCCAGGTCAGCCTTGCGCTCGCGCAGGTATTCGTCTTCCATCTCGTCGAACTGGCGCGCCACCACTTCGAGCTGCGTGGTGAGCGCCCACTCGGCGTTGTAGAGGCGCTCGACGATCCAGTGCTTGACGCCGCCGGTCAGGACCTCGTCCTGCAGCAGCATCTGGTGCACCTCCAGCAGCGCCGACAGTTCCTGCGGCGTGTCGTTCGGCCCCATCAGCGCGACGCTGGCCTGCAGCTTCTGCAGTTCCTCGGCCACCGCGTCGCGCGCCTTGCGGACCCGGTCGATCTCGCTCTCGACCTGCTCGGGCTTGATGAAATAGTGAGCCACGTCGATGCGGCTCGAGACCACCAGCACCGCGCGTCCGATGGCGATGCCACGGGCGACCGGCAGGCCGTGGACGACGAAGGTCATTCCCCCTCGCCGAACTTGTCGTTCATGAGGGCGACGATCGCACTCAAGGCTTCTTCCTCGCGCTCGCCGATGGTCTCGACCTCGACCGTGACACCCAGGCCGGCGGCCAGCATCATCACGCCCATGATGCTCTTGGCGTTGACCCGGCGATCGCCGCGCGCGAGCCAGACCTCGCAGGGGAAGCTCCCGGCGAGCTTGGTGAGTTTGGCCGAGGCGCGCGCATGCAGGCCCAGCTTATTGCTGATGGTCACGGATGTCTTGGTCACTGTGCTTTCTTCTTGCCTGATTCTGCGGAGCCGCCACCGCCACCTGCATCACGCCGGCGGTGCCGCCGGTGACGGCGCGCTGCACCAGGACGTCGAGCGGCTCGTTACGGTAACTCACCGAGCGCAGGAGCATCGGCAGGTTCACGCCGGCGACCAGCCGCGAGCGCACGCCGTCGACCAGCTTCTGCGCCACGTTGCAGGGCGTCGCCCCGAACACGTCGGCGAGCACCAGCACCTGCGAGCGCGGGGTGTGCTGCAGGCGGGCAAGCATGATCCGGGCCGCAGCCAGGGTCTCGTCGGGCGACACGTTGGGCAGCACGTCCAGCGCGACGATCGTCGGTTCGCTGTCCGGGAAGACATGCAGCGCGCATTGCCGCAGTGCCTGTGCCAGCGGCGAGTGGGCGATGATGAAGATGCTGTTCATGGCGGTGGGTGGGACGGTCCGACCGATTATGCAAGCCGACCTCCATATGTAGAAGGAAGGACTACACAGAAGAAGCGATCGACTGGCGCCTCAAGGCATCCGGACGCCTTCGAAGAAGGTGGTCAGCGCCTCGGCCGACGACGGCTTGCCGAGCACCGTGGCCTGGTAGAGCGCGGTGCCGCCGGCGCCCTGGCGGGCGAACCACAGCACGTGCATGGTCCCGGACTGGCCATGGCTGTCCTGGCCGCTGGTGTCGAGCCGGGCCGGCGCCGGCGATACGGCGGCCCGCGGCAGCACCGCCGAGGTCTCGATGACCGGCACCGCCCCCAGCTGCTCCCGGGTGGCGGCGCGCCAGGCCTTCATCCAGCTGTCGGCCTGCGCCGAATCGGCGGCGGTGGCGCGGGCCACGGCGAAGGTCGCGCCGCCGGCGGCGCAGCCGACCATGTCGACCGGCACCGCCTCGCTGCCCAGCGGGATGCGGCGGCTGGCGCGGTCGGGCTTGCAGGGCAGCAGCACCACGACGCCGTCGTCCCCGATCGGCACCTCCCGCCAGTTGAAGGTCGGGCTGCAGCCGGCCAGGGCCGCCAGCGCGAGCGCGGCGAGACGGAAAGAGGGGCGCGGGGACATCGGGCGGCGATTATCGACCCGCCCCGCGAGCCGCGGCCGGCAGGAAATTCCATTGCGCCCTAAAATCCCCTCGCCTTCGCTCCAACCGACTCCCCATGAAAAAGATCGTCTACGCCGCCGCAACCGCGCTCGCCCTGGCCGTGGGTGTCGGCGTCTACGTCGGCGTCGGCGCGACCGAAGCGCCCGCCTCCACCTTCGTGCTGCTCGACGGCAGCAAGAAGAGCACCGAGGACCTGAAGGGCAAGGTCACGCTGGTCAACTTCTGGGCCACCAGCTGCGTCACCTGCGTCGGCGAGATGCCCAAGGTGATCGCCACCTACGACAAGTACAAGGCGCAGGGCTATGACACGCTGGCGGTGGCGATGAGCTACGACCCGCCCAGCTACGTCATGAACTACGTCGAGACGCGCAAGCTGCCCTTCAAGGTCGCGATCGACAACACCGGCAAGGTCGCGCAGGCCTGGGGCGACGTCCAGCTGACCCCGACCACCTACCTGGTCAACAAGCGCGGCGAGATCGTCAAGCGCTACGTCGGCGAGCCTGACTTCGACGAGCTGCACAAGCTGATCGAGAAGCTGCTCGCGGAAGCCTGACGGCAGCGTCCTGGGGCTGCACGAGCCTCGATCCATGACACGGCATTCCGCTGCGCTGCCGCTGGCCGGCGCCCCCAAGGTGGAATTGCAGGCGGCTGCGAGCGCCAGCGAACTCGAAGCGGCGCGCGCCATCATCCGGGACTACGCGGCTTCTCTGGGCATCGACCTGGACTTCCAGAATTTCGACGAGGAACTGGCCGAACTGCCGGGCGACTACGCTCCGCCGCGCGGCGTGCTGCTGCTGGCGCTGATCGGCACCGACGAGATGGCGCTGGAAGGCGCTGTCGCCGAACCGCTCGGCCGGGCCGAAGGCGGTCCGGCGCACGTCGCCGGCTGCTGCGCGCTGCGCCCGCTCGATAACGCCGACTATCCCAATGCCGCGGAGATGAAGCGGCTCTACGTGCGCCCGGCCTTCCGCGGGCTCGGCCTCGGCCGGCGGCTGGCCGAGGCGATCCTGGACGAGGCGCGCGCCCTCGGCTACGGCTGCGTGCTGCTCGACACGCTGGACGACATGGAGTCGGCCCGCGCGCTCTACCAGGAACTGGGCTTCGTCGAGGTGCCGCCCTACTATCACAACCCGATCGCCGGGTCGCACTACCTCAAGGCCGACCTCTAGCCGAGGACGGCCGTCAGGCCTTGGCTTGCGCGAGCAGCGTGTCGGCGTCGCTGACCTCGAACTTGCCCGGGCCTTCGACGTTCAGCTTGGCGACCTTGCCGTCCTTCACCAGCATCGAGTAGCGGTTGCTGCGCACGCCCATGCCGCGGCCGGTCAGGTCGAGCGTGAGGCCGGTCGCCTTGGCGAAGTCGGCGCTGCCGTCGGCCAGCATGCGCACCTTGGTGCCGGTCTTCTGGTCGCGCGCCCAGGCACCCATCACGAAGGCGTCGTTGACGCTGACGCACCAGATCTCGTCGACGCCGGCGGCCACGAAGTCGTCGGCGTGCTGTACGTAGCCGGGCACGTGCTTGGCCGAGCAGGTCGGCGTGAAGGCACCGGGCAGCGCGAACAGGGCGATGGTCTTGCCCGCCGCCGCCTTGGTGACGTCGACCGGGTTGGGGCCGATGCTGCAGCCCTCGCCTTCGACTTCCGAATATTCCATCAGGGTGGCCGCAGGCAGGGCGTCGCCGACTTTGATCATGTGTGTGCTCCAGAAAAAGAAAAACGGCCCACATTGTGGGCCGCTTTCGGATCTCGCGTGTACCGGGGTACCACGAGAAGTCGCGACGGTCGGATCAGACCAGCACGGCCTTTTGCACCAACCGGGTCACGACCCAGTTCTTCGACTTCGAGATCGGCCGGCTTTCGGTGATCTCGATGGTGTCGCCGAGCTTGTATTCGCCGTTTTCGTCATGGGCGTGGTACTTGCTCGTCTTGGCCACGATCTTGCCGTAGAGCTCGTGCTTGACACGACGCTCGACCAGCACGGTCACGGTCTTCTGGCGCTTGTCGCTGACCACCTTGCCGATCAAGGTGCGCTTGAGGGACTTTTTAACTTCCGTCATGTTCACTCCTTACTTGGCGGCTTGGGTTTCTTGCTTCTGGGCAAGAATGGTCTTCGCACGGGCGATGTCACGGCGCGTGATGCGCAGCGTCGACGTGTTCGACAGTTGTTGCGTGGCTTTCTGCATGCGCAGGCCGAAATGGGCCTTCTGCAGATCCTTGATTTCGGTCTGCAGGCCGGCGACGTCCTTGTCGCGCAGCGCCGCCGCCTTCGAAACCTTGACCGGCTTGGCCGCGTCCTTCTTCTTACGTGTTGCCATGGTGATGTCCTCGATCAGGCGCCGAGCTGGCGTGCGACGAAGGTCGTGCGCAGCGGCAGTTTGGCAGCAGCCAGACGGAAGGCTTCGCGGGCGAGCTCTTCGGGCACGCCGACGATCTCGTAGATCACCTTGCCAGGCTGGATTTCAGCGACGTAATACTCGGGGTTGCCCTTGCCGTTACCCATCCGCACTTCAGCGGGCTTGTGGGAGATCGGCTTGTCGGGGAACACACGAATCCAGATGCGGCCACCGCGCTTGACGTGGCGCGAGATGGCGCGACGTGCGGCTTCGATCTGCCGGGCCGTCAGGCGGCCGCGGTCGATCGACTTCAGGCCGAAGTCACCGAACGACACTGCGTTGCCGCGCGTCGCGATGCCGGTGTTGCGGCCCTTTTGTTCCTTGCGGAACTTTCTGCGTGCAGGTTGCAGCATGTTTCTTACTCCGTAGTTCTAAGACCGATCACTCGGTCTTGGCACCGTCAGCTGCTGCAGCTGGCGCGGCTTTGCGTACGCGCTTAACGGCGGGTTTCGAGTCTGCACCCGGCAGAGCCGGAGCTCCGCCAGTGGCTTCAGCGGGCTTGTCGCTGCCATCGGCCGGAGCGACGTTGCCGCCGATCGGACCGCGGGCACCGGCACGCGGGTTGGGACCGCGACGGTCCGAACCCGGACGGTCGCCACCCGGGCGGCCGTCGCGACGCGGACCGCGGGGGCGGCGCTCATCGTCGGGACGCGGCGTTTCAACGGCCGGCAGGTCGTTGCGACCCAGCGTGTCGCCCTTGTAGACCCAGACCTTGACGCCGATGACGCCGTAGGTGGTCTTGGCTTCCGAGGTGCCATAGTCGATGTCGGCGCGCAGGGTGTGAAGCGGCACGCGACCTTCGCGGTACCACTCGCAACGAGCGATCTCGATGCCGTTCAGGCGGCCCGACGACATGATCTTGATGCCGAGGGCACCCAGGCGCATGGCGTTCTGCATGGCACGCTTCATCGCGCGGCGGAACATGATCCGCTTCTCGAGCTGCTGCGTGATGCTGTCGGCGATCAGCTGGGCATCGATTTCGGGCTTGCGCACTTCCTCGATGTTGACCGCGACCGGCACGCCCAGTTGGCGGCCGAGTTCGCGCTTGAGGTTCTCGATGTCCTCGCCCTTCTTGCCGATCACCACGCCCGGACGTGCCGAGTAGATGGTGATGCGGGCGTTCTTGGCGGGACGCTCGATCAGCACGCGCGAGACGGATGCGTTCTTGAGCTTCTTCTTCAGGTACTCGCGCACCTTGATGTCTTCGGCCAGCATGCCGGCGAAGTCGCGGTTGCTGGCATACCAGCGGCTGGACCAGTTACGGCTGATCGCGAGGCGAAAGCCGGTGGGGTGGATCTTCTGTCCCATATTCGTTCCAGCCTTAGTTGCCAACCGTCACGTACACATGGCACGTGGGCTTGCTGATGCGATTGCCGCGACCCTTGGCGCGCGCGGTGAAGCGCTTGAGCGTGGCGCCTTGCTCGACGTAGATGGTCTTGACCTTCAGTTCATCGATGTCGGCACCGTCGTTGTGCTCGGCGTTGGCGATGGCCGACTCGAGCACCTTCTTGATGATCACAGCGGCCTTCTTCTGCGTGAACTGCAGGGTGTTGAGCGCTTGATCGACCTTCTTGCCGCGGATCAGGTCAGCGACCAGACGGCCCTTGTCGACCGAGAGGCGGACGCCGCGGAGGACTGCACGTGTTTCAGACATGGTCGTTCCTTACTTCTTCTGGACTTTCTTGTCCGCGGGGTGCCCCTTGAACGTGCGGGTGAGCGCAAATTCGCCGAGCTTGTGGCCGACCATCTGGTCGGTGATGTACACGGGCACGTGCTGCTTGCCGTTGTGCACGGCGATGGTCAGGCCGATGAATTCGGGCAGCACCATCGAGCGACGCGACCAGGTCTTGATCGGCTTCTTGTCCTTGGTCGTCACGGCCTTGTCGGCCTTGGCCACCAGGTGGTGGTCGACGAAGGGACCCTTTTTGAGAGAGCGAGTCATTTGCTAACCCTTACTTCTTGCGACGCGACACGATGAAGACTTGCGTGCGCTTATTGTTACGGGTGCGATAGCCCTTGGTCAGGTTGCCCCACGGGTCGACAGGATGGCGGCCTTCGCCGGTCTTGCCTTCGCCGCCACCGTGCGGGTGGTCGACCGGGTTCATCACCACGCCGCGAACGGTCGGGCGGATACCCATGTGACGCTTCACACCGGCCTTGCCGAGTTGGCGCAGGCTGTGTTCTTCGTTGGCGACTTCACCGATGGTGGCGCGGCATTCGACGTGCACGCGACGGACTTCGCCGGACCGCATGCGGACCTGGGCGTAGACGCCTTCGCGCGCCAGCAGCGTGGCCGAGGTGCCGGCCGAACGCGCGATCTGCGCGCCCTTGCCGGGTTGCAGCTCGATGCAGTGGATCGTCGAACCGACCGGGATGTTGCGGATCGGCAGCGTGTTGCCGGCGCGGATCGGGGCTTCCGAACCACTCAGCAGCGTCGCACCGGCTTCCAGACCGCGCGGGGCGATGATGTAGCGGCGTTCGCCGTCGGCGTAGCACACCAGCGCGATGTGGGCGGTGCGGTTCGGGTCGTACTCGATGCGTTCGACCTTGGCCGGGATGCCGTCCTTGTTGCGCACGAAGTCGACCACGCGGTAGTGGTGCTTGTGACCGCCGCCCTTGTGACGGGTGGTGATGTGGCCGTTGTTGTTGCGGCCGGCCTTCTGGAATTGCGGCTCCAGCAGGGCTGCGTGCGGCGCACCCTTGAACAGGTGGTCCCGCGAGATCTTCACCGCGCCGCGTTGGCCCGGCGAAGTGGGTTTCATCTTGATGACGGCCATGATTAAGCGCCTTCCCCGACGAGGTTGAGCTCTTGACCAGGCTTCAGGGTGACATAGGCCTTGCGAACGTTGTCGCGGCGACCCATGGACTTGCCGAAGCGCTTGGACTTGCCCTTGGTGTTGAGCACCGAAACGCCCTTGACCTCGACCTTGAACATCAGTTCGACGGCCGCCTTGATCTCGGGCTTCGTGGCGTCCTGGAGCACCTTGAAGGTGACCGAGTTGGACTTCTCGCCGACCATCGTGGCCTTTTCGGACACGACCGGGGCGACCAGCACGTTCATCAGCCGACCTTCGTCGAACTTGCGTTGTGCCGGAGTGGGATTCATGCGGCTCATGCGAACATCTCCTTGAGCTTGTCGACGGCGCCCTTGGTGACCAGCACCTTCTTGTAGTGGACCAGCGACACCGGATCGGCGTAGCGCGGTTCGACCACGAGCACGTTGACCAGGTTGCGCGAAGCCAGGTAGAGGTTCTCGTCGACTTCCTCGGCGATCACCAGCACCGACTCCAGGTTCATGGCCTTGAAGCGGGCAGCCAGCGGCTTGGTCTTGGGCGAGTCGACCTTGATCGAATCGACCACGGCCAGGCGGCCTTCGCGAGCGAGCTGCGAGAAGATCGACGCCATGCCGGCGCGGTACATCTTCTTGTTGATCTTCTGCGTGAAGTTCTCGTCGGGCATGTTCGGGAAGATGCGACCACCCCCGCGCCACAGCGGCGAGGACGTCATACCGGCACGGGCGCGGCCCGTTCCCTTTTGCTTGAACGGCTTCTTGGTCGAGTGATGGACCTGCTCGCGGTCCTTTTGGGCGCGCGTGCCTTGACGGGCATTGGCCTGGAAGGCGACGACGATCTGGTGCACCAGGTCTTCGTTGTAGTCACGGCCGAACACGGTCTCGGGGGCGTCGAATTTCGACGCGGCCTGGCCTTGCTCGTTCAGGAGTTCGAGTTCCATTACTTGGCTCCTTCAGCGGCTTGCGGCTTGGCCTTGACGGCCGGGCGCACGGTGACGAAGCCACCCTTCGAGCCGGGGATCGCGCCGCGGATCAGCAGCAGGCCGCGCGCTTCGTCGATGCGGATCACGTCGAGGTTCTGGGTCGTCACGGTGTCGACGCCGAGGTGGCCCGTCATGCGCTTGCCCGGGAACACGCGACCCGGATCCTGCGCCATGCCGATCGAGCCGGGCACGTTGTGCGAACGGCTGTTGCCGTGCGAGGCGCGCTGCGAGCTCATGTGGTGACGCTTGATGGTGCCGGCGTAGCCCTTGCCGATCGTCGTGCCCTGCACGTCGACCTTCTGGCCGACCGCGAACACGCTGGCCGCGGCGATCACGCCACCGGCCTTGTGCTGACCGGCCGTGTCGGCGGTCACGCGGAATTCCTGGATGATTTCGCCAGCTTCGACACCCGCCTTGGCGAGGTGGCCGGCTTGCGGCTTGGTCACGCGCGATGCCTTGCGGGATCCGAAGGTGACCTGCAGAGCGACGTAGCCGTCGGTCTCTTGGGTTTTGATCTGGGTCACGCGGTTGTTGGACACATCCACCACCGTGACAGGAACTGCGTCCCCGTCATCGGTGAAGAGACGCATCATCCCCACCTTGCGGCCCAGCAACCCGAGGGAGTTGCTCAGACTCATATGTTTTCTCCAAAAAATGGAAGTCTTCCCTCGCCGCTGCCACTTCAATTGGCGACAGCGTTTGAGCCGGTGAAGGCTCTTGCGAGAAAAGGTTGATAAATCTTCGTCCCGTGCATTCCAGGCAGGCCTGAGGCGCTCGTTGGGCGAAGCCGGCGATTATAGCCCGAGAGTGCTGCACGACGCAAGCGACCCTGGGCAGGGCACCAAAGAAGAAGCCCGCCGGCATCGCTGCCGGCGGGCCCGCATGCAGAGGCCCGAGGCTTACTGCAGCTTGATCTCGACGTCGACGCCGGCCGGCAGGTCGAGCTTCATCAGCGCGTCCACGGTCTTGTCGGTCGGATCGACGATGTCCATCAGGCGCTGGTGCGTGCGGATCTCGAACTGGTCGCGGCTGGTCTTGTTGACGTGCGGCGAACGCAGGATGTCGAAACGCTTCATGCGGGTCGGCAGGGGCACGGGGCCCTTGACGATCGCGCCGGTGCGCTTGGCGGTGTCGACGATCTCGGCAGCCGATTGGTCGATCAGCTTGTAATCGAACGCCTTCAGGCGGATGCGGATTTTTTGCTTCGTGGCCATGGTGATTCCTTTGTGCCTTCGATCAGATGTCGAGGATCTTGGCGACGACGCCCGAACCCACGGTGCGGCCGCCTTCACGGATGGCGAAGCGCAGACCCTCTTCCATCGCGATCGGGTTGATCAGCTTCACGGTGATGCTCACGTTGTCGCCGGGCATGACCATTTCCTTGTCCTTGGGCAACTCGATCGCGCCGGTGACGTCGGTCGTGCGGAAGTAGAACTGCGGACGGTAGTTGTTGAAGAACGGCGTGTGACGGCCGCCCTCGTCCTTCGACAGCACATACACCTCGGCGGTGAAGTGCGTGTGCGGCTTGATCGAGCCGGGCTTGCACAGCACCTGGCCGCGTTCGACTTCTTCGCGCTTGGTGCCGCGCAGCAGCACGCCCACGTTGTCGCCCGCTTGACCCTGGTCGAGCAGCTTGCGGAACATTTCCACGCCGGTGCAGGTGGTCTTGACGGTCGGGCGGATGCCGACGATCTCGATTTCCTCGCCGACCTTGATCACGCCGCGCTCCACCGCACCGGTCACGACCGTGCCGCGACCCGAGATCGAGAACACGTCTTCGACGGGCATCAGGAAGGTGCCGTCCACGGCGCGCTCGGGCGTCGGGATGTAGCTGTCGAGCGCCTCGGCCAGCTTCATGATGGCTTGTTCGCCCAGCGGGCCCTTGTCGCCTTCCAGGGCGAGCTTGGCCGAGCCGTGGATGATCGGGGTGTCGTCGCCCGGGAATTCGTACTTGTCGAGCAGCTCGCGAACTTCCATCTCGACCAGCTCGAGCAGTTCGGCGTCGTCCACCATGTCGCACTTGTTCAGGAACACGATGATGTAGCCCACGCCCACCTGGCGCGCCAGCAGGATGTGCTCACGGGTTTGCGGCATCGGGCCGTCGGCGGCCGAGCACACCAGGATCGCGCCGTCCA
>NZ_LMUW01000224.1:54565-77977 GCF_009765735.1 Xenophilus sp. L33
ACCCACGCCCACCTGGCGCGCCAGCAGGATGTGCTCACGCGTTTGCGGCATCGGGCCGTCGGCGGCCGAGCACACCAGGATCGCGCCGTCCATCTGGGCGGCGCCGGTGATCATGTTCTTCACGTAGTCGGCGTGACCGGGGCAGTCCACGTGCGCGTAGTGGCGGTTGGCCGTCTCGTATTCGACGTGCGCGGTGTTGATCGTGATGCCGCGGGCCTTTTCTTCAGGCGCCGCGTCGATCTGGTCGTAGGCCTTGGCTTCGCCGCCGAACTTGGCCGACAGCACCGTGGCGATCGCCGCGGTCAGCGTGGTCTTGCCGTGGTCGACGTGACCGATCGTGCCGACGTTGACGTGCGGCTTCGTGCGGGTGAATTTTCCTTTTGCCATTTTCTCGACTCCGAAAAATAACTAGATCAACACTCTGACATGGGGCCGCACGACTCGGTTGCAACCCCAGAACTGGTGCCCATTGCGGGAATCGGACCCGCGACCTCTCCCTTACCAAGGGAGTGCTCTACCACTGAGCCAAATGGGCTGAATCTCACAAACTGACGAACCTGGACCGACTGGAGCGGGAGACGGGAATCGAACCCGCGTCATTAGCTTGGAAGGCTAGGGTTCTACCATTGAACTACTCCCGCCTCGTGGCGACTCCAGATCCGTTTCAGAATCTCTTTTCTCGCTGGTGGAGAGGGCTGGATTCGAACCAGCGTACTCGTAAGAGGGCAGATTTACAGTCTGCTGCCATTAACCACTCGGCCACCTCTCCGGCGAACCTCGGAATATAGCACGATTCAGGTGGGCCGGACGATGCCGATCCCTGGATTCCTGCGTTCTCCCGAGAGCCCTAGATTCTGGCACGAAATCAGGGGCTCGCCGAACTCGAGGCACCGGTTGCCGCATCGCGCCAGGCGCGCGCTTGCCCGAAATGACCGCAGCCGATGAAGGGCAGCGGCGGCCGCAGCGCCGACAAGGGCGACGGATGGTTGGCGACCAACACTTTGTGACGATTTGTATCAATCAGCGCCCGCTTGCCCTGCGCGTGGGCGCCCCACAACATGAAGACCACCGGCTGCGGCCGCTCCGCGACATGGCGGATCACCGCGTCGGTCAGCGTCTCCCAGCCGCGGCCGGAATGGCTGGCCGCCTGCCCTTCCTCGACCGTCAGGCAGGTGTTGAGCAGCAGCACGCCGTGCGTGGCCCAGTTAACGAGGCTGCCGCCCGGGTTCGGAAAAGCGGGCGGCGCCATGCCGAGGTCGCGCTGCAATTCCTTGAAGATGTTGCGCAGCGACGGTGGCAGCGGCACCCCCGGTGCCACCGAGAAGGCCAGGCCCTCGGCCTGGCCGCGGCCGTGGTACGGGTCCTGGCCGAGGATGACGACCCTCACGTCTTCAGGCGGCGTCAGATCCAGCGCGCGCAGCGGCCGCGGCGGGAAGATCACCGCGCCGGCCTGCAGCCTCCCATCCAGGAAATCGAGCAGTTTCCGGCCAATCGGCTCGGCGAAGAAGCGGTCGACCAGCGGCTGCCAGCCGGGCGCCACCGGCCAGTCGGCCGGGTCCGCGGTGGCCAGTTGGTCCGGCGTGCTCACCGGCGGCCTCCGAACGCCTCGGCAGCGGGAACGCGAGTCACCGGAACAGCTCCGCCAGCGCCGCCCCCGGTTCCTCGGCGCGCATGAAGGTCTCGCCGACCAGGAAGGCGTGCACGCCGGCGGCGCGCAAGGTCGCGACCTCGGCGCGGCTGGCGATGCCGGATTCGGTGACCGGCAGGCGGTCCTTCGGCACCCTCGGCAGCAGGTCGATCGTGGTCTGCACCGAGACCTCGAAGGTGCGCAGGTTGCGGTTGTTGATGCCGAGCAGCGGCGTCCTGAGCGCCAGCGCGCGGTCGAGTTCGGCGCCGTCGTGCACCTCGACCAGCACCGCCATGCCGAGGCCGGCCGCGATCGCCTCGAAGTCGCGCATCTGCGCATCGTCCAGACAGGCGGCGATCAGCAGGATCGCGTCGGCGCCCATCGCGCGCGATTCGTAGACCTGCCAGGCGTCGACGATGAAGTCCTTGCGCAGCACCGGCAGGTCGCAGGAGGCGCGCGCCTGCTTGAGGTAGTCGACGCCGCCCTGGAAGAACTGGCGGTCGGTCAGCACCGACAGGCAGGCGGCGCTGACCTCGCCGTCGCCCTCGGCGTAGCTCTGGGCGATGTCGGCGGCGATGAAGTCGGCACGCAGCAGGCCCTTGCTCGGGCTGGCCTTCTTGACCTCGGCGATGACCGCCGCGGCGCCGGCGCCGATCTTGGCGCGCAGGGCGCCGGTGAAGTCGCGGGTCAGCACCCGGCTCTCGGCGTCGAAGCGGATCGCCTCGAGCGAGGCCTTCTTCTTCGCGGCAGCGACTTCCTGGTGCTTGACCGCGACGATCTTGTCGAGGATGTCGGACATCGGCGGGGCTCCTTCAGGCGGCCGCGGCGGTGGCCGCGACGAATTGCGCCAGCTTGGCCTTGGCCGCGCCCGACTCGAGCACCGCGCGGGCCCGTTCGATGCCGTCGCCGATCGAGCCGCAGACGTTGGCCGCGTAGAGCGCGGCGCCGGCGTTCAGCACCACGATGTCGCGCGGCGCGCCCGGCTGGTTGTCGAGCACCTCGAGCAGCATCGCCTTCGACTGCTCGGGCGTCTCGACGCGCAGGCTGCGGTTGCTCGACATGGCGAAGCCGAAGTCTTCCGGATGCAGTTCGTATTCGCGCACCTCGCCGTCGATCAGCTCGCCGACCATGGTGGCGGCGCCGAGCGAGATCTCGTCCATGCCGTCGCGGCCGTAGACCACCAGCGCATGCTCGGCGCCCAGGCGCTGCAGCGCGCGCACCTGGATGCCGACCAGGTCGGGATGGAAGACGCCCATCAGGATGTTCGGCGCGCCGGCCGGATTGGTCAGCGGCCCGAGGATGTTGAAGATGGTCTTGATGCCCAGCTCCTTGCGCACCGGGGCCACGTTCTTCATCGCCGGATGGTGGTTGGGCGCGAACATGAAGCCGATGCCGACCTCGGCGATCGAGCGGGCGATCTGCTCGGGCTTGAGGTTGATGTTGGCGCCGAGCGCCTCCAGCACGTCGGCGCTGCCGGACTTGCTGCTGACGCTGCGCCCGCCGTGCTTGCTGACCTTCGCGCCGGCCGCCGCGGCGACGAACATCGAGCAGGTCGAGATGTTGAAGGTGTGCGAGCCGTCGCCACCGGTGCCGACGATGTCGACCAGGTGGCGGGTGTCGGCCACCGGCACCTTGGTCGCGACCTCGCGCATGACCTGGGCGGCGGCGGTGATCTCGCCGATGGTTTCCTTCTTCACGCGCAGGCCGGTGATCAGCGCGGCCATCATCACCGGCGAGCATTCGCCGCTCATGATGAGTCGCACGATGTGAAGCATCTCGTCGTGGAAGACCTCGCGGTGCTCGATGGTGCGCTGCAGTGCTTCTTGGGGAGTGATGGGCATGTCGTCTCTCTTCGTCTTTCGGTCAGGCGCGGAAGAAGCTGCGGATCGCGGCGATCGCGCGGTCGATGCCTTCGGCGTCGACGTCCAGGTGGGTGGCGAAGCGCAGGCGATACAGGCCCGTGGCCAGCACGCCATGGCTCTTCAGGTGCGCGAGCAGGTCGGCCGACCGGGTGCGCGCCGCGCCGGTCAGGTCGACGAAGAGCAGGTTGGTCTGCGGCGCCTCGACCTGCAGGCCGTCGACGCCCTGCAGGCCTTCGGCCAGCCGGCGCGCCAGCGCATGGTCGTCGGCCAGCCGCTCGACGTGATGGTCGAGCGCATGGGCCGCGGCCGCCGCCAGCAGGCCCGACTGGCGCATGCCGCCGCCGGCCATCTTGCGGATGCGATGGGCGCGCCCGACGAATTCGCGCGAGCCGCACAGCGCCGAGCCGACCGGCGCGCCGAGGCCCTTGCTGAAGCAGACCGAGACGCTGTCGAAGCAGCCGGCGATGCGGCGGGCCTCGGTGTGCGCGTCGGTGCCGCGCTCGGCCGCTTGCGCGACCGCCGCGTTGAAGAGGCGAGCGCCGTCGAGATGGCGGTTCAGGCCCTTCTCCTTCACCAGTCGCGTGGCGGCCTCGACGTACGCGAAGGGCAGCAGCTTGCCGCCGAGCGTGTTCTCGAGCGCCAGCAGGCGGCTGCGGGCGAAGTGGGCGTCGTCGGGCTTGATCGCGGCCTCGATCGCCTCGAGCGCGATGGTGCCGTCGGGCTGGTGATCGAGCGGCTGCGGCTGCACGCTGCCGAACACCGCGCCGCCGCCGCCTTCCCAGCGGTAGCAGTGGGCCTGCTGGCCGACGATGTATTCGTCGCCGCGGCCGCAGTGCGACAGGATCGCGCAGAGGTTGCTCTGGGTGCCGGTCGGCACGAAGAGCGCCGCCTCGAAGCCCAGGAGGCCGGCGATCTTTTCCTGCAGGGCGTTGATGCTCGGGTCGTCGGCGAAGACATCGTCGCCGAGCGGCGCCGCCATCATGGCCGCGCGCATCGCGGCGGTCGGCTGGGTGACGGTATCGCTGCGCAGGTCGACCACTTTCGATGCAGAAGCGCTCATGGCTTTACTCCAGGAAGTTGGCGAGCATGGCGTGGCCGTGCTCGGTGAGGATGGACTCGGGATGGAACTGCACGCCCTCGACGCGCACCGCGTGCGCGAAGCCGGTGTGGCGCACGCCCATGATCTCGCCGTCGTCGGTCCAGGCGGTGAGCGCCAGGGCCTTCGGGCAGGTCTCGCGCTCGATCGCCAGCGAGTGGTAGCGGTTGACCTTGAATGTCTCGGGCAGGCCGGCGAAGACGCCTTCGCGGGTGGTGCGGATGTCGCTGGTCTTGCCGTGCATCAGCTGCTTCGCCCTGACGATGCGGCCGCCGAAGGCCGCACCGATCGCCTGGTGGCCGAGGCAGACGCCGAGGATCGGCAGCCGGCCGGCGAAGGCCTCGATCGCCGCCACCGAGACACCGGCCTCGGCCGGCGAACAGGGGCCCGGCGAGATGACCAGTCGATCGACGCCGCCGGCGATGCGCTCGCCGAGTTCGTCCAGCGTGATCTCGTCGTTGCGGTGGACCTCGACCTCGGCGCCGAGCTCGCCGAAATACTGCACCAGGTTGTAGGTGAAGCTGTCGTAGTTGTCGATCATCAAGAGCTTCATGGCTTGGCTCCGATCCGGTGCACGCCCTTGACCACCGGGAACACGTTGAAGTTGATCAAGAGGCCGAGCCGGAGGCCCGAGAGCCGCACCGCCGCCTGCGCCTGCAGCCGATGCGACTCGGTCAGCGCGTCGACCGCGCGCACCTCGACCACCACCGACTGCTCGACCACGAAGGCCGCCGTCGCCACCTCGCCGAGCGAGCGGCCCTTGTAGTGCGCGGCGACCGGCACGTCGCGCCGGAAGCCGATCTCGCGCTCGGCCAGCTCGATCTCGAGGGCGGCCGCATAGGCCGATTCGGGCAGGCCGGTGCCGAGCACCCGCTGCACCTCGACCGCGGCACCGATGATCTCGTGCGAGAAGTCGCCTTGGCCGTTGTCGTTGTTGTTGTCGGTCATTCCAGGCCCTCCTCGACCAGTTCGGCGGCGCGCAGCAGGGCGCGGGCCTTGGCTTCGGTCTCCTTCCACTCCAGCTCGGGCACCGAGTCGGCGACCACGCCGGCCGCCGCCTGCACGTGCAGCATCTGGTCCTTGACGATGCCGGTGCGGATGGCGATGGCCACGTCCATGTCGCCGGCGTAGCTGATGTAGCCGCAGGCGCCGCCGTAGAGGCCGCGCTTGGTCGGCTCCAGCTGGTCGATCAGCTCCATCGCATGCACCTTGGGCGCGCCGGTGAGCGTGCCGGCCGGGAAGGTGGCGCGCAGCACGTCGATCGCGGTCATGCCGTCCTTCAGGGTGCCCTCGACGTTGCTGACGATGTGCATCACGTGGCTGTAGCGCTCGACCGCGAAGGCCTCGGTGACCTTGACCGAGCCGGTCTTGGCGATGCGGCCGATGTCATTGCGCGCCAGGTCGATCAGCATGACGTGCTCGGCGCGCTCCTTGGGGTCGTTGATCAGCTCGACCTCGGCCGCCTTGTCGAGTTCCGGCGAGGCGCCGCGCGGGCGGGTGCCGGCCAGCGGGCGGATGGTGATCTTCTGCTCGCCGTCGCCGACGTTCTCCTGGCGCACCAGGATCTCGGGCGAGGCCCCGACCACGTGGAATTCGCCCAGGTGGTAGTAGTACATGTAGGGCGACGGATTGAGCGAGCGCAGCGCCCGGTAGAGCGACAGCGGCGACTCGGTGTAGCGCTTGCTGATGCGCTGGCCGACCTGCACCTGCATGAAGTCGCCGGCCGCGATCAGCTCCTTGGCACGCTCCACGGCGGCCAGGTAGTCGGCCTTGGCGAAGCTGCGCTCCGGCGGGTGCGCCTGCGTGGGCCGCACCTGCGGCGCGCTGACCGAATACTTGAGCTGCTCGCGCAGTTCGCGCAGCCGCCGCTTGGCGTTGGCATAGGCCTCGGGCTGGCCCGGGTCGGCGTAGACGATCAGGTAGAGCTTGCCCGACAGGTTGTCGATGACCGCCAGTTCCTCGCACTGCAGCAGCAGGATGTCGGGGCAGCCGAGCGTGTCGGGCGGGCAGCTTCCTTCGAGCTTGCGCTCGATGTGGCGCACCGTGTCGTAGCCGAAGTAGCCGGCCAGGCCGCCGCAGAAGCGCGGCAGGCCGGGCCGTAGCGCCACCTTGAAGCGCTTCTGGTAGGCGGCGACGAAGTCGAGCGGGTTGCCTTCGGCGGTCTCGACGACCTTGCCGTCGGTGACGACCTCGGTGCGCGCCTGCGGGCCGAAGCCGCTGGCCCGCAGCAGCGTGCGCGCCGGCAGGCCGATGAAGCTGTAGCGGCCGAAGCGCTCGCCGCCGACCACCGATTCGAGCAGGAAGCTGTGCTTGCCGCTGTCCTTGGTGTAGGCCAGCTTGAGGTAGAGGGAAAGCGGTGTCTCGAGGTCGGCGAAGGCCTCGACCATCAGCGGGATGCGGTTGTAGCCCTGGGCGCTGAGGCTCTTGAATTCAAGTTCAGTGATCACGTGGAGGTTCTCCGGCGGCCAGCGGACGTTGAAAGGTCGCTGGCGGGGTCATTCAGGTTGGCCGGTTCAGGAAGACTGAAGGCCGCGGGCGCACGGCGTGCGCCGTGCAGGTCAAGCGAGCAAAGACGATGGCGTGCGCCAGGGCCAGGCTCCCCGGCTGCCTTGACCTGTCTGAATGACGTGATGAATGAACATGAATTCGTGAGTTTATCCCACGGAATTGTTGCTACAAAAAGATACATTCAGCTTTTTTGGCCGCCCCGGCTCCCGGAGACCTTGATGCTTTCTGCCGCACTGCGTCGCGCGTTCGCGCTGTCCACCCTGACCCTCGCCGCGCTGGCCGCCTCGGCCGCGCAGGTCGACGTGGCGGGCGTCAAGCTCGACGACGCGCTCGTGGTCAACGGCGCCAAGCTGCAGTTGAACGGCGCGGGCGTGCGCTACAAGGCGATCTTCAAGGTCTACACCGCCGGCCTCTACCTCACCGGCAAGGCCGACACGCCCGACGCGGTGCTGGCCGAGCCGGGCGCCAAGCGGGTGACGATCACGATGCTGCGCGACATCGACGCCAACGAACTGGGCAAGCTCTTCACCCGCGGCGTCGAGGACAACACGCCGCGCAGCGACATGGGCCAGCTGATTCCGGGCCTGCTGCGCATGGGGCAGATGTTCGCCGACCAGAAGACGCTCAGGACCGGCGACACCTTCATGGTCGACTGGACGCCGGGCGTCGGCACGCTGGTCACCGTCAAGGGCGTGCCGCAGGGCGACCCGATCAAGGAACAGGCCTTCTTCAACGCGCTGCTGCGCATCTGGCTCGGTCCGTCGCCGGCCGACTGGAAGCTGAAGGACGCGCTGCTCGGCAAGAGCTGAAAGCCGCGCCGCTCAGGCCGCCAGTTCGGCCATCGAGTCGAGGAAGCCGTCGGCGTCGACCGCGCGCACCGGCTCGCCGTGGTTGTAGCCGTAGCTGACCAGCAGCACCGGGCAGCCGGCCGCGCGGGCGGCCGCGGCGTCGTTGCTGGAGTCGCCGATCATCAGGGTGCGCGCCGGCAGGCTGCCGAGGGCCTCGCAGGTCTTCAGCAAGGGCAGCGGGTCGGGCTTCTTGCGCTCGAAGGCGTCGCCGCCGAAGACCTGCTCGAAGAAGCCGTCCAGGCCCTTGGCCGCCAGCAGCGGGCGGGCGAAGGCCGTGGGCTTGTTGGTGAGGCAGGCCAGCCGCAGGCCGCGTGCGCGCAGCGCCTGCAAGCCTTCGAGGACACCCGGATACAGCTGCGAATGCCGGCCGTTGACCGTCGGGTAGTGGTGCTGGTAGCGCGCCAACGCGCGATCGAACAAGGCTTGCGGGTCGGCTGCGCGGACATGGGCCAGCACGGCGCGGACCAGGTGCTCGGTGCCCTTGCCGACCAGCGTCTCGACCACCGGTGCATCGACGTGCGGCAGCGCCAGGTCGTCGAGCATGAGGTTCAGGGTGACGACGAAGTCGCCGAGGGTGTCGACCATGGTGCCGTCGAGGTCGACGATGGCGGCGTCCAGGGGAATGGCGTCCAGGCGGAAGGAGTTCAAGACGAATCGAGGAAGTTCAACAACATCCTCGAGTAGAGCAGACCCGCCGGCTCACCGCAGGCACTCGGGATGCCGCGCCGTCACCCGGTAGCGGCCGGCGTGGAACACCAGCGGCGCGCCCTCGAAGCGCTCGTAGCGCTCGACCTCGCCGATGAAGATCAGGTGGTCGCCGCCGTCGTGCTGCCGGACGTTGCGGCAGACGAAGCGGGCGATGGCGCCGTCGATCAGCGGCACGCCGGCCGTGCCTTCGCTGCAGTCGACGCCGCCGAACTTGTCGGCCAGCGGCGTCGCGAAGCGGCGCGACAGCGGATGCTGGTGCGCCGCCAGCACGTTGATCGCGAAGTGGCTGGCGGCGGTGAAGTCGGCCAGGCTGGGCGCCTGCCGGGCCAGGCTCCACAGCACCAGCGGCGGGTCGAGCGAGACCGACGAGAACGAATTCGCGGTCATGCCGACGCGGCGGCCGTCGATGCCGCGGGTCGTGACCACGGTCACGCCGGTGCTGAATTGCCCAAGCGCCTTGCGGAAGTCGTGCCGGTCGAAGCTCTCCATGCCTGCCCTCCGGCCTACGCGACGGCCGCGCAGGTCTCGATGTAGCTGTCGGCTTCCGCCGGGTCCGCGAACCACGGGAAGAAGGTGCGCGGGTCGTCGAAGCCGTTGACGATCGCCTCGGCCAGCGGCGGCACGGCGCCGGCGGTGCCCAGCAGCTTCAGCACGTGGGGCGGCGGCGGCGCCAGCAGCATGTTGGTCCAGCGCGAGACCCACTGCGCGTAGCCGAACCAGTAGCGGTCGAAGGTCTGCTGCATCCAGGCCGGATCGCCCGGTCCGTCGCCGCGCGCGAGGATGCTCCGGAGGTAGCTGTCGGCGCACTTGGCCGCGTTGTTGGAGCCCTGGCCGGTGATCGGGTCGTTGAGCACCACCACGTCGGCCAGGCCCAGCACCTTGCGCCCCGAAGGCAGCGTCGCCACCGGCTTGCGCACCGTCGGCGCGAAGCGGCCGGCGAGGATGCCGTTGTCGTCGGTCAACGCGATGTCGCGGCAGCGCTCGGCCTCCCAGGGCGTGAAGGTGTCGAGGATGCGCTTGCTGCGCGCCAGGTGCTCCTCGGGCGTCTTGACGTCGGCCCAGCAGTCCATCGGGCCGCCGGGCACGCCCTCGAACACCATGATCTCGCACGGCCCGGTCGTGGTCAGCGCCGGGAAGACGAAGTATTCGCCGACACCCGGGATCAGGTTGAAGCACACGGCCGAGAAGGGCTCGCGCGGCTTCATGCCCGTCACGTAGGTGAGCGCCAGGGCGCGCTGCGGTTGGTCGTAGGTGGACTTGTGGGCGTCGCGCTCGAAGAGCTTGGCGATCTCGCCCTTGCCGGCCGCGACCAGCGTGAGGTCGTGGCTGCGGGTGCAGGCCTCCAGGTCGTCGATGCCGGCGTCCTTGAAGACCAGCTCGCCGCCCTTTTTCTCGAAGGCTTCCATCCAGGCCGGGATCTTCAGGCGCTGGTCGACCGACTGCGCGGGCGACGCGAGCCGCGCCGCCCAGTCGATGGCCTTGGCGCCTTTCTGCTCCGGGTGCGGCACCGCCAGCGCGATGCCGTCTACCGTGGGACATTCGCGGGCCCAGAAGTCCAGGCCCAGCGCGCGCTCGATCTGCAGCGACGCATCGAACATGCACTGGCTCGACATGACCTTGCCGCGGCGGATGTCCTCGCCGCTCCGGTTGCTGTACAGCGTGACCTCGTAGCCCGCGGCGAGCAGGCCCAGGCCCAGTTGCAGGCCCGACTGGCCCGCGCCGACGATCGCGATTCGCTTCATGAAGTTCTCCTTGATCGGGTCAATTCATCAACTTGGGAATGGCGGGCACCGCCTGCTCGGGGCCCATCGCCGAGTAGCCGCCGTCGACCGCGTAGTCGGCGCCGGTGACGAAGCTGGCGTGGTCCGAGCAGAGGAACAGCACCACCTGCGCCACCTCGTCGGGATCGCCGACCCGGCCGAGCAGGTGGAAGGGCGCCGCGACCCGATCGGTCTTGGCGCGGTCGCCGCCGCTCAGCTTGTCCATCACGGCCGACCAGGTCCAGCCCGGCGACACGCTGTTCACGCGGATGCGGTCGGGCGCCAGGTCCATGGCCATGTTGCGGGTGAGCTGCACCAGCGCGGCCTTGCTCACCGGATAGAGCCAGCGGCCGGTCTGCGCCGCGCGCGACGAGATGCTCGTGAAGTTGACCACCGCGCCGCCGCCGGCCGCCACCATGTGCGGATGCACCGCCTGCAGCATCGCCACCGCGCTCGCCACGTTGACGTTGAACGAAGTGAGCCAGTCGGCGCGCGGCGACTTGAAGCCGTCGTCGACGTACGAGCACGCGAGGTTGACCAGGAAGTGCACGCCGCCGTGGCGCGCCGCGGCCTCCGCCACGCAGGCCTTCACCTGGGCGTCGTCGGTGATGTCGGTGTGCACGAAGCGCGCACCATCGCCGAGCGCATCCGCCAGCGGCTGTCCGTTGGCCGCATCGATGTCGGCCACGACCACCTTCACGCCGGCCGCATGCAGCGCGCGCACCACGCCCGCGCCGATCAGCGTCGCGCCACCGGTGACGATGGCGCTCTTTCCTTCGAGCCCCTTGAACATGACGTTTGCTCCTCGGTTGTTCCGTGGCTCGTACCTTAGGCCGGAGCGGGCCGCCGCCGCATCCCGAAAGCGCAGGCGCTGTCCCTGGCGCGCAGCTTTTGTCGAAGCGCCCGCTGCGTTGCGGGCCGGAACGCGTTTTGCTATCGTCATCCGCCCCCACCATGCACACCGCCACGTCGCCCCAGCTGCCGCTGCAGCGCTATCGGCTCTTCGAGAGCCGCGACATGGACGAGGCGCGCGAGAGCGTGGCGCGGATCTTCTGCCCGCACGAATTGGTCATGCTGCGGCCCGGCGTCCAGCTCGACGCCTGCCACCACAGCGCGCAGTTGCACCGGGACGTGAGCCTCAACTACGTGCAGTACGGCCCGGGCGTGCAGATCGACCCCGGCCATCTGCAGCATTTCTTCCTGCTGCAGATCCCGCTGCGCGGCGGCGCCGAGATCCGTTGCGGTTCACAGCGCGTGGAAGCCAGCCGCCTGCTCGCCTCGCTGCCCTCGCCGACCGAGCCGCTGTCGATGCGCTGGGCCGACGACAGCCCGCACCTGATCGTGAAGCTGGCGCGCGCCCCGCTGCAGGCGCGGCTCGAAGCCCTGCTGCAGGCGCCGCTGCGGCAGCCGCTGGTCTTCGACCTGGGCGTGCGACTGGACGATCCCGCACTCGCGCCGCTGGTGCACTTCATCGACTACCTGCGGCTCACGCTCGACGCGGGCGACGCGCTGCAGTCGGCGGGGCGTCTCGGCGAGCATGCCGAAACCTACCTGATGTCGACCTTGCTGATGTCGGCCGGCCACAGCCATTCGCGGGACCTCGCGGGCGCCGCGCAGCGCAGCCTGATGCCGCGCGTGGTCCGGCGGGCGCAGGACTACATGGCGGCGCATGTCGACCAGCCGCTGTCGCTGGCCGACGTGTGCCGCGAAGTCGGCTGCAGCGCGCGCGCCTTGCAGACCGCGTTCCGCGACCACGGCAGGCGCGGCCCGATGGAATTCCTGCGCGAGCTGCGCCTGGACAAGGTTCACGCCGAGCTGAAGGCCGCGGGCGGCGGCGTCGGCGGCGTGCGCGAGGTGGCGCACCGGTACGGCTTCCTGCACCTCGGGCATTTCGCGGCGCAGTACCGGGCCCGCTTCGGCGAGCGTCCGTCGGAGACGCGGGGCAGCGAGCGGGCTCGCTGACGCCACCGCCGGCGGTCAGAGCTTCGCGATCTCCCGGCCGAGGTTCAGCTCGAAGTCGCCCGCCTTGCCGATGCCACGCTGCATCAGCTTCGGAATGCGTTCCGCGAAGCCGGGCCACTTGAAGGTCTGGAAGAAGGTGTCCTGCGTGGCCTGCAGGTCGGCGGTGGCGGGGAGCCCAACCTTGTTGATCGTCGCCTTGCAGACGCCGAGCACCTGCCGGTCGAAGGACAGCACGCGCTGCACGAAGTTGTCGACGAAGCCGTCGAGCTGCGCATCGGCGATCGCGCGGTTGATCCAGCCATAGCGCTCGGCGGTGTCGGCGTCGAAGTCGTCGGCGCCGAGCACGATCTCCAGGCTGCGCGCGCGGCCCACCAGGAGCGGCAGGCGCTGCAGCGCGCCGCCGCCCGGGATCAGGCCGGTGCCGACTTCCGGCTGGCCGAAGACGGCCCGCTCGCGGCTGGCGAAGCGCAGGTCGCAGCCCAGCGCGAATTCGCTGCCGCCGCCGCGCACCCGGCCGCGGATCACCGCCACGCTCAGCACGCTGCTGGCGGCCAGCCGCTCGGCGGTCCGGATCCAGGGCGGGATGCCGAAGCGGCTGCGCGGCTCGGCCGACGAATAGTGGGCGATGAAGAAGTCGGGGTTGGCGCTCTCGAAGGTGACGATCTTCAGGTCCGGATCTGCCTCGATCGCGTCCATCAGGTCGTGCAGTTCGTCGTACATGCTGTCGTCGATCAGGTTGATCGGGGGGTTGTCGAGCGTCACCTTCCAGTGGCCGGCGGCGCGCTTGTCGACATTCACCTTGGCGGGAGTTGCGGTCATCTTCGTCCTTTATTAATTGCGAATGCAATGTTTGTTATCGTAGCGATCGCAATCTTTGACGTCAACGTTTTTTGAAGGCAAGGCCCGACATGAAAGTCACCCGAGAAAAGGCGGCCGAGAACCGCGAGAAGCTGCTGCGCACCGCCGGCCGGCTGTTCCGCGAGCGCGGCGTGGACGGCGTCGGCGTCGCCGAGATCAGCCAGCAGGCCGGCCTCACCCACGGCGCGCTCTACGCGCAGTTCGGCTCGAAGGACGCGCTGGTCGCCGAGGCGCTGGCCGACGGCCTGCGGCGCGGCGAGGAACGGCTGGCGATCCGGGCCACGCCGCCGACGCTGGCCGAACTGCTGGGCTACTACCTGTCGACCGAGCGCCGCGACGACTTCGGCGGCAGTTGCCCGATGGCGGCCTCCTTCAGCGAGATCGGCCGCCAGGACGAAACCGTGAGTGCCCACTTTTCGGCGGGCTTCGAACAGATGGTCGACACCCTGCAGGCCACGCTCGGCAAGGCGCCGCTCGCGAGCAGCGACAGGCAGCGCGCGATCGCGATGTCGGCCGCGATGATCGGCGGCCTCGCCGTCGCGCGCGGCACCGTGAAATCGAATCCGGATTTCTCCGCCGAGATCCTCGCGGCGGTCGCCGCGGTGGTGGCGGAAGTGGGCGGCTCCCCGGCGCGCTGAGCGCGCTGGCGGAAGTCAGGCCTCGGTCAACGTCTGCGCCGCGACCACCGCCTCGGTGCGGTTGCGCACGTTGAGCGCACGGAAGATGGCGGCCAGGTGGATCTTGACCGTGCCTTCGCTGATGCCCAGCGCGCGTCCGATCAGCTTGTTGGGCTTGCCCTGCGACAGCAATTGCAGCACCTCGACCTGGCGCTCGGTCAGCACGTTGCGCAGGTGTTCGAGCGTCTGCGAAGAGGCGCCGCCGCCGGAGGTCGCGGGCGCCGCGCTGCCGACATGCGGCAGGCCGGCGACCACGCCGGGCGGCAGCGAGGCCAGCATCATCGGCGGCACGTAGACGCCGCCGGCCAGCACCAGCCGCACTGCGGACAGCATCACCTCGGGCGAATAGGCCTTGGGAATGAAACCGAGCACGCCGCGCTCGAGCGCGCTGCGCATCACGGCCGGGTCTTCGTAGCCGGACAGCACGATCACCGGCACCGCGGGGTGCCGGCGACGAATCTCGTCGATGTGGGCCTGGCCTTCGGCGCCGGGCATGTTCAGGTCGATCATGGCCAGGTCGACGTCGTCGGAAGCGCCGGCGAGCAACTCGTCGACGCTCATCGCAAGGACGAACTCGATATCGGTGCCCAGCTCCGACAGTTTGGCCTTGACCGCCTCGATGACCAGCCGGTGGTCGTCCGCGATCAGGATTTTCATGGCTTTCCCCAGCGCAATGGATGAACTCAGCGGCCCACGATAGCGGCGAACGCGGCGCGCAGCAAGGCGGATTTGCCGCCCGAACGGCATAGCTCCCCTGCGATATGGTGCGGGACGCCCCCAATGGAAAAATCGACGCACTTCCAGAAACGACCGGGGACACGGGCATGGCCCAACGATGCGGGCGCAGAGGCGAGACCGCGGTCGCAGCCACAGCCTGAGCGCTCCATGGCTCGTCTTCTCGAGTGCTTCTCCCCGTTGGTCGGCTTCGGCCTCGCGCTGGATGCGCTGATCGCCGGCGGCCGGGCGCCGGACTGCGCCGGCGCCCAGCGCCGGGCCGACGAACTGATCGAGGAAGGCCAGGCGCGCGCCCTGGCCGCCGGCAAGACCCCCGCCCAGATCGAATCGGCGCGCTTCGCGATGGTGGCCTGGCTCGACGAGGTCTTCGCCCGCCATCCGGACCGGACCACCGACCTGGCGCCGCTGGAGACCCGCCTCTTCAATTCCAACAACGCCGAGACCGAGTTCTTCCACCACCTGTCGCTGCTGCAGCTGGACGACGACGAGGTCCGCGAGGTCTATTGGGAAGTGCTGGCGCTGGGCTTTCGCGGCCAGTACTACTTCGAGGACGGCGACGGCGGCGAGCTGGGCAAGCTCAAGGCGCTGCACGGCCAGCAGCTGGCGCTGCCGCCGCTGGCGCTCGACACGCTGGCCGAGGACCACATCACGCCGCAGCCCTACGCGGCGCCGGACCCGCCCGGCCCGCGCGACCCGCAGTCGACCCGGCGCGCCGCGCTGCGGGCCGCCGCCGCGATGGCCTTGCTGATTCCCTTCGGCTACTGGCTCTGGTTCCTGGCGGTCGGTCCGCGCGAGGCGCCGCCCACGCTGGCCCAGCGGGTCGACCAGCAATTGCAGAGCTACGCCTGCGCCGACCTGGCGGCCAGCGTCGGCCAGCGCGGCGTGGTGCAGGTCAAGGGCTTCGTCGCCGACGCCGACGAGATGGCGCGGGTGCAGCGCGAGGTCCGCGCGCTGCCGGGCATGGGCGCGGCCAGCTTCGACCTGCAGCTGCGGGTCTGGCCGCATTGCGAGGTGGTCGCGCTGCTCAAGCCCTTCCAGCAGCGCAACCTGGAGCAGCACCCCGGCCTCGCGATCGCGATCCCGACCGCCCGCGGCGGGCATCTGCGCGAAGGCGATCCGGTGCAGATCGAGGTCACCAACGCCGCCCGCGACGGCTACCTCTGGGTCGACTATTACAACGCGGACGGCTCGGTCATCCACCTGAACGCGGGCCGCGCCCAGCCGCGGCGGCGAGCCGGCGAGACCGCCGCCTTCGGCCGCGACATGCCGTCGAGCTGGCTCGTGGCGCCGCCCTTCGGCGCGGTGCTGCTGACCGCGCTGTTCTCGCCGACGCCCTTCGAGGCGGCTGCCGACCGGCCACCCTACGAGCTGGCCTCGGCCTACCTGCAGTGGCTGCGCGAATCGCTTTCCGCGGAGGCCTTCGGCAGCCACGTCGTGGCCGAGCTGGCCTTCTTCGAGACGGTGGAGCGCTGACGCCGATGAACGCCAGCGCCCTCGTGCCGCCGGATTTCTGGAAGCTGCTGCTGGTCTGCCTCGGCACCTTCCTCCTCTTGTGGTGGTTCGCGCTGGCCGCCGGCCGCATCGCCCGGCGCCGGACGCTGCGCCGGCGCATCGCCGCGCTGGACGCGCAGGCCGGCTCGTCGCGGCCGCTCGAGCTGGACAGCATGACGCAGTCGCTCGCCGCCGCCCGCCGCGCTGCCGAACAGACGCCCCAGCGACCGCGCTTCCCGCTCTATGCGCGGCCATGGTTCCTGTTCATCGGCGATGCCACCGCGGACCTGCCGGGCCTGCTGGACGCGGCCGCCGAAACGCCGCCGGGCCATCGGCCCATCGGCGACGACGAGTTCTGGCAATGGCGGCTGCTGCGCTCGATGATCGCGATCGCGATCGACCCGGCGGTGCTGGCCGACCCGGCCGATCCGCGCGAGCGCAGCCGCTGGTACCGGGCCCTGCTGGAGCTGGTCGAGCGGCGCCGGCGGCTGGCGCTCAACGGCATCGTGGTCTGCATCGGCGCGGCCACCCTGCTGGGCGACGCGCGGGCCGCCGCGGCATCGGCCACCGCGCTGCGTGCGCTGGCCGAGGACGCGGCCGAGCACCTGCGCCTGCGGCTGCCGGTCTACCTGGTGGTCACCGGCCTGGAGCGGCTCGAAGGCTACGAGCTGGCGCGCGCGGCGCTGCCGGCCGGCGTGCTGGAGCAGGCGCTGGGCTACCGGGTCGGCCGCTTCGCCTCGCGCGCCGGCATCCGCTTCGAGCTGCCCTTCGACCAGCTCGGCGAGCGGCTGAAGGCGCTGCGCATGGCGCTCCTGAGCGAGCAGCGCGATCCGGTGCGCCGGCTGGCGGTGCATCGCTTCGTCGAGCAGCTGCGGGCGCTGCAGCCGGCCTTGCGGCTGACCGCGGAGCGGATGTTCGGCGGCGCGCGGCCGTCGGCGGCGCTGCGCTGGCGCGGCGTCTACCTGACCGGCGCAGCCTCGGATGCGGCTGCCAAGGGCAGCGCCGGCGGCGCCTTCGTCTGGGACCTGTTCGCGCGCTTCCTGCCGGCCGACCAGCCCCTGGCGCATTCGCAGACGCCGCGGGCGGCGCGGCGCTGAAGGCCGGCGCTCAATCGTCCTCGCGCACCCGGTGCTGCGCCATCAATGCCTGCTGGGTGGCCGGCGGCACCGCCTCGTGGTGCGACAGCGCGATGGTGTAGCGGCCCTGCCCGCTGGTCAGCGCGTTGAGCCGCGACTGGTAGCTGGCCAGCTCGGCCAGCGGCACCTGGCCGCGAACCACCACCGTGCCGAGGCCGGCCGCCACGGTGCCGGTGACCACGCCGCGGCGCGCCGCCAGGTCGCCGGTCAGGTCGCCAATGGAAGGCTCGGGCGCCGCGATCTCGATGCGCACGATCGGCTCCAGAACGATCGGGCGCGCCTCGCGGATCGCCGCCATGAAGGCCTTGCGGCCGGCCGCGGCGAAGGCCACGTCCTTGCTGTCGACGCTGTGGTGCTTGCCGTCGTAGACCACCACCCGCACGTCGACCACCGGATAGCCGGCGACCGCACCGCTGGCCAGCACCTCGCGCACGCCCTTCTCGACCGCCGGCATGAACTGGCCTGGGATCGTGCCGCCCCGGACCTCGTCGGCGAATTCGAAGCCAGCGCCGCGGGCCAGCGGCTCGATGCGCAGGTACACCTCGCCGAACTGGCCGGCGCCGCCGGTCTGCTTCTTGTGGCGGTGGTGGCCTTCGGCCCGGGCGGTGACCGTCTCGCGGTAGGCGATGCGCGGCGGCCGGGTCTCGACCTCGAAGCGGTAGACCTCGCGCAGCCGCTCCAGCAGCGTGCGCAGGTGCAGCTCGCCGAGGCCGTAGACGATGGTCTCGTTGGTCGCCGCCGCATGCTCGATGCGCAGGCACGGGTCCTCGGCGCCGAGCTTGGCGAGGATCTCCCAGGCCCGCTGCTCGTCGCCGTGGCGCTTGGGCTGCACCGCCAGGCCGTGCACCGGCACCGGGAAGTCGAGCGGCGCCAGGTGCACGTGCTCGTCCTCGGCGGCGTCGTGCAGCACCGCGTCGAAATGGATGTCGTCGACCTTGGCCACCGCCACGATGTCGCCCGGCAGCGCGCGCGGCACCTCGACGTGGTCCTTGCCCTGCAGCATGAAGAGATGGCCGACCTTGAAGGGCTTGCGGCCGTCGCCGATGAAGAGCTGGCTGTCGCGCGTGACCGTGCCCTGGTGCACCCGGAAGATGCCGAGCTTGCCGACGTAGGGGTCGATCGCGATCTTGAAGACGTGCGCCAGCACGTGCAGCGACGGATCGGGCCGCGCCTGCATCGGCCGCGCCTGTTCGCCCTCGCCGACCAGGAAGGCCGGCGGATTGGCCTCGGTCGGATCGGGCAGCAGCCGGACGATCACGTCCAGCAATTCGGCCACGCCGGCACCGGTGCGCGCCGAGACGAAGCAGACCGGGATCAGGTGGCCCTCGCGCAGCGCCTGCTCCAGCGGCGCGTGCAGCTCGGCCGGTTCGACGTCGCCATCGGCCAGGTAGCGGTCGACGAAGCCGGCGTCGACCTCGACCACCTGCTCGACCAGCGCCCGGTGCGCGGCCTCGACCGAGCCGAAGTCGGAGCTGCCCTCGCGGTTGAAGAAGCAGTCGACCACCTGCGTGCCGCCGGCCGCCGGCAGGTTCAGCGGCAGGCATTCGCGGCCGAAGCGTTCCTGGATCTGCGCCAGCAGGCCGGCCAGGTCGACGCCCTGCGCGTCGATCTTGTTGACGACGACGATGCGGTCGAGCTGGCGCGACTCGGCGTAGGCCATCATCCGCAGCGCCATCGGCTCGATGCCGGTGGCGGCGTTGATCACCACCGCCGCGGTCTCGACCGCCTCCAGCGCCGGCAGGCTCTGGCCGAGGAAGTCGGCGCCGCCGGGCGTGTCGATCAGGTGGATGCGGCTGCCGCCGTGCGCCAGGTGCATGACCGAGGCGTTGAGCGAATGCTGCATGCGGCGCTCGAGCGGGTCGTGGTCGCTGACGGTGCTGCCGCGCTCGACGCTGCCCCGCGTCTTGATGGCGCCGGCCTGCAGCAGCAGGGCCTCGGCCAGCGAGGTCTTGCCCGCCGCCGAGGCGCCGACCAGCGCCAGTGTCCGCACCGTTTCCATCTCGGCCGCGAGGCCGTTCGATCGGCTTGTCATGGCTGTCTCCTTGGCGCCCCGTCTGCCGCCCGGGGGCGAGGATTCAGGGTACGGGATCGGACCAGGCCGCGCAAGCCGCAGAAACTACTGCGTCCCGCCGCGCAGCACCTTGGTCTGCTCCGCGTAGGTGGTCTCGATGCGCTGCAGCCGCGCCTGGCGCGCCGCCTCGTTGACCCACTGGGCGGTCATCGCGCTCTGCCGCGCCAGCTGGTAGGACAGCTTGGCGGCCGGCATCAGCGAGCTGTTGTCGGCCGGCAGGAAGCCGGCCAGGTTCTGCAGCGACTTGAGCGTGGCCCGCTCGGCGTCGCCGCGCGGGCCCTTGGCCTTGGCATAGCCGATCAGGAAGTCCTGCACCTGCTTCTGGAAGGCCGGGCCGTATTCCTGCCGGATCACGATCTGCGCATGCGGGATCAGCTCCGACTCCCAGATCACCTGCAGCCGGTCGGCCTCGGCCGGGAACTGAAGCTGGAAGCGCTCGAAGTCGGCGGTGTTGTTGGTGGCGACGTCGGCCTCGCCGTTGGCCACCGCCAGCGCGGTGGTCTGGTGGGTGCCGACCAGCTCGCTGCGAAAGCGCGTCTCCATCTCGATGTGGTTGGGCAGGAAGAGCTGCAGCTGCGGCACGATGAAGCCGGAGACCGAGGCGCTCTCGCCGCGCGCCAGCCGCCAGTTCTGCGGCTGGGCCAGCAGGTCCTGCAGGCTGGTGAAGCTGCCGGTCTTGCGGGTCAGCAGGATCGAGCGGTAGCCCGGCAGGCCGTCGTGCCGCGTGACCTGCGCCAGCACGGTCATGTGATAGAGCGTGACCGCGTCCAGCGCCATCTTCCCGGACAGGAAGGCCATGTCGACCTGGTCGTGCACGATGGCCTGCTCCAGCGCCTCGTAGCTGGTCACCGAGAGGATCGCCACCGGCCGGCCGATCGCCCGGCTCAGGTCGGCCAGGAGCGGCTCCCAGTCGCTGCGCGACTCGGCCGCGCCGCCCAGCGGCAGGATGCCGAAGCGCAGCGGCATCGCCGCACCGCCGCCGGCCAGGCCGGGCGCGCCGGTGGTCGGCGCCGGTGCCAGCGTCTGCGCGAAGGCGGCCGGCGCGAGGCCCAGGCCGAGCCACAGGATCCAGGCCGCCGCCCGACGCAGCACCGCGGCGACGGCGCCGCGGCTTCGGTCGTGGCCGGACCGGCTGCGGAACGCGTTGCGAAGGGAAAGGGCCTGCATCGATCGGATGGCCTCGGCCAGGCCGCCGAAAGGGCGTGGGCTGGTCAAAGGCGTGCTGGAGAGAACACAATTAGAAACCAACTAAGGTATTCAGCGTGTCGTTTTTCAATGCACACCGGTTTCGATCGGCAACTCCCGGTACGCCCGCCGCGGCGCGCATGTCGAACCGATGACCTGGTCCCTTCGCGCCCGCCGCCTGCTCGGCCGCCTGACCTTCGCGCAGCAGCTCATCCTGCTGGCGTTGCTGCCGGCGACCGTGGCGACTCTGGGCGCGATCGCGGTGCTCACGCAGCAGCACCTGGCCAACGTGAGCGAGCTGATGCGCGCCAACGCGCAGACCGTCGCGCTGCAGGTGGCGACCATGTCGCAGTCGCAGATCCAGCGCATGGACCGGCGCGGGCTGCAGCGCGCCGCGCTGGCAGGCAGCCTGCAACCGCACGTGCAGCACGTGGAGATCTGGTCGGAGGACGGCGAGATCGTGGCCGACTCGGTGCCCGGCGGCAGCCCGCACGACGGCTTGCGCGACGGCCTGCAGGTGGTCGCGCCGATCCTGGCGGAGGACGGCAAGCACGTCGGCAAGGTGATGGTCGAGATGAGCCTGGACGCGATCGTCAGCGCCCGGCGGGCGGTCTGGGTCAACGTGGTGCTGGTGCTGGCCGCCAGCCTGGCCGGCGTCGGCCTGGCCGGCTGGTGGGCGGCGCGGCGCATCGGCGCGCCGATCCGGGCGCTCGGCGAGGCGGTCGACCGGCTGGGCGCCGGCGAGGACGCGCAGGTGGAAGTCGCCGGCACGGCCGAGGTGATGCGGCTGCAGCAGGGCTTCAACCAGGCCACCCGCGCGCTCGCCGAAAGCCGCAACGAGTTGGAAACCCGCATCGTGCAGGCCACCGCCGAGCTGGCCAGCAAGAACCAGCAGCTGGAAGTCGCCAGCCAGGCCAAGACCCGGCTGCTCGCCGCCGCCAGCCATGACCTGCGGCAGCCGCTGCACGCGCTCACGCTGTTCTCCGACGGCCTGGCCAACGGCGAGACCGACCCGGTGCGGCTGCAGCGCATCGGCCACATCCGCGAATGCGTCGATTCGCTGGACCGGCTCTTCACCGAGCTGCTGAACCTGTCGCAGCTGGACGCCGGCGTGCTGCAGCCGCACTGGGCCGACTTCCCGCTGGACAGCCTGTTCGACGAGATCAGCCGCAACTTCCGTGCGGTGGCCGAGCAGCAGAACCTGCGGCTGGTGGTGCGCAAGACCGATCTGTGGGTGCGCTGCGACTACGTGATGCTGTCGCGCATCCTCAACAACCTGGTGTCGAATTCGCTGCGTCACACCACCGAGGGCGGCGTGCTGGTCGGCGCCCGGCGGCGCGGCAAGTCGGTGCGCATCGATGTCTGGGACACCGGCATCGGCATCGCGGCGCAGCACCAGGAACGGGTCTTCGAGGAGTTCTACCAGGTGGAGCCGCAGGGCCGCCAGCTTGGGCGCGACGCCCGCGGCATGGGCCTCGGCCTGGCCACGGTGCAGCGGCTGGCCGCGCTGCTCAATACGCGGGTCGAACTGCTGTCGCAGCCCTTCAAGGGCACCTGCGTGCGCACCCTGGTGCGCATCGCCGAGCCGGTCACCTCGATGCCGGCGCCGCTCGCGCCGATGCCCGCCGCCGAGAGCGACCTGCGGCTGGACCAGGTGCTGGTGCTGGTCATCGACGACGAGCACACCATCCTCGAAGGCCTGCAGGTGGTGCTGTCGAACTGGGGCGCCGAGGTGCTGGCCGCGCAGTCGCGGGCCGAGGCGCTGGCGCTGGCCGACCACTGGCAGCGGCCGCCCGACCTGGTGCTGAGCGACCTCCTGCTGCAGGGCGGCGACAACGGCCTGGACGTGCTGGCGGCGCTGGAGCGCCATCCGCGCGGCATCGGGCCCGCGACCGCGCGGCTGCTGGTGACCGGCGAGACCAAGCCCGATCGCCTGCGCGAAGTGGCCAGCGCGGGCGTCGCGGTGCTCTACAAGCCGGTGTCGCCGCGCCTCCTGCGCCAGGCGATCCAGACCCAGCTGGCCGCGGTAAGGAACCAGCTCGCCGCCTATGCCTGATGGCCTATGCCCTTCGTGCGGGAGATAGGCCGGGATAGGCTGAGAAGCTGCGCGGGGCCGCCGATGCGGTCGACCGGGGCCCGCCGATGCCCCTTGACATAAGCCCTCTGCCTTATCGCGCGGAAAGAGCCGCATCCGTACATTGGATTCATTCACCACCTCGGACCTCCATGCGCGAGTACCGTTCTTCAGGGCTGTCCCGATGGCAGCGCGCCTTCGCAGTCCTTGCGGCGGCGATGCTGCTGTGCGGCGGCTCGGCCCATGCAGCCCAGGCCTGCGGCCTGACGGTGTTGCTGGCCGACGACGCGGCGCCGCACCTGGAATTCGTCGGCCGCCTGCGTGACGGCCAGCCGGCGGACGGCGACTTCAACCTGGTGCAGCTGGCAGGCGCGGACCCAGCCCGCGACGATGCGGTCGCCGGCCACCCGGGCACCGCGGCGGAACCCAAGGTCACGGTCGCGGTCGGCCTGGCCGCGGCGCGTGTCGCGCTCGACCGGCCCGGCCCCGAGCCGCTGGTGCTTGCGATGCTGAGCCGGCTCGACTACCAGAGCCTGAAGGCCCAGCTGGCGCTGCGTGCGTCGGACCGCCCGGTCGGCGTGCTGCTGCGCGAGCCGACCATGGCCGACCAGCTGACCCTGATCGACGCGATCCTTCCGCAGAAGCGGCGGCTCGGCGTGATCGCGACCACCGAGTCGGAGCCGGCGGTGAGCGAGCTGCAGCGCGCCGCCCAGGGCTGGGACCTGCAGGTCGAATACGCGCCGGACGCCAAGTCGCTAGCCACCGCGCTGCGGCTGCTGGTGGGCCGCAGCGACGCGCTGCTGGTGCTGCCCGA
>NZ_LMUW01000220.1 GCF_009765735.1 Xenophilus sp. L33
AGGCCCAGCGCCTCGTAGCTGATCAGCTCGTTGTGCGCGAAGCAGTCGTGCAGCTCGACCACGTCCAGGTCCTCCGGGCCGATGCCGGCGGCCTCGTAGACCTGCTGCGCGGCTGCCTGCGCCATGCCGAAGCCGACCACCTCGCGCATGTCGCGCGCCTCGAAGGCCTGCGGCCGGTCGGTGGTCATCGACTGCGCGCGGATGCGCACCTGGCGGCCGATGCCGTGGCGCTCGGCGAAGGCCTCGGAGC
>NZ_LMUW01000221.1:0-5904 GCF_009765735.1 Xenophilus sp. L33
GCGGTCATGAAGCCGGTCATCAGCACCGCGGTGTCGAACAGCGGCACGTCGATCTGCTGGCCGCGGCCGTGGCGCTCGCGCGCGGCGAGCGCGATCAGGATCGCGTTGCTGGCCATCATGGCGGTCGCCATGTCCATCACCGCCGGGCCGGCGCGCACGCCGTCGCGATCGGCGTAGCCGTTCATCGACATGAAGCCGCTCTCGGCCTGCATGATCGTGTCGAAGCCCAGCCGCGAGGCGAATTCGCCGCTGCGGCCGAAGGCCGACACCGAGCAGTAGATGAGGTCGGTGCGGTCCTTCGACAGCGTCTCGTAGTCGAGTCCGTACTGCGCCATGACGCGGGTCGAGAAGTTCTCGACCACCACGTCGGCGCTGCGCACCAGCGCCTGCGCGATCTCGCGGCCTTCCGCAGTCTTGAGGTCGAGCGTGATGCTGCGCTTGTTGCGGTTGGCCCAGAGGAAGCTCGCGCCCTCGCCGTCCAGCCGCGCCTCCGACGGCGCGAAATGCCGCTGGTCGTCGCCGGTCGGCTTCTCGACCTTGATCACGTCGGCGCCGGCATCGGCCAGGATCATGGTCGCCAACGGCCCGGCGATGAAGTGGGTGAAGTCGATGATGCGCAGGCCGCCGAGGGCGGTGGCGGCGAGGCGGTCGGTGGTGGAGGTCATGGGTGCGATGGATCAGCTGCCGTTGAATCGGGGCGCGCGCTTCTCGGCGAAGGCGGCCAGGCCTTCGGCGCGGTCGTGCGAGGCGTTGTGCGCCTCGACCATGTGGCGCTCGACGCGCAGGGCGGTGTCCATCGGCTGCTCGAGGCCGTCGTCGACCAGCCGCTTCATGCGCCGGAGGCCGAGCGGGCTCTTGTCGACGATGCGCTCGCAGAGCGCCTCGGTCGCGGCCTGCAGTTCGGCGCCCGCGACCACCTGGTTGACCAGGCCCCACTCGGCCATGGTGCGCGCCGGCACCTGCTCGGCGGTGAACATCATCTGCTTGGCCCGGTTGGCGCCGATCTTGCGCGGCAGCCGCACCGAGCCGCCCCAGCCGGGCAGGAGACCGTACCTGGCATGGGCGTCGCCGAACTTCGCGTCTTCCGAGGCGACCACCAGGTCGCAGACCAGCACCGTCTCCAGGCCGCCGGCCAGGGCCAGGCCGTTGACCGCCGCGACCACCGGCAGCGGCAGCAGTTCGATGCGCCGCAGCAGGCGGTTGGCGGCACCGAGGAAGGCCTGCACCGCCGCCTGCTGGTCGTCCGCGTCGGCGAAGCGCTTGACCGCCTTCAGGTCGGCACCGGCGCAGAAGGCGCGGCCGCGGCCGGTCAGCACCAGGCAGCGCACCTCGCGGTCGTGCGCGATCGAATCGAGCGCGGCGCCGATCTCCTCGACCATGCGCGGGCTCATGCTGTTCATCGCGTCGGGGCGGTCGAGCGTGATCCACGCGGTGGCGCCGCGGGTCTCAAGGTGCAGGGTCTCGAAGGCTTGGGGAACGGTCATGGGTTGGGCAATTCAATGGTCCGGCCAAGACTGGAATGTGCCAGGAATTCTGCCAGCGCGGCGCGGGCGCCCGGCGCGTCGCGCGCCCGCAGCCGCGACAGCAAATGCCGGCGCAGGGGAATCACGGCGCTGTTGACCAAGTCGGCCTGCGGGGCGCGCCGGCGCAGCTCGACGATCTGCGCATGCAGCGCGTGCTGCAGCATCGTGTTGACCGAATCGGCGACCATCGCCAGCACCTCGTTGTGGGCGGCAGCCGCGATGAGCCGGAAGAAGTGCAGGCCGGCGTGCATGCGCTTCTCGATGTCGGCCGGGGCGACATGGCTTTCAATCCGAGCGATCTGCCCCTCGATCGCATCCAGCTCCTGCGGCGTCGCCGACTGGCAGGCCAGTTCCAGCAGGCTCTCGAACAGCCGCCTGCGCGCCTCGCCGAGGTCGACCGTCACGCGGTCGCCGCTGGCGACCAGTTCCCGCAGCGAACGCGCCAGCATCATGTAGGCGCCCTTGTAGAAGACCAGCGGCTCGTCCTGCCGGCCCTCTTCGAAGCGCTCGACCTCGCCGATGAAGATCAGGTGGTCGCCGGCGTCGTGGACCGCGAAGGTGCGGCATTCGAAGGCGGCCAGCGAGCCGGCGATCAGCGGCGTGCCGCCGTGGCCCGGGCGCCAGTCGACACCCTCGAACTTGTCGACGATCCTGCTGCTGGCGAAGCGCCCGGACATCTCGTCCTGATCGTCGGCCAGGATGTTGATCGCGAAGGTCGGCGTGCGGCGGAAGATCTCGATCGACTTGCTGGCCTTGCGCATGCTCCAGGACACCAGCGGGGGCTCCAGCGACACCGAGCTGAACGAGTTGCAGGTGAGGCCCGCCGGTGCGCCCGCTTCGTCGAGCGTGGTGATGATCGCGACGCCGGTCGGGAAGGTGCCGAGGGCGTTGCGGAAGGCCCGGGCGTCGAAGCCGGTGTCGGCCGCGTCGGTTGATGCGAGGTTCAGGGTCTGCGTCATGCGCGCTCCTTCGTTCGACGGCTACCAGGCCATGTCCAGCACCTCGCGCACCTGCGCCGCGCTTTCGACACGGCGGGCGCAATTCGCGGTCAACGGGTCGCGCAGGGCGCGTTCGGCGACGAGGTCGAGCTGGGCGGGCGGCACGCCGACATCGCGCAACCGCGACGGCAGGCCCAGGTCGGCCACCAGACGCGCCACGGCGGCGGCCGCGTCCTCGCACCCGGGCTCGCCCATGGCTTCGCACAGCAGCCGTTGGCGCAGCGGCGCGCCGGCCGCCACCCATTGCAGCACCGAGGGCAGCAGCACGCTGCTGGTGAAGCCATGGGGCACGTCGCACAGGGAACCGAGCGCATGCGCGATCGCGTGGGACAGGTTGCCGCGGGTGCCAGCGGCGATGCCAGCCATCGACAGGAAGACACCGTGCTGCAGCCGGTGGCGCACCGCGATGTCCTCGGGCGCGGCCTGCAGGGCCCGCAAGCCTTCGGCCAGGTGCCGCAGCGCCGCTGTCGAGACGGCATCGCTGTAAGGCGCCGGGTCGCGCGAGGTCAGCCGCTCGATCGCGTGGTCGAGCGCCTTCATGCCGGTCGACAGGAGCAACGCCATCGGCGCGGTCGTGGTGAGCCAGGGATCGTTGACGACCGCGACCGGCATCATCATCGGATGGCCGAAGGCCTGCTTGGCCTTGCTCGCGGATTCGGTGGCGCCGCCGACCGCGGTGTATTCGGCGGCCGAGAAAGTGGTCGGCACCGCGATCAGGCGACGCCATTGCGCGTGGTCGTCCGGCCGCTGCTGCGAAGTTGTCCAGGGCGCGCCCGCATACGCGTCGAGCTGGGATGTACCGGTGAACCCGTGGCGCATCGCCAGCAGCATCACCTTGGCGGCGTCAATCACCGATCCGCCGCCGACCGCCAGAAGCAGGTCGGCCTCGGCCGCGCGCGCGGCCCGCGCGCCATCGATCACGCATTCGCGCGGTGCATGGGCGCGCACCCCGGTGAAGACACCGACGCCCGTGCTGCCGAGGCTGTCGACGATGCCCGTCAACGCCTCGGTGCCGGCCAGCGAAGCGGTGCTGACGACAAACACGCGTCGCGCGCCGGCCCGGCGGACTTCGTCCGGCAGCGCCTCGCCCGCGCGGCGGCCATGAAGAACGCGCTCCAGCAGCGAGAACTGGTGCAGGCCCGGTACGACCGCTCTCGAAGAGGCATTCATTGCGGGGTGATGTCCAGGTCGTTCACCACCGACTTCCAGAAGGCAGTGGTCTCGACCAGCGTCTTCGCGAACTCGGCCGGGCCCTCGAAGCGCGGCTCCGAGAAAAGCTCCAGGCAGTTGGCCCGGTAGGCCGGGTCGGCCACCACCTGCTTCACTGCCGCGGCGATCGAATCGATCACCGGGGCCGGGGTGCCGGCCGGTGCCAGCAGGCCCTCCCAGCCGGCGATGACGAAGCCGGGCACCGTGTCCCTGGCCAGCGGCACGTCGGGCGTGATGCTCGAGCGCCGCTCGGAGCAGACCGCCAGGATGCGCAGCTTGCCGGCCTTGACCTGCGCGTTGATCGAATCCGACATGTTGCTGATGAGCACCTTGGCATCGCCCTGGATGATCGCCATCGACTGCTCCGCGCCGCCCTTGTAGGGAACGGGCAGCAGGTTGATGCCGGCGCGCTTGGCCAGCAAGAGGGTCCAGGTGTGGCTGCCGCCGCCCGGGCCCGAAGTGGCCGATTCGACACCATTCGGCACCGTCTTCGCCCAGGCGATGAACTCGGCCAGGTTGGTCGCCGGCACGCTGCCGTTGACCACGATGTAGGCCGGCCCCTCGGCCACGATCGCGATCGGCGCGAAATCCTTGATCGGGTCGTAGTTGGCGCCCTTCTGCGTGAAGGGCAGCCCGACCAGGCCGATGTACTGGAACAGCAGCGTGCTGCCGTCCGGCGTCGCCGCCTGCACGATGTGGGTGCCGATGACACCGGCCGCGCCCGGCCGGTTGTCGACGAAGACCGGGCGGTTGAGCGGGCCCGCGATGCCCTTGGCGACGAAGCGCACGATCACGTCCAAGATGCCGCCGGCCGGGAACGGCAGCACGATGCGAATGGTCTTGTCCTCGCTCCAGGCCGGCAGGCCGAGCGCCGCGACGACGCCGGCCGCGGCTTTCAGCAAGGCGCGCCGCACGCGCAGGGGTTCGTTCATCGCTTCGTCTCCATCTCGTTCAAATGTTCAGCCGAGCACTTCGTCGAGGAAGGCGGCGATGTCATCCATGGCCTGGCCGGAATGCGGCAGCAGTCCGCGATCGGCGGTGAAGAAGCCGTGGAAGGTGCCGAGGTAGCGCCGGGTCGCCACCCGCACGCCTTGCGCCTGCAGCTTCTGCGCATACAGCTCGCCCTCCTCGCACAGCAGGTCGCCGTCGACCGTGCCGACGAAGGCCGGCGGCAGCGCCTTCAGTTCGTCAGCATGCAGGGGCGCGAAGCGCGGATCGCGGCGCTGCGTGCGGTCAGGAATGTATTGGTCGTAGTACCAGGCGATCTCGGCGCGGGTCAGTGCCGGCGGCTCGAAGCGATGCATGAAGACCGAATCGACGTCGCCCTCGGTGCTCGGATAGAGCAACACCTGCGCCGCGATCCTCGGGCCGCCGGCGTCCCGCAGCAGGCGCGCGGCGACGGTACTCAGGTTGGCGCCGGCGCTGTCGCCGGCAACCACCAGTGGCAGTTCGCTGCCGGCCAGTACCGGCATCGATGCCGCGGCCCAGCGGATCGCAGCCAGCGCATCGTCGAGCGCCGCGGGGAAGCGATGCTCGGGTGCCAGCCGATAGTCCACCGACAGCACCGCGCAGCCGGTGCGGTTGGCGAGGCGCCGAAGCGCGGTGTCCCAGCCATCGAGCGAGCCGACCGTCCAGCCGCCGCCATGGCAGTAGACGATCAGCGCGCGCGGCGCGGGCGATGGGCGATAGAGGCGCAGCGGAATCCGGCCCGCCGGTCCGGGACAGGCGAGGTCCTCGACGTGATGGATCGGCGGCCCGGGCGGCTGCCTGGCGAGCAGCGCGCGGTGCAGCTCCCGCATCTCGTGCGCCGGCACGCTGCCGGTGCGCGGCAGCACTCTGGCGCGGGCATCCAGCAGTTCGCGTGCCTGGGGGTCGAGGCTCATTGCGTCAACGTCCGAGGAAGCCGAGCACCTTGTCGAGCACCGCCTCCGTCTTCGCGAACTGCGGCGCATGGCCGGCGCCGGGCACGCTCACCACGCTCGCGCGTTCGATGGCGGCCGCGAAGTCCCGAGCGTAGACCGGCGGCACCACCTTGTCGTGCTCGCCCCAGACGATCAGCGTGTCGGCCTGCACGCGATACAACCGGCGCGCCAGCCCGCGCTCCGGGATCGGCCAGATGAAATGCAGGATGCTCGCCATGCCGGTGATGCGGGCGACGATCTCCTTGTTCTTCG
>NZ_LMUW01000221.1:5914-6287 GCF_009765735.1 Xenophilus sp. L33
GGTGCCGACGAACCCGACGACCTGCGCGCCTTCGACAGCGTGCACGACCTGGTCATCTACTACGACGACGTGTTCAGGAAGCTCGGCCTGGAGGAGTTCGACCTGGTCGGCCATTCCTTCGGCGGCATGATGGCGGCCGAGTATGCGGCTGCCTATCCGGAGCGGGTGAAAAAGCTGGTGCTGATTGCGCCGCTGGGCCTTTGGCGCGACGACGCGCCGGTCGAGAACTTCACCTACCAGACGCCGGAGAAACAGACCGCGCTGCTGCTGGGCGATCCGGAGAGCGCCGAGGTGCAGGCCTTCATGGCGCTGCCGGAAGAGCAGCCGGCGAAGAACAAGGAGATCGTCGCCCGCATCACCGGCATGGCGAGCA
>NZ_LMUW01000221.1:6297-6521 GCF_009765735.1 Xenophilus sp. L33
TTCTTCCGGCAGCGCCAGGTAGGCCTGTACCGGGGCGCTCTCCGGGTCGCCCAGCAGCAGCGCGGTCTGCTTCTCGGGCGTCTGGTAGGTGAAGTTCTCGACCGGCGCGTCGTCGCGCCAAAGGCCCAGCGGCGCGATCAGCACCAGCCTGCTCACCCGCTCCGGATAGGCCGCCGCATACTCGGCCGCCATCATGCCGCCGAAGGAATGGCCGACCAGGTCGA
>NZ_LMUW01000221.1:6531-12384 GCF_009765735.1 Xenophilus sp. L33
CTTCATCTGGCCGATCCCGGAGCGCGGGCTGGCGCGCCGCCTCTACCGGGTGCAGGCCGACACCCTGATCGTCTGGGGCGAGCAGGACAAGCTGGTATCGCCGGTCTATGCCAAGGACTTCGCGTCTGCCATCGGCAAGTCCAGCGTCGTCACCGTGGCCGGCGCCGGCCATGCGCCGCAATTCGCGAAGACCGAGGTGGTGCTGGACAAGGTGCTCGGCTTTCTCGGCGCATCTTCATGAGCCTGGATCCGAGGGCCCGCGAGTTGCTCGACGCGCGCGCCAAGGTGCTTCCACGCACCGGCAGTGTGCCGGCCCACGAGATGCGGGCGCTGCACCGCGCGCTGCTCGCCAAGCAGCCGCCGGGGCCGCCGATCCATCACGTCGTGGACATGGTTTGTCCGGGGCCCGCGGGCGAGGTTCCGTTGCGCCTGTATCGCCCATCGCCCGCGCCGCGTGCGCTGGTCGTCTACTGCCATGGCGGCGGCTGGACGGTCGGATCGCTCGATGGCTGGGACACCGCGCTCCGGCGGCTGGCCAATCGCACCGGCTGCGCGGTGCTGTCGGTGGACTATCGACTGGCACCCGAGCATGCCTTCCCCGCGGCGCTCGACGATGCGCTGGCCGCGACACGCTGGGCCGCGGCAACGACGCGGTCCCTGGCCGGCAGCGAAGTGCCACTGGTGGTAGCCGGCGACAGCGCCGGCGCCAACCTGAGTACCGTCGCTGCACGCCTTCTGCGCGACGCTGGCGGCCCGGGAATCGCGGCGCAGGTGTTGCTCTATCCAAGCACCGAGGGCGATGTCGACTCGGTCTACATGCATCGCTTCGAGCCGCCCGCGCTGACACGGGCCGAGATCGCCTGGTACTACGACCAATACATCCCGGAGCGCGCACGGCGACGCGATCCGCGCTTCGCGCCGCTGCATGCCGACGATCTGAAGGCGCTCCCTCCGACTTTCGTGGGCACGGTCGACGGGGATCTGCTGTGCGAGGAGGGCGAGCTCTATGCCCGGAAGTTGCAGGCCCACGGCGTCCTGGTGGTGACACGACGCTACCTCGGCACCTTCCACGGTTTCTTCACTGCCGATCGAGGCCTTTTGCCGCATTCCGGCCAGGCCATGGACGACATCGCCGCCTTCCTCGACGAAGTGCTCGGCTGAACATGCGAACGAGATGGAGACGAAGCAATGAATGAACCCTTGCGCGTGCGGCGTGCCTTGTTGAAAGCCGCGGCCGGCGTCGTCGCGGCACTCGGCCTGCCGGCCTGGAGCGAAGACAAGACCATCCGCATCGTGCTGCCCTTTCCGGCCGGCGGCATCTTGGACGTCATCGTGCGCTTCGTCGCCAAGGGCATCGCCGGGCCGCTGAGCCGCGCCGTCTTCGTCGACAACCGGCCCGGTGCGGCCGGCGTCATCGGCACCCACATCGTGCAGACGGCGACGCCGGACGGCAGCACGCTGCTGTTTCAGTACATCGGCCTGGTCGGCCTGCCCTTCACGCAAAAGGGCGCCAACTACGATCCGATCAAGGACTTCGCGCCGATCGCGATCGTGGCCGAAGGGCCAGCCTACATCGTGGTGAACGCGAGCGTGCCGGCGACCACCCTGGCCGAGTTCATCGCTGGTCCAAGACGGTGCCCAACGGCGTCGAGTCGGCCACCTCCGGCCCGGGCGGCGGCAGCCACACCTGGACCCTGTTGCTGGCCAAGCGGGCCGGCATCAACCTGCTGCCGGTCCCCTACAAGGGCGGCGCCGAGCAATCGATGGCGATCATCCAGGGCGATGCCAAGGTACTGATCAGCAACATGTCGGATTCGATCAATGCACAGGTCAAGGCCGGCAAGCTGCGGATCCTGGCGGTCTGCTCCGACCGCCGTTCGAGCATCACGCCCGACGTTCCGCTGGCCCGGGACACCGTGCCGGGTTTCGTCATCGCTGGTTGGGAAGGCCTGCTTGCGCCGGCCGGCACGCCGGCACCGGTGATCGATTCGATCGCCGCAGCGGTCAAGCAGGTGGTGGCCGACCCGGCCTATCGGGCCAAGTGCCTGGAACTGTTCTCGGAGCCGCGCTTCGAAGGGCCCTCGGAGTTCGCCAAGACGATGGTCGAGACCACCGCCTTCTGGAAGTCGGTCGTGACCGACCTGGACATCACGCCGCAATGACCGGCCCGTCGAACACGATCGCGCCCGGGCTGCACCAGTTCTCGCTGATGGAGCGCGTGGTGCACGGGCACCACGTGCGCGATGCCCTGCCCGAGGAAATTCGCCGCGCGGGTGCGCGCCGCGTGTTCGTGACCAGTACCGGCTCGCTCGCCGGCACCCCTGCGCTGCAGGACATCGTCGGCACACTCGGTGCGGCATTCGTCGGTGCCTACACCGGCGTGCGCGCGCATGCGCCTCGCGAATGCGTGATCGAAGGCGCAATGGCCGCGCGGGCGGTGGACGCCGACCTGCTGCTGGCGGTCGGCGGCGGCTCGGTGATCGACGCCACCAAGGTGATGCTGCTGGCCATGCGCTATGGCTACATCCGGGCGGCGCAGCTCGATCCGCATGCCGGCGCGCCCTGGGTCACCACGCAGCAACGGCCGGACGATCATGCGCAATGGCAACGCATGATCGCGGTACCGACCACCTTTTCCGCCGCCGAGTACACGGCGGTCGGCGGTGCGACGGAATCCGCCAGCAAGACCAAGGAAGCCTTCGGCAACCCGATGATGATGCCGATCGCGGTCGTCAACGATCCCTGGCTTACCACCACTGCGCCGCTGCCGCTGTTGTTGTCGACCGGCATGAAGGCGCTCGACCATGCGCTGGAACGGCTGACCTCGCGCGACCCTGCGCTGTTCAGCGACGCCGCCTCGGCCCTGGCGCTGCGGCACCTGGCCGAAGGGTTGCGGGCATTGAAGACAAGGCCCGAGGACATCGCGGTACGGGACCGTCTGCAGCACGGCGTGTTCCTGGCGATGGCAGGCATCGCCACCGGGACGCGCGGCAACCTGGCGCACGCCATCGCGCATGCCATGGGGTCCTTGTGCGACGTTCCGCACAGCTTCACCAGCGGCTTGCTGCTGCCTTCGGTACTGCGCTGGGTGGCTGCCGGTGCGCCTGTGCGCCAGCGGCTGCTATGCGAGACGATGGGCGAGCCGGAGGGTGACGATGCGGCGGCCGCCGTGGCGCGCCTGGTTGCCGAACTCGGCCTGCCATCCCGCCTGCGCGACGTCGGCGTGACGCCGGCGCAGCTGGACCTGATCGCCGAGCGGACGCTGCACGATCCGCTGACCGTGAACTGCGCCCGCCGCGTCGAGAGCGCCGCGCAGGTGCGCGAAGTGCTGGACATGGCCTGGTAGCAATGAAGCGAGGAGAGCCGCATGACGCAGACCCTGAATCCCGCCGCAACCCCGGAGTCCTCGATCGACTTCGACCCTCGCGCCTTTCGCAACGCCCTCGGCACCTTTCCCACCGGCGTCGCGATCATCACCACGCTCGACGAGGCAGGCGCGCCCGCGGGTCTCACCTGCAACTCCTTCAGCTCGGTCTCGCTGGAGCCCCCGCTGGTGTCCTGGAGCATGCGCAAGGCCAGCAAGTCGATCGAGATCTTCCGGCGCGCGCCGGCCTTCGTGATCAACATCCTGGCCGACGACCAGAACGAGATGTCGGGCCGATTCGCCAGCAGCAGGATCGTCGACAAGTTCGAAGGCGTCGACTGGCGACCGGGCGAGCGCGGCACGCCGGTGATCGCGGGTTCGCTGGCCAGTTTCGAATGCCGGACTTTCGCGGTGCACGACGCTGGCGACCATCTGATCTTCATCGGCGAGGTCGAGAAATTCGAGCAGGGCCGCCAGGACGAGCCGCTGGTGTTCTACAAGGGCGCCTACATGATGCTGACCCGTTCGCTGCGCGAGTTGGTAGCGGCCGGCGACAGCGTCACGATCGACCTCGGCGAAGCGCGCCGACGCCTCTTCGAAAGCCTGCTGGAGCTGGCTTGCGAGGCAGCGACTCCGGCGGAGCTCGACACCATCGAAGCGCAGATCGCCTTGATCGAGACCTATACCGCACCGGGTGACATCGAGAAGCGCATGCACGCCGGCGTGCATTTCTTCCGGCTGATCGCGGCGGCGGCCCACAACGAGGTGCTGGCGATGGTTGCCGATTCGGTCAACACGGTGCTGCAGCATGCGTTGCGCGCGCAGATCCGCGAGCTGCGCCGGCGCGCGCCGCAGGCCGACCTGGTCAACAGCGCCGTCATCCCCCTGCGCCGCGCGCTGCTGGCCCGGCTGCGCGCGCGAGACCTCGAGGGGGCACGCGCCGCGCTGGTGGAATTCCTGGCACATTCCAGTCTTGGCCGGACCATTGAACTGCCCAACCCATGACATCATCGCCAACGTTCGACACCCTGCACCTCGACATCCGCGGCGCCGCCGCCTGGATCACCCTCGACCGCCCCGAGGCGATGAACAGCATGAGCCCCGGGATGGTCGAGGAGATCGGCGCCGCGCTGGACGCCGTCGAGCACGACCCGGCGGTCCGCTGCCTAGTGCTGACTGGTCGCGGCCGGGCCTTCTGCGCCGGCGCCGACTTGAAGGCGGTCAAGCGCATCGGCGACGGCGGCGACCCGCAGGTGGCGATCCGGCGATTCCTCGATGCCGCGGGGTCCCTCCTGCGACGCATCGAACTGCTGCCGCTGTCGGTGGTGGCGGCGGTCAACGGCCTGGCGCTGGCCGGCGGCTTGGAGGTGGTGCTGGCCTGCGACCTGGTGGTCGCCTCGGAAGACGCGAAGTTCGGCGACGCCCATGCGAAGTACGGCCTGTTGCCCGGTTGGGGTGGCTCGGTGCGGCTGCCGCGCAAGATCGGCGCCAACCGCGCCAAGCAGATGATGTTCACCGCCGAGCATCTGTCGGCGCGCACCCTGGCCGAGTGGGGGCTGGTCAACCAGGTGGTCGCGGCGACTGACCTGCAGGCCGCGACCGAGGCGCTGTGCGCGCGCATCGTCGACAAGAGCCCGCTCGGCCTGTCGCGCATGAAGCGGCTGATCGACGATGGCCTCGAGCAGCCGATGGACAGCGCCCTGCGCGCCGAGCGCAGCATGGTCGAGGCGCACAACGCCTCGCACGACCGGGCCGAAGGCCTGGCTGCCTTCGCCGAGAAGCGCGCGCCACGATTCAATGGCACCTGACCTTGCGACCGCACCCATGACTGCCACCCAGGACCGTCTCGCAGCCACCGCCCTCGGCGGCCTGCGCATCATCGACTTCACCCACTTCATCGCGGGGCCGCTGGCCACCATGATCCTGGCCGATGCCGGCGCCGACGTGATCAAGGTCGAGAAGCCGGGCGGCGACGACCAGCGGCATTTCGCGCCGTCGGAGCCGCGGCTGGACGGCGAGGGCGCCAGCTTCCTCTGGGCCAATCGCAACAAGCGCAGCATCACGCTCGACCTGAAGACCGCCGAGGGCCGCGAGATCGCGCAGGCGCTGGTGCGCAGCGCCGACGTGGTGGTCGAGAACTTCTCGACCCGCGTGATGGCGCAGTACGGCCTGGACTACGAGACGCTGTCGAAGGACCGCACCGACCTCATCTACTGCTCGATCTCGGCCTTCGGCCGCAGCGGCGAGTTTGCCTCGCGGCTGGGCTTCGACACCATCATGCAGGCCGAGAGCGGCTTCATGTCGATGAACGGCCATGCCGATCGCGAGGGGGTGCGCACCGGCCCGGCAGTGATGGACATGGCCACCGCGATGATGGCCAGCAACGCGATCCTGATCGCGCTGGCTGCGCGCGAACGCCATGGCCGCGGCCAGCAGGTCGACGTGCCGCTGTTCGACACCGCGGTGCTGATGACCGGCTTCATGACCGC
>NZ_LMUW01000221.1:12394-48923 GCF_009765735.1 Xenophilus sp. L33
CCCTTCACCAGCACCGGATTGGCCTGCAGGCCGCGGCCCAGTTCGATGGTCTTGATGCTCGCGTTCATTTGGCCAGTGCCTCCGTCTCGGTGGGCAGCGCGCGCGACGCCGCGGTGGAATGGCGGGTCGCGCCCTGCGGCCACCAATGGTCCTTGTAGCCCTCCTTCAGCCAGATGTTGCGCAGCTTGGGCAGCACCCGCTCGGCGAAGAGCCGCATGCTGTATTCGGTCAGTTCCTTGTCCATCGACTGGATCTGCATGATCGCCATCAGGTGGCCGATGCGCAGGTCGCGAATGCCTTCCTCCAGCTGCCGCATCACGGTGTCGGGGCTGCCGCCAACCACCATGCCATAAGTCTCGGTGAAGTCCTTCCACGAGGCCTTGGAGACGTCGCCCAGCAGCTTCTTGCCCTGGCCGCGCTGGATGCCCTGGTTCATCGCGTACTCGATGCTCTTTTTGCTGAGGAAGCCTGGCGGCGTCTGCATGTAGGCCGGGATGTGCAGCGACTTCGAATAGAAGTTCCGCAGGTGCGGCAGGTACAGCTTCTCGGCCTCTGCATCGGTCTCGGCCACCACCACCGCCTGCGCGAAGCCGGCGCGGTAGGGGTTGTCGTCGAGGCCGGCGCGCTCGACCTGGTCCCAGTAGCCCTGCATCATGCTCTTGGCCTGCTTCAGGCCGCTGAAGCTCAGGTAGCTGTAGGTGTAGTTGTTGTCGGTGGCGAATTTCCAGGTCTCGACCGAGCCGCCGCCGGCCAACCAGATTGGCGGATGCGGCTTCTGCAGCGGCTGCGGCCACGGGTTGACGTGGCGCAGCTTGGTGAAGCGCCCGTTGAACGGGAACGGGCCCTTGCGGGTCCAGGCCTCGGTGATCAGCCGATGGGCCTCGTAGTAGCGCTCGCGCACCTGGGTCGGCGGCAGGCCGTAGTTGCCGACCGTGTCCGGCGGCGAGCCGACCGGCAAGCCCGCCACGAGACGACCGCCGCTCAGGCAATCGAGCAGCGCGTATTCCTCGGCCACTCGCAGTGGCGGGTTGTACAGCGGGATGGTGTTGCCGAGGATGACGATGCCGGCGTCCGACTTGCGCCGCGCCATGATGCTGGCGATCAGGTTCGGCGCCACCGGGAAGCCGTAGGCGTTCTGGTGATGCTCGTTGACGCCGATCGCGTCGAAGCCGAGGTCGTCGGCCAGCTCCAGTTCGTCGAGGTTCCAGTTCAGGTACTTCTGCACCATGCGCGGGTCGCAGGTCTCGTTCGGCAAGGTGACCCAGACGCTCTCGTGCCGCTGGTTGAAGTCGTCGGGCAGGTCCCGATAGCCTTGCTGGTGAAAAAAGACGGTCTTCATTCATGCTCCTTCAAAGGCCCGCGCGGATTCGCGATGCCGTGGGTTCGATGTTCGACCGCATGGCGCGAAGAGGCCATGAGACGGCCTCCGCATTCGTTGCGCGATCGTCCGTCATGAGGCGGTGATGCCGAGCTCGGTCACGACGCGCTGGTAGAAGGCGCGAGTCTCCCGCTCCGATGCCGCCAGCTGCTGCGGCGACTGGTAGCGCGCGTCGAGGTACATGCCGGCCAGCCGCTCGCGAAAGCCGGGCTCCTCGATCGCGACGCGCACCGCGTCACTCAAGCGGGCGACCACGGGCGGTGGCGTCCCGGCCGGCGCGAACAGCGCGTTCCAGCCCTGGATCACGAAGCCCGGCACCGTGTCGCTCGCCAATGGCACGCCGGGCGCGAGTGCGCTCGGCCGGTCGGAGCAAATCGCGAGCACCCGCAGGTTGCCGAGCTTCACCTGCGCGTTGACTACCTCCGACATGTTGCTGATCAGCAGCTTCGATTCGCCGGTCAGCATCGCTGTCTGCTGCTCGGCACCGCCCTTGTACGGCACCGGCAGCAAGGCGATGCCGGCCATCTTGGCGAACATCAGGGTCGAGATGTGGCTGGCGCCATTGACGCCGGAGGTCGCCGATTCGACGGGATGCGGCTGCACCCTGGCCCAGGCGATGAACTCGGGCAAGGTGCGCGCCGGCACGCTCTGATGGACCACGATGAAGGCCGGCCCGTCGGCCACGCTGGCCACCGGCGTGAAGTCCTTCAGCGGGTCGTAGCGGGTTTCCTTCTGCAGCATCGGCAGGCCGACGAAGCCGATGTTGTGATAAAGCAGCACGCTGCCGTCGGCCGGCGCGACCTGGACCATGTGGGTGCCGATCAGGCCGGCGGCGCCAGGGCGGTTATCCACGATCACCGGACGATCGAGCGATCGCGCCATCGAGGCCGCGACCGCGCGGATGCTGACATCTGAGAGGCCGCCGGCCGGATAGGGCAGCACGATGCGCAGCAGCGCGCGCTCGTCGGCGCGCGCGGCGCCCAAGGCGGCCCAGGTACCGAGACCGGCGACCGATTGCAGCAGCCGGCGCCGGGTCGGTCTTTCGAACGGGTGCTTGTCCATGGTGCTTGTCTCCTGCCGCACGCCGGTGCGCGGCATCGCCGATGCTCGTCCGGCCGGTGGCCTCGCCCCATGCCGGATGCGCCGGAATTCATGCGCGATCGTCCGGGCTCGGGGTAAATCCCGAGCTTCGACCGGACCACCACGCACGCCAGCGCGCGCCGCCACGACCACAATGGTCCTGCCAATCAAATGCCCATCAATGCGCAGCCGATGGATCCCCTCAGCCACGTCTTTTCCCTGCTCACGATTGACCCGCGCCATCCGGCCCGGCTGGACGCCCGCGGCAGCTGGTCGCTCGCCTTCCCCGGCTCGTCGCACGTACGCTTCGGAGCCGCGGTGGCGGGCAACTGCTGGCTGATCGTCGAGGGCGAGCCGGCCCCGTTGCGACTCGAGCAGGGCGACGGCTACCTGCTGACCCGCGGCCAGGCCTACACGGTGGCGACCGATCCGCAACTGGCATCCGAAGACGGCTTCCTGCTGTTTCGCACGCAGGGCGGCCACGTGCGCCATGGCGAAGGCCCGGACCCCTGCGTGTCGCTGGTCAGCGGCCGATTCACCTTCGACGAACTGAGCAACGAACTGCTGCTGCAGGTGCTGCCGCGCACGGTGCACCTGAAGGCCGGCGGCGACCTGCCGCAGGTGCTGCAGGCGGCAATCGACATCCTCGACTATGAGACCCGCGACCGTCGCTTCGGCGCCTCGCTGGTCACCCACCATGTCGCGCAGATCATGCTGGTGCAGGCGCTGCGCCGCGTCGCCGCATCGCCCGACCATCCGCCGATGGGCTGGCTGGCGGCGCTGGCCGATCCGCGGATCGGCGTCGCGCTCAAGCTGATGCACGAGCAGCTCGACCGTCGCTGGACGGTCGGCGAACTGGCCCGCGCGGCCGGCATGTCGCGCTCGATCTTCGCGCTGCGCTTCAAGCAGCTGACCGGCAACGCGCCGCTCGACTACCTGCTGCGGCTGCGCATGCGCACCGCCTGCCAGGCGCTCGGCGCGGGCCACACCAACGTGGCCGGCGTCGCCTACGAGATCGGCTACCACTCCGAGAGCGCATTCAGCAACGCCTTCAAGCGCGTGATGGGTGCACCGCCGAAGCGCTTCCTGCCGCCCAAGGCACCCGCGGCCGGTGCCGCGGCGAGCGGCCGGGCGGGCTGAAGGCCATGCGGGTGCTTCTCGACGCCGATGGCAGGCTCTCGCTGATCGAGGCCGACGACTTCCACGGCTTCTCGTTGCGGCTCGTGCCGCCGCTGCAAGCGCTGCCGTCCGCGTTGCCACCGGCCCTGGATGCCGAGGACGACCGGCACGTTTGGGTCGACCTCGCCTGGTTGCGCGCGCAGTTGCCGCCGGAGGCAGCGCCATCGCTGCAGCCCATGCTCGACTACGCCGGGCGCAAAGGCTGGCTGCGCGCCGACCCGCCGCGCCTGCGGGCGCACGTCGAAACCTGACGCCTCAGACTACCACGCCGTCGCGCATCAGCGCCGCAATCTCTTCCGCACCCAGGCCCCATCCGGCCAGCGCGGCCTGCGCATCGACGCCCGGCTCGACACCGGCCTCGGGCCGTGCCGCCGGCGTGCGCGAGAAGCGCGGCGCCGGTGCCGGCTGCACCATGCCGTCGACCTCGACGAAGGTGCCGCGCGCCTTGTTGTGCGGGTGCTCGGCCACCTCGGCAAGGCTCAGCACCGGCGCGAAGCAGGCCTGGCTGTGCTCCATCAGCGCGCACCATTCGTCGCGCGTGCGCGACCGGAAGACCGCTTGCAGTCGCTCGCGGATCTGCGGCCAGTTGGCGCGGTCGTCGCGGCTGGGCAAGCCGGCATCGGCCAGCCCGGTCAGGCGCAGCAGTTCCTCGTAGAACTTGGGCTCGGCCGAGCCGATGCTCACGTACCTGCCGTCGCGGGTCTCGTACACCGCGTAGAAGGGCGAGCCGCCGCCGGTCACGCTGCGCCCGCGCCCTTCCCATTCACCGCCGGCCTGGTAGCCGAAGAAGTAGTTCATCAGCGAGGCGGCGCCGTCGACCATCGCCGCGTCCACCACCTGGCCCTTGCCGGAGCGCGACGCCTCGATCAACCCGCAGGCGATGCCGAAGGCCAGGAACATGCCGCCGCCGCCGAAGTCGCCGACCAGGTTGAGCGGCACCACCGGCGGGCGCCCTTCCTCGCCGATCGCGTCGAGCGCGCCAGCCAGCGCGATGTAGTTGATGTCGTGGCCCGGCATCGCGGCCATCGGGCCGTCCTGGCCCCAGCCGGTCATGCGGCCGTAGACCAGCTTCGGATTGATGCCCAGGCATGCGTCGGGCCCGAGGCCGAGCCGCTCCATCACGCCCGGCCGGAAGCCCTCGATCAGGGCATCCGCCTGGCCGACCAGCCGCTTCACCAGCGCCAGCGCGGGCGGCGACTTGAGGTCGAGCGCGACCGAGCGGCGGTTGCGGTCGATGAAATAGAAGCGCTGCGGCATGGCGCGCGGCGCCGGGTCGGGGCGGTCGATGCGCAGCACCTGCGCGCCCATGTCGGCCAGCATCATCGCGGCAAAGGGACCGGGCGCGAGGCCGGCCATCTCGATGACCTTCAGACCCTGCAGCGGGCCGGCGGCGGTGCTCATGACGACCGGCTCATTGCAGCGCCTCCACCGCCTCGACCAGCGTGCCGGTGCCGTCGACCACCCAATGGGTCTCGTCGATCGGATCGAGGAAGCCGCCGTTCTCGGTCATCAGCAGGTGGAAGACTTCCTGCCATTCGTCCGGGCCGCCCTCGTCGGAGCCGTTGTCGAGCCAGGCGTAGCGGGTCACCTTGTAGGTCCGGCCGCGCGCGTCCTTCACCTGGAACACGCGATCAGGAATGGTCTTGGTCATCATGGGGTGATCCTCAGATGCTTCATTGGTCATACCATTATACTCGTGCCGACCCGAAGCGCATCCCCACAGATTCCAGGAGACAACGACCATGCTGCGCCGCACCCTGCTGGCTTCCGCCGCCGCCCTGGCCCTCGCCTCGACCGGCGCCCGCGCCGCCGACGGCTGGCCCGATCATCCGATCCGCTTCATCATCCCGGCGGCCGCCGGCGGCACCAACGACGTGCTCGCCCGCTTCATGCAGGAGCCGCTGGCCAAGCTGCTCGGCCAGCCGATCATCATCGACTACAAGGCCGGCGCCGGTGGCGCCATCGGCTCGCAGTACGTGGCCGGCCAGCCGGCCGACGGCTACACCTTCCTGGTCCACGGCAGCGGCCTGGTGACGGTGCCGCTGGTGCAGCGCAAGCCCTCCTACCTGCTCAAGGACTTCGTGCCGGTGTCGCTGATCGGCACCTCGCCGATGGTGCTCATGACCAACCCGTCGACGCCGGACAACCTGAAGGATTTCATCGCCTACGCCCGCGCCCATCCGGGCCAGCTCGAATGGGGCGCGTCGGCGCTCGGCGGCGTCGGCCAGCTGGCGATGGAAGCCTTCCACGAAGCCGCGGGCATCCACGACATGGTGATGGTCCCCTACCCCGGCGCCGGCCCCGCGGCCCAGGCGCTCCTGACCGGGCAGACCAAGTACATGCTGTCGACGCCGTCGTCGACCACGGATGCGTTCGTGAAGGAAGGCAAGATGCGCGTGCTCGGCGTGTCGACCGCGCAGCGCAGTCCGCTGCTGCCGGACGTGCCCAGCATCGGCGAGGCGGTGCCCGGCTACGACACCCAGACCTGGTTCGGCGTGGTCGCGCGCGTCGGCACGCCGCCCGAGGTGATCGCGAAGATGAGCGCGGCCATCGCGCAAGTGGTGGCGATGCCGGCGATCCAGGAAAAGATCAAGAGCGTCTACGTGGTGCCGAAGAGCGGCACGCAGCCGCTGGCGGACATCCTGCAGAAGGAAGACGTGCTGTGGGGCCGCGTGGTGCGCGACCACCACATCACGATGGACTGAGAAGGCTCAGACGCCTTCGACGATGCGCAGGTCGCGGTCGACGCCGTCGGCCAGCGCCGCCAGCGCGGCCTGGTAGGCGGCGCTGTCGTGGGTCGTGGTGGCCTGCTCGACACTGTCGAACTCGATCAGCACGGTGCGCTCGGTCTGGCCCAGCTCGTAGACCTTCGACGGGATGCCGCGAGCGAGGAAGCGGCCGCCGCCGGCGGTGATGGCGGGACCGGCGAGCTTGGCGTAGGCGGCCAGCTTGTCGGCATCCTTGACGGCGCGGTAGGCGCTGATCCAGTAGGCTTTGGCCATGGTGTGGTTCTTTCTGCGGGTGGCTTGGGGAAGGGCTGCCGATGATAGGGGAACGGCGTCTACGCTGCAGGCCACGCCAGCGGAACCCGCGTCTCGAACTTCGAGCAGTTCATCGCGAAGGTGCTCTTGAAGTTGCGCACGTTGTTGTTCGACGAGAAGACCTCGCGCGTGAAGGCGTGGTAGCGCTCCATCGACGACGAATTGACGATCAGCAGGAAGTCGAATTCGCCCGACACCTCGTAGCAGGCCATCACGTCGCTCTCGGCGGCCATCTTCTTCTCGAAGTTGCGCAACAGTGCGTCGTTCTGCTTGTCGAGCTCGACCGACACGAACACGGTCAGCGGCCGGCCGACGCGCAGCCGGTCGACGATCGCCACCTCGCGCAGCAGCACGCCCGATTCGCGCAGTTGCGCGATGCGGCGTTGGCATGTGGCGGGCGAGGACTGCACCTTGTCGGCGAGCACGCGGATCGGCAGCGAGGCGTCTTCCTGCAGCAGGTTGAGGATCTGGGTGTCGAGCCGGTCCAGGGTCATGGCGTGTTCCTTCTTGCGGCCGCGCAGCGGGCGATTCGCCCGGCCGGCGCGCCATTTTGATGCGAACGACCCGCGAAACCGGGCGACCACGGTGAATTCGCTCGCGCGCCCGGATCAAGAATCGAGGCCATGACAGAACCAGATTTCGACCGGCAGCTGGTGCGCTGGCGCCACCAGCTGCACCGCTTTCCCGAGACCGGCTTCGAGGAAGTCCGCACCGCCGACTACCTGGCCACCGCGCTGGGCGTGCTGGGGCTGGAGGTGCACCGCGGCATCGGCGGCACCGGCATCGTCGCCAATCTGAAGGCGGGCGACGGGCCCGGCGTGATCGGCCTCCGCGCCGACATGGACGCGCTGGCGATCCACGAGGACGCCGAAGGCCGGCCACATGCCTCGCAGTCGCCGGGTCGCATGCACGCCTGCGGCCACGACGGCCACATGGCGATGCTGCTTGGCGCCGCGCAACTGCTGGCCGAGCGCCGCGACTTCGACGGCACGGTGCGCTTCATCTTCCAGCCGGCCGAGGAGCACGGCCGCGGCGCCGCGGCGATGATGGCCGACGGCCTCTTCGAGCGCTTCCCGGTCGACGAGATCTACGGCGCGCACAACATCCCGGGCATGCCGGCCGGGCGCATCGCCACGCGCAGCGGCGGCATCATGGCCAGCGAGGACAACTTCGTGATCCGCATCGCCGGGCGCGGCGGCCACGCGGCCCGTCCGCACCTGGGCGTCGATCCGCTGGTGATCGGCGCCGAGATCGTGATGGCGCTGCAGACGGTGGTGTCGCGCTCGGTCGATCCGGGCCGGTCGGCGGTCGTGTCGTGCACCGAGTTCATCACCGACGGCATCCGCAACGCGATCCCGTCGAAGGTCACGATCAAGGGCGACACCCGCAGCTACCAGCCGGAGGTGCAGGCGCTGCTGGAGCGGCGCATGCGCGAGATCTGCCAGGGCATCGCGCTGGCGCACGGCGCGAGCGTCGAGGTCGACTACACCCACGAGTTCGCACCGACGGTCAACTGGCCCCGATGCGTGCCGACGGCGGTGGCCGCGGCCGAAGCGGTCGTGGGCGCGGCGCAGGTCGACGCGGACGTGACGCCGATGATGATCTCGGAAGACTTCGGCGCCTTCCTGCGCGTGGTGCCGGGCGCCTTCGTCTTCATCGGCAACGGTGCCACCGGCGAGCCGGGCGGCATTCCGCTGCACAACGCCCGCTACGACTTCAACGACCAGGTGCTGCCGATCGGCGCGCGCTGGTTCGCCGAACTGGCGCGCCAGCGGCTTGCGGCCTGACCAGCATGTGGTTCCTCAATCCGCGCGCCGCGCGCCGCGCCTTCGATCCTTCGCTGAAGGCCATCCTTTCCATCGAGCGCGGCCGCGAGAGCCGGCGATGGTTGTCGCACTGGGACATGCTCGCGCCCGGCGCCACGCCCCTGCGCAAGCTGCCCGGCCTTGCACGGCGGCTCGGCGTCGGCGAGCTCTGGCTGAAGGACGAGTCGCTGCGCTCGCCGCTCGGCAGCTTCAAGGCGCTGGGCGCGCCGATCGCGCTGCTGCGGCTGATCCGGCGGCGCTGGCCGGCGCTCGACCTGCAGGCCGAGGACCTGCTGGCGGGCCGCCATGCGGCGCTGCTGAAAGACTTCGTGGTCATCAGCGCGACCGACGGCAACCACGGCCGGGCGCTGGCGGCGGCGGCGCGCAGCGTCGGCTGCCGCTGCGTGATCGTGCTGCATGCAGAAGTCAGCGCCGAGCGCGAGACGCCGATCGCAGCGCTCGGCGCGCAGATCGTGCGCATCGCCGGCAACTACGACGACTCGGTGCAGGAGGCCGCGCGGCTGGCGGCTGTCAACGGATGGCAGGTGGTTTCCGACACCTCCTACGAGGGCTACGAGGAGATCCCGCGCGACGTGATGCAGGGCTACGGGATCATCGCGGACGAGCTCTTCGACGGCCTCGCGGCCGGCGCGCCCTGCCCCTTCAGCCACGTGCTGCTCCAAGGCGGCGTCGGCGGCCTGGCCGCGGGCATCGCGAGCCATTTCTGCGAACGCTTCGGCGCCGGGCGGCCGCGCTTCATCGTGGTCGAGCCCGAGCAGGCCGACTGCCTGCTGCAGAGCGCGCGCAGCGGCCGGCCGTCGCGCGCGACCGGATCGGTCGACTCGGTGATGGCGGGCCTCGCCTGCGGCGAGACCTCGCCGCTCGCCTGGCGCTTCCTGGAGCACGACGTCGACTTGTTCATGACGGTCGGCGACGACGATGCGGTGCGCGCCATGCGCAGCTTGGCCGAAGGCGATGCGGGCGACGTGCCGGTGGTCGCCGGCGAATCGGGCGCGGCCGGCCTGGCGGCGCTGGCCGTGCTCGCGAACGACGCCGAAGGCATGCGGGCCGCAGGCCTCGACACGACATCGAAGGTGCTGCTGATCAACACCGAAGGCGCCACCGCACCGGGTGTCTACGAGGCCTTGACCGGGCGCACGGCGGACGAGGTTCGCGCTGCGCAGGCGCGCTGGTGAACCGGCAGCCCTACTTCGACGCCAGCTCGTCCGCCGACCAGCCGCCGCCCAGCGCCTCGATCAGGTCCACCGCCTCGGTCATGCGTTCGGCCTGCAGGTTCAGCGCCGACTGCTGGGCGGTCAATGCCGCGGCCTGCGCGGTGGCAACGGTCGTGTAGTCGACCGTGCCGGCCTTGAATTCGTTCAGCGTGATCTCGACGTTGGTGGTGCTGTCGGACACCGCCGCCGCGAGCAGCGGCTGCTCGCGCTTCAGGACGCTGGCCGCGGCGAGCGCGTCCTCCACACCCTGGAAGGCGGTCAGCACCGTCTGCCGGTAGGTCGCCACCGAGGCGTCGAAGGCCGCGCGGCTCTGCTCGACCGCAGCCTCGCGTGCCCCGAAATCGATCACGGTCTCGGCGACATCGGCGCCCAGCGACCACAAGGTGTTCGAGCTGCGGAACAGCGTGTGGATCGCCGCGCTCTCGACGCCGTACGAAGCGGTGAGGCTCAGGTCGGGGTAGTAGGCGGCGGTCGCGACGCCGATCTGCGCGTTGGCCTGCTGCGCGTTGCGCTCGGCGGCGGCGATGTCCGGGCGCCGCTGCAGCAGCGTCGACGGCAGCTGCAGCGGAATGTCGGGCGGCTCGGGCGACCAGCCGAGGTCCGGCGCCAGGCTGAACTCGGCGGGCGGCTTGCCCATCAGCACCGCGATCGCGTGCTCGGCCTGGGCGCGCTGCTTGTCGAGGTCGACCAGGTTGGCCTGCGCCGTGTGCAAGGTGGTGGACGCGGTGAGCACCGAGCTGCGCGGCGTGCGGCCGGCGTTGTACTGGTTCTGCGTGACGGTCAGGGCCCGCTGATAGGCGGCCACGGTGCGCTCGAACAGGTCCTTCTCGGCGTCGGTCATGCGCAGCTGGATGTAGTCCTGCGCCAGTTCGCTCTGCGCGGTCAGCCGGGCGTTGGCGAGGTCCGCGGCCGAGGCCTGGGCCGAGGCCTGCGCGCCCTCGATCTCGCGCCGGATCTTGCCCCACAGGTCGGGCACCCAGCTGGCCTCGACACCGACCTGGTATTCGTGCCGTGTGCTGTTGCTGCCGAGGGTGGTCGCGGCCGCGGTCGTGGTGGTGGCGGTGGAGGTGCTGCCGGCGCCGTGGTTGGCCGCGGCCGCGCCGGAGAGGCCGATGGTCGGGAAAAGCTGCGCCCGGTCCTCGGCCACCAGCGCACGCGCCTCGCGGTAGGCGGCCTCGGAAGCGGCGAGCGTCTGGTTCGAGACCTCGACCTGCTTCTCGAGCGCGTCGAGCACCGGGTCGTTGAAGGCGGCCCACCACGGGCCCTTGTCCTTGGCGTCGGCCGGAGCCGCCGGGGTCCAGCCTTGCGCTTCCTTGAAGGCCGGCGGCGTGGCGACCGCGGGACGCTGGTAGTCGGGACCGACCGCGCAGGCCGACAAGGCGGCCGAAGCGATGAGGCTGATGCCGACGAGCTTGTTCATCGTCGTCACCTTCAAGCCGGCGCGGAGCCGGTGGGCGTGCCGGCGTGCGGCCCCGGCAAGGCCGGCAGCTCCGGCGGCGCGGGCAGCGCGAGCTGCGGATCGTGTCCCGGCGTGCCGCTCGGACCGCCGTCCTTCGCCTCGCCTTCGCCGTCGGGCTCCTTGCCGCGCAGCTTGTCGAGGTAGATGTAGATCACCGGCGTGGTGAACAACGTCAGGATCTGCGAGACGATCAGGCCGCCGACGATCGCGTAACCCAGCGGCTGGCGGAATTCGGCGCCGGTGCCGTTCATCAGGATCATCGGAATGCCGCCCAGGGCCGCGCAGGCGGTGGTCATCAGGATCGGCCGCAGCCGCTGGTGCGAGGCTTCGCGCACCGCGTCCTCGGCGCTCGTCTTATTCTCGCGCTCCAGGCGCAGCGCGACGTCGACGATCATGATGCCGTTCTTCTTCACGATGCCGATCAGGAGAATGATCGCGATGATGCCGATCACGTTGAGGTTCTGGCCGACCGCGATCAGCGCCAGCAGCGCGCCGAGGCCGGCCGAGGGCAATGTCGAGAGGATCGTCAGCGGATGCACGAAGCTCTCGTACAGGATGCCGAGGATCACGTACACCGCCAGCAGCGCCGCGCCGATCAGGAGCGGCTCGTCGGCCAGCGACTGCTGGAAGGCCTGCGCCGTGCCCTGGAAGGAACCGTTCAGCGTCCTGGGCGCCCCCAGCTTGTCGCGCGCCTGCTGCACCACCTCGGTCGCCTGGCTCAGCGCCACGCCGGGTGCGAGGTTGAACGACAGCGTGGCCGCCGGGTATTCGTCCTGGTGGCTCACCGTGAGGTTGCTGCTCGACGCCGGATCGACCTTGACGAACTGCGCCAGCGGCACGTTCTGCCCGGTCAGCGGCGACAGCAGGTAGATCGAGTTGAACAGGTCGGTGCTCGCCTGCATCTTCGGCGGCGCCTCGATCACCACGTGGTAGCTGTTCTGCTGCGTGAAGTACTGGGTGATCTCGTCCTGGCCGATCTGCTCGTAGATGGCCGCGTCGATGTCGGCCGGCGCGATGCCGAAGCGTGCCGCGGCATCGCGGTCGATGGTCAGGCGCACCGCACCGCCGTCGGACTGCTGGTCGGAGCTGACGTCGGTCAGCTGCGGCATCTTCTTGAACTCGGCCAGCAGCTTGGGCGCCCACTGGTTGAGCTCGTCCAGGTCGGAGTCGTAGAGCGTGTACTGGTATTGCGCCTGCCCGGTGCGCGCGCCGATCACGATGTCCTGCGTGGCCTGCAGGAAGGTCTGCACGCCGACCAGCTCCGCCAGCTTCGGCCGCAGCCGGGCGATGACCTCGTCGGCCGAGGCCTTGCGGCCGGTGTCCTTGGGCTTGAGCGAAATGCTCAGGTTGGCCTGGTTGGTGCTGGTCGAGCCGGTGAACATGCCGACGTCCGCCACCGCCGGGTCGGCGGTGAGGATCTTGGCGACCGCCTGCACCTTCTGTGCGGTCGAGGCGAAGGAGGAATCTTCGGAGGTGATCATCACGCCGCTCAGGAAGCCGGTGTCCTGCTGCGGGAAGAAGCCGGTGTTGACCGTCGTGTAGAGCCACACCGCCGCGGCCATGGTCAGGATGAAGACCGCGACCGCGATCAGCTTGTGCTTGAGCACCACGTCGAGCCCGCGCACGTAGCCGTCGTCCAGCTTCTTGAAGCCGGTCTCGAGCGCCTTGGTGATGCGGTTCGAGGGCGGCTTCGGCGGCTTCAGGAAGCGCGAGCAGAGCATCGGCGTGAGGCTCAGCGACAGCATCATCGACAGCACCACCGCGATGCTCAAGGTCACCGCGAACTCGCGCATCAGGAGGCCGATCACGCCGCCCATGAACATCAGCGGCGTGAACACCGCGACCAGCGAGATCGAGATGGTGAGGATGGTGAAGCTGATTTCGCCGGAACCGGCCAGAGCCGCTTCCATCGGCGTCGCGCCCTCTTCCATGCGGCGCCAGATCACCTCCACCATCACGATCGCATCGTCCACCACGAAGCCGACAGCGATGGTCAGCGCCATCAGCGACAGGTTGTCGAGGTTGTACTTGAGCGGCAGCATGACCGCCGCGGTGGCCAGCAGCGCCAGCGGGATGATCGCGCTCGGGATCAGCGTCGCGCGCAGGTCGCGCAGGAACAGGAAGATCACCGCTACCACGAGCACGATGGTGATGAGCAGCGTGGTCTCCACGTCCTTGACGGATGCGCGGATGGTCTGGGTGCGGTCGGCCACCACGTGGATCTTGATCGAGGGCGGGATGTTGGCCTGCAGGTCGGGCAGCGACTTCTGGATCCGGTTGACCGTGTCGATCACGTTGGCGCCCGGCAGCTTGAAGACCACCAGCAGGATGCTTTGCCCGGCCTTCAGGCTCGGGTCGGTGTTGGCCGCGCCGGGGAAGGCCCAGGCGCCGATCTGGTTGTTCTCCACGCTCTGCGTGGCGCCGCCGAGGTCGCGCAGCCGAACCGCAGCGCCGTCGTGGTAGCCGACCACCAGGTCCTGCCAGGGCGCCAGGTCGAGGATCTGGTCGTTGGCATACACCGTGAGGTTCTTGCTCGGCCCGTTGATCGCGCCCTTGGGCGCATTGCTGGTGGCGGCGACGATCTTGGCGCGCACGTCGTCGATCTGCAGCCCCAGCGCCGCCACCTTGCGCGGGTCGAGCTGGATGCGCACGGCTGGCTTCTGCTGCCCGCCGATGGTCACCAGACCGACGCCGTCGATGCGCGAGATGCGCTGCGACAGGATCACGTCGGCGTAGTTGTCGACCTGGTCGAGCGGCAGCGCGTCGGAGCTGAGCGACAGGATCATGATCGGCGCGTCCGACGGATTCACTTCGCGCAGGGTCGGCTGGCTCGGCAGGTTGGTGGGCAACTGCGCGCTGGCCGCGTTGATCGCCGCCTGGATCTGCTGGAAGTCGGTGGTGATGTTCTGCGTCAGCTCGAACTGCAGCGTGATCGCCGTGGCGCCGAGCGAACTCACCGAGGTCATCTGGCTGATGCCGGGGATCAGCGAGAACTGCCGCTCCAGCGGCGTCGCCACGTTCGAGGCCATGGTCTCCGGGCTGGCGCCGGGCAGCGCCGCGCTCACCTGCACCGTCGGGAAGTCCACGTTCGGCAGCGCGGTCACCGGCAGGTTGATGTAGCCGACGATGCCGATCACCAGGAAGGCCAGCGCGATCAGCGAGGTCGCGACCGGGCGCTTGATGAACGGGGAAGAGAGGTTCACGACGTCGACTTCTGCGGCGCCGGATTCGGTGCCGCGTTCGGCGCCGGCTTGGCGCTCGGGTCCTGCCCCGGCGGCGGATTCACCTTGACCAGCGAGCCGTCATCGAGCGTCTTCTGGCCGTCGGTGACCACCGTGTCGCCGTCCATCACGCCTTCGCTCACCACCACCGTGTCGCCTTCGGTCCAGCTCGTCTTCACCGGCCGATTGGCCACCTTCTGGTCCGGGCCGACGACATAGACGAAGGGCCCCTTGGGTCCGTGGTTGAGCGCCGCGGAAGGGATGGTGACCGCGTCCGGCAGCGTCTTCAGCGTGAGCTGCACGTTGATGAACTGGCCCGGCCAGAGGCGGTCGCCGGCGTTGTCGAAGCGCGCCTTCAGCTCGACCGTGCCGGTCGCCGGATTGACCCGGTTGTCGGCGATGGTCAACTGGCCGTCGCCGAGCACCGCGCCGGTCTCCTGGCTCAGCGCCTGCGTTGCGAGCGGCTTGCGAAAGCCGTCCGACAGGTCCGTCAGCTGCTGGAACGCGCCCTGCGGCACGCTGAAGGTGACCGCGATCGGCTCCAGCTGGTTGATGATGACGATGCCGCTGTTCGACGAGCTGGTGCTGGCGCTCGAGCTGCCGGTCGCGCTGGTGGTGATGGCGGATGCGCTGGCGCCCGAGTTGCCCGCGTTGATGAGGTTGCCCTGGTCGACCATGCGAACCCCGGCGCGGCCGCTCACCGGCGAGACGATCCGGGTCCAGCGCAGGTTGACCTCGGCGGTGTCGACCGAGCCCTGGTCGAGCAGCACGGTGCCCGCGTCCTGCTGCACCTGCGCGACCTGGTCGTCGTAGGTCTGGCGGCTGATCGAGTCCTGGTCGACCAGCGTCTTGTAGCGGGTCAGGTCGACCTTGGCGCCGGCGAGCAGCGCCTGGTCGCGCTTGAGCGCACCTTGTGCCTGCGTCAATGCCGCGCGATACGGCGCCGGGTCGATCTCGGCCAGTACCTGCCCGGCCTTGACCTGCTGGCCTTCGGTGAAGTCGACCTTCTGCAGGATGCCGCTCACCTGCGCGTACACGGTGACGCTGGTCCAGGCCTGCGCCATGCCGAGTTCGCGGATGGTGACGGGCACGTTCTGAACCTTGGCCTGCGCGACCGCCACCGGCACCGCCTGCGGCTTGGGCGGCGGCGCCTTCTTGCGATGAAGCAGCACCCATGCCACGAGCGCGATGGCGACCAGCGCGATCACGCCCATCACCCAGTAAAGGCGGCCCTTGCGCGTCGACGTCATGGGGCAGGTCGGCGGCAGTGGCTTGGCATGAGCGCAACGTTAGGCGCGGCGCCATCTCCGCCCTGTAGGGCGGATCGAATGCCGGTGTAGGACTGCCACGCGAAGCGCGCGTGGCTTCCAGTCAGGTCCGCATCGCTGCGCTCACGCGGCGACGACCGCCTTGCGCGAATGCGCCACCGCCTGCTCGGCCAGGCCTTCGGCCGCCATGAACTCGGCCGCGATGAAGCCGAAGGTCATCGCCGGGCCGAGCGTGATGCCGCCGCCTGGATAGCCGCCGCCCATCACGCTGGCGTTGTCGTTGCCGGCCGCGAAGAGGCCGGGCACCGGCTGGCCACCGGCATCGAGCACGCGGGCGTCGGCGTCGGTGCGGATGCCGGCGAAGGTGCCGAGGTCGCCCATCACCACCTTGACCGCATAGAACGGCCCTTGCCGCACCGGTGCGACGCAGGGGTTGGGCTCGTGGGTCTTGTCGCCGAGGAAGCGGTTGTAGACCCGCCAGCCGCGGCGGAACTGCAGGTCCTTGCCCTGGTCGGCGCCGACGTTGTATTCGTTCACCGTGGCCTGCAGCTGCGCCCCGTCGATGCCGGCCTTCTGGCCCAGCTCGGCCAGCGTCGCGCCGCGCAGCAGGTAGCCCGAGCGCAGGTGCGCGCCGAGCGGCAGCGGGAAGGGCTTGGCGAAGCCGAGACCGTAGCGGCGCAGGGTGCGGTGGTCGGCGATCAGCCAGGCCGCGACCTCGGCACCGTCGGCGCATTCCTTCTGCATCGCCATGCCCATGTCGTGGTACGAATCCGACTCGTTGGTGAAGCGGCGTCCGCGGCGGTTGACCGCGATGATGCCGGGCTTGTAGCGGTCGATCAGGTGCGGGAAGACGCCGGTCTCGCCGTTGGAGCGCGTGACGCGCGACACCGGAATCCAGGCCGCCGCGTTCGGCAGGTCCCGCGCCACCTTGCCGCCGACCGACTCGGCCAGCCGGAGGCCGTCGCCGGTGTTGCCGGGCGGCGCCGGCGACAGGTGCTCCTGCCCGGTCGGCGCATGTGGGAACAGCGACTTCTTGCGCTCCACGTCCTGCGGAAAGCCGCCGGCCGCCAGCACCACGCCGAGCCGCGCGCGCACCCGCACCGAGCCGCCGTCCTTCTTGTGCACCACCGCGCCGACCACCCGGCCGTCCTCGCGGATCAGCGCGGTGGCGGGCGATTCGAGCCACATCGGGATGCCGAGGTCGAAGGCCGACTTGGCCAGCCGCGCGGCCAGCGCATTGCCGTTGGTCAGCCGCATCGCGCGGCCGTGGAAGATCATTTCCTTGGCATGCGTCACCAGCCGCTTGGCCACGTACCAGGCCGAGGCGAAGGAGCGGGTGACGTTGAAGAAGTGGCCGACCTCGGCCGACGAATTGAACATCATGCCGACGAAGGTGATCTCCTTGAGCGGCGGGCGCAGTTGCTTGATGTGCTCGCCCAGTTCGCGGCCGTCCATCGGCGCGGCCATGATCGAGCGCCCGCCTGTGCGTCCGCCCGGGCTTTCGGAGTGGTAGTCCGGGTAGTCGGGCAGCGGGATCAGCGACACCGCGGTTTCCTTGGTGAAGAAGTCCACCATGCGCGGGCCGTGCGCCAGGAAGGCCTCGATGCGCTCGCTGTCGTAGAAGGCGCCGCATTCGTGCCGCAGGTAGGTGCGCGCGGCGTCGAGCGAATCGGGTTGCGGCTTGAAGGTCGAGATCGGATTGTTGGGCACCCACAGCACGCCGCCGGAGCGCGCGGTGGTGCCGCCGTAGAGCGCCTCCTTCTCGAGCAGCAGCACCTCGAGACCCTTCTTGCGGGCCGCCACCGCCGCGGCCATGCCGCCGGCACCGGAGCCCACCACCAACACGTCGACCGTCTGGTCGAAGGCCTGGTTCGTCATCGTCGTCATGTCCTCACCTTCCGTGGTTGAAAGCCCTGCCCTGCACCAGCAGCGTGCTGACCCGGTCCATCAGGTCGCGGCCGTCGTCGCGCAGCGGCAGGCGTGCGTCGGATGCATAGCTGGTGTTCATCGCCTGTTCGTCGGCGAAGCAGACCTCGGCGATGCCGTCGATCGGCATCGCCTCGTAGGCCACCGCCGCGCCCTCGGCGTCGTAGCGCGCGCCGACCAGGCCCTGCACGTAGCCGTCGAGCAGCGGCAGGTGCCGCACCAGGCTCGCATGGCGGCCGAACCAGCCGTCGCGGAACGCGGCCGGCGTCGCCGCCCTGCGGGTCAGCAGCAGCCAGCGCCGAAAGCCGCCGTCGACGGCGCCGCCGTGCAGCGGCACCGGCACGTTGGGCACGGTGTCGAGCGTGAAGAGCGGCGTGGCGGCGGCGCGCACGCTGTCCATGAAGCCGTGCCAGGCGCTGCTCGCGACCACCTCGGCCGCGGCTTCCGCGTCCGCGAATTCGAGCGCCAGCGTGAGCGCGATGCGGTCGGCCTCGGCGGTCACGCCGTTGTAGGGCCGGTCGTTGTCGACGTAGTCGGTCGGGATGTGGCGCAGCACGCGGTTGACGATCACCTGTTGCACGCCGCCCACCTGGCTCACCGCGCGATCGGCGGCGGCGTCGATCCGCAGCGCGACCTCCGCGGGCTCGATGGCGGATCCGGCGGCCGAGGCAGGGAGTGCGAGGCAAAGGGTCTTGATCAGCATGGGCGTTTTCCGTGGTCTTGCATCGTGCCGGTTTATTATATGGTCTTACCATTAAAATGGCATCCGTCGTGGCGTGCCAGGAGAGCACAAGCATGAAGGCCATCGTTTGCCGCGCGTTCGCGCCGGTCGATCAACTGCGCTGCGAGGAGATGCCGGTGGCCGCCCCCGGCGCCGGCGAGGTGCGCGTCGCGGTCAAGGCCGCCGGCGTCAACTTCCCGGATTCGCTCAAGGCCGAGGGCCTGCACCAGATCAAGCCGCCGCTGCCGTGGATCCCGGGAAGCGAAAGCGCCGGCGTGGTGACCGGGACCGGCCCCGGCACGAGCCGCTTCCGGGTCGGCGACCGGGTCATGGGCGTCTCGAAGGTCGACGGCGGCGGTTTCGCGGAACAGATCGTGCTGCCCGAGGAGCGCCTCTTCGCCCTGCCGCCCTCGATGAGCTTCGAGGAGGCCGCCGCGACGCCGGTGGTCTACGGCACCTCGCTCTATGCGCTCAAGCAGCGCGCCCACATCCAGCCCGGCGAGAGCCTCCTGGTGCTGGGCGCCGCCGGCGGCGTCGGGCTGGCGACGGTGCAACTGGGCAAGGCGCTCGGCGCGCGGGTGATCGCGGCGGCCAGCACCGACGAGAAGCGCGCCCTCGCGCTCCGCCACGGCGCCGACCACGCGGTCGACTACACCCTGCCGAACTGGCGCGAGGAGGTGAAGGCGCTGACCGGCGGCAAGGGCGTCGACGTGGTCTACGACCCGGTCGGCGGCGACGCCTTCGACGAGGCGGTGCGCGCCATCGGCTGGATGGGCCGCTACCTGGTGATCGGCTTCACCGCCGGCCGCATCCCGACGCTGAAAGTCAACATGCCGCTGGTCAAGGGCTACGACGTGCTCGGCGTGCGCTACGACGTCTGGCGCGACGGCTGGTGGCCCGAGGCGCAGGCCAACCTGGAGCAGATCCTGGCCTGGTACCCCGAAGGCAAGGTGCGGCCGCTGGTGTCGGCCCGCTACCCGCTCGACAGCGCGGTCGAGGCGCTGCGCTACATCACCAGCCGGCAGGTGACCGGCAAGGTCGTGCTGCAGATGGCTTGATGTTTTGTATTATTTTGATCAAAAGATCGATACGAGATCAGGATAAACGTCAAAACCTGGGATAGCATTCGGGTCCCTCGAACGCTGTTCCCACGCATGACGCCCGGCTTCCTGATCGGTCTCGACTACGGCACCCAGTCCGCACGCGGCGTGCTGGTGGACGCCGAAAGCGGCGCGGTCGTCGCCAGCCACACCCATGCCTATCGCCACGGCACGCTGAGCGCGGCGCTGCCCGACGGCACGCCGCTCGCGCCCGGCTGGGCGCTGCAGTGCGCCACCGACTACACGGAGGCGGCCGAGGCGATCCTCGGGCGGCTCGGGCGCGGCCGGCAGGTGCACGGCATCGGCCTCGGCTTCACCGCCAGTTCACCGCTGCCGGCCCGCGCGGACGGCACGCCGCTCTCGACCCTGCACCCCGGCGCGCCCCATGCCTACGTCAAGCTCTGGAAGCACCAGGCGGCGCAGCCCTGGGCCGAGCGCATCAACGCGCGCGGCGGCGAATTCCTGCGGCCCGTCGGCGGCAAGCTCTCGGCCGAATGGCTGATCGCCAAGGCGGCCCAGATGGCCGACGAATCGCCGGCCCTGTGGCAGCAGGCCGAACGCTTCATCGAAGGCGGCGACTGGCTGGTGCGGCAATTCACCGGCGAGGAAGCGCGCAGCCTCGGCTTCGCCGCCTACAAGGCGCAATACCTGCCGGGACGCGGCTACCCGCAGGGTCTGGTCGAAGGGCTCGAGGAACGGCTGGGGCCGCCGCTGCCGATCGGCTCGCGGGCCGGCCGGCTGAACGCGGACTGGCGTGCCCGCACCGGCATCGAGGGCGAAGCGGCGGTGGCGGTCGCGGTGATCGATTCGCATGTCGTGATGCCCGCGGCCGGCGCCACGAGCGCCGGCACGCTGGTCGGCGCGCTGGGCACCTCGGCCGCCTTCATGCTGCTCGACGATGTCGAGCGCCCGCTGCCGAGCGGCATCGAGGGCGTGGCGCGCGACGGCGTGCTGCCGGGCTTCTGGTGCTACGAGGCCGGCCAGGCCGGCTTCGGCGACATGCTCGAATGGCAGCTGCGCGGCCTGCTGCAACACACCGACCTCGACCGAGGCTTCGCCCATTTCAACGCCCAGGCCGCCGAACTGCGGCCCGGCCAGAACCACCTGCTGGCGCTCGACTGGTGGAACGGCTGCCGCGTGCCGCTGGGCGATGCGTCGCTGAGCGGCCTGCTCGTCGGCATGAACCTCCAGACCACCGCGGTCGACGTCTACCGCGCGCTGCTCGAGGCGCTGTGCTTCGGCACCCGGCGCATCGTCGACTGCTTTACCGCCGGCGGCGCGCCGGTCGAGCGCATCCTGCTGACGAGCGGCCTGTCGCGCAACAACCCGCTCCTGATGCAACTGATGGCCGACGTGCTCGGACGCCGCCTCCAGGTGCCGCTCATCGACCATGCCACCGCCGTCGGCGCCGCGATCCACGGCGCGGTCGCCGCGGGCGTGGTGCGCGACTTCGCCGAAGGCGCGCAGCGCTACGGCGCGAAGAGCTTCGTCGACTACCGGCCCGACCCCGAGGCCCATGCGGTCTACGAGGGCCTCTACCGCCAGTACGTCGGCCTCGCGGACAACGCCGGCCTGCGCCGGGCGATGCACGCGCTCGATTCCTTCGTCCCGAACCCATCTTCATTCGAAAGCCCACCGAAATGACTTCCTCGCCCTCCTCCTCCAGCCCCGGCCTCTTCGACCTCGGCGGCCAGATCGCCTTCGTCACCGGCGCCGGCAGCGGCATCGGTCAGCGCATCGCCGTCGGCCTGGCCGAAGCGGGCGCCGACGTCGCCTGCTTCGACTTGCCGGGCCATCCGCAGATCGAGGAGACGCTGGCGCGCATCCGCGCGCTCGGCCGGCGCGCGATCGCGCTCGAAGGCGACGTGGTCAAGTCCGAGGACCTCGGCCGCGCGGTCGAGGCGGCGGAGCGCCAGCTCGGCCCGATCGAGGTCGCGGTCAACTGCGCCGGCATCGCGAATGCCGCGCCGGCCGAGGACATGGCCGAGGCGCAATGGCAGCAGGTGATGTCGATCAATCTCGACGGCGTCTTCCGCTCCTGCCAGGCCGAGGCGCGCGTGATGCTGCCGCGCAAGCGCGGCACGATCGTCAACATCGCGTCGATGTCGGGCACCATCGTCAACCGCGGCATCCAGCAGGTTCACTACAACACCTCCAAGGCCGGCGTCGTGCACCTGACCAAGTGCCTGGCGGTCGAATGGAGCGACCGCGGCGTGCGTGTCAACAGCATCAGCCCCGGCTACACGCTCACGCCGCAGACCGTGCGGCCCGACGTGCCGGAATCGAAGCGCCAGCAGTTCGCCGCCGACACGCCGCTCGGCCGCATGGCCAACGTGGACGAACTGGTCGGGCCGGCGGTGTTCCTGTCGAGCCGGGCGGCCTCGTACTGCACCGGGCTCGACCTGCTGGTGGATGGCGGCTTCGTCTGCTGGTAGGCGCCGCAGGAAAACCCGTTCAGGCGGCCGCCGTCCGGCGAAGCCGCTCCAGCGTGCGCTCGATGGTGGCCGGCTGCAGCTGCGCCTCGATCACCAGCTGCGCCGCGCCGAGCAGCAGGCAGCTGCGCGGGTCGGAGCGCGCCGCCGAGATCTGCAGGGTGCGCGTGGCCAGCGGCAGGCAGCGCTGGTAGACCCTCTCGCGCACGCCGGCGAGCAGGTGCTCCTCGGCGGCCGCCAGCGTGCCGCCGATCACGATCACGCCGGGGTTCAGGATGCTGACGACGTCGGCCGCAACTTCGCCCAGCACCCGACCCGCTTCGCGCACCAGGTGGACCGCTTCCGGCACACCCTTGCCGACCAGCGCCAGCACGTCGCGCGCGTCCTTCGCCTCGAAGCCGGCCGCCCGCAGGTCGCGCGCGATCGCCCAGCCGCCGGCGCGCGCCTCGACGCAGCCGAGCTTGCCGCAGCGGCACAACGGCGCGTTCGTGGTGGAGAACTGGATGTGGCCGATGTCGCCGGCCGCGCCCTGCGCACCGCGGTAGATGTGGCGATCGGTCACGATGCCGCTGCCGATGCCGGTGCCGGCCTTGATGAAGAGCAGCTGGCCGACGTCGGGCCAGAAGCGGCGCAGCTCCGACAGGGTCATCAGGTTGACGTCGTTCTCGACCGAGACCGGTGCATCGAATTCGGCCTGCAGCCAGGCGCGCACGTCGAAGCCGTCCCAGCCGGTCATCACCGAAGGGCCGAAGACGCGGCCGCTCGCGTGGTCGACCGGTGCCGGCAGCCCGAGCCCGATGCCGAGCACCTCGCCCTTGCCTCGACCGACCTGCTTGAGCAGCTGCCGGTACTGGCGCGCGATCACCGCGCGCACGGCCTGCGGGCCGCTGCCGACGTCGATCGGATCCACCGTCTCGGCCAGGATGCCCGGCTGCAGGTCGGTCACCGCCGAATGCACGTGGCTCTCGCCGACGTCCGACACCAGCGCGACGCTGAACGACCTGTTGAGCGCCAGCACGCGGGTCGGACGGCCGCCGCTGGGCATGCTCGCCTCGGCTTCGAGAATGAACCGGCCGTCGAAGAGGGCCGCCAGCCGCTCGCCGACGGTGGAGCGCGACAGGCCCGAGGCCTCGATCAGCTCCGCCCTGGAGCGGGCCTGGCCGCTCGCGATCAGCGAAAGAAGGATGCCGGTGCCGGGCGGCAGGCCGGGCGCGGGGCCCTTGGACGAATTCAGCGCCGGCATGGCGGGCTTGCGTCGTTTTGCGCGGGTATATCGAGGAACATCTGTCGATTTTCGTCCAGAACTTCGGCGGGGCGGCCGGGCCGGGGCGCGTCCGAACGCCGGTTCGCCACACCCCGGGGTCTTTCCCTTTCCAGCCGCCTTCTGTTGGACTAATATATGGTCTTACCATTAAGACGGTTGAGACAACAATGACTACCTACGATCTGGTGATTCGCGGCGGCGCCGTGGCCGACGGCCTCGGCGGGCCCCTGGTGGAAGCCGACGTGGCGGTGCGCGACGGCCGCATCGTCGAGGTCGGCCGCGTCACCGGCCGCCGGCGCGACGAGATCGACGCCCGCGGACTGATGGTCACGCCCGGCTTCGTCGACATCCACACCCACTACGACGGCCAGGCGATCTGGGACCAGCGCTTCGCGCCGTCCAGCTGGCACGGCGTCACCACCACCGTCATGGGCAATTGCGGCGTCGGCTTCGCGCCGGTGCGCAAGGCCGACCACGACCGCCTGATCGAGCTGATGGAAGGCGTCGAGGACATTCCCGGCGTCGCCCTGCAGGAGGGCCTGGACTGGCATTGGGAGAGCTTCGGCGACTACCTCGACGCGCTGGAGCGCAAGCCTCACGACATCGACTACGCCGCCCAGTTGCCGCACGCGGCACTGCGCGTCTACGTGATGGGCGAGCGGGCCTCGCGCCTGGAGATGGCCACGCCGGAAGACCGCGTGCGCATGCGCGAACTGACCACCGAGGCGATGCGCGCCGGCGCGATCGGCTTCTCGACCTCGCGCTCGATCAACCACAAGTCGGTCTCGGGCGCACCGACCCCGACGCTGCGTGCCGCCGAGGAAGAACTCACCGCGATCGCGCTCGGCGTCAAGGACGCCGGCCGCGGCGTGCTGCAGATGATCACCGACTTCGACGGCGCCGACGTCGACGGCGAATTCGCGCTGATGCGCCGGCTGGTCGAGGTCTCGGGCCGGCCGCTCTCCTTCTCGCTGATGCAGAAGCACAAGAACGCCGGCGGTTGGAAGCGCATCCTGGCGCTGACCGCCGAGGCGGTGAACGATGGCCTGCCGATGTCCGCCCAGGTGGCGCCGCGCGGCGTCGGCGTGCTGCTGGGCCTGCAGGGCAGCCGCAACGTGTTCTCGGAATGCCCGTCCTACCAGGCGATCGCCGACCTGCCCTTCGAGGAGCGGGTCGCGCGCATGCGCCAGCCGGCGGTGCGCGACGCGCTGCTGCGCGAGATCGTCGAGGCCGGCTCGACGCCGCTCGGCGCGCGGCTGGTCGAGTTCACCAACATCTACCCCTTCGGCAACCCGCCCGACTACGACCCGGGCCCGGAACAGTCGATCGCCGCGATCGCCTCGCGCGAAGGCCGCACGCCGGGCGAGGTGGCCTACGAGCGGATGATGACCGAGGACGGCCACGGCATGCTCTATTCGCCCTTCGCCAACTACGCCGGCCAGAGCCTGGAGGTGTGCGGCGACATGATCGCCGACCCGAACACGATCGTCGGCCTCGGCGACGGCGGCGCCCACGTCGGCCTGATCTCCGACTCCAGCTTCCAGACCTTCATGCTCTCCCACTGGGGCAATGCCACCGGCCGCTTCGACCTGCCCTGGCTGGTCAAGCGCCAGACCTCCGACACCGCGCGCACCGTCGGACTCTACGACCGCGGCGTGGTCGCGCCCGGCATGAAGGCCGACCTCAACGTGATCGATCCGGGCCGCCTCGGCATGGCCGCGCCGCACATGCAGTTCGACCTGCCGGCCGGCGGCCGCCGGCTGCTTCAGCGCGCCAACGGCTACGTGGCGACCATCGTCTCGGGCACCACGGTCTACCGCGAAGGCGTCGCCACCGGCGCCCTGCCCGGCCGCCTGGTGCGCGGACCGCAGCGCGCACCCGCCTGAAGCCTCTTTCGATTCCTCCGGAGACCAACTTGAAGACGATTCGACGTTCCGTGGTCGGGGCGATGCTCGCGCTCGCCGCGCTATGGCAGCTGCCGGCCTTCGCCGCCTATCCCGACAAGCAGATCCGCATGATCTGGCCCTTCGCCGCCGGCGGCCTCGGCGCCAGCCTGGCGCACATCCTGGCCGAGGGCCTGAGCCAGAAGCTGGGCCAGCCGGTCTTCGTCGACGCCCGGCCGGGCGGCGGCGGCATCACCGCCTTCCTCGACCTGAAGAACGCGGCGCCCGACGGCTACACCATCATGCTTGGCACCAACAGCACCTCGACCTTGTCGCCGAGCCTGACCAAGAATCTGCCCTTCGATCCGGTCAAGGACTACGAGCACATCGCGATGTGCTTCGTCGGCGGCAATGTGATCGTGGTCAAGACCGACAGCACGATCAAGGACTTCGCCGACCTGCGGGCCCAGGCCAAGTCGAAGCCGGGCGCGCTGACCTACGGCTCGGCCGGCATCGGCAGCACCTACCACGTGATGCCGGCGATGTTCGACCTCCTGAACGGATCGCACATGGTGCACGTGCCGTACAAGGGCGGAGCGCCGGCGTACATGGGCCTGCTCGGCGGCGAGACCTCGGTGGTCTTCGGCGACCTGTCGTCGCTCAACTTCATCAAGGCCGGGCAGATGCGGCCGCTGGCGGTGCTGAGCAAGAAGCGCCTCGACGTCCTGCCGGACGTGCCTACGACCGCCGAGCTCGGCATGCCCGAGCTGGTGATGGAATCCTTCTACGGCCTGTTCGCGCCCAAGGGCACGCCGCAGCCGATCCTCGACAAGCTCAACAAGGCGGCCGCCGAGGTGCTGGCCTCGCCGCAGACCCGCGCCCAGCTGAAGGCGCTGGTGACCGACCCGGCGCCCGACACCAGTTCGGCGTATTTCACCGAACGCATCAAGTCCGAGACCGCGCGCTGGAAGCCCGTGATCCAGGCCTCCGGCATCACCGTCGACTAGGACCCCGCACATGGAATACGCATTCGACATCGTCATCCGCAACGGCCGCGTCATCGACGGCACGGGCAACCCGGCCGTCGAGGCCGACGTTGCCGTCAAGGACGGCCTGATCGCCGCGGTCGGTCGCTTCGAAGGCAGCGGCCGCGAGGAGATCGACGCCCGCGGCCAGCTGGTCACGCCCGGCTTCGTCGACATCCACACCCATTACGACGGCCAGGCGATCTGGGACCAGCAGCTCACGCCGAGCTCCTGGCACGGCGTCACCACCGTGGTCATGGGCAACTGCGGCGTCGGCTTCGCGCCGGTGCGGCCGGCCGACCGCGCGGCGGTCGTCGAGCTGATGGAAGGCGTGGAGGACATCCCCGGCGCCTGCCTCACCGAAGGCCTGCGCTGGAACTGGGAAAGCTTCTCCGACTACCTCGCCGCGCTCGACGCCCAGCCGCGCGACATGGACATCTGCGCGCAGCTGCCGCACGGCCCGCTGCGCGTGTACGTGATGGGCGAGCGCGCCCTGCGGCTGGAGAACGCGACCCCCGAGGACATCGCCACCATGCGCGCCATGACCGCCGAGGCGATGCGCGCCGGCGGCTTCGGCTTCACCACCTCGCGCACCGTGAGCCACAAGACGGTCAAGGGCGACCCGACGCCGATGCTGCGCGCGCAGGAAGACGAGCTGACCGGCATCGCGATGGGCCTGGCCGACGCCGGCCACGGCCAGATCGAGTTCGTCTCCGACTGGGACACGCCCGACGCCGCCACCGAGTTCGGCATGCTGCGCCGCCTGGTGGAGCGTTCCGGGCGCACCTGCGTCTTCTCGATGAACCAGCGGCACGGCCCGCGCAGCACGGTCTGGCGCGAACTGCTCGCGCTGTCCGACCAGGCCGCCGCCGACGGCCTGTCGATGCGGCCGGTGACCGCGCCGCGCCCGATCGGTTCGCTGTTCGGCCTCTCCGGCACCCAGAACCCGTTCGCGGCCACCGCCACCTACCGCTCGCTCGCGCACCTGCCGCTCGCCGAGCGGGTCGCGAAGATGCGCGAGCCGGAGATCCGCGCGCGCATCCTGTCGGAGGACCCGTTCAAGGACAGCACCTTCCCGCTCTTCGAGCGCATGGGCTTCGCGCAGATGTACGAGCACATGTTCCTGCTCGGCGACCCGCCCAACTACGAGCCGCCGCGCGAGACCTCGGTCGCCTCGGTGGCGCGGCGTGAGGGCCGACCGGCCAACGAGGTCGCCTACGACATGCTGCTGGAGGACGAGGGCCGCGGCTTTCTCTACGCCACCTTCACCGGCTACAACGAATTCAACCTGGAGCCGGTGCGCGAGACGCTGGAGCATCCGAACGCGCTGATCGGCCTCGGCGACGGCGGCGCCCATGTCGGCTTCATCACCGACGCCAGCTTCCCGACCTTCCTCCTGACCCATTGGGGCCGCGACCGCTCGAGCGGCCGCCAGAGCGTGGAGGAACTGGTGCGCCGCTACACCAGCGACCCGGCCTTCGCGGTCGGCCTGCACGACCGCGGGCTCGTCAAGCCGGGCATGAAGGCCGACCTCAACGTGATCGACTTCGACCGGCTGGCGCTCGGCAAGCCCTACATCGTGGACGACCTGCCGGCCGGCGGGAAGCGCCTCCTGCAGAAGGCCAGCGGCTACAGCGCGACCGTCCTGTCGGGCGTGCTGACCTACCGCGACGGCGAGCACACGGGCGCCACGCCCGGACGCCTGGTGCGCGGGCCGCAGGCCGCGAAGGCGGCGGCATGAACGTGTCGACGCGCCGCCGCGCGCTGCTGGTCGCGGGCCTGGCCGCCGGTGTCGCGAGGATCGCGGCCGCGGCCGAATCCTTCGCCGCCGGCACGGTCCGCGTGCTGGTCGGCTCCACCGCCGGCGGCACCATGGACGCGACCTCGCGACTGGTCAGCCAGCAACTGGGCAAGACCCTGGGCCTGCCGGCCATCGTCGAGAACAAGCCCGGCGCGGCCGGCATCATCGCGATGCAGGAACTGATGCGGGCGCCCGCGGACGGCGGCACGCTGGCCTGGGTCGGCAACGGCCTGATGGCGGTCTCGCCCTACCTGTACAAGAAGCCCGGCTACGACGTGAAGACGCTGAGCACCGTCAGCCTGGCCGCCACGTCGTCCTTCGTGATGATCGCCGCGCCGGGACGCTTCGCCGACCTGCCCGCGCTCGTTGCCTATGCCAAGGCCAATCCGGGCAAGCTGACCTTCGGCTCGAACGGCGTCAACGGCAGCCTGCACCTCCTGGCCGAGATGCTGAAGACCGAGGCCGGCTTCGACGCCCTGCACGTGCCCTTCAAGGGCTCGTCGGAATCGGCGGCGGCGCTGATGAGCGGCAACATCGACTTCTACTTCGACGCCATCTCGACCAACCTGCCGCTGATCAAGGCGGGCAAGGTCAAGGCGCTGGCGGTGACCGGGCCGGAGCGCGAAGCCTCGCTGCCGGACGTGCCGACGATGAAGGAACTGGGCCTGCCCAGCATGACGCTGCAGGTCTTCTACGGCTATGTCGGCCCGCCCGGCATGCCGGCGCCGGTGGTCGCGAAACTGGCCGACGCGGTGCGCGTCTCGCTGGCCGATCCGGGCCTGCAGGCGGCGCTGCTGAACGCGGGCTTCAAGGCCCAGAGCAGCACGCCCGAGGCCTTCCGCGCACTGGTGGACGACGAGGGACGACGCTTCCAGGCCTTGATCAAGGCCAAGGGCATCGTCCTGATCGACTAGCCTCCGAATTGCGCCGGCTGCACGTTCATGAGCGCCGTGCGCATGAAGCCGCCGTCGACCAGCACGTCCTGGCCGTTCATGTACGCGGCGGCGTCGCTCACCAGGAAGGCGATCGCATCCGCGATGTCCTGCGGCACGCCGATGCGGCCGGTCGGCACCACCTTGATGCGGCCCTGGTGCAGTTTCTCGTTCTGATAGAAATGCTCGGACATCGGCGTGCGGATCATCCCCGGGCTGACCGAGTTCGTGCGGATGCCGCGCGAGCCCCATTCGACCGCCATCTGTGCCGTGAGGCCGAGCACGCCGGCCTTGCTGGGGCCGTAGGGGCCGATGTCGTTCGGCACGCGCGCGCCGATCGAGGCCAGGTTGACGATCGCGCCGCTGCCCTGCGCCAGCATCAGCCGCGCGAGGTGCTTGGCGCACAGGAAGGAGCCGCGCAGGTTGACGCTCATCACGCGGTCCCAGACGGCCGTCGACAGCTCTTCGAGCGGCGTCACCGGCGCCATGATGCCGGCGTTGTTGACCAGGATGTCGCAGCGGCCGAAGCGTTCCTTGACCGCGGCGGCCAGCGCCTCGACCGAGGCTTCGTCGGTGACGTCGAGCGCCATCGCGACCGTGTTCTTCGCGTCCGGCGAGACCGCCGGCGCCTTCAGGTCGGTGGCCACCACGGTGGCACCCATGCCCGCCAGCCGCGCCACGATGGCGCCGCCCAAGCCGCCGCCGGCGCCGGTCACCACGGCCACGCGGCCCTGCAGGCTGTCGTCGCGGAAGGTGGGCCGATTTTCGTTTTTCATGCTTTTGCCTCAGGGGTTATTAAAAGACTTGACCATTAGTCCAATCCTGCGGCATTGTAGGAGCGAACCCGGAAAACGGTCAATTTCTCCCTTCCACGAACTGCCCCCATGACAGAGACAAGCACCCTCCGCGCGCCCACCGCGCAACCCGACACCACGATCCTCGACGCGGTCATCGTCGGCGCCGGCTTCGCCGGCCTCTACACCATCCACAAGCTGCGCCAGGCCGGCATGCAGGTGCGCGCCTTCGAGGCCGGCGACGGCGTCGGCGGCACCTGGTACTGGAACCGCTATCCCGGCGCGCGCTGCGACGTCGAGAGCGTCGAATATTCGTATTCCTTCTCGGAGGAACTGCAGCAGGAATGGAAGTGGAGCGAGCGCTACGCGGCGCAGGCCGAGATCCTTCGCTACGCCAACCACGTGGCCGACCGCTTCGGCCTGCGCGACGCGATCAAGTTCGAGACCCGCGTCACCAGCGGCGAGTTCGATCCCGAAACGAACCTCTGGACCGTCACCACCGACCGCGGCGACGTGGTCAAGGCCCGCTTCTTCATCATGGCCGGCGGCTGCCTCTCGCTGCCGCGCATGCCCGACTTCCCGGGGCGCGACGACTTCAAGGGCAAGCTCTATCACACCGGCACTTGGCCGCACGAGGGCGTCGACTTCAGCGGGTTGCGCGTCGGCGTGATCGGCACCGGCTCCTCGGGCATCCAGGCGATCCCGCAGATCGCGCGGCAGGCCCGGCAGCTCACCGTGTTCCAGCGCACGCCCAACTTCAGCCTGCCCGCCTTCAACCGCGAGATGGATTCGGAATTCGAGCGCAGCTACAAGGCCGCCTATGCGCAGCATCGCGAGAAGGCCCGCTTTTCGTCGGCCGGCATCGCCGGTCATCCCACACCCGACAAGGGCGCGCTCGACGACGCGCCCGACGAGCGCCAGCGCGTCTACGAAGGCGGCTGGCTGCGCGGCACCACCGGCTTCACCCGCATCTACAAGGACATCCTGTCGAACCCCGAGGCCAACCAGACCATGGCCGAGTTCGTGCGCGAGAAGATCCGCCGCACCGTGAAGGACCCGAAGGTCGCGGCGCTGCTGACGCCGACCGACCACCACATCGGCACCAAGCGCATCTGCCTGGACACCCACTACTACGAGACCTACAACCGCGACAACGTGAAGCTGGTCGACGTGCGCCGCGACCCGATCGTGAAGATCACGCCCGAGGGCATCCGCACCGAGGCGGCCGACCACGAATTCGACGCGATCGTCTTCGCGACCGGCTACGACGCCGTCACCGGCGCGGTGCTCAACATCGACATCCACACCAAGGACGGCGCACGGCTTTCCGACAAGTGGACCGCCGGCCCGCGCACCTACCTCGGCCTGATGACCGCGGGCTTTCCGAACCTGTTCCTGATCACCGGCCCGGGCAGCCCCTCGGTGCTGACCAACATGCTGACCTCGATCGAGCACCACGTGGAGTGGATCGCCGAGTGCCTGCAGCACCTGCGCGGCAAGGGCCTGGCCCGCATGGAAGCCGACCGCGCCGCCGAGGACCAGTGGGTCGAGCACGTCAACGACGTGGCCGACACCACCCTGTTCCCGACCGCCAACTCCTGGTACACCGGCGCCAACATCCCGGGCAAGCCGCGCGTCTTCCTGCCCTACATCGGCGGCCACGGCAACTACCGCATCAAGTGCGCGGACGTCGCGGCCAAGGGCTACGAAGGCTTCGTGCTGAGCGACTGAGGCGGTCGCGCGCTGCCGCGCCCAGCGTGGCTCAGCGCGGCATGCCGAAGTCCCCGGCGCCGTAGCGCGCCTCGCCACCCAGTTCGCGCTCGATGCGCAGCAGCCGGTTGTACTTGGCGGTGCGGTCCGAGCGCGACAGCGAGCCGGTCTTGATCTGCCCGCAGCCGGTGGCGACCGCCAGGTCGGCGATGCGCGTGTCCTCGGTCTCGCCCGAACGATGCGACATCACCGCGGTGTAGCCGGCGCGACGGGCGACGTCGACCGCGTCGAACATCTCGCTCAAGGTGCCGACCTGGTTGACCTTCACCAGGATCGAATTGGCCATGCCGCGCCGGATGCCGTCCGCCAGCCGCGCCGCGCTGGTGCAGAAGACGTCGTCGCCCACCAGCTGGCAGCGGCCACCGACCGCTTCGGTGAGCAGCGACCAGCCCTCGAAGTCGTCCTCGGCCATGCCGTCCTCGATCGAGACGATCGGGTAGGTCGCGAGCAGCTTCTCGAGGTAGCGCACCTGCTCGCCGACGTCGCGCTCAACCGCTTCGCCGCGGTAGCGATAGACGCCGCCGTCGAAGAATTCGCTGGCCGCCGGATCGATGGCCAGCGCGATCTCGCTGCCCGCGCGATAACCGGCCCGCTCGATCGCCGCGGCGACCAGGTCCAGCGCTTCCTCCGCCGTGCGCAGGCGCGGCGCGAAGCCGCCTTCGTCGCCGACGTTGACGTTGTGGCCGTTCTCCGCGAGCGACTTGCGCAGCGTGTGGAAGACCTCGGCACCCATGCGCACCGCCTCGGCGAACGAATCGGCGCCGAGCGGCACGATCATGAATTCCTGGAAGTCGAGCGGGTTGTCGGCATGCGCGCCGCCATTGACGATGTTCATCATCGGCACCGGCAGCATGCGTGCGACGGCGCCGCCGAGATGGCGGTAGAGCGGCAGGCCCGCGCTGGCCGCGCCCGCGTGCGCCGCCGCCAGCGATGCGCCCAGGATCGCGTTGGCGCCGAGCCGGCTCTTGTTCGCAGTGCCGTCCAGAACGATCAGGACCTCGTCGATCGCACCCGCGCGGGCCGCATCGCGGCCGAGCAAGGCGTCGCGGATCTCGCCGTCGATCGCCGCCACCGCGCGGCGCACGCCGCGGCCGAGATAGCGCGCCGCATCGCCGTCGCGCAACTCGTGCGCCTCGTGCTGGCCGGTCGATGCGCCCGAAGGCACCATCGCGCGGCCGATGGAACCGTCGGCCAGCCGGACCTCGGCCTCCACGGTCGGGTTGCCCCTGCTGTCCAGGACTTCGAGTCCGCGAATGTCGATGATGTCCGATCGGGCCATGGCCGCTCTCCTTGGTTGTGAGGTGGCGGATGGTCCCCGACGCAGCCATCGCTGACAAACGATTTGCCGGCCGCGCATGCGTGAGAAAATCGCACGCATGCCCGACCGCCTGCCGCCCCTGAACGCCGTTCGCATGTTCGTGGTCGCGGCGCGCGAACTCAGCTTCACGCGGGCCGCCGCCGAGCTGCATGTCACGCATGGTGCGGTCAGCCGGCAGATCCGGGCGCTGGAAGACTTCCTCGGCGTCGAACTTTTCCGGCGCGAGGTGCGTCAGGTGCACCTGACGCCGCAGGGGCAGCACTTCTTCGCCGAGGCCGCCGCCGCATTGGAGCAACTCGGCGCCGCCGCCGACGACCTGATGAAGGCCGGCGCGCGCCGCACGGTGCGCATCAACGTGCGGCCTTCGTTTGCGGTGCGCTGGCTCATCCCGCGGCTGCCGGCCTTCGTGGCCGCCTTTCCCGGCATCGAGCCGCAGGTCGTCACCAGCACCGTCGCGCCCGACCAGGCCGGCGCCGCGTTCGACGTCGCGATGCGGCGCGGCCTCTCGGGCTGGCCGTCCGCGCTGCAGGTCAAGCCCTTCCTGAAGGACGAGGCGGTGCTGGTGGCCGCGGCCGCCCTGCTGCGTGCCCACCCGGTCACCGACATCCGGTCGCTGTCGGCGCACGTGCTGCTGTCGTCGCGCAGCCGCGAGAAGGACTGGCGCCACTGGAAGACGCAGGCCCATGCACCGCGGCTGAAGTCCGCCGGCTCGCTGCAGTTCGATCACCTGCACTTCGTGGTGCAGGCCGCGCTCGACGGACTGGGCATCGCGCTCAGCCCGGCTTCGCTGGTGAGGCAGGACATCGCGTCGCGCCGGCTGCGCGAAGTGCTGCCCGCGCATCGCCTGCCGCTGGAGCCGCACTACTTCGGCCTGTCCGCGGATGCACCGTCGGAGGCACGGGCGTTCGCGCAGTGGCTGGAGAGCCAGGCGGGCTGACGCAGCGCCCGCGGCGGGCCTCAGTGGCCGGCTTCCCCGAACCAGCGGCGGATCGCCCGCAGCATGTCTTCGCGCTCGGGCGCAGCGTCGCTGGCCCAGGCCACGCAGCCGTCGGGCCGCACCAGCAGTGCGCCGAGGCCCAGGCGGTCCTTCACCTCGCCCGCGACGACGTCCACGCGGTCGCTCCAGCCCCGCGGCAGCGGCGCGATCGATGCGTCGAAGGCCAGCAGCAGCCCGCGTCCCGACCGCATCAACGCGCCCAGCCTGCGGCCGTCGCGCCATTCGAAGTCGGGCGCGCTGCGGCCGGCCAGCGGATGCCCCTCGCCCAGGTCCAGCCGCGTCGAGACGCCCCAGACGCGCTCGGCGAAGTAGGTGGCGCCATCGGGCGTGTCGATGAGGTCGCGGACGATCGCCTCGAGCGCGCGCGAGCTTCGACTCGGCCGCATCAGCGCCACCTGCGCGCGCGACCAGTCGAGCACCTGCGCGCCGACCGGGAACCGCTCGATCGAATAGCTGTCGAGCAGCCCCGATGGCGCATCGCCACGCACCGTCGCGGCCAGCTTCCAGCCGAGGTTCATCGCGTCGCCGAGCCCGAGGTTGAGCCCCTGGCCGCCCAGCGGCGAATGGATGTGCGCGGCATCGCCCGCCAGCAGCACACGGCCCCGGCGGTAGCTGCTCGACTGGCAGGCGCGGTCGGTCCAGGTGGTGGCGAGCTTCAGTCCGGTCACGCTGACCTCGGTGCCCGAGACGCGCCGCAGCACCGCCTCCACCTGTTCGCGCGTGATCGGCAGGGTGCGGTGATGCGCCCCGCCATCGAAGTCGACCATCGCGATGGTGCCGGCCGGCCCGTGTGTGTACATGCCGGTCGGCGTGTAGTGGCGGCCGAGCGGCAGCGCGCCGGGCTCGGCCAGTTCGACCTGCACCGAATAGCCGGTGAACTCCGGGTCGGTGCCGGTGAAGTCGAAGCCGCCGAGCTTGCGCACCGTGCTGCGGCCGCCGTCGCAGCCCACCAGCCAGCGGCCGCGAAAGCGTTCGCCGCCGGCTTGCACCGACACCTCGTCCTCGCCGACGTCGAAGGCCTCGACCGCGCAGCCGCGGCGGATCTCGACACCCATCGCGAGCGCGCGATCGGCGAGCAGCGTCTCGAGTCGCGCCATGTTCACCGCCAGGCGCGTGCCGGCCGGGCTCGGCAGGCGCCAGGGCCACTTCGACGTGTCGATGCGGTCCTCGAAGAACTGGATGCCGGCGAAGTGGCCGCCCGGGCGCCGCGCCTGTTGCGCCCAGTGCGCGGCGCCCGGACCGCCGTTCGCGTCGGGCGCGGAGAGGCCGTCGAGCAGCCCGCGCCGGTCGAAGGCCTCGAGCGTCGGTGCGGACAGGCCGCGCATGCCGAAAGGCAGGCGCTTGAGGGGCGACTCAGGGTCCGGCGCCTGTTCGAGCACCGCCACCGAGAGCTTCGCGAGCCGCAGCTCGCAGGCGAGGAACAGGCCGACGGGACCGGCGCCGGCGATCAGGACGTCGTGGAGACGAGGGGCAGCGTTGGAGGTCATGGTGGATGCCATTCTCGACCTTCGCTTTCGGGTCCCGCAGACTGCATCGATCCAATTAGATAGCAAGCTACCTATTTTCATCTACAATGAAAGCCATGCAATCAGCCCGCCAGCGCGCCGACGCACAAATGAGCTTCGGCACCGCGCTGCCGATCCTGCATCGCAGCTACCGCGCCGCCGCCGACAAGGCGGTGGGTCACGTCGGGATGTCGCAGGCCACCGCCTGGCCGCTGGTCATGATCGGCCGGCTCGGCAACGGCGTGCGGCCCGGCGTGCTGGCCGACATGCTGGCCATCGAAGGACCCTCGCTGGTGCGGCAGCTCGACCAGCTGGTCGAAGCCGGCCTGGTCGAGCGGCGCGAGGATCCGGTCGACCGCCGCGCCAAGACGCTGCACCTGACGCTCGCCGGCCAGCGCGCCCGCACCCGCATCGAGAGCGCGCTCGACGGCTTTCGGCAGGAGCTGTTCGACGAGGTGAGCAGCGCCGACCTCGCGGCCTGCCTGCGCGTCTTCGGTGCGCTCGAAGCGCGCCTGGAGCGCATGGCGCGAGGCGCGGTGGTCGCCCGGTCATGAAGGCGCTGGCGTTGCTGCGCTACTCGCGCGCCGAATGGCTCTTCTCGCTCAAGACCTTCGGCGCCGCGATGCTGGCGCTCTACATCGCGAGCCGCGCCGGGCTGCCGCGGCCGTTCTGGGCGGTGCTCACCACCTATGTCGTGGCCCAGCCGCTGGCCGGCACGGTGCGCTCGAAGGCACTGTTCCGCTTCTGCGGCACGCTCATCGGCGCGATCGCCACTGTGCTGCTGGTGCCGACGCTGTCGAATGCGCCCGAACTGCTGGTGCTGGGGCTCGCGCTCTGGGTCGGCCTGTGCCTGTACCTGTCGCTGCAGGACCGCAGCGCCCGTTCCTATGTCTTCATGCTGGCCGGCTACACCGCTGCGGTGATCGGCTTTCCGGCGGTGGAAGTGCCGCAGCAGGTCTTCGAACTGGCGGTGACCCGGGTCGAGGAGATCGGCATCGGCATCCTGTGCGCGACCGCGGTGCACAGCCTGGTGCTGCCGGTGGGCCTGGCACCGACGCTGCTCGGGCTGGTCGATCGCGCGCTCGGCGATGCCGGCCGCTGGTTCGCCGATCTGCTGGCACCGACGGCGCGCACGGGCAGCAGCGAGGTGCCGGCGGATCGCCAGCGGCTGGCCAGCGACCTCACCGCGCTGCGACTGCTGTCGATCCACTTGCCCTTCGACACCGGCCACCTGCGCTGGAGCGTCGGCGCGGTCGGCGCGCTGCAGGACGCGGTGGCGGCGCTGACGCCGCTGCTGGCCGCGGTCGAGGATGGCCTCGAAGCGCTGGTCGAGGCCGAGGGCGTGCTCGCGCCCGACGTCGAGGCCGCGCTGGCGCAGGCCGCTCGATGGCTCGC
>NZ_LMUW01000221.1:48933-105575 GCF_009765735.1 Xenophilus sp. L33
CAGCGGCGTCTTCCAGACCGCCGACCAGCCGATCTTCATCACCTGCACCAGCACCGCGCTGTTTCGCCGGCTGTTCCTCGACGTGGCGAAGATGCCCGAGGTCGCCGACGATCCGGCGATGCAGCGCATCGACGGCCGGATTGCGGCGCGCGAGCGGGTGATCGAGATCCTCGACGCGCTGTTCCGCACCGACACCCAGGCGAATTGGCTGGCCCGGCTGGCCCAGGCCAAGGTGCCGGCCGGCGCGGTGCGAAGCCTGCCCGAGGCGCTGGAGTCCCGGGAGATCGCCGCCCGCGGCATGGTCAGCGAGATCCCGCATCCGAGTGCCGGCCAGGTGCCGAACGTGGCCCTCCCGATGTACTTCAGCCAGACGCCGGTGGTGCCTCCGGTGGCCGCGCCGATGCTCGGCCAGCACGGCGACGAGATCTTGGCCGAGGTGCTCGGCTACGACGCGGCCCGGATCGCGCAGGTGCGCGGGTGCGGCGCGCTGGGCCTGAACCCGACGAATTCGTCCTGAAAGGTAGCCCAGCGGCCGGCAAGTTTTTCTTGGGAAGGCAGTGGGCGGTCGTGGGCACCGCCTCGGCTGTCGTCGCTCTTGTCAGTGCGTCTTGTCACCACGGGAGGGCAAAATCTCCTTGCGCTGCTTGGAAGGAAGAAAGCGCCGAGGGGATGCTCCCATCACTCGCTTGAAGGCATTGCTGAATGCACTCTCGGAGTGGTAGCCGATATCGTACGCGACGCCCGCCACATTGGCGTGGCCCAAGCCGAGAGCCTGGCAGGCGGTGCGCATGCGCAGGCGCAGCAGATAGTCGAGTGGCGCGTTGCCGGTCAACTGCTTGAAGCGCATCGCGAAGATCGAGCGTGACATGCCGGCCGCGCGGGCCAACTCGCTCACTGTCCAGCGGTGGTCGAGTTGTTGGTGCATCATCTGGAGCGCGGTGCCGATGCGCGGATCCGCCAAGGCCGCCAACCAGCCCATCGGCGGCCGGTCCGGTGACGCGGCTGCACGTCTGAGCGCCTGCACCAGCATGATTTGCGCGACATGGTGGGTCACGAGCGAGGCCCCAAAGTGGCGATCGCGAGTTTCGTAGTCCAGCATGTCGATTGCCGCCTGAAGAACTTGTGGCGCATCGCCTCCCGCTTTCAGGTGCACCGTGCGCGGCAGTACTTGCAGCAGCAACTCGTTGCTCAATTCGTCAAAGGTGAAGCGGCCGCTGACCAGTGAGGTGCTCTTCCCAAGACCCGACCCGTAGCGCACGTGGCTGCCCTGTGCGCGGAAGATCTGAGCCCCATCCTCCGGCGCCAATTCGGGATCTGTTGCGACTGTGTAGGCCTGACCGCGAGTGAGCAGGTAGCCGTCGCCTCGTTCCAGCCAGAGTGGCGCCTCCTCGTCTTCGACGATGAGCCAGCAGCCGCCCGCGACCGCGGCGCCGAAGCGCACATGCGATGAACCGGGGAAGGCAAGCGACCAACTCCCGCGAGCGTCCAGCCGCGCAGGGTGGCGCTGGTCTGCCGTGAGCAGGGAAAAGACGTGGCTGAGCGGATCCATCTTGAGTGCTTGAATCGGGTATTCGCGGATGCGAGACGAAGGAACCATTGTCATGACTTGGCGTGGCGCCTGGTTTGCGCTGAAGAGGCGCGGCCCTCCGGACTTACCCGGATCGCAGAGGAAGCGCAAGAAATCCGGAGCTTCGGGCATGGGCGCGGCGAGCGATCAATCGAATGATCTCGGTCCGGACGAGATCCGACAACGGCAGTTCAAGGAGACAAGTAAGAAGCAGGCTCTGAGCAGAGGTGGGCGTTGGTCTGGCGTCGGATTCGCGGTGTTGCTGGTCGCTTGGTGTGCTGCTGTCCATGCAGAAGAAGTTCGGATCGCCTTCATCGATCCCTTTTCCGGGCCATAAGGTGTGCTTGGAAAGACCGGATCAATTCGTTCCGGGTCTCCGTGTTCATCAACTGGACCTCCAATAACCCCGAGTTGACCAATGCCCGCCGCAGCTTCTGGCACTTCCGCCTGGATGCGCATTCCGAGATGAAGATGGAAGGGTTGACCAACTACATGGCCAAGGACTGCCATTCAGAAGGTCTACCTGATCAACCCGAACGGCGCTGCGGGGCGGCAAGTCCGCCCTGGCGCAATACGTGTCTAAGACCTGGACCATTCGTGACCTCGGCAAGTTTGAACCGATGCAGGGCCGTGAAGTCTTCCTCGTCGGGCACCGGAGAACGTCGCTGCAATAGCGTGACCGTTGACCCACAAGGGCCGGCAAGAGGAGGGTCGACCACAAAGTACCGGCCCTTGGCTATCTCGGACAATGGTAATACCATTCCCATTTTACTAGGCAATTCCGACTGCACAGCCGCATTGGTCCCATCCATGCCGAGCATCGGCAAAGGCGCGACATGAGTCGCCGGCCGCTTTCCATTTCAACGACGGAGATCATTGAATGACAGTTCCAACCATCCTGGGCGGTGCAGCCCTGCCGATCGGCAGGATGCAGAGCCTGCCCGAGGCCGAGATGCACACGCTCGAGCACGAATTGCTGCTCGACATGGTGCTGGAGGCGGTGGAGCAGGCCGGCGTCGACAAGAGCGACATCGGCTCGATTGTGATGCCGCTCATGCGCGAGTATTCCAAGCAGCGCTACTTCGGCATCTTCATGGCCAATGCGCTGGGCATCGAATGCGCCGGATCAATGATCGAGGCCAGAGGCTACGGGCTGGCGGGCGGCCTGGCGCTGGACCTGGGCATCAACGAGATCCGGCTCGGCCGAGCCAAGGTGACGCTGGTGATGGGCGTCAACTTCGAGACCGCGGTGCCGTCTCCGCGTCACACATCGCGCAGCATGCGGTCCACCGGCGACGTCGACTTCCAGATGCCGGCGGGCTTCGTGCCCATCTCCTGGTATGCGATGGACGCGGTGCGCTACATGCACGACCACGGCGTCACGCGCGAGGAGATCGCGACGGTCGCGGTGAAGAACCGCTACCACGCCTCGCTCAATCCGCTGTCGCAGTTCAAGAAGCTGATCACCCTCGAGGACGTGCTGGCAGCACGACCCATCGTGGATCCGCTCGGCCTGCTCGAAGTGCCCGCGCGCAGCGACGGCGTGGTGTGCCTGGTGGTGGCGAGCGAGGAGGTGGCGAAGGCGACCGGTCGACCCTACGCGCGGGTGCGCGGCCGCGGCTTCCAGCATGACGGCTCCCTGCAGATCGACGATCGCGGCGGCGACATCACCGACTTCGTCTCGGCCCGCAAGGCGTCGGCCACGGCGTATGCCGAGGCCGGCATCGCGGCGGGCGACATCGACTTCGCGGAGGTGTATGCGCCTTGCACCATCGTCGAGGTGCTGGTGAGCGAAGCGCTCGGATTCTTTCCGCGCGGCCAGGGTGCGCGCGGCGCCGCCAACGGCGAGACCACCCTCGGCGGCCGCATCCCGATCTCGACCTCGGGCAGCCTGATGTCGCGCGGCCACCCGCCGAACGTCACCGGCCTCTACAACGCGCTGGAGGTGTTCCAGCAACTGACTGACCGCGCCGGCGAACGGCAGGTCAAGGACGCCGCCATCGGCCTGTGCACCTCGGAACTCGGCAATTACAACGCGGCAATGATCCACGTCATGGAAGGTGTGCAATGAGCCTCGACATCATCAGCATCGATCGGGTACGTGCATCGCCGCCTCGGGTCACGCCGCTCACTGAGCCTTTCTGGACCTCGCTGGCGCAGGGAGAATTCAAGGTGACGCACTGCAAGACCTGCGGCCAGATGTCGTTCCCGCCGCGCCGCTTCTGCCGTCATTGCTGGAGCGGCGACACCGAGTGGCGCACCATGAGCGGCAAGGGCCGCCTCTATTCGCACACCTACATCCACGCCTTGCCGGAGCTCTTCGCGGGCGAGCCGGCACCGCTGCACGTGGGCATCGTCGACCTGGACGAAGGCGTGCGCATTGCGCTGCCGATCGTTGGAGACGTCGACACGCTGGACGTGCCGATCGAGCTGGTGGTGCTGGCGTACAAGGACGGTCCGCTGTTCGGCGCGCGGCCGGTCGACAACGCTTGAAGCCTGTCCGCCGAAAAGCGAACACCCGGCATGGCGCCGGCCGACTGTGTCTCAGGGTTCTTCCTAAGAAGAATTAATTGTCGGACAGTCCGGCAAAGGCTAGACTTGGCCGGTGCACAAAGGAAGACGTATGGCAGAGCGCAACGGTGCTGAGACGCTGGTGGAGACCCTCCTCGCAGGCGGGGTCGAGGTTTGCTTTGCCAACCCGGGCACCTCGGAGATGCAATTCGTCGCAGCGTTGGACCGCGTCCACGGCATGCGCTGCGTGTTGGCGCTCTACGAAGGTGTTGCCACCGGCGCAGCCGACGGTTATGCCCGCATGACCGACAAGCCGGCATCGACGCTGTTGCATCTGGCTCCTGGCCTGGGCAACGGCCTCTCCAATCTTCATAACGCCAAGCGTGCGCAGGTGCCGCTGCTGAACATCGTCGGCGAGCACCGCCAGGGCCATAAGGCAACCGATTCGCCGCTGACCGGCGACATCGAGGGCATCGCGCACACCATGTCCGCGTGGGTCAAGACTTCGACGTCTGCCGACAACATTGCGACCGACGCCGCCGAGGCGATTCGCGAGGCCAAGGCCTTGCCCGGACGCATCGCAACCTTGATCCTGCCAGCGGACACCGCCTGGACCGTGGCCCGGCCGCACGGCCCGCTCGACTTCACGGCGGCTGCGGCGACGCTGCCGAGTGACAGCCGGTTCGACGAGGCGCTTTCGGCGCTGCGTTCGGGCGATGAGGTGATGCTGGTGCTGTCGGGTCGCGCACTGCGTGCCGACGCGCTGGCGTTGGCCGACCAGATCTCGCAACGCACGGGGGCTCGGAAGATCGCGCAATACAGCAATGGACGCGTGGAGCGTGGCGTTGGCCGAGCGGCGATCGAGCGCACGCCGGCGCCGGTCGATGCCGGGGTGGCGACATTCAAGAATTGCAAGCATGTCATTCTCATCGGCGCCAAGGTGCCGGCTCCGATGTTCGGCTATCCCGGCAAGCCGGATCTGTTGATGGCGCCGGGCTCCAACCTGATCGAGTTGACCTCCCCGGGCGACGACTTGCACGCGACACTCAAGGAACTGGCGACGCGCCTGGGAGCCCTCGATGTACAGCCCGCACTCGACACGCGGCGTTCCTTGGCACTGCCCCAAGGAGGTTTGACGCCCGACGCCGTGCTGCTGGCGGTGGCGGCGCTGCTGCCAGAGAACGCGATCATCGTCGACGAGTCGATCAGCGCCGGACGCAACTTCTTTCCGCTTTCCATGGGAGCCCGGCCGCACGACTACCTGCAGCTGACCGGGGGCTCGATCGGCGACGGCCTGCCGCTGGCCACCGGGGCTTCCATTGCCTGTCCCGACCGCAAGGTGATCAATCTGGAAGGTGATGGCAGTTCGCTTTACACGATCCAGGCCCTGTGGACCCAGGCGCGTGAGCGCCTGGATGTGCTGACGATCGTCTTTGCCAATCGGGGCTATCAGATTCTCAAGGGCGAGCTGACCAATGTCGGCGCGACGCAATGGGGCGAGCAGGCCGAGCGGATGCTGTCGATCGTGGATCCGGATATCAGCTGGGTGAAGCTGGCCGAAGGCATGGGCGTGGAAGCCGCGAGTGCCGACAACTGCGAGCAACTGGTCAAGCTGATGAAGCATGCGATGGCCACCAGGGGGCCGTTCCTGATCGAGGTACGGCTGGGGCGCTAGCGCGCGATATTCATATCGGGCCTGGACCCGAGCAGGAGCCAAAAGATGAGTCTGACCTTGGATGCAACCGCAGAAAGCCGGGTGCCCACCGATGCGATCGTCGGCCCGAGTGCCTGGACGGCACGAACCTTCGACAGCGATCGCGAATTCACCGTCGAGATGCCGCCGCCCGTCGCAGCCGAATTGCGTTCCGCGGCCCTGGCTTGGGCTGGCGCTGAACTGACGCAATTGAAGCTCGAGAACTTCGCGCTTTCTGCGACCCGCACCCTCATGGACGAGGTACGCGAGGAGCTCAGGGACGGCCGCGGCTTCCTGATCGTGCGCGGCGTGCCGATCGAGGGGCTGTCGCTCGAGCAAATCAACGTCGTCTATTGGCTGCTGGGCCTTTATCTCGGCAAGCAGGTGTCGCAGAGTGCCGCCGGCGAGCGTATCGCGCAGGTGACCGATCGCACGCGACCGGGCGACGCGCAGGCCGCGCGCGGCTACACCAGTCGGCGCGAACTGCCCCTGCATACCGACGGCGGCGACTACATGGGCCTGCTGTGCGTGCGGGCCGCGAAGCGCGGGGGCCTGAGCCTAGCCTCGAGCGTGCACGCGATCTTCAACACGATCCTCTCGCGCCGGCCGCATCTGTTGCCGTCGCTGTTTCGCGGCCATCCCTACCACCGCAAGGGAGAGCAGCCGGATGACCAGCCGGCCGTCACGCCGCATGACGTCGCGGTGCTCGGCTTCGTCGACGACCGATTGGGCGCACGCTACGTGCGTTCGTCGATGACGGTGGCCTGCGAGGCCCTGGGCAGGCAGTGGGATCCGCTCGACAAGGAGGCGCTCGACTGCTTCGACGATGTCTCCTGGGATTCGGAGCACCTGATCCAGTTCATGCTCAAGCCAGGAGACCTCTACCTCGCCAACAACTGGCTGACGCTGCACAGCCGCACCGAGTTCGAGGATCACGAACGCCCCGAGGACAAGCGCCTTTTCCTGCGCATGTGGTGTCAGCGCGAGAATCCGCGCTCGCGGGTGCCTCATTCGATGTGCGTCTGGGAGAACCCGTCCGGCGACCTCGGCATTGACGGCAAGCCGGGCGGCCGGCCGGCCGGCCCGGAGTATCTGAAGACTTTCAAGCAGCGAGCGCTCTGACATGTACCCCCGCAACAACCGGCTCAAGGAGCAACTCGCACAGGGCAAGCCCATTCACGGCATGTTCATCCAGACGGGCTCCGAGGAGCTGCTGGAAATCGCCGGCCTGGTGGGCTACGACTTCGTGGTCATCGACTGCGAGCATGGCTCGATCGATCTGGCTTGCGCCATCCGCCTCATCCGTGCTGCCGAAGCGGTGCAGGTGACACCGCTGGTGCGCGTGCCCAACCACGACGCCACCTTCATCGGCAAGGTGATCGAAGGTGGGGCGATGGGCGTCTACGTACCGGACGTCTCCACCGCCGAGCAGATGCGCGCAATCGTCGCGGCGGTGAAGTACAAGGAAGGCGACAACGGCGGCGGCCGCGGTGCGTGCCCCGGCATCCGGGCAGCAGGCCACCAGTCCGACGACTGGGGCCGGTTCTTTCGTTGGTCCAACGCCAACACCCTGGTGGTGCCACTGATCGAGACAGTCGAAGGCATCGCCAATTTCGACGAGATCCTCCAGGTGCCGGGCATCGATTGGGTCGGCATCGGCACCTTCGATCTGTCGCACGCCCTGGGGTACGAGGGCAGCCGCGACCGCCCGGAGCTCGATCGCATCTACGAGGACGTCACCGGCAAGCTCCGGCGCGCCGGAATCACCTTCAGCCGCTATCCGATGCCGCTCAAGCAGCCCTTCGACCCGGGCGATCCAACGCAGTCGCCGGAATACTTCCGCAAGGACAAGGAGAAGTGGATGAAGCTGGGCGCCCGCGTGTTCATGATGGGCAGCGATCGCGGCCTGTGCAAGCAGGCCTTCTATCAACGCCTCGCGCCCATGCTGGATTGACCGCGCTTGCAACGCTTCTGGAGACAAGAATGAAGAGAAGAGACCTGTTGTCGCTGCTGGCCGCAGCGCCGCTGAGCGGAATGTTGTCGCGCGCCCATGCCGATGATTCCAACCTGGTGCGCATCTGCGTGCCGTATGCCGCCGGCGGCTCCAGTGACGTGATGGCGCGGGTGATCGGCAGTTCGATGGCCGGCACGATCAAGCGCAACGTGATCATCGAGAACCGGCCGGGCGCCTCGGGCATTGTCGGCACCAAGCACGTGCAGGCGGCGCCGCCCGATGGCGACAACATCCTGTTTCACAACTCCGGTTTCGTGGCGGTGCCGATGCTTCAAAGGGGGGTGAGCTACGACCCCTTGAAGGACCTGTCGGCCGTGGCGATGATCGGTGACGCGCCCAACTTCCTCATCGTCCATGAGAGCGTGCCCGCTCGCACCATTCCCGAATTGATCGCCTACGCGCGTACGCTGCCGCACGGCATCGAGTGCGGCAACTCGGGCATCAACAGCGGCGGCTACATTTCCGCGGTCATGCTGGAGAAGCTCGGCAACTTCAAGATCCTGCACGTGCCCTTCAAGGGCTCGGCGGAAGTGGCCACCGCGCTCATGAGCGGCGAGATCAAGATGCAGGTGAGCACCACCACCGATGCCATGCAGCAGCAGGTCAAGCTCGGCAAGCTTTTCATCCTTGGCGCGGCGACCAAGCAGCGCACGCGGCTGGCTCCCCAGGTGCCGGCCATCGACGAGTTCATTCCCGGCTATTCACTCGACGGCTGGTATGGTTTCCTCGCACCGGCTGCGACGCCACTGGCCAAGCGGCAGGCGCTCGCCGATGCGATCAAGATCGCGATCGACGATCCTGGCAATCGCCAGCGTCTGGAGAGCATGTACCTGGATGTCAAGTTCCGTGGACCTGAAGATGCCGCGAAGAGCGTCTCGGATTCGGTCGCCTACTACCAGCGCATGATCGACGAACTGGGCCTTGTCAAGCAGTGACGCCGGCTCAGACGAGAGCAATCTTCGAATCGGCCGGCTCATTCGAAAAAGTGGCCGCCATGTCACGCAGCGGCTGCATGTCGCCGTTTTCCTCCGGCCGCGCGACTGCCTGGCCGATGTCGAGGTTCGCGAGTTCGAAGCCGCGCCGGAAGTCGGTGATGTGCTTGTCCATCCAACTGGTTGCCTCGCGGGCGTTGCCGCCCTTGATGGCGGCGACGATGTGCTCGTGCGCAGTGAGAAGCCGCGCTCCTGCGTTCAGCCGGGACATCACCGCATAGAAGGCCGGATAGAAAAATTCGCTCAACGGTTTGCGCGCGAGCTGGATCGCACGGTTCTGGGAAGCTTCCGCGATCAGGTTGTGGAACTGGCTGTCCAGCGCAGCCAGACTGGAGCTGTCGTTGATGGCCTGGCGGGTTGCCTCCAGGTTGGCCTCGAGTTGCCGGATCAGCGCCGGCGTGGCCTTGGCCGCCGCGACCGCTGCAGTGGCCGGCTCGAGCGCATGCATGGCCTCCCACAGCTCCTCGAAGGTGACCTGGTGCAGGATCATGGCTGCGGACAGCGGCCTGGAGATCTCGCTGGAGCGCGGAATGCTTGCGAGCAGTTTCTTGCGACCGGGTTCGCGCCGCACCAGGCCGTTCTGCTCGAGCACCCGCACGGCTTCGCGCACGGTCGAGCGATTGACGCCCAGTTGCGTTGCCAGCTTTTCCTCCGATGGCAGCGATTCACCGGGCGAGACCCGACCGCTCAGGATCTCTTCCTCGATCGCGCGAGCGACCACGTGGTAGGTGCGTTCGACGTGGACCTTGCCCAGCGTGAGGGACATCGAATTCCTTTCTTTCGATCAGCCGATCGGATTGTTCATTGTACGAAGCGCGGATCGCTGGATCTTTCCGGTCATCGTTTTCGGAAGTTCGGCGATGAACTCGATCGCGCGCGGGTATTTGTAGGGCGCGGTGCTTCGCTTGACGAAGTCCTGCAGTTCCTTCTTGAGCGACTCGGAGGGTTCATGGCCCGGGCGAAGCACGATATAGGCCTTGACGATCTCGCCGCGTTCTCGGTCGGGCGCGCCCACCACGGCGGCCTCCTGCACCGAAGGATGTTCCAGGATGCTGTTTTCCACCTCGGATGGTCCGATGCGGTAGCCCGCCGAATTGATCACGTCGTCGCGGCGGCCGCGATGGAAGAAGTAGCCGTCCTGGTCGCGGTGCCCGCGGTCGCCGGTCACGAACCAGCGTCGGCCGTCCTGTGCATCCAGGTAGCACTGCGCCGTGCGCTCGGGTTCACGCCAGTAGCCCAGCATGATTTGGGGATTGGGTGTGAGGATCGCGACGTCTCCTTCCTCGCCGGGCGGCAGCACGCGCCCGGCGTCGTCGATCACCTCGAGGATCGAGCCGAGGTTGGGCAAGCCCATGGAGCCGGTCTTCAAGGGCATGCCGGGCACATTCACCAGCGTCATCAGCGACTCGGTCTGCCCGAAGGCTTCTGCCACGGGGATGCCGGTTGCCGCCACCCAGCGCTCTGCGACCACCGGGCTGAGCGCCTCGCCCGCGGAGACGGCATGCCGCAACGCGGAGAGATCGAAGCGCGCGATGTCCTGGTTGACGAGGTGAAAGAGTTCGGTGCCCGGCGCGCAGTAGACGCTCACCCGGTACTTGGCAAGCAGCCGGAGGCGCTCGGCGGCGTCGAAAGGGCCGTCGTAGAAGAACGAGCAGGCACCCATGCTCCAGGGGCCGAACAGCACACTCGTGCCGGCCTTGCTCCAGCCGGTATCCGCCGTGCACCAGATGGTGTCGTCGCGACCGAGGTCGAGCCAGCTGCGCGCGACCTCGCGCCAGGCGAAGACCGCGCGTGACGAATGCAGCACGCCCTTGGGCTGACCGGTCGAGCCGCTGGTGTAGTAGAGCAGTGCCGGATCCTCGGCATCCATCGGTTCCGGCACGAAATCTTCTTGTCCGGAGGCCAGTACCTCGTCCCACTCCTGCCATCCTTGCCGCGACCCGATGCTGATCCGGACCGGCAAGTCCTGCGCGAACTTCTCGGCGTGCGCGGCTCGCGCAATGACGGCCCGGGCACCTGAATGCTCGATTCGATAGGACAGGTCCTTGGCGGTGAGCATCTCGATGCAGGGGATCGGAACCGCACCGAGCTTCATGCAGGCCACCATCGCGATCTGCCACTGTGGAATGCGCGGCAGCATGACGATCACCCGGTCGCCCTTTCGGACGCCACGCTGGCGCAGGCCCGAGGCAAGCCGGGCCGACAACCTGGCGATGTCGGAGAAGAGGTAGCGGTTTTCCTCGCCGTCGGCGTTGCACCAGACCAGGGCCGGACCGTCGGCCTCACGGGCGAACCGATCGACCACGTCGGCGCCGAAATTGAAGCGATGCGGTATTTGCCAGCGGAAGTCCGCGAACTCTCTGGGGTAGTCGGCGATATTGCGGGCCATGGCTTGTCTCCTTTGTCTCGGGCAGGCGTGGGATCAGTCGGCGTATCGCGCGACCACGCCGCCCTGCTGCAACCGGTCGATATCGGCTTGCGTGTAGCCCATGCCCTCGAGGATCTCGGCGGTGTGCTGGCCCAGCAGCGGGGGCGGTGTGCGGATGCTGGCGGGCGTGTCCGACAGCTTGATCGGGAATCCCAGCTGCGGCACGGTGCCTTCCACCGGATGCTCGACCTCCAGCATCATCTGGCGATGTCTGAAATGAGGTTGCGAGAAGGCTTCCTGCATGTCGTAGACCGCAGACAGCGGAATGTCGGCCGGGGCGAGTTGCTCGAGCCACGCGTCGCGCGACTGGCTGGCGAAGAGCGACTGCAGGCGGCGCTTCTGCGTCTCTGCGCGCTCGCCGGTGGGCCACTGATCGGCCTTCAGATCCGACAGGCCGACCGCGTCGCAGAAGCGGTGCCAGAAGTGGTCCTCGATGATGCCGAGCGCGAGGTGCCTGCCATCGGCGCATCGATAGACGTTGTAGCAGGCAGCCTGGCCGATGAAGCGGGTCTCGCCGCCCCGCGGCTCGATGCCTCCGAATAGATGGTCGGCGCCGTGATAGGGCAGCCAGGCCACGGCGCCATCGAACATCGAGATGTCGACGAACTGTCCGCGACCGGTCTTGCCGCGCGAAATCAACGCGGCGAGTATGCCGGTCGACGCCATCAGCGAGCCGCCGCCGACGTCGGCGATCGACAGGCCCGGCACGATCGGGTCTTCGCCCGCCTTGCCAAAAAGCTGCAGTGCGCCGGCCATTGCCAGGTAGTTGAGGTCGTGGCCCGGCGCCAGCCGCAAGGGGCCGTCCTGCCCGTAGCCGGAGATGGCGCAATAGACCAGCATCGGGTTGGTCTGCGAGAGACTCTCGTAGGAAAGCCCCAGGCGCTCCATCACGCCCGGCCTGAACCCTTCGAGAACCACGTCCGCCTTGGCGACCAGTTCCTTGAAGATCTTCTTGCCCTCGTCGGACTTCAGATTCAGTGCGAGGCTCTTCTTGTTCCGGTTCAGCAGCAGGAAGGAGCCGGACTCCTTCTTCGCCAGGGGCGGAAACGCGCGGTTGTAGTCACCCCCGTCGAGTTGCTCGATCTTGATCACTTCGGCGCCGAGGTCGGCCATCAATTGCGAGCAGAAGGCGCCCGGCAGCAGCCGCGTGAGGTCAAGGACGGTGATCCCTTGCAACGCCATGGTGGACATATCGTTTTTCTTCAGGAGGTCGAGGGATGTTCAGAAGGCCGTCCAGCCACCGTCGACCATGAGCGATTGCCCGGTGACATAGCTGGCGGCGGGAGAAGCGAGGAACAGGCAGGCGCCGACCAGTTCGTCGGGCTTGCCATAGCGCTGCATGGGCGTGTGCTGCAGGACGCCCGTCGACAGGTGTTCGTTGTCGCGCAGGCCAGCGGTCAGGTCGGTCTCGAAGTAGCCCGGGCCGAGGCAATTCACGCGCACGCCCTTGGGGGCCCATTCGACGGCCAGCGACCGGCTCAGCGCCTCCAGGCCGCCCTTGGCCGCGCAATAGGCTGCGGTGCGGGGAAGGCCGGAACGCGCCGCCACCGAGCTGATGTTGACGATGCTGCCGCGACCGCGCTGAAGCATCTGCCGGCCGAACAGCCGACATCCGAGAAAGACGCCGGTGAGGTTGACATCGATGATCTGCTGCCACTCCGACAAGGGCGTTTCTTCCGCGCGCTTGAACCAGGGATTGACACCGGCGTTGTTGACCAGGACGTCGGGCGGCCCGAAGTCATCGGCGACCTGCCGCGCAAAGGCCTGGTGGCTGTCCTGGTCGCTCACGTCGCAGACATAGCCTCGTACCTGCGGACCCAGTTCGGCCGCCGCCTGGTGCACCGTCGATTCGTTGCGCCCGGCGATTGCCACGGTCGCGCCTGCCAGGGCGAAGCCGCGGGCGATCGCGAACCCGAGGCCACGGCCGCCGCCGGTCACCACCACGACGCGGCCGCTGAAGTCGTTCGTAGCGCCAGGCTCGTTCATGGCGAGGAAGGATTCGACCTTGGCGCCAGGCGCCGGGCGATGCTCCAGCGGTGGACTTCGGACGGGCCGTCGTAGACCCTGAATGCGCGGACATCCTTGAAGATGCGCTCGACCTCGGTGTCCGCGGTCAGGCCAAGACCGCCCAGGACCTGGACGCAGCGATCGGCGATACGGTAGATGGCCTCGGACGCATGAACCTTGATCATGCTGCTTTCCTTGTTGCCTCGCTGGCCCTGGTCGAGCAACCAGGTGGCGTGCTGGATGCCCAGGCGCGTGGTGTGCAGATCGATCTCGTTGTCTGCCAGCATGAAGCCGATGCCTTCGTGATGGACGATCGACTGTCCGAAGGCGATGCGACTTCCGGCGTACGAAACCGCGATGTCGTGCGCCCGCCGCGCCGCGCCGAGCCAGCGCATGCAGTGGGTCAGGCGCGCCGGCACCAGTCGCACCTGGGCATAGCGAAAGCCCGCGCCGATCTCACCGAGCACATTGCCGGCCGGTATCCGAAGGTTGTCTAGGTGCACTTCGGCGTGACCCCCGGTGAAGCTCGAATCCATGCTGTCGATCAACCGGTGGATGCGAAACCCTTCTGTCGGCAGGTCCACCAGGAACATGGTGGCACCGACGTCCTGGTCGCCTTCGCGGGTTTGTGCCATGACGATGGCGAACCCGGCGCCATCCGCGCCGGTGATGAGCCACTTGTGGCCGTTGATGACGAAGTCGTCGCCGTCGCGCACGGCGGTGGTCTTCATCGAAGACGGGTCGGCGCCGGCACCCGGCGCGGGTTCGGTCATGCAAAAGCACGAGCGCTTCTGCCCGCTCGCCAGCGGCCGCAGGAAGTGCTCCTGCTGCTCGGGCGTGGCCACCTCGGCCAGCAGGTGCATGTTGCCCTCGTCCGGTGCAGCCAGATTCATGGCCACGGGCCCGAGCATGGAATAGCCGGCCTCCTCGAAGACGACGGCCCGCTCCTGGTGGTTCAAGCCGAGGCCACCCCATTTTTCGGCGACGTGCGGGCTCATGAGGCCGGCTTCGCGGGCCACGCCGTTCATCTCCAGCCGAAGCTCGTCGGTGGGCCCGTGAAGCGTGCGCCGCGGGTCCTTCTCGAACGGAATGATCGCGTCGGCCACCATGGCACGCGTTCGCTCTTGGAGATCGCGCATGCGCGGTGTCAGGGAAAAGTCCATGGGGGTGTGCAGTGGTGAGCGGGTCAGAACACCCGGTCCTGAACGACCAGGTGGGTGAAATGCAGAAGGTCATCGGCCAGTTCGCCGAAGGGCGCATAGCGCGGATCGGTGACCTCGCCGCAACGAAAGCGCGCGTGCAGCTGATGAAAGACGACGCCCAGCTTGAACATGCCCATCACCCGGTACACCTTGAATTCACTCAGGGAGCGGCCGGTCCGTTGCGCGTAGGCTTGGGCCGCCTGTTCGCGGCTGACGAACCCTGCGCGAGCGGTCGGCATCTGGGCCAGGCGCTGCATGCATTCGGGGTCGCCAGGCTCGGACCAGTAGCTGAGCATGCTGGCCAGGTCGAACAAGGCGTCGCCCCGCGTGCCCATGTCCCAGTCGAGCACCGCGACCAGCCCGAGCGTCTTCGGATCGAGGACCAGGTTGTCGAGCTTGAAGTCGTTGTGAAGCAGCGTGACCTCGCCGGCAAGGCCCGCGCAATGGCGCTCGAGCCAGTCCGCCACGCTGCGGAGCGTCGGACTCAACGAGGGCCCGCAGGCGCGTGCCGCACGCTCGGTCCAGCCGCGCGCGGTTCGCGCCATGAAGCCCTCGGGGCGGCCGAGTTCGGCCAAGCCGACCTTCGCCGGCTCGACGGCATGGATCGAAGCCAGGCCATCGACCAGAAGCCGCGACAGCGCGCGGCCAGTCGCCGCTTCGTCGGGCAGGGTTCCCAGGCTGTCGCCCCGCAGGGTGAGTCCAGCGCGAAACTCCAGCAGCTGAAAGGGTGCGCCGGCGATGGAAGCGTCGGCGCAGAAATGAAAGCTGCGAGGCGCTGCCGGCAATGCCTGCCAAAGCCTCTGCAGGATACGGTGCTCGCGCGCCATGTCGTTGGCGCCCGGCGGCAGCGGCCCCGGGGGCGGCCGTCTAAACACAGCCCACGCTCCCGATGCGAGCAGCAACAGGAAGTTCAGGTTGGCCAGGCCACCCACGAAGCGCCGAGGGGCGAAGCGCACGTCCAGCGCGAGACCTTCGGCCGCGAGGTGCCGCCCGATACGCGCCCAGTCCTGGGTCGTATCAATCTCGCCCAGCGACGCATCGGGCGGCCAGGCGCTTTCTGGGTGAAGGTCCAGGCCGGGGAGGGTCGTATATGGAAGCACCAGCCGATTTTGGTCGGACAATCAACGCGCGTCAACGCCATGAATGTTCGGGTTCTTCCTGAGCAACCCGGATTGACAAGCCCGATCGACGCGCCCAAGATAGTCGGACAGTCCGTCAAAGAGTTGCCCATGCCGTCTACCATCAGCGAAAAGATCCTTTCACGGCTCGCCGGGCGCAGTGTTCATGCAGGCGAAGAGCTTCGCGTGAAGCCCGACTTCGTGCTGGCCTATGCCGCGACCGGCTACGCCGAGATGTATCTGGAGACGATGAAGCGCGAGTTCGGCATCGAGCGCGTGGCGGAGCCCGAGCGCTTTGCGATGTTCATCGATCACAACATCCCGGCCACGACAGAGAAGAACGAAAAGATGCATGCGGACATGCGTGCCTGGTGCAAGGCCCAGGGCGTGGCGCTCTACGAGCGGCAAGGTATCGGGCACCTGGTCGCCGCCGAGGTCGGCTACGGCACGCCGGGCGCGTTCGTCGTGCATTTCGATGGCCACGTGACGCAGCTGGGCGCGCTGGGCACCTTGGCCATGGGCATCCGCTTCAACATCCTCGAGGCGCTGGTGCAACCGGACATCGCGCTCAAGGTGCCCGCCAGCACCCGGATCGAATTCACCGGCAAGCTGCGCCCCGGCGTCATGGCGCGCGACGTGTTCCACCAGATCGTGGGTCAGTTCGGCAGCGGCAGCTGTCGGGGAACCATCATGGAGCTGGGCGGCGAAGGGCTGTCGGAGTTCTCGATCGGCGACCTGCAGTCGATCACCGGGCTCGCGATGTTCACCGGCGCTGTGGGTGCGATCGTCAATCCGACGCCGGAGATCCTCGCCTACGCGATGCCGCGTGCCAAGCTCGAGCTCGAGCCGGTGTACAGCGATCCGGATGCCAACTACGCCGCCGTGCACCGCATCGATCTCGAACAGGTCGAGCCCGTGATCGTCGTGCCGCCGAGCCCGGCCAATACGCGCAAGCTCAGCGACTACCTCGGGCTGGAGGTGGACGTCGGCTATATCGGGTCTTGCGCATCGGGCCGCATCGAAGACCTTCGCGCGGCCGCGCAGGTGCTCAAGGGCCGTCGCGTGCGTCCCGGCTTCCAGCTCAACATCATTCCATCGAGCAACGAGATCATGGTGCAGGCGAGCAAGGAAGGGTTGCTGACCACCCTCGTGGAAGCAGGCGCCTTCACGTCCTCGCCGACTTGCAGTTATTGCTACGGCGCCCTGGGCGGCATGTTGCCTGGACAGCGGGCAGTCTCGACCGGTACCCTCAACGTGCGCGGCCGGATGGGAAGCCCGGATTCCGAGATCTACCTGTGCAGTGCCGCTTCGGTGGCCGCGGCGGCGATCGAGGGCAAGGTCTCGGATCCGCGCGCGTTTTTCGGAGGGTAAGGATGGCGCTGAAGAACCTGCGCGGCCGGGCCGCACTGATCCTGCCGGAAGACGATTTCGACGTCGACCAGATCTGTGGCATTGCCAACCTGAAGGTCCAGGATCCGGTGCAACTCGCGCAACTGGCCTTGCAGTGGTGCGGCGCCGAATTCGCCGAACGGGTGAAGCCCGGCGACCTGATCGTGGCGGGGCGCAATTTCGGATACGGCCATCCTCACTATCCTTGCATGATCGCGATGCGCCAGATCGGCCTGGCCGGCGTGATCGGCGAATCCTTTGCGCCAGGCTACTGGCTCGGGGAGATTTCGCGCGGCTTTCCCCAGGTCGCTTGCCCCGGGGTGCTTGCCGCGGTAGAGCGCTGGGACGAGCTCGAGGTCGACTGGGAGTCGGCCATCTTGCGCAATCTCACGCGAGGCACCCAGATGGCCTTCGAGCGCCCCACGCAAAGCGACATGCAGACGCTGGAGGCGGGTGGCCTGGTCAAGAGGCTGAAGGCGCGCGTCGAGCATCCATGACCTGATTGCCGTCGGGCCGCGCGGTTCATGGCCGCAGGCTCGCCAAGACATCCCGACCCAACTTGTGAAGGAGACCCCATGCGCATGACAACGAAGTTTCGCGAGCTGCTCGCCCGCGACAACATTGCCTGGACCGCCGCAGCCTACGACGGCCTGACTGCCAAGCTGGTCGCCGAGGCCGGCTATGACGTGATATCGGCCGCCGGCTTCCAGATCTCTGCCTCGCTGGGCCTGCCGGACGCCGAGCTTTACACCATGACCGAGAACCTGAACGCCACGCGCAACATTGTTCGGGCGAGCGGCATCCCGGTCATCGCGGACACGGACACCGGCTACGGCAATGCGATCAACGTCATGCGCACGGTGCGCGAGTTCGAGCAGATCGGCGTCGCCGGTTTGCTGCTGGAAGACCAGGTCGCACCGAAGACCTGCCCGGCCATGGGCGAGACCGAGCTGATCTCGATGGAGGAGGGCGTAGGCAAGATCAAGGCGGCAGTGGCCGCGCGAAGCGACCCCGATCTCGTGATCATCGGCCGCACCGATGCCACCACGGTCGAGGAGGCCTGCCGCCGGCTCAAGGCCTATGCCGCCGCGGGCGCTGACATGGTCTTCGTGATCAACAAGTGCGTGAACAGTTTCGAGGACCTGAGGGCGATCCGCGAGGCCGCTGGCGTGCCGATCAAGCTGCACCTGATGGGGTGGCTCGGCAAGCTGTCCCAGTCGCAGATCAAGGAGGTGTCGAATTGCGCCGGCTGGGCGTTTCCGACCTTGCTCACCGTCACCGAAAGCCTGCGGCGCAACCTGGGCGCGATGCTGGAGGCGAAGTCTGCCGACCACCTGCCCCTGGCGCAGACCTCGCTGGCCGATTTCAAGAAGTTCATCGGCTTTCCCGAGATCGAACGGCTGCAGGAAGCCTACATCCCGAATCGCGTGACATCTTGAACCGTCGACATTGTCTCGCGCTGGCGGCGGCAGCCGTCGGCCTCGCGGGTTGCGCGACACCCGCTCCCCCGAAACCGACCTTCGTTCTCGTGCATGGCGCCTGGCATGGCGCCTGGTGCTGGGAGCGAGTCACGCCGCTGTTGCGGGACGCCGGCTACCAAGTCCATACACCGGTGCTGCCGGGCCAGGGAGAGCGGATTGCCGAGATCTCCACGGCCATCACGCTCAACACGCATATCGACTCCGTGGTGAGCTATCTCGATGTTCACCAGCTGAACAATGTGGTGCTGGTCGGCCACAGCTATGGCGGTGCCGTCATCAGCGGGGTGGCCGATCGCGCAGCACCACGCCTGCGGCAGCTGGTGTATCTGGACGCCCTGGTCTTCGACAACGGCCAGAGCCTGGCCTCGCTGTCCGGGCCGGCCGCCTGGGCAACGCGGATGAAAGCGGTGGAGCAGGCGGGCCGCGGCGTGGGCCTTCCGCCCGGCACGCCGGAGAGTTTCGGCGTGACCGATCCGCAGGACCGGGACTGGGTCGCCGCCAAGCTCACCCTGCAGCCGGTCAACACGTTTGCGACGCCACTGATCCTGCAGCATCCCCTTGGCAATGCGCTGCCCAAGGTGTACATCGACTGCAATGCGCCTGCGATGGCTTCGGTCAATTCCTTCAAGTCCAAGGTCCGTCAGCAGTCCGGCTGGACCTACGACACCCTGGCATCGGGCCACGACGCGATGGTGATCGTGCCCAAGCCTCTTTCGGCCATGCTCGTCAAGTACGCCTGACGGGCGACGGCTTTGTTTTCATTCAAGGAGACATCGACATGTACGACTTCCAACCCGATCGATCGATCGACAGCGAATCCGCCTGGCGAGCGGACACCTTCAAGAGCAACTCGGAATTCACGGTCCGCATCCCGGCCGACGTCATGGCCGAAGTGGATCGCCTCTCCCGGGAGCCGGCCTTCCAGAGCCTGCGCTACGACCAGTTCGAGCTGGCTTCCTTCGGGAGCGAAGTCGTTCGCGAATTCATGGACCGGCACGTGCGTCCGCAGATCTACGGAGGTCGGGGCTTCGTCCTGCTCGATCGGATCGACGCCGCACGCTTCACCGTAGCGCAACTCGAAAAGATCTACTGGCTGCTCGGCCTTCATCTCGGCGAGCCGCTGTCGCAAAGCGCGGCCGGCGACTTCCTGGGGCATGTCGAGGACCGTACGCCCTCCGGCGCGAAGGAATCGGCGCGCGGATACACCGGGCGCCGCGTCCTGCCGCTGCACACCGACGGGGGCGACGTGATGGGCCTGATGTGCGTGCGCACCGGCAAGAGCGGCGGCACCACTGTCATGTCCAGTGTCCACACCATCTACAACGAACTTCTTGCGCAAGCGCCGAAGCTCTTGCCGACGCTCTTCGCCGGCTATCCCTATCACCGGCGCGGCGAACAGCCCGACGGTGCGCCGATCATCACGCCGTATGCGGTGCCGGTGTTTCACGACGTGGCCGGCATGCTGTCCTCGCACTATGTCCGCTCCTCGATCGAGGTGGCGGCACGCGACCTGGGCAAGCCTCTGGACGGCTTGGCGCTCGAGGCGCTGGACGCCTTCGACCGCGTGGCCAACAGCGAGCGCAACCGCATCGAATTCGATCTCGAGCCGGGCCAGATCCTGTTTGCCAACAACTACACGACGCTGCACGCACGCACCGAGTTCACCGACCATGACCACAAGGATCTCAAGCGGCTGATGCTGCGGCTTTGGCTACTCAGCAGCCCGAGATGGGATGTGCCGCAAGAGCTGTTCGTGTATGAGAACAAGTCGGGACGGCCGGGGGTCGATCCGAAGCCGGGCGGCTCGCCGGCATCCGCTGACTACCTGCATCGCTACGCCAGCGACTCGGCGGCGATGGCCCACGAAAAAGCGGCCCAACGCGCTTCGAAAGGCGTGCCGGCCTGAGGTTCTTCGTGACGGAGCGTCATTCCTTCGGAATGTTCGCTCCTCGCGCGATACGCTCGTATTTGGCGGTCTCATCACGGATGCGGGCTGCAAATTCCTGGGAACTCGACGGCAACGCGTCGACCATCAGGTTGGCGAACTGCTGCTGCAGCGCCGGACTCTGCAAGGCCTCTGCAATCGCCTTCTGCAGTCGCTCCACGATATCCCTGGGCGTGGCCGCGGGAGCCATGATGCCGCCCCAGCCGTTGAAGTCGAAGTCCTTGAAGCCGAGTTCGGCCATGGTGGGCACTTCGGGCAACGCGCTGCTGCGTTTTGCCCCGAGGATTGCAAGGGGTCTGGCCTGACCGCTCTTGATGCCGCTGTAAGCCGCGCTGACAGCCTCGACGTCGACATCGATGCGGCCCCCGTAAAGATCGGTCATGGCCTCGGCCGGACCGCGGTACGGGATCGCTACCAAGCCGGTGCCGGCCTGCAGGTTCAACATTTCCATGGCCATCTGTGACAACGTCGAGCCATTGCCATAGTTGATGGTGCCGGGTGCCTTCCTGGACTGCGCGATCAGGTCCTGCATCGAGCCGAACTTCGAGGCACTGCTGACCACCACGACAGTGGGCAAGCCGGTGTACATCGAGACCGGCACGAAGTCCTTCAGGCTAAATACCATCTTTTGTGTGATCGCCGGGAGGATCACAGCCGTGGAGGCGATCACGACCACCAGGGTGTAGCCGTCTGGCTTGGCCCGCGCCACGAACTGCATGGCCACAGCGCCCCGACCGCCGCTGCGGTTCTCCACGATGATCGGCACGCCGAGGCGGGCGCCGAGTTCCTTGGCCAGTGCTCGCCCGGTGACGTCGTTGCCGGAGCCGGGCTGGCCCGGCACCACCAGCGTGATGGGCCGGCTTGGCCAGGCCTCCTCCGCATGCGTCAAGGTCAGGCAGGTCACCGCGAGCAGCGACACCAGCACCCTCCGGAAGTGTCGGAATCTCACACCGCACCGGGCGGCCAGCGTGTCCACCTGCACCTTGCAGGCATTCTCGAGGAAGTACATGTGATGGAAGACTCGCGCCATGGAAGCTCGCGCTCCTTGGCGATGCAAAGCCACGCACTCGAGCCCTTTGTGGATCGTATCCAAGAGCTTGTGAATTGGCAATTCGCGCTGCGAGCTTCAGGGATGCGTGCGTCACGGAAGGGCCCGCCATTGCGTCGGGCGTGACGTCGGGACGATGGCGGATGAACCCGCGTACGAGGCGCATCGACGCCCATGCCGGAGCGATCACGGATCGTTCGTTCGAGGCGGACCCTATGATCTCAGCATGAAAAAATCGAAATCGGCGTCCGCAGCGGGTGCCGAACAGGCCCCGTCCTCGGCTTCGGCTCAGCCAGAGAGTCTTCCGAGATGGCAGCCCAGGGCGGGCTTCGAGTTCCCTGTGGCCCGACCCGGTGACCCCCAGTTCGTGTTGGCGGTCGCGCGCGCATTTCATATCCTTCGATGCTTCGATTCGACTCGCCGAGAGCTGGGGACGACGGAGATCGCCGGGCTCACCGGCTTGCCCCAGCCCACTATCTGGCGGCTGTGCCACACGCTGGTCGAACTTGGATATCTCGCGCCCGCGGCGGGCGGTGACAAGCTCCGGGTCGCCGCAGGAATCCTTGGCCTCGGCCAATCCGCGCTGGCCGGCACGTCAGCCGTCGAAGCGATCAAGGGCGATATGCAGGAGCTCGCCGATGCAACGCGCACGGCGGTTTCATTTTCGATCTACGACGAGACCGAGTTGCGAATTCTGGCTCGCGTGCACAGCAGCGGGACCTTGCTGTTCAACTTCTCTCCCGGCGCCACGTTGCCGGTTGCGGCCAGTGCGTCCGGCTGGGCGGTCCTCGCGACCTTGAGGGAGCCGGAAAACACAGCATTGCGTGCGCACTTGGCCAAGCTGCGCGGCGATGCCTGGCCCGCCTTGTGGCGAGCGGCGTCCGCGGCAATCGCGGATTTGCCCAAGCAGGGCTATGTCATCAGTCGCGGCGCGATCCACCCCGACATGCTGGGGCTCGCGGTGCCGATCTTCGCGGGCGGCAGCATCTACACGATCAGCGCAGGTGCGCCGTTGAAAGACGTGGAGGGCGTCAGGGTCCAAAAGGTCATCGGGCCTCGGCTGGTTCGTCTCGCCAAGATAGTTGCTGCGGCGGTTCAAGGGGTCACGCCACTTTGAACTCGAGAGGGTTGCCTTGCGCAACATGCCCTTGCAGGTGCCATCAGGAGTCGACGGAGAATCCGGTTTTCCGGATCGCGTCCTTCCAGCGCATGTAGCCGGCCGCGACCATGGCTTTCATGTCCGCGGGGCTCGACGACCTCGCCTCGAGCCCCAGCGGTGCCAGGGCCTCCGAGAAGGTTTTCGAGTCCACGACGCTCGCGACTTCGCCGTGTGCCCTTGTCACGATGGTCTGAGGCGTCGCCTTCGGGAGGAGTACGCCGTACCACTCGGTGAATACCAGCTCCTGGAATCCCTGTTCCTTGAAAGTCGGCACGTCGGGGGCGAAGCGCGAACGCTCGGCCCCGGATGTCGCGATCAGGCGGAGCTTGCCTTCCCTGACGTAGGGCAGGAAGTCGCCCACGGGTGTCAGGTAGGAGGACACCTCGCCGCTCAGCAGGGCCATCATCGCCGGCTGAATGCCGCGGTAGCCGATGTGTCGCAGGTCCGTTCCCGAGAGCTTGGCGAGCTGCATTCCAATGAAGTGCGGTGTGGTACCGGCTGCAGGTGAAGCGTAGTTGGCCTGGGCCGGATGGGATTTCACGTAATCGAGCCAGTCCGCCACGCTTTTCACGGACGACGGAACATTGGTGCCGACGGCCATGCCGAGCGAATAAGTGCACGCAAGGCTGACGGGAACCAGATCGACGAAGGGGTCGTAGTCGACCTGGGTGGTATGCGGCAGCAGCGTGAGAGTGCTGGCCGGCGCCAGCAGGAGCACGGTCCCGTCGGCTCGACTCATCCGCAGCGCGTCCACCGCGATGCGCCCTGCAGCTCCCGACTTGTTCTCGACGATGACATTGTTCGCATACCGGCCGGCCATGCCTTCGGCCAGGCGGCGCGCGGTGGTGTCGCTCGAGGCCCCCGGCGTATAGCCGACGAGGATCTTGGCCAGTGAATAGGGGGGACTGTCTTGCGCAAGAGCCAGCCCTGAAGCCTGGGCAAGCAGGCTGGCCGGCACGATCTTGAGAATGGCGCGTCGACGGGGCCATTGATTCATTGTGGATGTCTCCTTAGGCAAGCGGCTCGAAGCGTGATGGGGGCCTACGCTTCTTCGCTGGCGGCTACCAGACCGAGCCGCACTTGAGTGTCGCGAATACGTTGCATGGCAGGAGCGTCGAAACGTCCGTCTTCCGCTGCTTGCACGGCTTCCTCGAGTTGCTCCCGACTGGAAAAGCCGATGGCCAGCGTGTGCATGCCCGTCGTGGAAATGCCATAGCGCAATGCCGCGGACGCCAGGCTCCTCGCCAGGCCTTCGCGGACCAGGTCGCCGAACTGGTGTGCGCAGGCGACATCGTGCTCGTAGTCAGCCCCTGATCCGATTCCCTTTCCAAGTGGAATGACGGTCGTCATCGCGTTCGGGTGACGTTCGGAGACACCGCTCAGGGAGCCGCCTGCCAGCAGACGAATGCCGATGACGCCGATATCGTGCTCGCCGACGGGACGCAGCAACCGTTCGTAGTTTTCGCTCGGCGAGGCATCGTCCAAGGGTTCATTCGCGGACGGATTGAGCAGGCTGTAAGCCACCTGGACCGTGTCGACCCGGTCGTCTTGCAGAAGATCGATCACGCCGGGCGCGTGTCCGAGCGCGGACAGCCCGGCAAAGCGTACCTTGCCATCTCGCCGCAAGCGTTCGAATGTGCCGAGAACGGTCTGGCGTACCAGGTCGACCGTCAATCCGCTGCCTGTGCCGACCGGCGAAATCGGGTTGTGCAATTGAATCAGGTCGAGGCAATCGACACCCAGTCGGCGCAGGCTTTCCTCGACCGAGCGGGTGATCAGGGCGGGCAGCTTGTCCCTCTGGTCGAGGTCGTCCCTCAGGGCCGGATCGATTCGGACCTTGGAGCCGACGATGGCGCGCCGCTTCAGACTGCGCAGGGCCCGGCCCAGGTTCTCCTCGGACTTTCCGGCGCCATAAAAAGGGGCGGTGTCGAAATAGGTAATGCCTGCGTCCAGCGCATGTGCGACGGCGGCTTCCTGCTCGCTCGGTGTGCCACCGACCATCAGGCCGCCGACCATTCCACAACCGAAACCGATCACGGACACGCTCAGGCCCGTCCGACCGAGACGCCTTTGCTCCATGCTCACTCCCCGACCACCGGATTCGACAAGACGCCGATCGATGAAATCTCCACCTCGACCCGGTCGCCGGGCTTCAGCCACAGCGGCGGTTTGCGCATGGACCCCACGCCGTTAGTGGTGCCGGTGCAGATCACATCGCCAGGCTGCAGTTCGAGGAAGATCGACAGATAGGCGATGAGCTCGGGTACGGACCAGATCATGTCATTGGTGGAGGTGCGCTGCACCACCTCGCCATTGAGCCGGGTGACCAGGTCCAACCTGGAAGGGTCGGCTATCTCATCGGCCGTCACGATCCACGGGCCGAACGCCCCGGTCGCGGGAAAGCTCTTGGCCGGCGTGACCTGCGAGCTGTGCTTCTGAAAATCCCTCAACGTGCCGTCCATGTAGCAGGCGTAGCCGGCGACGGCGTCCGACGCGTCCGCGACGGCGAGCCTCCTGGCGTGTCGACCGATGACCACGGCCAGTTCCCCTTCGTAGTCGAACTGCTCCGAAGCCGAAGGTCGCACGAGCGCTTGCAGGTGGCCCACCTGGCTGTTCGCGAAACGGGCAATGACCACCGGCTTGGCCGGCTCGGGAAGCCCGAGCTCGCGCTGGTGCGCCCGATAGTTCAGGCCGATCATGATGAGCTTCGGAGGCTCGGGCAGCGGCGGCAGCAATTGCACTGCGCCGAGGTGATGGTCGGGCTTCTCATCGGCCAGCCGGCGGACTTCGTCGAGTCGACCCTCGGCAAGAACGGCGCGTAACGTGGGCGCGTTCGGGCCAAGCCTGAGCCCGACATCGACGATGCCGGTGCCGCCAGTGTCGATGACGCCGTGGCTGATCTGCCCATCGGGCTTGCGGAAGGTAACGAGTTTCATGGGGTGTGAGCTGACCTGGAGACTTGATGTGGAGGCCGATTGGAAGAGGGCTATTCGACGATCGCGTCCTTGTCGATCCAGACCAGGCCCATTTCGGCGAGCCTTTGAAGCATCGGGGCGCTGGCCCCCAAGGCCGGTCCTCCCGACGCCATGCGCAAACGCGCCACTTCTTCGCGGTCGCAGCGCTGTTGCGCCGCGATCGCTATTTCCGCTGCCACGCCGTGAGGCACGACGACGACACCGTCGTCGTCCGCCACGATGATGTCGCCGGGCGTCACACTGGCGCCTGCACAGACCACCGGCACATTGACCGAGCCGGGCGTGGCCTTGACAGTGCCTTGGGCCGATATGGCCTTGCTCCAGACCGGAAATTTCATCGCCCTGATCTGCCTGACATCGCGACAGCCTGCGTCGAGGATCAGGCCGGAGATCTGCTTGGCACGCATCAGCGTGACCAGCAGGTCACCGACCATGCCGTCCGTGGTCTCCGAAGTCGCGGCGACCACGAGAACGTCCCCGGGGCTGCAGACCTCGCAGGCCACGTGGATCATCCAGTTGTCCCCTGGCGTCGAGAGCACCGTGACTGCACGGCCTGCCATCTGCATGCCTTCGATCAATGGCCTCATGACCGGGCGCATCAGGCCGATGCGACCCATTGCCTCGTGCACGGTCGCGACGCCCAGCGAGCGCAGCTTCTCGACGAGCTCGGGCGGGGTCGAGGGAATGTGTCGGACAACGACGTTCTTCATGACGGGAATCTCACAGCTCGCATCCTGAGTGTCCGTTTAACGGCTGAAAAACCGATGATCGGACGCAACCATATCGCATGACGCAGGCGGTCGTCAAGGTTGACAACGAGTGGTACCGGCCCTTAAGATCGGTTCCAAAGATGTCCGATGAACGGCTAAACGTCCGATCATCGGATTGGTGACGCCAGGTCCTGACCATTCAAGCCGATTCAATCAATCCAACGAGATGCCCATGAGCAGCACCATTGTTCCTCCTGTATCGACCCGCATCGACACGCAAGCCCTGACCCGTATCGGCAAAGGGACGCCGATGGGCGACTTCATGCGGCAGTATTGGATTCCGGCCATTCTTTCGAGCGAACTCGTCGCAGATCGCGAGCCGGTGCGACTCATGTTGCTGGGCGAGAAGCTCATTGCATTTCGCGACAGCAACGGCAAGGCAGCAGTCATGGACGAGCGTTGCCCGCATCGCGGCGTATCGCTTTTCATGGGCCGTGTGGAAGACGGCGGGATTAGATGCGTCTACCACGGCTGGAAGTTCCTCGCTGACGGAACATGCGTGGACATGCCCAGTGTGCCGGAGCAGCAGCAGTGCAAGCACCTGGTCAAGGCCCGCGCCTACCCCACCCGGGAGTGCGGCGGGGTGATCTGGGCTTACCTGGGCGACCGCGCCGAGCCGCCGAGCATGCCGCTTATCGAAGCGGCGATGCTGCCCGCGCAGGAGGTCAACGTCTATTGCCTGCAGCGTGAGTGCAATTACCTGCAGATGGCCGAGAGCGACCTCGACACCTCCCATTTCGGCTTTCTTCACCTGGGCTGTCTCGAGCCCGACGACTTTCCTCCCGACAATCCGTTGCGCTTCGCCGCCGAGAATCGTGCGCCCGAGTTTGCGTCGTCCGAGATGCCTTGGGGGACCTCCTATGGTGCGCATCGCGCGGCGAGCGACGGCCAGCGCTATTGGCGAGTGGCCAATTTCCTGTTCCCGTTCTGGACGCAGACCCCGCAGGGCGACTTCAGCGACCACATCGATGCGCGGGCCTTCGTGCCGATGGACGACCACCACACCATGATGTTTCACTTTTCATGGGCCCGGAAGTCGCGGCCATTGGTCGTCGAGGACAACAACGGAAAGCCGCTCCCGGGTCTCAAGAACAACAACGAACTGCTGCCCAACACCACGGACTGGTTCGGGCGCTGGCGCCCGATCGCCAATCCGTCGAACGACTGGTTGATCGATCGGGACATGCAGCGCAACGGCGTGACCTTCTCCGGCCTGGACAATATCCGCACGCAGGACCAGGCGGCGGTCGAGAGCATGGGGCCGATCGTCGACCATGCCCTCGAGCATCTGGTTCCCTCGGACCAGATGGTCGGCAAGACGCGTCGACGCATGGTGAAGGCGCTGCAGCGCTTCGTCGAGCAAAAGGTGTCGCCGCCCGGGGTGGACGATCCGGAGGTCTTCGCGGCGGCACGCAGCGGCTTTTTCGTGGCCGATGCGCAGGTCGACTGGCCGGACGTCTATCACGATCGGGCCCGCTCGCTGCAACATCCTGCTGCCGAAACCAGTACATCGCCGGCATGAGACTCGCGAGCGAAGCGCAAACCCGGGCGATGCGCCTGACTGCGCTGCACTACGGCGCTGCCGGCATCAACCTCTATGAGCTGCGGCCGATGGACGGCCAGCCAGTGGCGTTCACCGCAGGTGCTCACGTCGACGTGCATATCGGAAACGGGCTGGTGCGCCAGTACTCCCTCGCCAACGATCCGTGCGAGCACGATCGCTACCTGCTCGGCGTGAAGCGCGACCTGGCGAGTCGAGGCGGATCCAAATTTCTGCACGATCTCCTGCGCCCGGGAGATGTCCTGCAAATCGGTTCACCGAAAAATCATTTCGCCCTGGCCGAGGAGGCGTCACACACGGTGTTCGTGGCCGGAGGAATCGGCATCACACCGATCCGCAGCATGATTCATCGGGCAGAAGCGATCGGCTTGTCGTGGGAATTGCATTACGCCGTTCGGACTTCCGATGACGTGGTTTTCTTGCGGGATTTCGAGTCCGACAGTCGAGTCAAGCTGCACGTCGACAGTCTGGCAGCCGATAAACCCCTCGACCTAGAGTCATTGGCTCAGCGCTCGTCGCCGGCGGCGCATGTCTATTGCTGCGGTCCGGCCCCGATGATCCAGACATTCGAATCGGCCTTCAGGCGCTGGCCGGACTTGCAGCGTCATGTGGAACATTTCGGCGCGTCGGATGCCGGCCTCCGGACGGGTTCCGGCTTCGATGTCGTGCTGGCGCGCAGTGGACAGACGGTCCGGGTCGGCCCGGACCAGTCGATACTCGAAGCGGTGCGCGCCGCCGGAATCCAGGTCGCTGCGTCGTGCGAGCAGGGCGTCTGCGGGGCGTGTGAAGTTCGGGTGCTGGCTGGGGAACCCGATCATCGAGACACCCTCCTGTCTCCCGACGAAAGGGCTGCGGGAGACTGCATGATGATCTGCTGCTCGCGCAGCAAATCGAACGAGTTGGTCCTGGACCTTTGAGCCGCAGGCGGATGAGTCGGAGGCGTTATCCTTGCGGCACATCCGCAGCCGCCAACCATGCCCCGAAAAGCAGCAATTCACGATACAGAACCGCCCGTCGCCGTGTCGGCGGACAATTCCCCTTCGCAGGAGATCGAGAAGTTCTCGGGCGACCCGGATTTCATGACCTCGCTCGCTCGAGGGCTGAGCGTGATTCGCGCATTCGACCAGAACAGTTTGCGCCTGAGCGTGGCGCAGGTGAGCGAACGAACGGGGTTTCCTCGCTCGGCTGCGCGGCGTTGCCTCTACACATTGCAGTGCCTGGGTTATGTCGGCGTGGACGGAAGCAATTTCTTCCTGAAGCCGAGGGTGGTCGCACTCGGCCACGTTTATCTGACCGCAACACCGCTCTCGATCACCGCGCAGCCAGTCCTCGATGCGGTCGCGCGTGATGTCGGAGAAACCTGCACACTGGCTGTTCTTGATCATGACGAGATACTGTTCGTCGCCCACTCTTCGAAGGCACCTCTGGTCTCGGTCAACATTGCAGTAGGTAGCCGCCTGCCTGCGTACTGCACCGCCAACGGGCTGATCTTGCTGGGCGCGCTCGCTCCGCATGAACTCGAGGACTACCTGTCGCGAGTCAAGTTCGTCCGCCTGACCGGCACGACCATCAGCAGCAAGAAGAAGCTGGTCGAGCGGATCGCAGCCGTCAAGGCGCAGGGCTACGCTGTGGTGGACCAGGAGTTCAATGAAAAGATTCGCTCCGTCGCCATTGGTGTCCGGAGCGCGGGCCGCGTTGCAGCCAGCATGAGCATTGCGGTGCCCGTCGAGCGCGTCAGCGTTCAGCAGTTGACAAGTCGACTCCTTCCATTCCTGCGATCGGCAGCTTCGGAGTTCGCCTGAGGGTACAGCGCGATGGCACGTCGGCCTCGCGGCTTCGCATGTGATTGCCGTACTCGTCTTTCGGCATGCTGCAAGCCGCGTACGTGCATCAAAGGGGTTCGCCGCTCTTCGGCCTGCCTTTGCGCAAGACGGACTTCTGCGCCACGGGGCTCGGTGGACGGGCACTGAGCAGCAAGTCGCGAAAATGTACGGCGGCCCGTGTCTCCGTATCTGCCCGCATGGCCACCGCAATCGCAATCGACAGACGATCGGCGGAGCCCGAAAGGGGTCGGAACACCACACCGCTCGATGCCTGCGCTTTGCAGATGGAAGGAACCAGCGCGACACCGATGCCGCTTTCCACCAGGCTGACAATGGTCTGGACCTGCACCGCTTCCTGGACCACCTTGGGCGTGAAGCCCGCGGCCTGGCACGCCCCGGTCACCTGCCCGCGGAGATTCGGGGCCATCGCCTCGGAGTACAGGATGAACGGCTCCTCGGCGAGGTCCTGCAGGCGAAGGCGCTTGCGCATCGCCAGCGGACTGCGCGCCGGCAAGGCGGCCACCAGCGTGTCGATTTCCACGGGCACCAGTTTGGCGGTGGTCGGCTCGAACACCGGGTAGCGGATCAATCCTATGTCGAGTTCGTCATTGTCGATCTCGCGCAATATCTGGACGGTGGATCGCTCGCGCAGATCGAGCAGCACCAAAGGATATCTCTTGCGAAAGAGAGGCAGTGTTCGTGGAAACAGCTGGTAGGTAGCGGATCCGATGAAACCGATTCGCAAGGTACCGCCGACGCCGCCTGCGGCATCGGCCGCGACTTTGCGCAACCGATCGGCGTGAAAGGCGATCTGCCGCGCGCTCGGAAGAATGGCTTCACCGACGGCGGTCAGGCGCACACCTCTGCGTTCGCGCAGGAAGAGGGCACCGCCAAGCTCGCGCTCCAGCCGTTTGATCGAGATCGACAGCGGCGGTTGCGCCATGTGCAGGCGCTCGGCGGCCTTGCTCAGGTTTCGTGCTTCGCACACGGCGAGGAACTGCTGGATCTGGCGAAGGTTCACGGTGGTAGCGGCATGGGAGGCATACCCAAAAGGTATGCCAGATTCGATTTTTTAATATTGGACCCTTATAGCTGCTTTCTGTACATTCGCTCTGATACCTGAAACGCCATGGAGCCAAGATGACAGAACGCGAAGAGACATTGGTGCAACTGGTGGAGGCCGTACGGCGATTCACGCGCGAGGTGCTGCTCCCTGCCGAAGCCATCGTGGAGAAGACCAACGAGATACCCGAGCATGTGGTGCGCGGTCTGAAGGACCTCGGCTTGTTCGGAATGACCGTGCCCGAGGAATATGGTGGTCTCGGCCTGAGCATGTTCGAGGAGGCGAGTCTGGTCTTCGAGGTCTGCTATGCGCAACCGGCCTTCCGGTCGTTTTTCGGCACGACCAACGGCGTCGGGACGCTGGGGATCCTCAATTACGGAACCGAGGAGCAAAAGCGCAAATACCTGCCTCAGTTGGCGAGCGGCCAGATGATGGCTTCATTTGCCCTGACCGAACCCGACTCGGGCTCGGACGCCGCGTCGCTCACCACGCGGGCGGTGCGCGACGGCGACCATTACGTCATCAACGGCACCAAGCGATTCATTACCAATGCGATTCACGCCGGCGTGTTCACGGTTTTTGCGCGAACGGCGCCCAAGGAGGCGGGAGCCGGCGGCATTTCGGCTTTCCTGGTCGAGCGCGGCACGCCGGGGCTGACGGTTACCAAGCCCTACGAGAAGATGGGCTTTGCCGGCTCGCACGAATCGGATGTCATCTTCGAGGACGTGCGGGTGCCGGCGAGTGCCATGCTGGGTGCGGAGGGAACCGGGTTCAAGAACGCCATGAAGTCGCTCGATCATGCGCGCCTGCACATGTCGGCGGTCGCCACCGGCCTGTGCCAGCGACTGCTCGACGAAGGTGTTCGTTACGCGACCGAGCGCAAGCAGTTCGGCAAGCCGATCGCGAGCTTCCAACTGATCCAGGCGCTGCTCGCAGACAGCCAGGCCGAGGCCTTCGCCGCCAGGGCCATGGTCGAGAGGGCTGCGCGCGACAAGGACGCGGGCAAGAGCATCACCAAGGAAGCGGCCTGCTGCAAGTACTTCGCAACGGAAGCCGCCGGCCGCATCGCGGACCGCATGCTCCAGGTCCACGGCGGCAACGGGTATATCAAGGAATATGCGATCGAGCGGCTTTATCGCGACGTGCGGCTGTTGCGCATCTACGAGGGAACCAGCCAGATCCTGCAGATCATCACCGCACGCGAACTGATTCGCGAACATGAGAGCGGAGCGCTTTCGTGAGTGGGCCCCTCGACGGCATCAAGGTGCTGGACCTGACCAGCGTGGTCATGGGCCCCTTCGCCAGTTCCATCCTGGCGGACTACGGCGCGAACGTCATCAAGATCGAGCCGCCCAGCGGCGACGTCATGCGCAAGTCCGGCCCCATGCGCAATCCGGACATGGGGCACTTCTTCCTGTCGATCAACCGCAACAAGCGCTCCGTCGTACTCGACCTGAAGCAGCCGGACGCCCTGGCGGTGCTCTTGAAAATGGTCGAGCAAGCCGACGTGCTGGTCTACAACATCCGTCCGCAAGCCATGGAGCGGCTCGGCCTCGGCTACGACGCCCTGCACGCCATCAACCCCCAGCTGATCTATGCCGGCGCCTACGGGTTCAGCCAGCGCGGTCCCTATGCGGCAAGACCCGCCTATGACGACCTGATCCAGGGCATGGTGGGCATTCCCTGGCTGTCGCAAGCAGCCGGCGCGGACAAGCCGCGCTACGCGCCGATGGTGCTGGTCGACCGCATGGCAGGACTGCAGCTCTCGACGGCCATCGCCAGCGCGCTGGTCTATCGTGAACGCACCGGCCGCGGCCAGAAGGTCGACGTGCCGATGTTCGAGAACATGCTTTCCGTCATCCTCGGAGAGCACCTGGCGGGTCATCAATTCATTCCGCCGGTGGGGCCGACCGGCTACCAGCGCAGCCTCGCGCACGACCGCCGGCCTTATCGGACCAGCGACGGCTACATCTGCACCCTGGTCTACAACGACAAGCACTGGCGCAGCTTTTTCGAAGCGATTGGCAGGCTCGATGTGTTCCTGAAAGATCCGCGCTTCCAAAGCCAGAACCAGCGGCTCGAGAACATTGACTTCGTCTACGGCTATCTGAGCGAAGTGATCACCACGCGCAGCACAGCCGAGTGGTTGGAACTTTTCGAGCGTGCAGACCTGCCCTGTGCGCGGATGTACAGCATCGACGACATCATGGTCGACGAGCATCTGGCGGCCACCGGATTCATTCGCAAGGCAAGCCATCCTTCAGAGGGCGAATTGCACATGACCGCCATCCCGACCGAATGGTCCGAATCCCAGCCGGAGAATCGCCACCACGCACCGCAGCTCGGCCAGCACACCCGCGAAGTACTGCTCGAAAGCGGCTGCGACCCCGCAGAGGTCGATCGACTGCTGGCAACCGGCGCGATCTTCCAGCGCGATCCCGGAACAGCGCAGTAGCTGATCCTGCAACGGCTCGCGGCATTCATGAAGGGACCACCGTCTGTTCAGGGGCCGGCGAGGTCGATCAGTGCTTGCTCGCCGAGCGCTCGGCCGGCCTTGAATCAGCTTCGGTAGTCAGGAGATTCGGTGTCCAGTTGGCGGATGAGTGCGGCCCAGAGCTTCGGGTCCCGCACGGGGCTGTTCCCTTCAACGGTTCGCGCGGACTGCTCGCACACCTCGGGATCGGCTTGACGCAACTTTGCGCCGGCTGTCATGGCATCGACCTGGACCTTGCAGGCGTTCTCGAGTGAATACATGCGATAGAAGGCCTCGGCGACCGAGCCGCCGCATGCGAGCAGGCCATGGTTGCGCAGGATCAGCGCGTTGTGCGTTCCGATGTCGCGCGCCAGACGCTCGCGTTCTTCGGTTTCGCTGGCCGGACCTTCGTAGTCGTGGTAGCCGAGGCGGTTGTAAAAGCGCATCGAGAACTGGTTGAGTGGCAACAGACCGCAATCCATTGCGGCCACGGCCATGCCGGCGCGGGTGTGCGTATGGATGACGCACTGCACGTCCTCGCGCGCCTGGTGAATCGCGCTGTGAATGATGTAGCCGGCAAGATTCACCCCGAATCCGACATCAGGCTCGAACAGGATCCGGCCATCCAGGTCGATCTTGCAGAGGTTGGAGGCGGTGATCTCCGTGTAGAGATAGCCGTAGGCATTGATCAGGACATGCTCGGTGCCAGGGACTCGCAAGCTGATGTGATTGAAGATCAGATCGCTCATGCCGTACCGGGCCATGACGCGGTAGCAGGCAGCCAGCTCGACGCGGGCGCGCCACTCGCCTTGGGTCATTCCGGTGGGGGGTTCGATATTTGCGTTCATCTTGAATTGAAACTTGTGCTCGAGCTCACCGCCCTGGCATGCGCTATTCCGGTTTGACGCCCGAGTCCGTCACTACCTTGCCCCATTTGGCGTAATCGTCCGCGATGAACTTCTTGAACTCCATCGGAGTCATCGTCCATGGCTCATAAGCCATCTGCTCGATCGTCTGCTGCATCTCGGGCTTGTTCACTGCCTTGATGACCGCGGCATGGATCTGCTGCACCAGGGGCGCCGGCATGTTCGCCGGACCGACGATCCCGAAGAAGAGATCGTTTCCCGCCCGTTCGAATCCGGGAAACCCGGCCTCCGCCAGCGTCGGCACGTCAGGCATGGCGCGACTTCGCCTGGAACTCAGGATCGCGAGTGCGCGAATGCGGCCGCTCTTGACCTGTGGCATCACCGTGACAGGAATATCGAACATCGACGCGATGTTTCCGGAAATGAGATCCGCCATCGCCGGGCCATTTCCTTTGTAGGGCACGTGCACCAGCGGCGCGCCGGTCAGCGACTTCAAAAGTTCGCCGGCGAGATGGTTGGTGGTGCCGTTGCCGCCGGATCCGAATGTGGCGGCGCTCGGATTGGCCTTGGCCCACGCGACGAACTCGGTCACATTGCGCGCCGGTATCTTGTCGTTCACCACGAGGACGTTCGCGTAGGCGACCAGCGGCGTGATCGGTGTCAGGTCGGTCAGCGGTTGGTAGGGGTACTTGGCCATCACGTGGGGATTGATGGAAGTGGTCCCCGTATGGGCCAGCCCCAGCGTGTACCCGTCCGGCGCCGCCTTCACGACGAGGTCGATGCCGATCGCGCCTCCTGCTCCGCTGCGGTTGTCGACGATGACAGGTTGGCCGATCACCTCGGACAGGCTGCGCGAAAAGGCACGGGCGAGCACGTCGCTCGGACCACCGGCCGCGAAGGGCACGACGAGACGGACCTGCTTCTGAGGCCAAGCGTCATCGGCCATCGAACGAAGGGGCAGTGCGGCGGCGAGGACTACAGCCGCCAGTAACGCAAGGCGGCGAGGGAGGTCGATTGTCATGCGGACGGTCGGAAGATTGTTTCAGGCTCTGCGATCGGGCCAACTGCCGCGAGCCCTCAGGTCAGGCGGCCGCCGGTGATGTACATAACGTCGCCGGTGATGAAGCTCGATGCGACAGAAGCGTAGTACAGCATGCCGTTCACGATATCAGAGGGCAGGGCGGCACGCTTGATCAGCTGTCGTTGCTGCGCGCGTTCGTTCAGGCCTTCGTAGCCCGGTTGCGCGAGCACGCGCTCGGTGCGAACGATGCCCGGATTGATGGTGTTGACCGTGATCTGATGAACGCCCAGTTCGTTGGCCAGCGCGCGGCTCAGGCCCAGCACACCGGCTTTCGCCGCGCAGTAGTTCGCCTTGTTGACCTCTCCGAGATGAGCCCGAGAGGCCACGTTGATGATCCGGCCATAGCGTTGCGCGATCATCGTGGGCGCGACTGCGCGAGCGCAATAAAAAGGTGCCGTGAGGCAGACGTTGAGCACGGAGTCCCATTGCTCGTCCGTCATTTCCACCAACGGCGCGTCGTCGCCGAAAGCGGCATTGTTGACAAGCACATGAATCGCGCCGTATTCGGCGAGCACCCTGGAGACCGCAGCCTCCACGTCCCGTCGAACGCCGACCGACCCGGCCAGCGCAATGCCCTTGCCTCCCGCCTCCAGGATCTGCCCGAGCGTCTCCTGTGCCTTGTCGAGGTCGCGATCCCAGGCCACGACCTTGGCGCCTTCGCGCGCGAACGCTCTTGCGGCCTCTGCGCCGATCCCGCGCCCGGCGCCGGTGATGACGACCACTTGATTGCTGATCCCCAGATCCATGTTGTCTTCCTGTCTGATTGCCGTGCAGCTCGGGAGCGAGGCTGACCTGGATGTTATGCGAGACTTTGCGAATTGGCAATTCGTAACTACGCCGAGAGCGTCTGAAGGCCCCGCTCACTTATGATCCGAAGCCGCAAAGGATGTCAACAATGGCTGCACATGTGGTGGACGTGCTCGTAGTGGGCGGGGGCGGATCGGGACTGTCTGCTGCCATTGCTGCGGCAACGGCAGGCGCGCGCGTGGTGCTGCTCGAGAAGAACCACCATGTCGGCGGAACGACCGGCCTGTCGGTCGGATCTATTACCGCGGCTGGAACGCGTTGGCAGAAGGCCAAGGGCATCGTGGACACGCCCGACGAGCATTTCGCCGACATGAGCCGCTTCCTCGGGCCGCTCGATTCGCGCGAAAACATGGCCCTGCGGCGCGTGCTGGTCGACAACGTCCCGCAGACTCTCGAGTGGTTGCGCAGCATCGGATTGCGCTTCTATGGTCCTCAGCCGGAGCCACCGCACCAGAAGCCGCGCATGCACAACGTGCTCCCGAATTCGCGAGCCTATCCGTACTATCTGCTCCGGGAGGCACGCAAGCGGGGTGTCGAGGTTCGGGTCGACGCGCGGGTGACACGGCTTGTGCGGGAGGGGAACCGGGTGGTGGGCGTCCAGGCTGTCGAGGGCGGCACGCCGGTCGACTACCGCGTGAAGGGCGGCGTGGTGCTCGCGTCCGGTGATTTCAGTTCGGGCCGCGATCTCAAGAGCCGGTTCAAGCCCGAGGTCGCGGACATCGACGCCATCAATCCCTCCAGTACGGGCGACGGCCAGTCGATGGCTGCGCTCGAAGGCGCCAGCATCGTGAATGGCGACATCATCTGGGGTCCGAGCCTCCGGTTCAAGGCGCCGGCGCGGGACACGTTTCTGCGCCGCCTCCCACCCTCGCGCGTCCTCACTGGCCTCATGAAGTTCGCGCTGGACGTCTTCCCCGTCTGGATGTTCCGTCCGTTCATCATGTCTTTCATGACTTCATCGCTGTCGCCGGAGCCGACGATATTCGCGGCGGGCGCGATACTCGTCAACCAGGAGGGACAGCGCTTCACCGACGAATGCAAAGCGCCCGCCTTCGACATTCCGAAGCAGTCCGCCAAGCAGGCCTACCTGGTTTTCGACCAGACTGTGGCTGAGCAGTTCGAGCGGTGGCCCGATTTCATTTCGACGGCACCCGGCCTTGCCTACGCCTACCTGTCGGATTACAGGCGCACCCGCTCGGATCTCTACTTTGTCGCCGAGACCATCGATGAACTCGCCGTCAAGATGAGACTTCCGCCGCTCTCGCTGGCGGCGACTGTCCGCGAATACAACGCCGGCTTGCCCGGCGCGCAGGGCAAGCGAAAGCCGATCGCCACCGGGCCCTTCCACGCATTGGGCCCGGTGCAAAGCTGGGTTGTCCTGACCGAGGGTGGCTTGGCGGTCGACGAGACGCACCGCGTGCTCGACGCCGGCGGCGTTCCGATTCCCGGTCTCTGGGCAGCCGGCTCTGTCGGCCAGGGCGGTGTGCTCCTCGCAGGCCATGGGCACCACATCGGTTGGGCAATGACCTCCGGGCGGCGGGCCGGTCGTTTTGCGGCCGAGGCATCCGGGAACCCAGGGGTGGATGCGGGCACGGTAACGGTTGACCCGTCCAACGCTTCGAACCTAAGATTCCAGGTCGCGAATCAACAATTCGCAAACGACGGGAGACCAGCATCTTGACTGAAATGATCGACCTCGCCGCGATCGGCATCATCGGCCTGGGCGCCATGGGGGGAGCGATGGCCCGCAACCTGCTCGCAGCGGGCAAGTCGCTCGTCGTCTACGACATCGATCCGGCAAAGTGCGACGCGTTCGAAAGACTCGGCGCCACGCGGGCCGCGTCCCCGGCGGACGTCGCGCTTCGCGCGCGCCGAATCATTTGCATGGTCGAGACCACGGCGCACGTGCGCCAGGTGGTCGAAGGCGCTGACGGAATCGTCACTTCGGCAACGCCCGGGCACCGCATCGCCTGCATGAGCACCATCGCGCCGAAGGACATCAAGGAAATGCAGGCCGCGCTCGAGACGAAGGGAATCGGCTTCATCGACGCGCCGGTAAGTGGCGGCACCGAGCGCGCCATCGCGGGCACGCTCTCCATATTCGCGAGCGGCGATGCCGAAGTGATCGATTCTTTCCAGGACGTGTTCGACGTGGTCGGACAGAACGTATTCCGGTTGGGTGGCATCGGCCAGGGCACGGCAGTCAAGCTGGTCAACAACATGCTGATGCAGGTGAACGCCGTCGCGGTCGCGGAGGCAATGGCCCTCGGCGTCAAGGCCGGGATCGATCCTCAAACACTTTACGAGGTGGTGAAGGTCAGCACCGGCTACAGCGTCGCCTGGGAAATGCGGGCACCGCGGATGATCGCGCGCGATTTCCGTCCAGGCGGCACGATGGACATCAGCTACAAGGACCAGGAACTGGAAACCGCGTTCGGCAAGCAACTGGGCGTTCCGATGTTCCTTGCCGCGGTGTCCCAGCAGGTCTATCAACTCGGACGCAACATGGGTTTTGCCAAGGAAGACGGCTCGGCTTTGATCAAGGTGTACGAGCAGCTCGGCAACCTCCCGCCCCGTTCCTAGGCCGCCCGCAACTTCAAGTGCTCCGGGCGACGCGACACATGACGCCAGCCCATGAGGCACCCACTGCGTGATCATCAATGAGCGAAAGCTGACACCATGTTCGAAGGCTTCACGGATTTCGTGGTCGAGGGTCCGGTGGAAATCAGGGGAAAGGTGGGAGGGTCGGGCGACACGGCGTTGCTGCTCCTGCACGGCTATCCTCAAAACCACCACGAGTGGGCCGTCGTCGCGCCGTTGCTGTCGAAGAAGTTCACGGTCGTGTGCCCGGATCTTCGTGGTTACGGCCAATCCGGCAAGCCTCCGGATTCTGGCGACGCCTATTCGTTTCGACAGATGGCGAACGATCAGGTCGGCGTCATGAGGAAACTGGGATTCGAACGATTTCATGTCGTCGGGCATGGCCGGGGAGCACGGACCGCCCACAGGCTTGCGCTCGATCACCCGGATTCGGTGCTGTCCGCGTCTTTTCTCGATATCGTTCCCACGCTGGACATGTTCGCAAGAGTGGATGCCCAGTTTGCGCGGACCTACTGGCATTGGTTCTTCCTGCAGTTGCCTTCGCCCTTTCCCGAGCGACTCATCGAAGGGGATCCGGATCATTTCTATCAGGCCTCGCTGTTCGCGCTGGGCAAGATGGGGCCGGAAGACTTCGATGCGACGCAGCTCGAGGCCTATCGTCGAGATTGGCGAAGCCCGGACTTCATTCGCGGGAGTTGCGCAGACTACCGTGCGGCCGCGGCGGTCGATCTGCAGCTGGACCGGCAGGACGCGGGCGCGATGATCGAGGTTCCCTGCCTTGTCCTCTGGGGCGAACAGAGCACCTTGGCAGAGGCCTTCGATATTCCGACGGTCTGGAAGGGGCGCCTGGCGCGGCCCAGTTTTGCCTCTGTTCCGGCCGGCCACTTCTTCGTCGATCAGCGGCCCGTCGAGGTCGCCGACCTCTTGGATGGCTTCCTCGGCAAGGTCGTCGCCCAGACAAGTTCGAGCTAAAGGGCCACTCGATGCCCTATCGCAATCGTCATCATCATTCAAAGGAAAAGACATGACTCATCCGAACCCCACCGAAAAAGACCTCCATGCGCTGGGAGAAGAAGTCCGCCGAAAGCTGGTTGGCGAAGAACGCTTCGCGCGCAGCGGAGCCGGCAGCTATGCCGACCCGATGATGAAGGAGTTCCTGAAGGTTGCGACCACTTCCTTGTTCGGGAATATCTGGGCCCGACCCGGCCTCGACCTGAAGATGCGCACGATGATCATCTGCATCTCGGACATCGCGACCGGTCGCTTCGACGAGCTCGATATCCATCTGCAGATGGCGATTCGCCAAGGCTGGACCCGCGAGGAAATCACCGAGGCGGTGTTGCAACTGCTGGGCTATGTCGGCGCGCCCTCGACGCGCGAGGCCATGAAGATCGCCAGCGAAGTGCTCGCACGGCACGAGGCGGGCAATCCCAACGTGGATTGACCGCGCCAAGGGCTCGGGCTCAGGATTTCTCCTCCGCGGTTTCTTGAACTGGACGAGAAGCGATGCAGCCGTCGGGGCGACCCTGCATCCCCATGGCATGCTCGACGGCGCGCCAGGCGAACACCAGCGCAGGGCCGAGCGTGGTGCCCGGACCTGGATAGGTGCCCTTGAAGATCGACGCCATGTCGTTCCCGCAGGCGTACAGCCCCGTCACCGGAGCCCCACCGGTGTCCAGCACGCGGGCATGCTCATCGGTCTCGAGGCCGGTGCTCGCCGCGATCTCCGCCGGCCAGACGGCCATCGCGCAGAAGGGTCCTTGGTCGATGGGCGCGAGGCAGGGGTTCGGCTTGTGGTCGGGGTCGCCGTTGGCGCGGCTGAGTTGCGTGCTGCCCTTGCCGAATTCGAGATCGACGCCTGTGCGCGCATAGTCGGTCATCCTGCGGGCGCTTTCGGCCAAGCCCTGGGGGTCAACACCGATCTTCCGGGCCAGGGCCTCCAGGGTCGGTGCCGTGATCACGTAGCCCTTTCGCTCGTGGGCCGAGAGATCGGAAGTGCCGGGATAGACATGCCCCAGACCGTATTTGCGCACCGTCGAGGAGGCACACACCAGCCACGCCGGCAGTGTCGAAGCGACCTTGTTCGAGGCGTACATGGCACTGACGAAGTCGTGGTACGAGCAGCCCTCGTTCACGAATCTACGTCCGGCGGCGTTGACGGCCATGACTCCCGGCTTGGCCCGATCGAGCAGCAGATGGGGAAACAGGCCGGAGGTGCCGTCGGGGCGCGGCGTCACGGACACCGGCGTCCAGAACGCGCCCTCGCGATGCGCCGCGGGATCGACGAGTGCGCCGAGGCGCCGGGCCATCGATATGCCGTCGCCCGTCACTCCTTCGGCAGCCAGGGATCGGCCGGCCACCGGACTGGGCAGGAATTCGGCCCGCAGCTGCGGGTTGTGTCCCATGCCGCCGGTCGCGAGTACCACCCCGCGTCGCGCGCGAATCCGCAGGACGCCGTCTGCGGTCTTGACAATGGCACCCTCGACGCCATCGGGACCCTGGACAAGCTCCGCAACGGAGGATCCGAAAAGGGTCGTCACCCCTTGCTTCTTCAGGCTGTAGAACAGGCGCGCCACCAGTGCGTTGCCCATCATCAGGCGCGTGCCTCGAGGGTAGCGCAGCCTGTCGACGATGAACCTGGACATTAGTTTCCCGGCATAGACGAAGTTGGCCAACGATCTGTAGCGGCCGATCAATGCCGGCAGGTCGGGCTTGCCCACCATCATTCCGCCGAAGAGCAGGAATTCGGCAATCGGTGGCCGCACGCGCTTGAAATCCTCGCCGAGGAGTCGGCCGTCGAAAGGTTTGGGAACGATCACTCGACCCTTGGTGCTGGCGCCCGGCATGTCGTTGTAGTCGGGGTGAAGCCCGGCGGCGACGAATTGGACGTCGCTGTGCTGCTCGAGGTAGTCGATGATCGACGGGCCGTCCTTCAGATAGGCCTTGACCGCTTCCGAACCCGCGGACTCTCCCTGCAAGGTCTGCAGATAGAGTTGCGCGGAATCGGCGTCGTCTTCGAATCCAGCCCGTCGACCCTGGGCATTGCCGGGGATCCAGAGGCTTCCGGCAGACGTCGCTGCCGTCCCGCCGATCTGTTGGGTCTTTTCCACCAGGAGCACGTCCAGCTTGCGGTGCGACGCCATCCATGACGCTGCCAGCCCTGCGGCCCCGGCACCCACGACCAGAAGGTCGATAGTGCGATCCCAGTTCGACGCGCTCATGCCTTGTTTCCTTGCATCTCTCCGGCGATGTGTTCCGCTGCCAGGACACCGAAGACGCTGGCCTTGGACAAGCCGCCCGAATAGCCCGCGAAGCCGCCACCTTCCAGGCCGCCCGTGCAGGCGCCCGCGGCATACAAGCCCTTGAAGGGCGTGTCGTCGTCCTTGAGCACGCGAGCCTGCCCGTCGGTGGCGATGCCACCCATGGTGTAGGTGACCCCGACGACCGCGGGCAACGCATGGAAAGGTGCCTTCAACACCGGCCACGGCTTGTAGCTGGTGGTGGTGCGGGGCGGCATGAGCGGCGAGGCGACAGCGGATTGCTGGCTGATCGCCGCGTTGTGCGCGGCCACGGTTGCTTCCAGCGCCGCACGGTCGACCCCGAGCTGAAGCGCCAGCTCGGCCAGGGTCGTAGCCGTCATCAACTCGGCCCCGGCGCCGAGCAGATAGGGATTGGGTGGAAGGACCCAGTCGCGTCCCGGGCCATCCCAGATGGCGGAGTCGAACACGGTGGCGCATCCGAGCGGGTCGTCCAGCTTGGCGACCTGGTTGGCGATGTAGATGCCGCCGCGGCCTTCGTCGCAGAATCGCTGTCCGCGGCCGTCGATCACGATGCCCGCGGTGCAGATCGAATCGATGATCGGATACGGCCAGAAACGCTCGTCGGAAATGGCGTCCCGATAGCACATGTGGCCATAGAAGCTGTCCGTGCCGACCAACTTCGCACCCACTTCCTCGGCCATGCGAATGCCGTCGCCTTGTCCGCTCTGTGCATTGCGTTGCAGCAACCGATCCGGATGTGCGCTGATCCCGAATCGACGAAGAAGATCGTGATTCGACTGGAATCCGCCATCGGCGATCACGACGGCCAGACATCGGAACTCCACCGATTCAGTCGCGTTTTGCGCCAGTGCGCCGATGCAGCGCCCGCCTTCCATGCGCAATTGCCGCGCCCGCACGCCGCGCTCCAGCCTGCCGCCTGCCTTGCGCAGGTGGTCCGCGAGCAGTCGCAGCAGGGTGTCGCCGGATCGGCCGAGCCAGTATGGTTGCCCGTTCGGACCCTGGGTGCCGGTCTGCCGCATTCCGGGTGGCGACAGGGAGTTGCGGCGGAAGCCTTCCTGACCGGCACTGATGAAACGCACGCCGAGCGACTTCAGCCAGTCGAGCGTGCGGCGCGCATTGGACGCCAGCGCCTGCGCCAACTCCGGCGAACTGGTGTCCGAGGTCGCTTTCCGGAGGTTCTGCAGCACCGTGGCCTCGGGAGCCAGCATGTCCTCCATGGCGATGTGAAACAGGCCACCGGTATATCGACTGGCGCAGAGGTAGGACTCCTCGGTGCCGGCTTCGATGACCGTCGCCTCGATGCCCGATTGGGCCAGGCGCACGGCTGCGCTCAAGCCGGCGAGCCCGGCACCGATGACGAGGACCTGGGTGGTGACTGTCTTTTCCATGCGAAGTCTCGGTCAGCGAGGCATCAATGTCTCGGCGATGATGGTCATGACCTCCGCGAGGACCACCATCGACGCGCCGACGAGCACCGCGGCGAAGAGGCCCAGGACGAAGAAGATCCAGCCGAATTGCAATCCGCAGGTCACGCCGACGGCCAAGGTCAACAGCGCCAGCAAGACGGCCAGCGGCCTGCCGTAGCGAACGACGAAGCGAATCGCGGGGTAGGTCGGAATCTGGAGGGCGCTCATTCGACTTCGATGTCCAAGGCTTCGAGGAAGCGCGACATGTAGTTGTACGAGGCGATGGTGGCGATCAATTCGACGACCAGCTTCTCGCTGAAACGCGCCCGCACCTGGTCGAACAATCCCTGTGGCACCTGCACATCGAGGGTCATGGCATCGGTGAGTCGGATCGCCAGCGTGTCAGCCTCGTCCAGGCCCACAGGAACGCCGGGCTGCCGGAGCGCGTTCAACTCATCCTGGGTCAGACCCGCCCGCAGGGCGAGTTTCTCGTGCTGGTTGTATTCGTATTTCGCGCGGGTCAGGATCGCCACGCGACAGATCACCAACTCGCGCAGACGTTCGGACAATTCGAAGCTTGTTCGAACGACGCGGAAGAGTTCACGCGACGCCCGGGCGAATTCCGGCCTGTGCAGCATCGTCTTGTCAACGTTGAGGAGCTGGCCTCCGCGGGCTTTGCTCAATTCGGCAACCGCGGCTGCAAGATGAGGCGCGTTCAAATCGGGATAGGGCAGGCGTGGCATGGGTTTCGATTCAGGTTTGGCCGCCGGTGACGTCGATGGTGAGACCGGTAATGAAGTCCGCGTCCGAGCTGGCGAGAAAGCAGATGACCTTGGCCTGGTCCTGCGCCGTCGCGATGCGTCCGATCGGCACCTGCGCGACGATCGCATTGCGCGCAAGCTCGCCACGCTCGTCCCAGGACTCCTGCATCCGTTCGGTGACGGTAAAACTCGGGGCGATGGCATTCACATTGATGCCGTAGCGCGCAGTTTCCAGTGACAACTTCTTCGTCATGGCGATGATGCCTCCCTTGCCGGCGGCATAGCCGACGCTGCTGGCCGTGCTCACCCCCCTGCCGGCGATCGAGGACACATTGACGATTTTTCCATGGCTCATCGCCTTCATGATCGGCACCACCTCGTGGCAAAAGAGAAAGGTTGCATCCAGGTTGAAGGCAACCAGCCTTTGCCAGTCCGTATGGCTCAGTTCTTCCACGGTGGCCAGGGGATCGGCAACGATGGTGCTGCCACCAACGCCGTTGACCAGGATGTCCACGCGTCCGAAAGTCCGGACCGCGAGCGCCACCGCGGCAGCCACGGCGCCCGGATCGAGCGCGTCGCAGGCGATGCCGAGCGCGCGCTTGCCCAAGGACGCAACAGTGTCGTCGACGCGAGACTTGTCGAGGTCCACAACGATGACCGCTGCGCCTTCGCGCGACATGATCTCTGCGGTCGCGCGCCCGATGCCGGCTCCAGCGGCCGTGATCAGGGCAACCTTGTCGGTGAAGCGCATCCTGCAGTCCTGGGTTGTCACGGCTTGCATTTCGCGACTGTCAGATCGATCACTCATTCTTGATGCCGGCTGCCTCGATGATCGGAGCGAGTTGCCTGCGGTCGCTTTCGACCCGATGCTGAAATCTTTCGGCCGATCCGCCCTCGACCTCGCCGCCATTGTCCGCCACTTCCTTGCGGACCTGCAGCGACTGGATCGCTGAATTGATGTCGGAGTTGAGCTGGGCGAGCGAGGCGCCCGGTACGCCGGACGGTGCCACGATGCCCCACCAGACAGTGCTGTCATAGCCGGCGATGCCCGATTCGGCGATGGTCGGCACATCGGGCATGAGGGGAGAGCGTGATTTACCGGCAACGGCCAGAATGCGCAGCTTTCCGGACTTGACCAGCGGCCATGCATCCGCGAGTGCGACAAAGCCCATCGGAAGTTGCCCTGCCATGACATCGACCATCACCGGTGCGTTTCCCTTGTAGGCGACCGCTTCGATCTTGATCTTGCCCAAATATTTCAACATCTCTCCTGCCAAATGCGGCGTAGTGCCATTGCCGGCCATGCCGTAACTGAGCACTCCGGGGTGCTGACGCGCATCGGCGAGCAAGTCGCCCATCGTCTTGTAGGGTGAGTTGGAGGGCACGATGAGCACATTCGGCGCAGATGCGATCTCGACGACGGGGACGAAGTCGCGGTCGGAATAGGGCAGGGCGTGGTTGATGAGCGGCAAGTAAGCGTAGCTGGCGGATACGAGCGTGATGACGCTGCCATCGTGCGGTCCCGCTAGCATCGTCTGCATCGCCACGACGCCGCTTGCACCGACTCTGTTCTCCGTAATGACCGGCTGCTTCCAGCGCAGCGACAGTTCCTTGGCTATGGATCGGGCCAGGAAATCGGCACTGCCGCCTGCAGCGAACGGGACCAGCAGACGAACCGGCTTTCCAGGAAAGTCCGAACCCTGCGCTTGGGCGATCAGCGTGATGCTCCCAACGAGCAGGATCAGCAGCAGTTTGTTCATCGAGCGCATGTTTTCAGTGCCTCTGAACCGGCATCTCCGTGCAGCCCATGATCGAGGGCCGAAGCTGTGCCTGTCAGGATGCGCGCTGGTCTCCGCAAGCATGGAAACGAGCGCTTTTTTGTCGGACTATTCAACAATAGTAGAATGCGGCTGGCGAGTGGGGCAAAGAAATCCAGAGCAGGCACTGATTCAGATGTGTTCGGACACTGCATTACTCGATCTTCGCGCCGGAGATATCCACGATCTTCTTCCACTTGGCCGATTCCGAATCGAAGAACTTGTGGGTCGTATCGACGTCCGAGCCGATGACCTCGGCACTCTGCTGCTCGATGCTTTCGACGGTTCGGGGTTCGCTCAATACCTTGACGGCCTCGCGATTGATGGCGTCCACGAGGCTGCGCGGGGTGCCTGCCGGAACGGCGAGCGCATACCAAGCGCCGGCCGCGTAACCCGTGACTCCGGAAGCGGCGAGCGTCGGCACCCCGGGCAGGAAGCGCGATGGCTGCGCGGTTCCCGTTGCCAATACGCGCAAACTGCCCTGCTTGACGTCCGGCACATAGGAAGACAAGGCATCGAAGGTGAGTTGCACCCGGCCCGACAAGAGCTCCTGCCGCGCCGGTGCAGCGCCGTTGAACGGCACATGCACGATGTTGACGCCGGTGATCGACTTGAAAAGTTCGAGCGACAGGTGGCTGCTCTGGCCATTTCCCCCCGAAGAGGCGTTCAACTCGCCGGGATGAGCCTTCGCGAAGGCGATGAGTTCCTGGACGGAATGGATCGGCACCTGCGCATTGACCAGCAGCACGATCGGCACCTGTGCGATCACGGTGACGCCCGTCAAGTCCCGCTCGGGCGAGTAGGGCATGGACTTGAACATGTACTGGTTGATCGAGAAATTGCCCGGCGCCGCGACCAGCAGGGTGGCTCCGTCCGGCGCAGATTTCGCTACCAGGGCACTGCCGATGTTGCCGCCCGCGCCGGGTCGGTTCTCGACGATCACGGGCTGCCCGCTGTCCTCGGCGATGCCCTTGGCCAGGAACCGCGCAAGGATGTCGGTGATGCCTCCAGGAGCGAATGGGACGATGATGCGCACCGGCTTGGTCGGCCAGTCTTCGGCATGGCTGGTCATGACGAAGAAACACGCCGCAGTGATCCCCAGCGCGAGGCGCAAAGTTGTCTTCATGGATGCTTTGAGATGGGCCGCTCGATTACAAAACAGCATAGGCGTCCATCAGTGAATTGGCAATTCGCATCGGCCCGTGGTTTCACGTTTTTGCCCGAGCGGTGGGTCAACAGGCCGGCGCTGGCGCTAGCCGCGGCGCCCGCAGGTCATGCGCGGATGTGCCGGGCAAGTGGCCGCAGGAACCTTGCTCCGGAGGATCGCGCAAAAAATCCGGAGCCTTGAACATGGGCGCGGCACAAGTTCGAGCGAATGATCGCCAGCCTGCCTGGACGTTGCGCGCAGTTGCGCCCGCGATTGGTGGGCAAGCTTGCCGCGCTGCGCGTGTGGCGCGCGCCCCGGCCTCTTTCCATCCTGCACATCCCCAAGATCCAAGGAGCATCGCTGCATGTACCCTTCACTCCACCTCTACATCAACGGTGAATTCATCGATGGCCAGGGGCGCAAGACGGAAGATGTCTTCAACCCGGCCCACAACACGGTTCTCGGCAAGCTTCCGCACGCCCGCACTGCCGATCTCGATCAGGCACTGGGCGCTGCGCAAGATGCCTTTGAGACATGGAGCCGGACCTCGCCCATGGAGCGCTCTTCAATCCTGCGCCGGGTCGGCGCGCTCATCAGGGAGCGCGCTGACGCGATCGCCCGGGCGCTGACAATGGACCAGGGAAAGCCTCTGGCCGAATCGAAGGCCGAAGTCCTTTCCTGCGCCGATCACGCTGAATGGCATGCAGAGGAGTGCCGCCGTATCTATGGCCGGGTAATTCCAGCGCGACGGCCCAACATTCACCAGACCGTGGTGCGCCAGCCGGTAGGCGTCTGCGCCGCCTTCACGCCATGGAACTTTCCTTTGAGCCAGGCGATCCGCAAGGCTGCCGCCGCCATCGGTTCGGGTTGCACGCTGATTCTCAAGGGGCCTGAAGACGCGCCGAGCTCCGTATTGGCATTGGCGCAGATTTTCCACGATGCAGGACTTCCTCCCGGCTGTCTCAACGTGGTGTGGGGCGTTCCGTCGGAGGTTTCCGATCACCTCATTCGGTCGCCAATCGTGCGCAAGATATCGTTTACAGGTTCGGTACCCGTCGGCAAGAAGCTGGCCTCGCTGGCAAGCCTGCACATGAAGCGCACGACGATGGAACTGGGCGGTCATTCCCCGGTTCTCGTGTTTGATGACGCGGACATCGATCGCGCGGTAAGTCAATTGGTCGCCTACAAGTCTCGCAACGCCGGTCAGGTCTGCGTTGCTCCGAGCCGCTTCTACGTTCAGGAGGGCGCCTACGCGCGTTTCCTCGAGCGATTCGTCGAAGCTTATTCGGCGCAGACGATCGGCGACGGCCTGGCCCCCGAAACCACGATGGGTCCGCTGGCGCACGCACGGCGCGTCGACACGATGGCTCATCTCGTACGCGATGCGATGGATCGCGGCGCGGAAACGAAGTGCGGCGGGGAACGTCTGGAGCGGCCAGGCAACTTCTTTTTGCCGACAGTTTTGGCCGGCGCACCGGACGACTCGCTGGTGATGACCGAGGAGCCCTTCGGACCAGTCGTTCCGATAACTTCGTTCAAGACTCGCGAAGAGGCAATTCGGCGTGCCAATAGCTTGCCATACGGACTGGCGTCATACGTATTTACCGAATCGCTGTCCAATGCCCGCTTCGCGTCTGACAATCTGGAAGCAGGAATGGTCAACGTCAATCACTTCGGCATCGCCTTGCCGGAGACCCCATTCGGCGGCGTCAAGGACAGTGGAATCGGGCATGAGGGCGGCCAGGAGACCTTCGACGGTTATCTTGTGACCAAGTTCATCTCCGAAATGTCAAGTCCGTACTGATAAGATTTTTGGCGGCCCGGGTCTGCCTGCTTCCCAACCTTGAACGAACACCGGCGCCCTCGCCCGACGGCGTCCGGCAAAGCTGCCAAGATTCGGTCGACGGTGAGAGGCTCTCAAGCTGGCCAATATCTGCTATTTCCAAGATTGGCCTTCGGAAGCCAAGGCTCTCGCTCCGATTGAAATGCTTCAAGCCGCTGACACAGGTTTAGAGGCAGTTCCATCCAGTCGTCGCTTGGCCTCCGCGACCAGATCAGCCGGCAGTGGCCCCTTGCTGGCAGCCACAATGTTTTCGCGCAGATGGGCAAGGTTTTTCGTTCCGATGATCGCCGTATCAAGCGCCGGCAGCGATATCGCAAAGCGCAACATGAATTCCATACGGCTCGCCCCATCCAACAGTTCGTCCAGTCGCGCTGCCTCCCATCGGCCGCTCATCTCTTCGCCAGTCAGCATGTAATATCGCTTGTTCCAGTCTCCCGGCGCTCCACGAGCGACCCCTCCGCGAACAATGACCCCAGCGCCGCTGTCGGCCGCCTCTTGAAGCACCTGTTCGTGTTCTCGCTGGACCGCCGAGTAGGGAACTTGGAAGACATCGAATACCCCGGAGGCAATCTGCTCACGCAAATTCGGCAAAATTCCCGAGATACCGATGAAGCGGACCTTGCCCTCTTTCTTGAGTTTCAGCAGCTCGTCAAGGGCACCGGACGCTTCCCACTCGGGGCGAGTCAAGCTGCCGTGAAATTGGGCAACATCGATACGGTCGGTCTTCATTGATCGGAGGCTGTGCTCGATGCCCGCGCGGATATTCGTCGAATCGTAGGCATGTGTCACGCCCATGCCCTGACCGGGAATGCAGCCACACTTTGTCGCCAGCACGAATTCGTCGCGGCGCGCTGAGATTGCCTGACCAATGCGTGCCTCGCTGCTGCCGTAGCAGCCTGCGGTATCAATGAAGTTGATTCCCCCGTCAAGAACGGCGTTGAGCACTTCCTTGGCGTCGCTGTCTGAAATGGCGTTCGCTGCCGGCGGCCCGCCAAGATCCATCGCTCCGAAACCGAGAACCGTCACGGATAATCCGGTACGGCCAAGCGTACGTTGTAGCAACTTTGTCATCTGCGCTCCTGCGAATAAAGGATTGAAAGGTTAGAGAGTTTCTGCCTAAGCTTAGAGGCTAATCTGCTGCTGCGTGTGATGAGTCCGGCACTCGCGTTGAACCCCAAACGCAGTTTCGGAAGCCGGGGCCCTCTGGCCGCATGGTGAGCGGCAGACGCGTTTTTCGCGAGCCCGCGCCGACGACGACGAATTCGTTCGTATTCAGACCACCGCATTAATGACTTGCAGTTGAGTGAACTCGTCCAGCGCGTTAAGACCAAGTTCAGAACCAATGCCCGATTGCTTTGCTCCGCCAAAGGGGACGTCGGGCGCCAGATCGCCATGCTTGTTGATCCAGACCGTACCCGCCTCCAGGCGCTCGGCGACGGCATGGGCGCGCTCTGCATTTGCGGACCAGACCGAGGCGCCAAGCCCGTAGCACGATCGGTTTGCGCGCGCAACAGCGTCATCTACCGAACTGAAGCGAAGCACCGGCAAAACCGGCCCGAACTGCTCTTCGTCGACCAGTCGTGTGCCGTCAGCAATGTCTGTCACGATGGTAGGCCGCAGGAACCAGCCCGGGCGATCAGGAACCACCCCGCCCGCCAGGATGCGGCCATGACGCCGTCCGTCTTCCAGCATTTCGAGCACCTTGCGGTAGTGCGTCTCGTTCTGCAGCGGTCCGAACTGCGTTGCGAGATCCAGTCCGTCGCCGACCACGGCCTTGTCTGCCAGAGTCGCGAGTTCGGTGCACAGGGCGTCGTGCAGCCGCTCGTGTACGTAGAGGCGCTTGATTGCAATGCAGGTTTGACCATTGTTCTGGAAAGCGCTGGCGAACAATAGCGGCGCGATCTGGCGGGGGTCGGCATCCTCGAGCACGATGGCTGCGTCGTTGCCGCCCAACTCCAGGGTCACGCGCTTGAGCGTCCGGGCCGCCTCGGCCATCACGCGCTTTCCGGTCTCCGTCGAACCGGTGAAGGAAAGCTTGTCGATGTCCGGATGTTCTGTCATCCAAGCGCCGAGTTCGGGGCTGCCGCTCACCACGTTAAGGACACCGCGCGGCAGCACCTCGGCCAGGAGCTCCCCGAGCTTGAGCGTTGCAAGCGGCGTTGTCGGCGCCGGCTTGAGTACCACTGTATTGCCAGCCAAGAGGGCTGCGGGAAGCTTCAGCGCCATCAGCACAAGTGGAAAGTTCCACGGCACGATGGCTCCGACCACTCCGAGGGGCCGTCTCCTGAGCTCGACCCTGCGTTGGGCGGAATCCTGCTGGCGCACTGGTATTTCCAGGCGTGCGGCTGCCCGAAAGAAGAGCGCCGCAACGATGGCTTCGCGCTTGGCCTCGACCAGTGGCTTGCCTTGTTCCTTGGTAAGAATCTCGCTCAGCAAGTCCGCGTTGGTTTCGAGCACAGCCGCGACGGCGACCAGAGCCTCGCGACGTCGTTCGATATCAAGATCGCGCCACTCCGGGAACGCATTCCTGGCCGCACTGACCGCACTATCGAGTTGCGCACGGCTGGCTGAAGGTGCCAGGGTCAGCCGTCGGCCGGTGGCTGGGTTGGAGATTTCGATGTCGCCGTCGCCAGTCACACGGCGACCATCTATGAGCAGTCTCAGATTTTCCATGAGAAAGATTTCCGGGTGCTTTTCGGTGGACACTTGATCGCATTGCCGACAGATTGACAGAATGTCTCCACGCGAGTCGTATCCAACTATGTTTCACTACGCTGGCAGCGGCGTGCTGGTTTGGGTCTCGGTGCAAAAGTCCCGAATCAGCTTATGACGCGTTGCTGACGAAAGGCGGCGATATCTGCAGCCGTCAGGCCGTACTCTTGCAGACAGCTGCGCTGAATTGAGTCACACGCATAACGAAGACAGTCTGGATTTATCGATCCAGCAGGCGTGTACGCCGAACGGCACACGACGCGGAAGGTGCACGCGTGCCCGCTCTGTCATGCTCTTGGCATCGATGATCACGAAATCAGCGGTTTCACGGCCCATCAGCAGTTCGAGAAGGTAGCCGTCGTCCTCTGCGGTTCCTCCCTCGCGCGGCACGAAGAGCGCCTCCCCGCCGTAGAAATCCCCATAGTCGAAGGTGGCGAGTTCCTTCTCCTCGAACTGGTCGTACTTGAGGACGCCGCGGCCCATGTAGCCACCCCTTTCCTCATCCAGGAGGTAGGCGTAGCGGTTCTTGCGGCCTACATAGTCGAGGTTGAAACTCGGTCGCTCGTAGCCGTGCTCCAACAGCGTCTTGTCCAGGGTACACAGGCCACTCTCGAGATCCAGCACCCACTTGTTCAGCTTGCTCGGCGGCTCTTCGGGCGTATGAATGGGCATGTGGTCCGGATACTCATGGAACATGGGGGCAAAAAGGACGATCTCGCTGCCGCCGTCGGGTCGCGTCTGCTCCCAGGCGTTGAGGTTGTGCCACACGAAGCCGGCACGATGGGTTTCGAACCACCGTGTCTCGGTCTCCGGACCGAAGTTCCGAGGAATCACGCCGAAGCGCAACTTGCGGCTAGGATCAAAGCGGAAGATACTTCTGGACGGGCCGTTGAGCCATCCGCGCGACTGGCGCAACGAGGCATCTGCGAACACTATGAAGTTTTCCGTAAGGAAACAGTCATGCAGATTGGCCATGCGTCCGGTGCTTTCGTCCTGCCTATAAACCGTGGCGGAGTTGGCGATGTCGTTCTTGGACAGATGCGTGGCGTTGACACGCCCCGTCACGCGGTCCACGGTCACGCTGTAGAAGTCGCCGTTGCCAGGGACGATCCGGCAATGCGCCGAGAAAGCCGTCTTCAGCTTCCCGCCCCAGTCCTCGAAGCGCCCGGTCCCGTCCAATGTCAGAAGTCCGTTGTCTTCGCGCCTGGCGTTTAGGACGAAAGGCAGTCCCACCTCCGCCAGGGCCATGATGCGACCTTCATGGACCTGCACCGCGGTGGAGGATTGAACGGCTTCCAGATATCCGAGATCGGGAATGCGACCCTGCTTCTTCTTTCGCTCGATAAGCTCGATCTTCTTCAAGGCAAGCTTGCCGCCTTTGGCCAGATCGCTGAAGCAGGGATAGAGTTCTCTGCCAGCGTGCTTTTCCGCTTCGAACACCGGCGTGCGGATGTACGTGTTCGAGTAGGAGGCTTCGCCATCGAGAAATTGCACCTGATGCAACATACCGGCACCATTAAAGCAATGCAGATACTGATGGGTCTTGTCGAACTGGGTGTTCGTGCCATTACGAAGATAGACTCCGACCAGATCCTGTGGAATCGTGCCGGTCACGCGTAGCGGGACATGACGCAGTTCGTCCTTGATCGGCGCGTAGCCATAGTAGTTGTATGTGCTCTTCTCATTGTTCGCGTCGACCTCCATGGCCTGCTCGAGATCCAGATCCTCGGCATCAATAGCGGCGCTGGGATCAAATGCATCGTTGGTCATCGCAATGTCTCCTTTCAATCGGTAACTTCCCGCTGCCAGTATGGTCCGGCAAGCGCTCGCATTGCCGTAACTTTTTTCTAACACCCCTGTGACCTCGTGCAGTGCGCTCTCGACCCGATGAAGAGGTATATCGGGCTGCGGCGCTTCCCTGCAGATTCTTGAGCGAGGGTAAGCGAGGTAGCGTGGCTGAAAATGTTCGTGCTAAACGCTACGAGCGGGAAGCGGCTAAAGCGCTCGATCTGGTAGCGTCGATGGTCCAGGCATCCGCGACGCGCACAACGAGCGCCGCGACGGACATAAAATATCCGCGCGACCCGATTCCGTGGTAGCGGCCGCTTCATTCAACACACTGGAACCTGCACGGGCAGAGGAACCGCTGCCATGAAGGAACCGTCACGGATCCACACCGAGAATGTGCGTGCTTGACCTATGAGGAAACTACCCTCGCTGCACGCGGTGCGTGCCTTTGAAGCCGTCGTGCGCCAGGGCAGCTTGACCAAGGCGGCAGAAGAACTCCACGTCACGCATGGCGCGTTGAGCCGACAGGTGGCTTTGATCGAGGAGTGGGTGGGGCGCCCGCTCTTCATTCGCACGCGTGCTTCCCAGTTGATTCCGACGGAGACGGGCCGTCGTTATGGACGAGAGCTCTCCGGAGTGCTCGATCGGCTGGAAGCTCTGTCCGCAGCGGCGCGGGAGGACGTCGGAAGCTACCTTTCCATTACGGCTGCGCCAACGTTCGCGATGAACTGGCTGATTCCGAGGATGACCGGCTTTCAGCGCCGGCACGCCGAAGTCAGCATCAGACTTGCAACGTCTACCAAACCGGCGCACGTTGGAGATGGTGATGGTGACATCGTGATCCACAGCGTCCGTGCAGAGCAGGACCGCGTCACCTGCATTCCTTTCGTCAACGACTACTATGTGCCCATTTGCCATGTGGATCTGCTTGAGGACCGGCCGCTTGGAGACGAGGACTGGTTGAGGCGGCAAGTGCTGATCTCTTATGCCTCTTGGCCGGATTCATGGGACGTGTGGCTGCCTCAGTCTGGGATGCATAGCGCACAGGGGGCGAAGCGACAGCAGTTCGAGCAGATGTTCTTCGCGCGCCAAGCAGTGCTTGAGGGCATGGGCGTGGCGATTCTCCCCTTGGCCGTGGTCCTTGACGACATGGTACGAGGCCAGCTGATGGCACCATTTGGGCTACGCTACTCAAGACACCGCCCATGGCTCGCCTGCTTTCTCGAGTCACGCGCGTCTGATCCGTTGATCATGGCATTCACCGATTGGTTGCGTGAGACGGGACGCGACTTCGAGCTGGCGGCAGGTGCTTGCATCGACGAGCTTGGTTGGGCCGACAATCCTTTTTCAATTAAACGGGCAGGGCCTGCCGAGGATCCTTCACGTCGGCCGTAGCCCCTCGCAAAATGTGTACAGCGCACGATTCGCCTTCCCAGTACGGCGGTCAGGTCCGAGCGTGAGGTCAATTCGACTGATATACATAATATGACGATGAATGCACCCCGACCCTCGCGTGTCCGCAATTTGGAGCCGCAGTGCATGTCTAAGGTCAATGCCGCGCGTTGGCAACTTGATCGCGCGATCGAGCTGTTCTTGGACAACGGCGATTTCATCTGCGCGATCACGCTGACCGGGGCGGCGGAGGAAATCCTCGGCAAGCTGCTGAATGACGCGCAAAAGACCAATGCGCTGAACCAATTCCTGGACCTGTGCATGTTCATCCAGAACGCCGACGCCGAGCGGGGGGACCCACCGCCGGAAGCGATGAACTTCATCAAAATGGCAAACGCGCAGCGCGACGCGCTGAAGCACGTCACTGATCGCGGCGACGTTGCGATATCGGAGCAGGACGCCATCGACATGCTCGACCGATCGATCGCCAACTACATGTCGCTGACCGGCCGCGACACGCCGCTGATCCTGCGCTACATGGCGGAAGCGAGGGCCTGACAGATGCCGATCTATCAACTGCTGCCCGATGCCGAGATCCTGCTCGGCCTACCGCCCGAGGAGCTTGGCTGGTACCTGCTGCAGGTCGCGCGCACCGAGCGCGCGCAGGGGGTCGGACACTTCCATCCCGGCAACTCGTTGCTGGCGCTGCCCAACTGGCCCTATCCGCAGCACCTGCATCAGCAGATCGAGCTGGCCCTCAACGAGGGCTGGAATTGGTTGCAGCGGACCGGATTGCTGGTGCCGCAGCCCGGACCGAACGGCGTGAATGGCTTCGTGCTGCTGAGCCGGAGGTCAGCCGAGATCGGTGACGAGACCGGATTCCGCGCATTCCGCAGCGCCGCTGAGTTTCCGAAGTCGCTGTTGCATCCGTCGATCGCCGACCCCGTCTGGCTTTCGCTGATGCGCCGCGACTATGGTGTCGCGACCTTCCATGCGCTGCGCGCCGTCGAAATCGCCGTGCGCGAGGCGGCCGGGTACACGGCCAATGAATACGGCGTCGTGATGATGCGCAGTGCGTTCAATCCGAACAATGGCCCGCTGACCGACATGACCCTGCATATGCAGGAGCGCGAGGGGATGGCCGCCCTGTTCGCCGGCTGCTTCGGCGCCTACAAGAATTCGCAGTCGCACCGAGATGTCGAGATTACAGACCCCGGCCCGGCGCAGGAGATCGCGATGCTCGCGTCACATCTAGTGCGCATCGTCGACGCGGCTCGGGCGCGCGCTGCAGCGGCGCCCTGAGCCGGGCGTCAGGTCGTCCGCACCATCCACACGACGAACAGCGATGCGGCGAGCATCAGCAGCGCCAGCATCGCCCTAGCCCGCATTGCGTCTCTTGAGCGGCCGGGTTGCGGCCTGGGTCGCCGGCCGCGCTGGCGCCCGTTTGGCGGGCTTCCTGGGCAGGTCCTTCAGCGACCCGATCAGACGGCCCGTCGCGTCGTCGAATGGGGTCTTAGCAGGGTTGGGCATGGTCATTTCCTCTTGGCGAGGTACGCGCGCACGTCCTCGGCGCGGGTGCCGGCGTCGCGCACCGCCAGCCGAAGTTCGGCCTCGGTGCAGGCGAGCGAGAACATCCACGTGCGCACCTCGTGCATGTCGTCGACATTGATCCGCCGCTCGTCGGGCGGGATGTCGCTCAGGTCATCGGTCATTGTCAGTGCCTCCTGCTGTGGAGGACCGAGATTGCCGCAGCGCGGCAGAGCATTTCGTCGGCGGCGGCAGGTGCTCGATGCCGGTGGCTTGCCTACGCCGAAGTCTCTGTGCCGGTCGCGTAGGCCCGGGGCAATCTGTCCGCTGGTCAGCCATGGTCTAGTTGTGATGTTTCAATAGGTTGTTCACCCGGACAGGTCTGGGAAACTGG
>NZ_LMUW01000221.1:105585-313800 GCF_009765735.1 Xenophilus sp. L33
GCAATACCTGTTCAGCGGCAAGGTGCCGCGGCGCAACGGCAACGTCAGCAACGACGCGGTGCCGAGCGGCGTCTTCCAGACGGCCGACCATCCGATCTTCATCACCTGCAGCAACACGCCGCTGTTCCGCCGGCTGTTCCTCGAGGTCGCGAACATGCCGGAGGTCGCCGACGACCCGGCGATGCAGCGCATCGACGGCCGGATCGCGGCGCGCGAACGGGTGATCGAGATCCTCGACGCGCTGTTCCGCACCGACACCCAGGCGAACTGGCTGGCAAGGCTGGCCAAGGCCAAGGTGCCGGCCGGCGCGGTGCGCAGCCTGCCCGAGGCGCTGGAGTCCAGGGAGATCGCGGCCCGCGGCATGGTCAGCGAGATCCCGCATCCGACCGCCGGCAAGGTGCCAAACGTCGCCCTGCCGATGTATTTCAGCGACACGCCGGTGGTGCCGCCGGTGGCCGCGCCGACCCTCGGCCAGCATGGCGACGAGGTCCTGGCCGAGGTGCTCGGCTACGACGCGGCCCGCATTGCAGGGCTGCGCGAGCGCGGCGCGCTGGGCCCGGAACACCGCAAGTAGGACGCCGAAGCGCAACGAAAAGGCCTGCGCGGTCGTTTTTCGGTGAAGCCGGAGGACAGCCGTGTAGGACTGCGCCGACCCGGGGCCCGTTGCCGGCCTGTCATCATTCGGCGGTCCTTGAGAGCGACTCTCAACACTCTCGACCACTTCACGGATGCATGAGCGACAACGCCACACGCCGCGCGGGAGCGCCGGCTGCCATTTCAGAAATCGCATCGCACGATCTTCCCGATCTCGCGCAGTGCGACCAGGAGCCGATCCGCACGCCTGGCGCGATCCAGCCGCTCGGCCGGCTGCTGGCGCTCGACCCCGACACGCTGGCGCTCGCCGCCTTCAGCGAGAACTGGGAGCCCGCGGCGCGCGCAGCGGCACTGGACGCGGCCCTCGCCTTCGACTTCGACGGCCTGGTCCCGGGAACGCCCGCACAGGCACTGGGGCCGGTGCATGTCCAGGGCGAGAGCCATGACGTCTCGGCGCACCGCTCTGCCGAGCACCTGATCCTCGAATTCGAACCGGCGACGCGGGTCGCCGACAACGAGGCGCCGATCTACTCGCTCACCCGCGGCTTCCTGCCCCTGCTGCGCGATGCGGAGTCGGTGGTCGACCTGGCCCGGCTGGCCGCCGCCGAGATGAAGCGTCTCACCGGCTTCGGCCGCTGCCTGGTCTATCGCTTCGACGAAGACGGCCACGGCGAGGTGCTCGGCGAGGCGATCGACGACGGCTACGACAGCTACGCCGGCCATCGCTTCCCGGCCACCGACATCCCCCAGCAGGCCCGCGCGCTCTACCTGGTGAACCGCTTCCGGCTGATCGCCGACGCTCGCTACACGCCGGTGCCGCTGCGCACCACCGCGCCGGCGCTGGTGGCCGAAGGCATCGACCTGACGCAGGCGCAGCTGCGCAGCGTCTCGCCGGTGCATCTCGAATACATGCGCAACATGGGCACGCTGGCCTCGGCCTCGGTGTCGATCGTGGTCGACGGCAAGCTGTGGGGGCTCATCTCGTGCCACGACCACGATCCGCGCTTCCTCGACCGGCCGACGCGGCTGGCCTGCGAGCACCTGGGCGAGCTGCTGGCGCTGCAGATCCAGTCGAAGGCGGCCAACGTGCTGGTGGCCGAGCGGCTCGAGCTGCGCAAGCTCACGCTCGAGATCGTCGCGCAACTGGCCGACAGCGACGCCACCCTGCAGCGCCTGGTCGGCGAGACCTCGCTGATCCTGCGGCTGGTGCGCGCCAGCGGCGCGGCCGTGGTGCTGGACGACCAGATCTGGACGGCCGGCGACGTGCCGGACGAGCCGCAACTGCGCGAACTCTCGCAGTGGATCTCCGGCATGGGCGTCGAGGTCTATCGCAGCGACGCGCTGGCCGAGACCTTCGCGCCCGCGCTGGCCTACCAGCAGCGTGCCGCCGGCGTGCTGGCGGTGTCGATCTCGCAGGTGCACCGCCACATGATCCTGTGGTTCCGGCCGGAGATCGTGCAGACGGTCACCTGGGCCGGCGAGCCGAAGAAGGCGGTGGCGCCGGACGGCCGCATCCAGCCGCGGCTGAGCTTCCAGAGCTGGGTCGAGCGCATCCGCGGCCGCTCCGATCCGTGGTCGGCCGCGGAGGTCGGCGCGGTCGGCGAACTGCGCCAGGCGCTGATCGGCATCGTGCTGCGCCGGGCCGAGGAGTTGGCCGCCGTGGCCGGCGAGCTGGGCCGGGTCAACAAGGAACTGGAAGCCTTCTCGTATTCGGTGTCGCACGACCTGCGCGCGCCGATGCGGCACATCGCCGGCTATGTCGACCTGGTGGTGAGCACCGAGGGCAAGCAGCTTTCCGAGCGGGCGCTGCGCTACCTGTCGCACGCCAAGGAGGCTTCGGCCTTCGCCGGGCAGCTGGTCGATGCCTTGCTCGACTTCTCGCGCATGGGCCGCGCCGCGATCAAGCGGCGGCCGGTGGACACGCTGTCGCTGGTCGAAGGGCTGGGCCGCGAGCTGGCGCGCCAGGAGCCGGCGCGCCACATCGACTGGACCTTCGACCCCGGCCTGCCGGTGCTCGACGCCGACCCCTTGCTGATGCAGGTGGCGATCCGCAACCTGATGGCCAATGCGGTCAAGTATTCGCGCGGCAGCGAGCGCTCGGCCATCGTGGTGCGCGCGGTGCGTGCCGAGGACGGCGACGGCCTGGAGGTCGAGGACAACGGCGTCGGCTTCCAGATGAAGTACGTCGACAAGCTGTTCGGCGTCTTCCAGCGGCTGCACCAGGTCGACGAATTCGAAGGCACCGGCATCGGGCTGGCCAACGTCAAGCGCATCGTCGAGCGCCATGGCGGCCGCGTCTGGGCCCGCGGTGAGATCGGGCGCGGCGCCGCCTTCGGCTTCGCGCTGCCGCGCGTCGACCCCGCACAAGTTTCAAACGGAGAGCAGGATGCTTAAGCCCATATTGCTGGTCGAGGACGACAAGCGCGACCTCGAGCTGACCCTCATTGCGCTGGAACGCAGCCAGCTCGCCAACGAGGTGGTGGTGCTGCGCGATGGTGCGCAGGCGCTCGACTACCTGCGCCGCGAGGGCGAACACGCCGGTCGCGAGCAGGGCAATCCGGCGGTGATCCTGCTGGACCTCAAGCTGCCCAAGCTCAACGGGCTGGAGGTGCTCAAGGAAGTGCGCGACGACCCGCAGCTGCGCAGCGTGCCGGTGGTGATGCTGACCTCCTCGCAGGAAGAGAGCGACGTGGTGCGCAGCTACGAGCTCGGCGTCAACGCCTATGTGGTGAAGCCGGTGATCTTCGAGCAGTTCGTTTCCGCGATCGCGGACCTGGGCGTGTTCTGGGCGGTGCTCAACGAACCGCCGCCGGGTTCGCTGCGGGCATCGAGGCGCCATGAAGGCTGAGCGAGAAACGGGCGACGGCGAGCCGGTCGAGTTCCTGATCCTCGAGGATTCGCGTTTCGACGCCGAACTGCTGGTGGAGGCGCTGCGCATCGCGCAGCCCGGCGCCCTGACACGGGTGGTCGGCACCGAGGCGGACTTCGTCGAGGCGCTGGAGGCCGGGCCGCCGGCCCTGATCCTGTCCGACTACGAGCTGCCGGGCTTCACCGGCGCGCAGGCCCTGGAGATCGCGCAGCGGCTGGTGCCGGACGTGCCCTTCATCTTCGTCTCCGGCGTCATCGGCGAGGACAACGCGGTCGAGCTGCTCAAGCGCGGCGCCACCGACTACGTGAGCAAGGGCCGCCTGGCGCGGTTGCCGTCGGTGCTTGAACGCGCGCTGCAGGAGTCGCACGACCGCCGGGTCCGGCAGGCCGCGCAGCGCAGCCTGCAGGAGGCCAACGCCACCTTCGCACGCGCCGAGCATCGTCGGCTGGCGTTGATCGAGCTCGGCGACCGCATCCGCGACCTCGACGATCCGGGCGACATCGCCTTCGCCGCCTCCGAGCTGCTGGGCCGCGAGATGCAGGTCGACCGCGCCGGCTACGGCATCGTCGACATCGCGGTCGAGACGATCGCGATCGAGCGCGACTGGTGCGCGCCGGGCGTCGCCAGCCTGGCGGGCCTGCTGCACTTTCGCGACTACGGCTCCTACATCGACGACCTGCGGCGCGGCGTCACGGTGGCGTTCCCCGATTCGTACGAAGACCCGCGCACCCGCGACAACGCCGCCGCGCTGGAAGCGATCACCGCGCGCGCGGCGGTCAACATGCCGTTGACCGAGAAGGGCGGGCTGGTCGGGCTGCTCTACCTGAACCACGGCGTCGCGCGGCCCTGGCTCGACGGCGAGCTGGCCTTCATGCGCGAGGTCGGCGAGCGCGTGCGCACCGCGATCGCGCGGCGCGAGGCGCAGGCCGACCTCAAGGCGCTGGCCGATTCGCTCGAACGCCAGGTGGCCGAGCGCACGCGCGAGCGCGACCGCACCTGGGCGCTGAGCCAGGACTTGCTGGGCGTCGCCAACGCCAGCGGTTTTTTCGAGAGCGTGAACCCGGCCTGGGAAAGCGCGCTCGGCTGGACCCGCGAGGAAGTGCGCACGCAACCCTTTCGCAACTTCCTGCATCCCGACGACCTGGCCGCCACCGAGGCGGAGCTGCAGCGGCTGTCCGACGGCAGCCGCACGCTCGGCTTCGAGAACCGATGGCGCACCAAGGCGGGTGACTACCGCTGGCTGTCGTGGACCGCGGTGCCGGACGAAGGTTTGCTCTATACCGTCGCGCGCGACGTCACCGAGCAGAAGGAAGGCGCCGCCGAGCTGGAAGCTGCGCGCGAGCAGCTGCGCCAGAGCCAGAAGCTGGAGGCGGTCGGCCAGCTCACCGGCGGCCTCGCGCACGACTTCAACAACCTCCTGGCCGCGATCTCCGGCAGCCTGGAGCTGATGCACCGGCGCGGCCTGGAAGGCCGCTGGGCCGACATCGAGCGCTACGTCGGCGTGGCGCAGGGTGCGGCCAAGCGCGCCGCGGCGCTGACGCACCGGCTGCTGGCCTTCTCGCGCCGGCAGACGCTGGCGCCCAAGCTGGTCGACGTGAACCGGCTGGTGGCCGGCATGGAAGACCTGGTGCGCCGCACGATGGGCCCGCAGATCGAACTGGAGGCGGTCGCCGCCGTCGGCCTCTGGAAGGTGCTGGCCGATCCGAGCCAGCTCGAAAGCGCCCTGCTCAACCTGTGCATCAACGCCCGCGACGCCATGCCCGAAGGCGGCAAGCTGACGATCGAGACCGGCAACCGCTGGGTCGACGCCCGCACCGCGCGGACGCGCGACCTGGCGCCGGGGCAGTACGTCTCGCTGTGCGTCAGCGACAACGGCGTCGGCATGGCGCCCGAGGTCGCCGCGCGCGCCTTCGATCCCTTCTTCACCACCAAGCCCATCGGCATGGGCACCGGCCTCGGCCTGTCGATGATCTACGGCTTCGCCAAGCAGTCGGGCGGCCAGGTGCGCATCTATTCGGAGGTCGGCAAGGGCACGATGGTCTGCATCTACCTGCCGCGCAACATGGTCGACGAGGAGACCGCCGACGAAGCCGTCGTCGCGGCCGCCACGCCGCGGGCCGAGCAGGGCGACACCGTGCTGGTGGTCGACGACGAGCCGGCGCTGCGGATGCTGATCGTCGAGGCGATGCAGGACCTGGGCTACGCCACGCTGGAGGCCGGCGACGGCGCCGAGGCCCTGAAGCTGCTGCAGTCGGACCTGCGCATCGACCTGCTGCTGAGCGACGTCGGCCTGCCCGGTGGCATGAACGGCCGGCAGGTGGCCGACGCGGCGCGGCTGGTGCGGCCGGACCTCAAGGTGCTGTTCATCACCGGCTATGCCGAGAACGCGGTGCTGAGCCACGGCCACCTCGCGCCCGGCATGCACGTCATGACCAAGCCCTTCGAGATGGATGTGCTGGCGCGGCGGGTGAAGGAACTGACCTAGAGTGCGGCGGCGCGGACGGCCGCGCACCTTTACAGGGGTTCCACGCATGGCCGACACTCGGCCCCGCACCGATGATCTGCATCCGCTCCACGAGGCCTCCACCATGACCCGACTCACCCTCAGCCACGACGTCGGCGCCACCGACCTGCCCTTGATCGAACTGCCGATCGGCCGCCACTTCGAGTCGATCGCCAGCCGCTTCCCGGACCGCGAGGCCGTGGTCTCGTGCCACCAGGGCCTTCGCTACACCTATGCCCAGCTCGACCGCGAAGCCGACCGGCTGGCCAGCGCGCTGATGCGCGCGGGTCTCGCCAAGGGCGACCGGGTCGGCATCTGGGCCCACAACAGCGCCGAATGGCTGCTGATGCAGATCGCCACCGCCAAGGCCGGCATCGTGCTGGTCAACATCAATCCGGCCTACCGGGTGACCGAGCTGGAATACGCGCTCAACAAGGTCGGCTGCAAGATGCTGGTGACCATGACCGCCTACAAGACCAGCGACTACCTGGCGATCGTCAACGAGCTGGCGCCCGAACTGGCGCGCTCGCAACCCGGCAGCCTGTCGGCGGCCCGCGCGCCGACCTTGAGGACCGTGGTGCAGCTCGGCAAGACGCCCGTGCCCGGCATGCAGGCCTTCGCCGACCTGATGGCCACGGGCGACGCAAACGACCCGGCAGTGGCCGCGACCGGCGCCACGCTCGATGCGAACGACCCGATCAACATCCAGTTCACCAGCGGCACCACCGGCTTTCCCAAGGGCGCGACGCTCACCCATCGCAACATCCTGAACAACGGCTTCTTCATCGGCGAGTGCATGAAGCTCACCGAGCAGGACCGCCTGTGCATCCCGGTGCCGCTCTACCACTGCTTCGGCATGGTGCTGGGCAATCTGGCGTGCCTCACGCACGGCTCGGCGATCGTCTACCCGAACGACGGCTTCGATCCGCTCACGGTGCTCGAGACGGTGCAGGCCGAAAAGTGCACCGGCCTGCACGGCGTGCCGACCATGTTCATCGCCGAGCTGGCGCATCCGCGCTTCAAGGAGTTCGACCTGTCCACGCTGCGCACCGGCATCATGGCCGGCTCGCCGTGCCCGATCGAGGTGATGAAGCAGGTGGTCGAGCTGATGCACATGAGCGAGGTGACGATCGCCTACGGCATGACCGAGACCAGCCCGGTGAGCTGCCAGAGCACCACCGAGACGCCGCTGGAGATCCGCGTGTCGACCGTCGGGCTGGTGCAGCCGCACCTGGAGGTCAAGGTGGTCGACCCCGAGAGCGGCGCCGTGGTGCCGGTGGGTGCCACCGGCGAGTTCTGCACCAAGGGCTATTCGGTGATGAAGGGCTACTGGGGCGACGAGGCGAAGACCCGCGAGGCGATAGACGCCGACGGCTGGATGCACACCGGCGACCTCGCCACCATGGACGCCGAGGGCTACGTCAACATCGTCGGCCGCATCAAGGACATGGTGATCCGCGGCGGCGAAAACATCTATCCGCGCGAGATCGAGGAGTTCCTCTACCGCCATCCGGCCGTCTCCGACGTGCAGGTGATCGGCGTGCCCGACAGCCGCTACGGCGAGGAGCTGTGCGCCTGGATCATCCTGAAGGGCGGCCAGCAGGCCACCGCCGACGACATCCGGGCCTTCTGCAAGGACAAGATCGCGCACTACAAGGTGCCGCGCCACATCCGCTTCGTGGAAGCCTTCCCGATGACCATCACCGGCAAGATCCAGAAGTTCGTGATGCGCGACGAGATGAAGCGCGAACTCAACCTGGTCGAGCAGAAGACCGCCTGAGCGGCTCCTCTCGATCCGTCGTCGTCATCCCGCCCGATGAACGACGCGGCCCCCCACGCAGGTCATCCGCACCACGGCGTCGCGGATCAGGTCGGGCTCGCAGGTGACCGGGTCCACCGACAGCGCCACCCAGTCCGCCTGCATGCCGACCCGGAGCATGCCGCGCCGTTCTTCCGCGAAGCTCAGCCAGGCGCCGTTGCGGGTGTACATCTCCAGCGCCTGCTGGGCCGAGATCGACTGCTCGCGCCCGAGCACCAGCGCCAGCGCATCGACCCAGCGCGTGATCGCGTGCCAGATGCCCAGCAAGGGGCGGTACGAGGTCACCGGTGAATCTGAGCCGCCGCCGACCACCACGCCGGCGTCCAGCCAGTCGCGGATCGGTGTGGCGCGGCCGACCGCCGCCGCGCCCATGCGCTTGACCAGGACCGGCGCGAACCGGTATTGCATCGAGGCCTGGGTGGCCACGCCGATGCCCATCTCGGCCGCGGCCGCGATGTTCTGCGCCGACGGCCAGAGGTAGGCGTGGATGATGTGGAAGCGCAGCGGCCGCAGCGGCCGCGTGCGGTTCACTTCGGAGAAGACCGACATCACGATGTCGATCGCCTTGCCGCCGACCGCGTGCACGCCCATCGACCAGCCGTTGGCGGCGCAATGCGCGGCCAGCCGATGGAAGGTCGGCGTGTGCGTCACCTGGATGCCGCAATTGCAATGCTCGTCCGGATAGGGCTCGCGCATGAGCGAGGTGCCCAGCGAGGCGCCGCCGTCGATGAAGACCTTGACGCCGCCCAGGCGAAGGAAATCGTCGCCGTCGCCGGTGCGTCCCTGCCAGGCGTCGATGTCGCGGAGCATGAATTCGTCGCCCCGATCGGTCACCGCGCGCGGCATGGCGAGGGTGCGGACGGTGAGGCCGCCTTCGCGGTGCAAGGCTTCGTAGACCGCGAAGTCGTCCCGGAACAGGCCGGGGTCGATGACCGAGGTGATGCCTGCGGCGTGATAGACGGCCTGGATGTCGCGCAGCGCCGCCACCCGTTCCGCCAGCGCCAGCGGCGGGATCAGGCGCTCGACGAGATCGGAGGCCGGCGGTTCGCACAGCAGGCCGGTGGCGTCGCCCCGTGCATCGCGATCGATGCGGCCGCCATCCGGGTCCGGCGTGGCATCGGTGATGCCGGCCATCCGGAGGGCCAGGGTGTTCACCGCGGCCGCATGCCCCACCCGCGGCAGGCAGACCGGCCGGTCGGCGCAAACCGAATCGAGTTCCTGGCGCGTCGGATAGCGCGCCTCGGCCAGGTTGTCGACATGCCAGCCGGAACCGGAAACGATCCAGGCATGCGCGGGATGCGCCGCCGCGAACTGCGCCACCGCCTGGAGGATCTCGCCGATGCTGCGGCATTCGCTCAGGTCGACCTGGCGCCGCTGCAGGGCGGTCCAGAGCATGTGGTTGTGGGTGTCGATGAGGCCCGGGAGCACCACGCCCTGGTCGAAGCGCAAGGTCTCGTGGTCGCCTTCGAGCACCGCGAGCGCCTCTTCATGCGTGCCGATCGCCGCGATGCGGCCGTCGACCACCGCCATCGCCTCGGCCGTGGGCCGCGCCGGATCCATGGTCCGGATGTTGCCGATGACGAGCGTGTTCATGGCGCCCCCGGCTTGACGGTCTCGAACTCCTCGTTGGCGATCCCGCCGTCGACCTTGACGACGCGTCGGATGTACTTGTTCTGGACGATGTCGCGGCTCGTCGGATCGATGCTGATGGCGCCGCGCGGGCTGTCGAGCTGCAGGCCCTTGAAAGCTTCCATCAGCGCTTCGCCGTCGGCGTTGCCGTTTGTCTTCTTCAAGGCGGCGTAGATGGCGGCCATGCCGTCGTAGGCCGACACGCTCATGAGCGAGGGCCGGGCGCCGGGCCGCAAGGCCTTGTAGTCGCGCTGGTAGCGTGCGTTGACCTCCGACTTGTGCGACGGCGAATACGGGAACACGGTGACCGTGCCGACCCCGCGGTCGCCGATCGCGTCGAGGATCGATTCGTCCACGATGTCGCCGGTGCCGACCAGCTGGATGCCGGCTTCCGGCAGCCCCTTCTCGCGGTATTCCTTGAACAGCGCCGGCGCGACGTCGCCGCCGTTGACGAAGGCGAAGACCAGGTCGGGCTTGGCATCCTTGATGCGCTGCACGTAGGGCGAGAAGTCCAGCGTGACCACCGGCGTCTGCACGCTGCCGATGACCTCGCCACCCGCCTTGCGGTAGGCGGCCGTGAAAGCCGCTTCGGCATCGTGACCGGGCGCGTAGTCGGCCACCAGCACGTAGGCCTTCTTCGAGCCGTTCCTGACCGCCCACTGCGCGATCGGCGGCACCACGTCGTCGTAGGACAGCGAGGTCCGCACGATGAACGGTGACTTGGCGGTGAGGCCGGTCGCGGCGGCGTTCATGACGACCATCGGGATCTTCGCCTGCGTCGCCAGCGGTGCCACCGACAGCGCGTTCGGCGTGAAGCCGAAGCCGCCGAGCACCTGCACCTTGTCGCGCACGATCATCTCCTGCGCCAGCCGCTTGGCCAGTTCGGGGTTGGAGCCGCCGACGTCCTTGACGATCACCTCGACCTTCTTGCCGGCGACCGTCTCGCCGAACTGCTTCTGCCAGACCGCGACGCCGGTCTGCATCTGCTTGCCGAAGTCGGCGAAGGGGCCGGACATCTCCAGCAGCAGGCCGACGCGCACGACGTCGTCGGCATGCGCGATCGATGAAGCGGTGAGGGCGAGGGCGCCGGCTGCCAGCAGGGCGCGGCGACGGAAGGCGTGAAGGTTGTTCATGGAGGCTCCGGTGGATCGGGTGGGGAAGGCGGTGCGGCGGGCTATGCCGTGGTTTCGTCGATGCCGACGCCGAGCAGGCCGTCGCGCAAGGCGTGGTCGTCGGCCAGCGCGCGGCTGGTCGATGCATGCACCACCCGGCCGCGTTCGAGCACGATGGCCTGGTGGGTCATCTCGAGCGCCAGCACCGGGTGCTGCTCCACCACGATCGAGGCCAGCCCTTCGCTTTCGCAGAGGTGGCGGATCGACCGGGCGAGCTCCTCGACGATGATCGGCGCCAGGCCTTCCATCGGTTCGTCGAGCAACAGCAGCTTCGGGTTGGTCATGAGGGCGCGGCCGATCGCGAGCATCTGCTGCTCGCCGCCCGACAGCTGGTTGCCGTAGTTGCGCCGGCGCTCCCGCAGGCGCGGGAAGAAGCCGTAGACCCGCTGCAGGTTCCACGGGCCCGGCCGGCCGATGACCCGCAGGTTCTCCTCGACCGTGAGCGAGGGGAACACCTCGCGCTCCTGCGGCACCCAGCCCAGCCCGCCGCGGACCCGCCGGTACGACGGCCAGCGCGTGATGTCGTCGCCGAACCAGCGGATCGCACCCTGCATGATTCGGGTGTTGCCCATCAGCGTCTCGAGCAGCGTGGTCTTGCCGACGCCGTTGCGGCCGAGCACCGCCAGGCTCTGCCCCTCGGCCAGCGAGAAGTCCAGGCGATGAAGCACTGCCGCGTCGCCGTAGCCCGCGACCACGTGGTCGAAGACGAGTGCCGCTCGCTCAGACATGCGCGGCTCCTGCGTGACCGAGGTAGACCTCGCGCACCCGCGGGTCGCTGCCGATCTGCTGCGGCGTGCCTTCCGTGAGGATCTGGCCGGCCACCAGCACCGAGATCCGGCGCGAGAAGCGAAAGACCAGTTTCATGTCGTGCTCGATGAAGAGGATGCTGATGTCCTGCGGCAGCGCCGCGATCGCCTCGAACAGTTCGCCGCTCTCGTCCTCGGGGACGCCTGCCGCCGGCTCGTCGAGCAGCAGGATGCGCGGCCGCGCGGCCATCGCCAGCGCGATCTCGAGCAGGCGCTGCTTGCCGTAGGCGAGTTCCGAGACCGGCGTGTCGGCCAGGGCGTCGAGCTTCAGCGTCCCGAGGAGCGCATGCGCCTCGTCGAAGAGCGGCCTCTGCCGGCGCAGCGGCTGCCACCAGACCGCGCCATGCCCCTCCCGCTCGCTGATCGCCAGCACCACCGACAGGAGCGGCGTGAGGCTCGGGAACAGCGTGTTGATCTGGAAGGTGCGCGCAAGTCCGAGCCGCGCGCGCCGGTCCGTCGACAGGCGCGTGACGTCCTGGTCGCCCAGGTGGATCGTGCCGTGCGTGGGCCGCAGCGCGCCCGTGAGCAGGTTGATGAGGGTCGTCTTGCCGGCGCCGTTCGGCCCGATGAGCGCCTGGCGCGCGCCCGGCTCGAGGTGGAGGTCGACCGCCTGCACCGCGCGGAAGGCGCCGAAGTCGATGCCCAGCCGGTGGGTGCGCAATGCGGCCGCGCTCATGATTCGCGCCCCGGCTGGAAGACCCGCGCCAGGGCGCCCATGACGCCGCCCCGACCCACCATGACCGCCGCGATCAGGAAGAGGCCCAGCCAGAACATCCAGTACTCGGGATTGAGGTCGGCGAAGGCGTCGTGGACCAGCATGTAGACGATGGCGCCGATCAGGCCGCCGTAGAGCCGGCCGGCGCCGCCCAGCACCAGCACGATCAGCACCTCGGCCGAGCGGTTGAAGCCGATGGTCTCCAGGCCGACGAACTGCGTGGTCTGCGCCAGCAGCGCGCCGGCCAGGCCCGCGAAGCCCGCGGAGATGGCATAGGCCGTGCGCAGGCGCGAGTCCACCGGCGAGCCGATCGCGAGCATCCGCTTGCGGCTGTCGTGAATGCCGCGCAGGCTGAGGCCGAAGGGAGAACGAAGCACCAGCCGCAGCACCAGGAAGGCGGCGAGCACCACGGCGAACGCATAGAGGAAGGCCGTCCGCCCATAGAGGTCGAAATCGAAGAGCCCGAAGATCGGCGCGATCACGATGCCCTGCAGGCCGTCGGAGCCGCCGGTGAGGGTGCCGAGCCGGTTCGCCAGTTCGGCCAGCAGCACGCAGACGCCGATGGTGATCATCAGCCGCGTGAGGTCTGCACCGCGCACGATGAGAAAGCTCAGCAGGTAGCCCAGGGCAGCGCAGAGCAGCAGTGCCAGCAGCAGGCCGCTCAGCGGCTCGGTCCAGCCGTGGCGGGCGAGCAGGCCGGCCGCATAGGCGCCGGCGCCGAAGAACGCCGCGTGGCCGACGGTGATGATGCCGGCGTAGCCCAGCGCGAGGTCGAGCGACACCGCGAAGAGGCCCATGATGAGCACCTGGCTCATCAGGGTCAGCTTGTCCGGCAGCAGGAAGTAGCAGGCGCCGAGCAGCAGCCAGAAGGCCACCTCGGCCGCACGGAGCTGGCCGCGCGTGAGCGTCCTGCGCTTCATGCCAGCCCCTTGCGCGGGACGATGCCGTTGGGCCGGAGGAGCAGCATGACGATCATGACCACGTAGATGAGGAAGGCGCCGGCTTCCGGCAGGTAGTACTTGCCCGCCACGTCGACGATGCCGACCAGCAGCGCGGCGACGAAGGGGCCGGTGATCGTTCCCGCGCCGCCGACGCAGACCACGATCAGGAAGTACACGAGGTACTTGAGCGGGAAGGAAGGCTCGAGGCCCAGCATGCCCAGGCTCAGTGCGCCGCCCAGGCCCGCGAGGCCGCAGCCGAGCGAGAAGGTCAGGAAGAACAGCCGCTGCACCCGGATGCCGGTGCCGCCCGCCACGCGCTGGTTGTCGACCGACGCGCGAACCATCGCGCCGTAGCGCGTCTTGCCGAGCGCCAGCAGCAGCGCGGCCAGCACCGCCACGCCGCAGACGATCAGGAACAGCCGGTAGCGGCCGACCTCGAGGCCGAGCAGCGTGATCCGTCCCTCGAGCACCGCAGGCAGACTGAAGGGCTGGATCGACGGACCGAAGAAGTAGCTGAAGGCCGCGACCGACACGAAGACCACCCCGATCGACAGCAGCACCTGGTCCAGCGGATGGGCCTTGTAGAGGTGGCGATAGAACAGGAATTCGAGCGCGGCGCCGGCCAGCGCCGCGGCCAGGAAGGCGGCTGCCAGCGCCGGGAAGAAGCCCAGGCCGGCGCGGTTCATCAGCACGCTGGCCGCATAGCCGCCGACCATGGCGAAAGAGCCGTGCGCCAGGTTGACGAAATTCATCAGCCCCATGGTGATCGACAGCCCGACGCCGATGAGGAACAGGAGCATGCCGTAGGCAACCCCGTCGAAGATGACGATTTGCATGAGGGTGTCTTGCCTGGAGGCCGGATCAGTTGGCTTCCTTGGCCGGGTCCTTGACGTGCTCGAACTTGTCGAACTCGACGTTCACCAGTGCGTTGTTCACGCGTTCGACCTTGCGGATGTAGACGTCCTGCACGATGTCGCGCGTCGCGGGGTCGATGCTGATCGGCCCACGAGGGCTCTCGAAGCTCAGGCCCTTGAGCGCTTCCATGAACTTGTCGCCCGACGCATCGCCGTGGGTCTTGGCCAGGGCCAGGTCGATCGCGGCCATGGTGTCGTAGGCGGTCACCGCGAAATAGTTCGGACGCATCGTGGTGCCGAACTCGCTCGCGAAGTCCTTCACGAACTTCTGGTTCTTGGCCGAGGGATGCGCGTACGAATAGTGGTGGCTGGTCACCAGGCCGAGCGCGACGTCGCCGGTGGCTTCGAGGAAGCTGTCGTCGGTGGCCTCGCCGGTGGCGAACAGCTTGATGCCGGCTTCATTCATGCCGCGCTCCTTCCAGGTCTTGAGGAAGGCCGGCGGCATCACGCCCGACGGGAAGAAGAAGAACACGGCCTGCGGCTTGGCGTCCTTGATGCGCTGCACGTAGGCCGAGAAGTCGGGGTTGTTCATCGGGATGCGCACCTCGCCCGAGACCTGGCCGCCGCCGGCGGTGAAGGCCTTCTTGAACGCGTCGGCCGCATCGGTGCCGGAGGCGTAGTCGGCCACCACGAGGTAGGTGTCCTTCACGCCTTGCTTGAGGAGGTAGCGCGCCATCGGGTCGCTCACCTGCTGCACGGTGAACGACAGCCGCGCCACGTAGGGCGAGGCACTCGTGATGGCCGACGAGGCGGCGTTCATCACCAGGGTCGGGACCTTGGCCTGCGTGGCGATGGCGGCCACGGCGTAGGCGTTGGGACTGAAGTCCAGGCCGGTCAGGATCTCGGCCTTGTCGTGCACGACAAGGTCCTGCGCGATCCGCTTGGCGGCATCCGGAGCCGGGCCCGCCGTGTCCTTCTTGATGATCTCGACGGGCCGGCCGCCGAGCTTGCCGCCGTGTTCCTTCAGGTAGAGCGCGATCCCGTCGTCGAACTGGCGCCCGTAGTCGGCATAGGGACCCGAATAGGTGGCGATCAGGCCGATGCGCAGCGGTTGGTCCGCTGCCGTGGCCGCGTCTGCGAGGCCCAGGCTGCCGAGGCAGGCGAGTGCGAGGCCGGCCAGCAGCCTTCTCTTGGTGATCGAGTGCATGAGTCTTTCCGTTCAGGGGGTTTTGGGAATCGGTGCGGAGGCCTTGAGGTCGAAGGACTCGTCGGCGAGTTGCGCGGGGCTGAAGCGCGCGCCCTGCGCGATGAGCTTGCGGTTTTGCATGTGTTCGGCCGGCTTGTTGACCGAATGGGCCGCGGCCACGACGCCGTCGCGCAGGTAGAAGACGCTGAATCGGTCGCTCGCCATGTCGCCGCGGACCACCGCGACGTCGCTCGCCAGGGCCAGTCCGGCCATCTGCAGCTTGAGATCGAACTGTTCGGTCCAGAACCAGGGCACCGCCTGCGACGGCTGCTCGCGACCGACCAGCAGCGAGGCCGCGGCCCTGGCGCCGTCGTTGGCGGCCTGGATCGATTCCAGCCGCATGCGCCGCGGCGTGCCCGGGCCGGGCGGCAGCTCCATGTGGGCCACGTCGCCGATCGCCAGCACGCGCGGCGCCGAGGTCCGGCCCACCCGGTCGGCCAGGATGCCGGCATCGACCGCCAGGCCGGCCTGCGCGGCGATCTCGTCGTTCGGCACCACGCCGATGCCGAGCACCACCATGTCGCATTCGACGGTGCGGCCGTCGCCGAGCACGACGCCGGTGACCCGGCCCTGCGCGCCGCGCAGTTCACGCACCGCGCGCTCGTTGAGCACCTCGATGCCGCGTTGCCGATGCGCCTGGTCGACCCAGGCCGACATCGTGGGCGGCAGCCCGCGCATCAGCAGCCGCGGCTGGCTCTCGATCACGGTCACTTCGACGCCCAGTGCGCGCAAGGCTGACGCGACCTCCAGGCCGATGAAGCCGCCGCCGATCACGCAGGCGCGGCGCGCCTTCGCCGCCGCGGCGGCGATGCGCTGCGCGTCATCGAGGGTTCGCAGGCTGAAGACGCCTTCGAGGTCGTGCGAGGGTACGGACAGGCTGCGGCAGCGCGCGCCGGTGGCCAGCGCGACCCAGCCGCCTTCGACGACCTCGCCGCCGTCCAGCCGCACGGCGAGTGCGGCGGCGTCCAGGGATTGCGCGCGGCGGCCGAGCATCAGCTCGATGCGGTTCTCCTCGTAGAAGGCGGGACCGCGCAGTGCGAGCTGGTCGCTCGTGGTCTTGCCGGTCAGCAGGCCCTTGGACAGCGGCGGCCGCTGGTAGGGCGGGTGCGTCTCGTCGCCGATCAGCACGATGCGCTCCTCGAAGCCCAGCTCGCGGGCGGCCGCCGCGAGCTGTACGCCGGCGTAGGAAGCGCCGACGATCACCAGGGACTTGGCGCGGTCCATCAGCTCTGCGTCTCCGGCACGCGCACCGTGAGGCCGTCGAGCTCGGCGGTCATCGTGATCTGGCAGCTCAGGCGGCTGCCGGGCAGGCGGGGCGCCGCCACGCCTTCGAGCAGCTCGCTTTCCATCTCGTCCGGCGGCGGCAGTCGCGCGACGAAGGCGTCGTCGACGTAGACGTGGCAGGTGGCGCAGGAGCAGGAGCCGCCGCATTCGGCGTCGATGCCCCGCACGTTGGCGCGGATCGCGTTTTCCATGACGCTGGAGCCGGGCTTGGCGTCGACCTCGCGGCGGCTCGCGTCCTTCAGGATGTAGTGGATCGTGGGCATGGTGGATTCAGAACATGTCGAAGTACTCGCGGTGTTCCCACTCGCTGACCTCGAGGTTGAAACGGGCGATCTCCGCTTCCTTGATGTGGCACAGGTAGTCGACGAGCGTCTTGCCCATCCTCGCGTTGAGCAGTTCGTCCTGGCGCAGGCAGGCCAGCGCGTCGCCGAGCGAACGCGGCAGCCGCTGTGCGGGCGTCTCGTAGGGCGCATCGGCCGAGGGTCCGGGATCGGTGCGGTTCTCGATGCCGTCGATGCCGCAGAACAGTTGCGAGGCCAGGTAGAGGTAGGGGTTGGCCGTCGGTTCGCCGACCCGGTTCTCGATGCGCGATGCGTTCTGCCCCGGTCCGCCGAGCACCCGCAGCATCGCGCCGCGGTTGTCGCGCGCCCAGGCGGCGCGGTCCGGCGCGAGCGAGAAGGGCCGGTAGCGGCGATAGCCGTTGATGGTCGGACTGGCCAGCGCTGCGGCACCGCAGGCATGGGCCTTCAGGCCGCCGAGGTAGTGCATGCCGAGCTCGCTGAGCTGCTGCCCCGCTTCGCTCGGCATGAATGCGTTCGTGCCATCGACACGTCGCAGCGACTGGTGCAGGTGCCAGCCGCTGGACATCACGTTGGGGATCTTCGGGCGACACATGAAGGTCGCGTGCAGCCCCGCGCGCTGGCAGACCTGCTTGATGGCACTGCGCAGCAGCACCATGGTGTCGGCCGGTGTCATGCCCGCGGTCGGGCCGAAGGTCAGCTCGAACTGGCTGGGGCCGAACTCGATCTCCAGCGAACGCAGCGGCAGCCCGAGCGCGAGCAGGTTCGATCGCAGCAGCTCCAGCAGCGCATCGTTGCGGTCGTAGCGAAGTTCGGTGAGGTATTGATGACCGTGCGAGAGCAGCGACACCCGCGGCGGCTCGCCGGGCTGTCCGGAGGAAGCCAGGTCCATGCGCGCGTCCTCCAGCTTGAAGACGTGGAACTCGACCTCGAGCCCGGCCACGAATTCGAGCTCGTGCGCGGCCAGCCGCTCGATCGCCTTCTGCAGCACCTGGCGGGTCGCGTAGGGGCAGGGCCGGCCGTCCGGCATGTAGGCATCGCACAGCACCCATCCGGTGCGCGGCGACCACGGCAGCACCTTGAAGGTCGCGGGATCGGCCACCACGGTGAAGTCGGCGCCGCCCTGGAAGCCTTCCAGCGCGAAGCCGCCGCCTGCGGCGAACACCGGGAACACGGTCGTGTGCGAGGTGTCCTTGGCCAGCAGGGTGGACGTCAGGTTGACGCCGTCGCGCAGCGCCGCCTTGGCCTCGGCCGCGACCAGCGTCTTGCCGCGCAGGAGCCCGTGCTGGTCCGGCCAGGCGAAGCGCAGCACATCGATCTCGCCGGCGTCGATGCGGTCTTCGATCAGCTCCCGCGCCTGGCGGTGCTGGTCGTCGCTCCAGAGGCCGTGGCGCTCGACGAAGGAGCTCATTGGCCCGCACCTTCGCGGGCGGCCAGGCGCGCCGAGGCCCAGTCGGACTTGAGACGGCGCGCGCGGTCCGCTTCCTGCCAGTAGGCGTCCGTCGCGGCCGCGTCGGCCGGCACCCGCCCGATGCCGTCGATGGAAGGCGGTCCGCTGAAGTTGCCCGCTTGCGAGGCGTCGATGAGCATCGGTGCGCCCTGGCCGGCCTCTGTGGCCTCGATGGCATTCACCAGCATCCTGCGATAGGCGGCGATGCCCTTGTCGGTCGTGCCGAGGTGCTCGCGCGTGCGGTCCTGGATCGCCCCCTGCGACTCCACGGCCCATTGGTCGTGCACGTTGATGTCGTCGCCCATGCCGGTGTAGGTCTCGGTCAGCTGCTCCTGGACGTTGAAGCCGTAGTTGTTGCGCTTGTTCTTGCGCGAGGTGTAGGCGGGCAGTTCGTACAGCTCGAGCCGCTGTGCGCGCATCTGTTCCCTGTCGACCGGCCCGGTGAAGCTGGTGAAGATGGCGAACCAGTAGCAGTGCGTGTCGTCCACCGGCACGTGCCATTGCGAGATGGTCATCTCGGAACTCATCGGGATGATGAAGGCCTGCGGGAACACCATGTTGGTGACCCGCACGTGCGTGGAGTCTTCCGACAGCTTGCGCAGGGCCTTCAGCCGAAAGCCGAATTCGGTCGGTTCCAGGCTGATGTCCGGGCGCTCGTACTCGCGCAGCACCTTGGTGATGGGCATGTCCGAATCGGCCGAGGCGCCGCGGAACTGCTTGCCGTAGCTCTCGGCGGTGTCGGCGTCCTCGAAGAAGCGGTGCAGGTAGGAGGCGTGGGCCGGGTCGAGGCCCACCTCCAGCGCCTGCAGCCAGTTGCATTCGAACAGGCCCATGAAGGCGAAGGTGTGGCTCGCCGGTGCGACGAAGCAGTCGAATTCGGGGAAGGCGGGCGGCTCGCCCTCGCCGATGTAGGCGAACACGGTGCCCGCGCGCTCCACCACCGGATAGGCGCCCTGGCGGATGCGCGTGCACAGCTTGCTGCCGGCTGGCTCGGCGGGTGTTTCGATGCAGGCACCGCCGGCATCGAAGAGCCAGCCGTGGAAGGCGCAGCGAAGGCCGCCGTTCTCGAGCCGGCCGAAGGCCAGGTCGGCGCCGCGGTGGGGGCAGTCGCGATCGAGCATGCCCAGGCGCCCCGACTCGTCGCGGAACAGCACGAAGTGCTGCCCCATGAGCTCGATCGACCGCACCGGTCGCGGACCGCGCAGGTCGTCGGCGAGCGCGACAGGCTGCCAGTAGCGGCGCAGGAGCTGGCCGGCCGGGGTTCCGGGGCCGACCCGGGTCATGAGGTCATTCTGTTCGGCGCTGATCATGGAAAACTCCGTCAGTGGTTGATTGCATGCAATTGCATGCAATATAGATCGACAGGACAAGACAGGTCAATGGACGAGCGCCGGAAACGGCACTTAACTACCCATAAATCAGGGTTAACACTTAAATATGCGGTGCACCAGAATGAGCGACTGCATACAATCCGAATCCGATGCATGCAACATCCGAGCCAACCCTGGCGGCTGCATCCAGCGGAATCGCGCTACCTACAATCGCGACGGCACAGACCACCGACCCATCCCATGAATTCCAACCAGTCCAAGGTGCTCGTCCAGTTGCGCGACTCGATCCTCAAGGGTGAGTTCGTGCCGGGGCAGCGGTTGGCGGAAATCCCGCTGGCCGAGAAACTGGGTGTCTCGCGCACGCCCGTGCGGCTGGCGCTCACCAGCCTGGAGCACGAGGGACTGATCGAGCAGTCGCCGTCGGGCGGCTACCAGATGCGCCGCTTCACGGCGCAGGAGATTGCCGACGCGATCCAGGTCCGCGGCCTGGTCGAGGGCTTCGCCGCGCGTCTGCTGGCCGAAGCCGGCGCGCCGCGCCAGTTGCTGCGCGACCTGCATGCCTGCCTCGACGACGGCGACCAGGCGGTCAACAAGGCCAAGATGGACCTCGACGACTACGCGGCCTACGTCGAGATGAACGACCGCTTCCATCGGCTGCTGATGCAGGGCTGCGGCAACGTGGCACTGCAGCGCGTGATGGACATGCTCGACGGCCAGCCCTTCGCCTCGCCCAGCGCGATGCTGCCAATGCAGTCGTCGATGGAAGAGGGCCAGCAGTGGATGCAGCAGGCCCATCGGCTGCACCATTCGCTGGTCCAGGCGATCGAGCGGGGCCAGGGATCGCGGGCGCAGGCGCTCGGCGAGGAGCATGTCGAGATCGCCCGCATGAACCTGGACTACGCCCTGGAGCGGCCCGAGCTGGCCGCCGAGTTGATGCCCGGGATCCGGCTCCTGGACGGCAAGACGCGCGGCTGAACCCGGTCTTCGTCCCCGGGGCGAGGCGACTGCTTCAGGCGCGGCCATCAGGTGGGCTCACTCCGGTCGAAGGCGGTGATCAACCGCACCACTTCGGCGTGCAATTCCGGATCTGACAGATCCATCCTTTCGTCGATCAGGCTCGCTCGAAGAACGCCGACCACCGCCGACGCCACGACGAATGCGGCCGTCCACGACATCGTGCGATGCGCTCGCGTGGTCAGGAGGCCCTGCATCTCGGCCAGGGGACCGAGCAACAGGTCGCTTCGCCCTGCCTGTGCGGCGACTTCGATCATGGCCAGCCTGACCCGCTGCCTCGAACCGGTCGATGCGAACAGCGCCGCCACGGCGGCGTCGGCCGCCGGACGTCCTTGCGCTCTCGCCTCGGTGACCGCCGCTCGAACCTCCGCCGCAGACCGGTTCATCTCGCCCTCGGCCATCGCGAGGAGCAACGCCTGCTTGTTGGGGAAATACTGGTAGATGCTCCCGATGCTGACCCCGCACTCGGTCGCGATCGCATTGGTCGTGAGCCTCGCCAGGCCATGCCGGCCGATCAGGTTGGCGGTGGCTTCGAACATGAGCTTCACCGTGTATCTCGACCGGGCTTGCACAGGTCGACGGCGGTGAGCTTGCGTCGCGGGCGGCGGCTTCATTCGGCTTCGATGGGCTTGCATTGGAAAGCGAGTTGTCGATGGTGAGGGTCACTTCGATACTTGGATCGAACTGATTCAACGGAGAACTTCATGCAGATTGCAGAGAGCCGATTCGGCACTGCGGCGTCATTCGCCAATTTCCAGGATGGAATTGCGCTTCTCGGCCGGGTCTTCGTGGCTTTCCTGTTTCTGCCCGCGGGTGTCGGGAAGCTGCTGAACTTCACGGCCACGACCGCCTACATTGCTTCCGCAGGCCTGCCGCTGCCCTTGCTCGGCGCGGCGATCGCGATCCTGATCGAGGTCGGTTTTTCGATGGCATTGCTTCTCGGCTATCGGGTGCGCTGGGTCGCGTTGGGCATGGCGCTGTTCACCTTGGCAGCAGCTGTCTTCTTCCACGATTTCTGGGCGCTTCCGGAAGTTCAAAAGGTCTTGATGAAGACCCAGTTCGCCAAGAACATGGCCATCGCCGGTGGACTGCTGGCGTTCTGCGCGTTCAGTGGCGGTCGCCTGAGTCTCGATTACCGGATGGCCTCGAATGCAGTGTCTCGAAACGACCGCCTCGACGCCGGCTAGCCTGGCAGCCCGCGCACATGGGCGTCGTACGAGATGCGGCCGGCCGGCAGGTAGAAGAGGGCGATCGCGGCACCCCCCTTGGCCTCCGGAAAGTGATGGCTGCCCGGCGCGGGCGCGGTCCAGCCGCCATGACACCAGCCGTTGGGGCCTGCGATGGCCGCGTCCTTGCTCAACGGCACGACCATGTTGAATTCGCCGTAGGGGTGCGTGTGATAGTCGCCCCGAAAGCTGTCTTCGGGATTGCCTTGCGTGTTGGCGGTGCTGTCCATGAAGACGACCGTGATGCTGAAGTTGACCGTCTGTTCCGTCGCATCGGCGAGGCGGCTGCGCCGATAGCGGGCGCCCTCGATCTGCACAGTGGCGGCCCACCCATCGCGCACGCCGGCCTTCACCAGCCCGGCCAGGGTCTTGTAGAGTTCACTGTCGGGGCCGTATTTGCCGTTGAGCCATTTCTCCACTTCGGTGCCTGCCGTCATGTCCTTGATTTCCTCCAGGAAGGGAATGCTGGCGGCAATCAGTCTTTCGCGATCGTTCATGTCATTCGTGTCGTTCATCTCGTGGGCTTGCGGGGTCCGCCGGTATGGGCCGCGCGAGATTGCCATCGAGACGACGAGAGCGGAATGGATCGATCTGCAACCCCGGTATGCACGGTCTTCAAGATGACAAAGAAGCTCTCGGGTCCGAACCTCCAGCGAATCGACCTGAATCTGCTGCGCGTGTTCGAGGCCGTGTTCGAGGAGCGGAACCTGCTGCGCGCCGGCAAGAGGCTGCATCTCTCGCAATCGGCGATCAGCCATGCGCTGGGCCGCCTGCGCGAGTCGCTTCAGGACGAGCTGTTCGTGCGCACCTCCAAGGGGATGGAACCCACCGCTCGCGCACTGGCGATCGCGGCACCGCTGCGGGATGCGATGCAAGGCATCCGCCAGACGCTCGGCGTCATGCCCTTCGATCCGCAGACGGAGACCCGCACTTTCGTGCTGGCCGCCAACGACTACGTGACCGCCGTCCTGGCACCCGCACTGAGTCATCACCTCATGGCCGTGGCGCCGTCGATCGACCTCGTGATCCGTCCTTCGACCCGCCTGGACCTCGCCGAGCAGATCGACCTCGGCCGGATCGACCTGGCGATCGGCATCTTTTCCGACGTGCCGTCGCGCTTCCAGAGCGCGGCCGTGTGGTCCCAGCAGGACGCGCTGGTCATGCGCAAGGGACATCCCTTGCGTCGCAAGAAGCTGAGCGTCGGCGATCTCGTCGGCTTCCCCATGCTGATCGTGTCCCTCGGCGGTCAGGAGGAGGGTGCCGTGAGCGGCTACATCCTGGAGCACGGACTCGCCAGGCAGTCCGAGATGTTCGATCGCCAGGCATTGGAAGACGCCTTGCGCGCCGTGGGCCGCAAACCGCGCTACAGGATGACGGTTCCTCACTCCCTGGCCGTTCCGGATCTGCTGGCGGCCAGCGACATGGTCTCGATCGTCCCCGAACCGCTCGCGCGCGCCTTCTCCGCTCGTGCCGAGGTGGCCGTCATCCCGCTGCCTTACACGGCGCCGGTCGCGACACTGCGCGCCCTGTGGCATCGCCGTCACGAGCATGACCCGGCGCACATCTGGCTTCGTCGCCAGATTCTCGATCTCGGATCCCGTCCCCGATCGAGTCCCGGTTGAACGCGCGCGGCGGGCGGCGAACGAATCCGCGCAAAGCGGACATTCGTCACGGGCCGCCGTTATTCCTCGCGCAGCCATTGGCAGCGCGATCGCGCCGTCCTAAAGTCGCACGCGAACGCATGCCGCGCTCGCGGCGACAAGGAAACTGCATCATGGTCTTTGGAGCCAACAACTCCGTCACCGGCCGCCAGGTCATCACCACCATGACGCCCGACGGCGGCGACGTCATGGGGCTCGACACGCTGGCCTGGAAGCATCCGGACTCCAGCATCGTCTCCGGTTCGCTGCTGACGGTCGAAAGCAATCACTTCTGCGTGCTGAAGTCGCGCGGCGCGGTGCTCAGCGTCTACGAGACCGGGCAGCACCAGATCATCACGCCCGACAAGCCGATCCTCGGCAGCATCGTGCAGGGCTTCTTCGGCGGCACATCGCCCTGGCAGTACGAAGCGCTCTACGTGCAGCGCAGCAAGCTCCTGGTGCAGAACAAGGGCGTCGCCACCTCCAAGGAGATGGCGCTGATGGAATACACCGCCGACTACTACATCCACGTCGACACGCCCGACGACGCGGTCAAGCTGATCACCCACATGCCCTTCGCCGGCGACCGCATCCCGATCGCCGAGCTGGCCGCCTATGCCGGGCCGGTGATCGAGCAGGCGATCAACCAGATCGTCCAGGTCACCGCGATGGAGCAGATCAACGAGCACATCCACGACATCATCGAACTCGCCAAGGGCCACCTGAGCGACTTCCTGGCGATCTACGGCGTGCACCTGAACGACCTCAAGGTGCTCATCCTTCCGCAGGACGCGCGCATGCGCGAGCTGATCTCGCTGCGCGCCTTCGGCCTGACCGAGATGCAGGCGGCCCAGATGTACCTGGCGCTGCGCATGGCCGACAAGGGCTTGATCAGCGCCCCCAATGCCGCGGCGGGTCAGCCCTTCCACATCGGCGCGCAGGCGCTGGGCACGCTGCCGCTGGGCAACCTGGCGCCGCTCGGCGGCCGGGAGGGCGGAGGTCGCGATGGCCCATGAGTTGAAGCTCTCGAGCCTGCCGAACAACATCGAATCGGCGGGCGTGCTGCGCCAGTTCGTGGTCGAGCTCTTCTACGGCTGGGGCTACAACGCCTACCGCCAGGAGAACAAGGACCGCGCCGACGACCTGCTGGTGCGCCAGGAGGTCTCGCACTGGCTGGGCCAGGCGCGCGCCGAGGTGGCACGCCAGGAGGCCGGCTTCCGTCGCGAGCACCTGCCGCCGCCGTCGCGCGAGCAGCCCTTCCCGGACCGTGCCGCGGTGGCCACGGCGCAGGCCTACCAGCGAATGGGCCAGGCGATCGAGGCGCTGGCGGTGGCCGTGCGCAATGCGGCCGTGCCCGAGGACGACCGCACCTGGCGCCGCCATCGCGATGAGGGCGAGACCTTGAAGCAGCTCGTGGCGCAGGACCTCGCGCTCGCCGAGTCCGCCATCGCCGTGCTGCGCGAGGCGAGCGCCGAGGGGCTCGATCCGGCCCGGCCGCTGGCCTCGCTGGACGCGATCGAGGAGGCCCTGGCGCGACGCCGCGCCGTGTTGTCGGTGCTGCACCGGGGCTGAGGCACCGACTCGACCACAAGTCCTATGCGGCCCACATAAGCCTCCGTTGCGGCATCCCGGCGCTAGACTGCCGGGACCATGACGGTGAGCGATCAGCCACTTCGGCAACTGTTCACGGCGCAGGCCCCGGCCGGCGCGGCGGATCGCTTGCCGCTCATGGCGTCCGCGGCCGCCTCGGGCGAGGGGGCGCAGCTCGATCGCGAACTCGAAGACCGCCTGCGACGGCGGCTGTTCGTTCTAGGCCATTCGGCCGTGAGGCAGGGCCTGATGACGGTCGCGGTCTTCGCCGTGGTCTTCTCGGCGCTCACCGGCCTGCGCTTCGCCACCTTCGTCTGGGTGGCGCTGATGTGTGCGGTGCTGCTGGTGCGCCACTACTACCTCGAACAGAACCTGCGGGTCTACCCGGCGCCCCAGTACGCCGAACGCCAGCCGGGCGGCGACTGGCGCTACTTCGCACCCTACGTGGCGACCAGCCTGGTCTGGGGCCTGGGGCCCTGGTTCCTGCTGCCGGTCGGATCGATCCCGACCGAGTGGCTGGCGGTCCAGGCGGTGTTCGTCTCCGGCCTCATGACCGGCGTGGTGTCGGTGGTGGCGCCGTCGCGCCGGGCCGTCTATGTCTGGCTGGTGCCGCTGGCACTGGGCATGGCGGCGCGCGCGGTCGCGAACGGCGGCGCGGTCGGCTGGACCCTGTGCACCTACATCCTGCTGTATGCGATCGTGGCGCTGCGCTTCGCACACCAGCAGAGCGAGCTGCTGCGCTCCGGCCTGCGCTCGCAGATCGAGAAGGAAGAACTGTCGCGCCAGCTGATGGCGCAGTCGCGCGATCTGGAGCGCCTGAACACCGAGCGCAGCCGCTTCTTCGCGTCGGCCAGCCACGACCTGCGCCAGCCGGTGCATGCGCTGGCCTTGTTCTCCGAAGCGCTGCGGCGCGAGGTGCAGGGCACCGCGGCGCAGCGCCTGGCCGACCGCGTGGTGGAAGCCACGCAATCGGTGAGCGGCCTGCTCAACGGGCTGCTCGACATTTCCAAGATCGATGCGGGCGCGGTGCAGCCGGTGTTCGCGCCGGTGGCGGTGGACCAGATCTTCCTGCGCTTGCAGCAGCTGTACGAAGACCGCGCCGCCGCGGCCGGGCTGCAGCTGCGCTTTCACCCGATCCCTTTCGAGATCGTCAGCGACGCCGACCTGCTGGTGCGCGTGCTCTTCAACTTCGTCGACAACGCCTTCAAGTATTGCGAGCACGGCGGCGTTCTGATGAGCGCGCGGCGGCGCGGCGGCCGCATCCGGCTGGCAGTGTGGGACACCGGGCGTGGCATCGGCGCGGAGCACCTCTCGCGCGTCTTCGACGAGTTCTACCAGGTGGACAACCTGCACCGCGACAGCGCGCGCGGGCTCGGCATCGGCCTGGCGATCGTCAAGCGGCTCGCGGTGCTGCTGGAAGGCGAGGTGGGCCTGCGTTCGGTGCCGGGCCGCGGCAGCGTCTTCTGGATCGAGCTGCCGCTGCGGCCCAGTGCCGCCGCGCGGGCCAGCGTGGTCGCCCACATCGCCGCGGCCGCGCCATTGCCCGAGGAACCGGGCAGCTTCGCCGTGGCCGCTCCCGAGCGGCAGCTTCGCGTGCTGCTGCTGGACGACGAGGCGGCGGTCTGCGAGGCCATGCGGCTGTGGCTGGAACCCTACTGCGCGGCGATCCACATCGCGCAGACGGTGGAGGAGGCGGCCATCGTGGTGGGGCGCGAAGGCGAGCGCCTCGACGCCTTGCTGGTGGACTTCCGTCTGCCCGGCGAACTCAACGGCATCGGCGCCACGCACCGCCTGCGCGCATTGGCCGGCCGGATGCTGCCGGTGATCCTGATCACCGGCGACACCGACCCGGTGCTGGTGCGCGCCGCCTACGACAGCGGGCTGGTGGTGATGTTCAAGCCGGTGCAGCCCGAGCAGCTGGCCGAGCGGCTGCGCGAGCTGTGCGCGACACCGGCGGGTGCGGACGTCTCGGCGACCGACAGCGTGCGGCTGTCGGTCGAAGTGCGGTGATGCGCAGCACGAGCGGCGATGAGCGGACGCGGGCTCATCGCGCGCCGGCCCGGAGCACGGCGGGCGGCGTCCATGTGCCGTCCATGACCGCGGCCTTCGGCCAGTAGGCGCGTACGTAGAGCGAGAACTCGCCGTCGGGCGCGGGCAGCCAGTTGGCGCGCTGCGCGGGGTCGGCGGGCGCATCGGACTGCACCAAGATCGTCAGCGAGCCGTCGGCGTCGAGCCGAAGGTCCTTGTTCTTGGTGCCGACCGAGAAGCGCCCGATCGCATTGGCGACGAAGAAGTGGTGCGCGTTGTAGATCGACAGCGACCAGAAGCCGTTGACCGGCGGCGTGCCGTCCTTCGGGAAACTGACCGTGTACCGGTTGTCGCTGCGGAGCCGCTCGCCGGCCTCGTCCAGGTCCTGGTAGAAGTATTTGGTCTCGTCGGGCGAATTGACCAGGATGTTGGACTTCGCCACCGCGGTCCGCGTGAAGTAGTCGGTGCCGAAGGCCGACTCGTTCGAGATCGTAGTCCAGTGGTGCGGCAGGCGCTGGCCGTGGTTGCGGAACTGGAAGAGCGGCTCGACCAGCGTGTGCTCGGCTTCCTTGGCGGCCTCGACCATCGCCTGCTTCAGCGCCGGGTCCTCCTCGGCGGCTGCCAGCACCGCGAGAAGTTGCGCATAGCGCGCCTCTTCGCCGGGCAGCGCCGGCGCGTCGGCCAGCTCATGACGCGCCCGGTCACTTCTTCTTCTTGCCGGCCGGGGCCACGCCCGACGGACCGAGCGCGATGGTGACCTTCTCGATCCCGCCGGTGAAGGCGAAGGGCATCGCGTAGGTGAAGTCGATCGGCGAACCGATGTCCATGCCGATGTCCAGGCCCTCGCCGAGCGAGAACTGGATCGGGATGGTGCGTTCGAGCCGGCCGGCGGCGATCTTCTTGCCGTCGGCCGTCATCGCGATGTCGCCGCCCTTGCCCATGCCGTCGCCGTCGTACCTGAAGCTGACGACGATCCGGTGCTTGCCCGCGGCCAGCGGCTTGGCAGCTGCGAAGGTCGGTCGGTCGACGCTCAGGAAGTTGTAGACGAAGGTCGGCTTGCCGTCGCGCAGATAGAGGCCGTAGCCGCCTTCCAGGCCGCCGTGCGTCACGATCATTCCCTCGGCCTTGCCGGCCGGCACCTCGATGTCCGCGGTGATCGTCCACGACTTGTTGCACATCGCGGGCGAGGCCGAATCGGGCAGGCCGATGGTGCCCGGGTAGTAGGTCATCGTGTCGCGTCCCCGGCTGAGGCTGGGGCGTCCCATCAACTCGGCGTTCATGCGGATCGAGCCGCGCCAGTCGAGCGGCAGCACGTTGTACTTGGCGGCCTCGACCCACCAGAGGTCCTGCAGCTGGCGCAGCAGTTCGGGCTTGCTGCTGGCCAGGTCGTTGGCCTGCGAGAAGTCCTCGTCGATGTCGTAAAGCTCCCAGGGCGCCTTGTCGGGGTCCCACTCCTGCCGGTTCGGATCCCACGGCACGAAGGAGGGCGACGAGGCCATCCAGCCGTCGTGGAAGAGGCCGCGGTTGCAGCCCAGCTCGAAGTACTGGGTCTTGCGCAGGCTCTTCGCCTCGGCGCTGGCGAAGGTGTGGGCGAAGCTGAGGCCCTCGATCGGCTTCTGCCGGATGCCGTTCAGTTCGACCGGCGCGGTGATGCCGCAGATGTCGTAGACGGTCGGCACGATGTCGATGGTGTGGATGAACTGGTCGCGCAGGCCGCCCTTGTCCTCGATGCGCGCCGGCCAGGAGATGATCATCGGGTTGCGGGTGCCGCCGAAGTGGCTGGCCACCTGCTTGGTCCACTGGAAGGGCGTGTTCATCGCATGCGCCCAGGCCGACGGGAAGTGGTTGAAGTGCTTCGGGCCGCCCAGCTCGTCGATGGCGAGGATGTTGTCCTGCCATTTCTCCGAGAAGCCGTTGAAGAACATGTTCTCGCAGAGCGACCCTTCGATGCCGCCTTCGGCGCTGGCACCGTTGTCGCCGGCGATGTAGATGAAGACGGTGTTGTCCGCATCCGGCAGCTGCTTGCAGGCGTCGACGACCCGGCCGAGCTCGAAGTCGCAGTGCGCCGCGTAGCCGGCGAAGACTTCCATCATCCGTGCGTAGAGGCGCTTCTGGTCGGCATTCAGCGAGCTCCACGCCGGCAGGCCCTTGGAGCGGGTTGTGAGCCGGGTGCCCTTCGGGATCACGCCGAGCTTGAGTTGCCTCGCGTGGGTCTCTTCGCGGTAGGCGTCCCAGCCGCCGTCGAACTTGCCCTTGAACCTGGCGATCCAGTCTTCCGGCGTGTGGTGCGGCGCATGCGTGGCGCCGGTGGCGAGGTACAGGAAGTAGGGTCGGTCCGGCGCGATGCTCTTGGCCTGCCGAACCCAGGCGATCGACTTGTCGGCCAGGTCGGTGGTGAGGTGGTAGTCGGGGTCGGTCGATGCGGGCACCAAGTCGCGGTTCTGGAACAGGATCGGGTTCCAGTGGTTCATGTCGCCGGCGTTGAAGCCGTAGAAGTAGTCGAAGCCCAGGCCGTTGGCCCAGCGGTCGAACGGCCCGGCGGCGCTGGTCTCCCAGGTCGGCGTGTTGTGGTTCTTGCCGATCCACGCGGTCATGTAGCCGTTCTGACGCAGCACCTCGCCCATGGTCCCGCAGCTGCGCGGCAGGATGCAGGTGTAGCCGTCGTAGCCGGTCGCCAGTTCGGTGATGCCGGCGAAGGAGGTCGAATGGTGATTGCGCCCGGTGATCAGCGCCGCGCGCGTGGGGCTGCACAGCGCCGTGGTGTGGAAGCGGTTGAAGCGCAATCCTTCGGCGGCCAGCTTGTCCATGGTCGGCGACGGGATGCCGCCGCCGAAGGTGCCGAACTGCCCGAAGCCGCAGTCGTCGATCAGGATCAGCACGATGTTCGGCGCACCGGGCGGCGCCTTCACCGGCTGCGGAAACTGCGGCGGGTCCGAGTCGAGGTAGGTGCGCCCGACCTCGCCCGGGAAGCGGAAGTCGGCGCGCGGCAGGATCTCGGGCGTGCCTTCGCGTTGGGGCGACGCCTTGTCTTGCTTGCCTGCGCCTGAAGGGTCGGACTTCTTGGCCATCGAGTCGCTCCACGAATTGCGGGAGGACAGGATGGGACGCGCGGGGTGCCTGCGCAATTGCACTTTGGTGCAAGCGTGTCCGAGGCGGACCTTTCAGGCCCGCAAGGTCGACGTCGCATGGCGTGCATCGATCGGCCTCCTCGATGTGCGGCTTGCAGCCTTCGATTCACATCGCTAGCATCTGCCCCGCGTCGACGGCCGCGCCGATCTCCGAAACGAGTGGCGCCCTTCGAGCAAAGCTCTGCAACCCCTCACCAATTCGTCGGCGACCCGGCTCGCCGCGCGGGAGAGTGCGTATGACAGCATCAAAGCGTTCGTCGAGGGCCCCGGCGGCGGTTCGGTCCACGCCGAACATCGTGGCCATCATGATCGACGACATGCCGCCGATGGACCTCTCTGCGTATCACCGCGGGCTCGGTGCGGTGCACACGCCCCACATCGACAGCCTGGCGCGCGACGGCTTGATGGTTAGCGACTACTACGCACAGCCGAGTTGCACCGCGGGCCGGGCCGCGTTCATCACCGGGCAGTATCCGATCCGCACCGGCCTCACCTCGGTGGGCCAGCCCGGCGCCGAGGTCGGCCTGCAGCACACCGACGTCACGCTCGCCGAGCTGCTCAAGGCGCGCGGCTACGCCACGGGCCACTTCGGCAAGCACCACCTGGGCGATCGAAATGAATACATGCCGACGGTGCATGGCTTCGACGAGTTCTACGGCTTTCTCTACCACCTGAACATGATGGAGATGCCGGAGCAGCCCGGCTTCCCTAAGGACCCGAACTTCGTCGGGCGGCCGCGCAACGTGATCCACGCGTTGGCGTCCGACAAGGACGACGCGACGGTCGATCCGCGCTGGGGCCGCGTCGGCAAGCAGGTCATCACCGACGACGGCGCGCTCGATTCCGAGCGCATGAAGACCTTCGACGACGGCGTGACGACCCGCTCGATCGACTGGATGAAGAAGCAGGTGGCCGGCGGCAAGCCCTTCTTCCTGCTCTACACGCCCACGCGGATGCATCAGCAGATTCACGTGAGCAAGGAGTGGGAAGGCAAGAGCGGCCACACACCCTACTCCGACGCGGTGCTGCAGCTGGACAAGCTGGTCGGCGACCTGCTGAAAGCCATCGACGACGCCGGCGTGCGCGACAACACCATCGTGCTCTTCACCGCCGACAACGGTGTCAATCTGGCGCACTGGCCGATGGCAGGTACCGCTTCGTTCCGCGGCGAGAAGGGCTTGACCTGGGATGGCGGCTTTCGGGTGCCGATGCTGGTGCGCTGGCCCGACAAGATCGCAGCCAACTCCTGGACCGGCGAATTCATGACCAGCGAGGACTGGCTCCCGACATTGATGGCGGCTGCAGGCGACGCTACCTGCAAGGAAGACCTGTTGAAGGGAAGGGCGGTCGGTGACAAGACCTTCAACAATCACCTCGACGGCTACAACCAGCTGGAGATGCTGACGGTTCCCGGCGGCAAGTCGCGCCGCAGGGAGTTCTTCTACTTCGCGGAAACCAGCCTGAACGCGGTACGCGTCGATCACTGGAAGATCCACCTCGCGGTCAAGAACACCTGGCTCGGGGCCGCCGAGAAGATCCCGGGCGGGCTGGTGATCGACATCAAGCTGGACCCGTTCGAACGCACTCCCGACACCGGCGGCCACCTGCTTTGGATGAAGGAGAAGTCCTGGATGCTTCCGCTGCTCGCGCCGCCGATGAAGGCCTTCGCGCAGAGCATGAAGGACTTCCCGCCGTCGCAGGAAGGCACCGGGATCGGGGCGGCGGCGCTGATGCATGCACTGTCGGAAAGCCCGAGCGCCGACTAGGCGGTTTTTCGGCCCGGAACCTGAAGCCATGGAAGGCATCGGATCATGAGCAAGCAGACGAATCAGGCCGCCACGGCCGACAGCATCGATCGATCCAGGCTGCCGATGCCCGATCCGGTCTTCGCCGGCACCATCGGCCCGACCTACAAGGAGTCGAAGGAGGCGTGGCCGGCGGTTCCCAAGGCGCCGGATGGCGCACCGAACGTGGTCATCATCCTGCTGGACGACGTCGGCTTCGGCCAGGTCGGCACCTTCGGCGGCCCGGTGCCCACGCCCTGCCTCGACAAGCTCGCGCAGGGCGGCCTGCGCTACAACCGCTTTCACACCACCGCCATCTGCGGGCCGTCGCGCGCGGCGTTGATCACCGGACGCAACCATCACAACTGCGGCTCCGGCTTCCTCGCCGAATGGGCCACCGGCTTTCCTTCCTACAACTGCATGATCCCGCAAAGCACCGCCACCGTCGGCCGGATGCTCAAGGACAACGGCTACAACACCGCCTGGTTCGGCAAGAACCACAACACGCCGGACTGGGAGTCGAGCGTGGTCGGTCCGTTCGACCGCTGGCCGACCGGCCTGGGCTTCGACTACTTCTACGGATTCATCGGCGGCGAGACGCACCAGTACTACCCGGTGCTGTTCGAGAACACGAAGCCGGTGGAGCCCGAGACCTCGCCCGAAGAGGGCTACCACTTCATGACCGACATGACGGACCGCGCCATCCACTGGCTGCGCTATTCGAAGTCGGTCAATCCGGACAAGCCGGCGATGCTCTATTTCGCGCCCGGCGCGGCCCACGCACCGCACCATGCGCCCAAGGCATGGCGCGACAGGTTCAAGGGCCAGTTCGACCAGGGCTGGGACAAGGTGCGCGAGGAGACCTACCAGCGGCAATTGAAGATGGGCGTGATCCCCGAAGGCACGGCCAACACGCCGCGGCCCGAATGGGTCAAGCCCTGGGATTCGCTCTCGGCCGACGAGCAGAGGCTCTATGCCCGCTTCATGGAGAACTACTGCGGCTACCTCTCCTTCACCGATCACGAATGCGGGCGCCTGCTCGACGCCATCGCCCAATTGCCGGATGCGGACAACACGCTGGTCTTCTACATCGTCGGCGACAACGGCGCGAGCAGCGAAGGCGGTCCGAGCGGCACGGTCAACGAGGTGATGAACCTCAACGGCCTGCCGTCGAACCTCGAGGACAACCTGAAGATGATCGACAGGATCGGTGACGCCGACACCGAGCCGCACTACCCGCTCGGCTGGGCCTGGGCCGGCAACGCGCCCTTCCAGTGGGTCAAGCAGGTGGCCAGCCACTTCGGCGGCTCGCGCAACCCGATGGTGGTGTCGTGGCCGAAGCGCATCCAGGAACAGGGCGGCACGCGAAGCCAGTTCACGCATCTGATCGACATCGTGCCGACCATCCTCGACGTCGCGGGCATCCCGGCGCCGAAGGCGGTGAACGGCATCAGGCAGAAGCCGCTCGACGGCGTGTCCATCGCGAGCACCTTCGACGCCAAGGATGCGAAGCCGGTGCGCGAACGCCAGTACTTCGAGATCTTCAGCAACCGCGCGATCTACGACAAGGGCTGGATCGCCTGCGCTCAGCACACCTTCCCGTGGCGGCAGGACTACGCGCCCGGCAATTGGGACAAGGACAAGTGGGAGCTGTATCACATCGACGAGGACTACAGCGAGAGCGTCGACCTGGCAGCCACGCACCCCAAGAAGCTCGCGCAATTGCAGAAGCTCTTCGACCAGGAGGCCAAGAAGTACGGCGTCTACCCGCTCGACGACCGCGGCGCGCAGCGCCTGTTCATTCCCAAGCCGCCGCCGGGCGGCGCCGATCCGAAGCGCCGGCACTTCATCTACTACCCGGGCGCGGTGCGCCTGGCCGAGACCGCAGCGCCCAACACCAAGAACCGCTCGCACCGCATCGACATCCACATCGCCAAGGGCGGCGACGGCGTGCTGCTGGCCGAGGGCGGCCAGTCGGCCGGGTTCGTCATCTACGTGAAGGACGGCAAGCCGGCCTACCACTACAACTTCTTCGAGATCGAGCGGACCACTGTGGCCTCGGAGCAGCCGTTGCCCCCAGGCAGATCGAAGGTCTCGTTCGAGTTTCGCTACGACGGTGGCGGTGGCGGCAAGGGCGGCGAGGCGGTGCTCTTCATCGACGACAAGGAAGTCGGCAGGAAGCGGATCGAGCGCACGGTGGTCGGCCGTTTCGGCATCGACACCTTCGGCGTCGGCTGCGACACCGGGTCACCTGTCGCGAAGGACTACAAGCCGCCTTTCGACTTCGCCGGCGAGATCGAGAAGGTCGAGATCCTCCTGGGTGACCCGGGCCTCAGCGAAGAGGACGAGCGGTTGATGCAAGAGAAGTTCCACGCGGGACTGAATTACTGAGCGACCGATTCGATCGCAGGGTGCGGCTCCGGTCGCGCCTGAAACGCAGTGACAAGACTTGGGACGCTCGAATAACTGCGGCGCCGGGTGAATTCCTACCATTCATCTGCTCGCATTCAGACAGCACGGATGTCGCCCGACGACGGCGTTCATCAGTCCCCATTTCCCTCGATGCGCGCGCCATCTTCAACAAAGCAAGGAGCTTGCGATGAGCAACGCATTGACACGCTGGATCTGCCTGGGCTGCGGCTTCCTCTACGACGAAGCGCTCGGCCTGCCCGAACACGGCCTCTCGGCGGGGACCCGCTGGACGGACATTCCCGACGACTGGGTCTGTCCGGACTGCGGCACGCCCAAGAAACACTTCGAGATGGTCGAGCTGCCCTACGCGGCCGGCCAGCCCATGAGCGCCGACCCGCTTTGAGCGCACTACACACCGGACCCACACCATGAACAAACCCGATTTCGTGCTGCGCGCTGGCGACCGCGGCTACAACCACTTTCTCTCGACCGGCGACGCGTCCTCCTACATCAGCGGCCATCCGGACGGGATGCTGACCCGCCATTCCAGCTTCAACTTCGGTCCCTGGCAGGACGGCATCGCAGGCTTCGGGCGCGTGCGTGTCTTCGGCGACGAGGTCTTCAGCGGCGCCGGCTGCGGCTACAACATGCATCCGCATCACGACTTCATCATCTGTGCCTTCATTCTCGAGGGGCAACTGACCCATATCAACACGGTGGGCAACGTCGACCAGCTTTCGCCGGGCGACTTCTACGCCTTCTCGGCCGGTTCAGGCGGCAAGCATTGCGAGGTCAACCTGCGGCACGAAGACACCAAGGTCATCTACATCTGGATGCTGCCGGACCAGCTGCTGCTGCCGCCTTCCTACAGCCGCTCGCACTTCAATGCGCTGCAGCACCGTAACCGGCTGTCCACCTTGATCGGCCATGCCGACGGGGCATTGCGCGTCTCGCAACAGGTGCGCGTGTCGCGCTTCGTGAGCGACCAGCCGACCGCGATCGAGTACGTGCCCACCGCGAGCGACAACGGCGTCTACGTCTTCGTGGTCGAGGGCAGCCTCGAATGCGACGACACGCAGCTCGGCCGCCGGGACAGCACCGGGATCTGGGGCGCGGAGCGCCTGCATCTGCGCAGCGGCCGCGAACCGGTCGATGTCCTGATCGTCGAGACAGCGCCCTGAGAACCGAACCGGCCATTTACAAGGAAATACACATGCCAGTCATCCAGCTCCAATACCCGCAGGGCTCGCTCGACGCCGAGCGCAAGTCCAGACTCGCCAGCCGCCTCACCGAAGTCATGCTCCAGATGGAAGGCGGCGCCCGCACCGAAGGCGGCATCGCCTTCGCCACCGTCCTGTTCTCCGAAGTGCCGCAAGGCGACTGGTGGACCGGCGGCCAGGCCGACGAGCGCTACGTGCACCCACCGGGCCGCTTCCTGGCCCGGGTCAGCATCCCCGAGGGCTACATGAACCAGCAGCACAAGAGCGAGGTGCATGCAGCGGTCACTGCGGCGGTTCTCGACTGCGTGAGCGGCGCGCCTGATCCGAAGCGCGGCGCCAGCGTGCAGGTCATCATCGAGGAAATCATCGAAGGCAACTGGGGCGCCGGCGGCCGCACCATCAGCCTGTCCTCGATCGCCGACACGGTCGGCCAGCCGAAGGACGGGGAGCGCTTTCGTTGGGTGCGCGCCTATTTCGCTGCGAAGGCGAGGCAGTTCGCGGCGGCCGGGTATCCGTCGGACGCCGGGGGCCTCCTGCCGGGCGATCGGGGAGCCAACCCGTGAATCCATCGCACCGCACCGCCGATGCGGGCTTCTGCCGCATCGATCCGCCGTCGATCAAGGCGCTGACCTTCGACATGCAGGGCAGCCTGCTGGACTTCTACGGCACGATCGTCGACGCGGGAGCGGCAGTCATCGGGAATCGGGACCTCCACCTGGATTGGACCGATGTCCTGGATCGATGGCGCAAGGGCTATCGCGCCCAACTCGACGCCATCCTGGCCGGCACGATGCCATGGCAGTCCACCGACCGCATCTATCGAAGTGCGCTCGACGGGCTGCTCGAGAACGTCGATGGGGCGAGCGCGTTGTCGACGAGCGACCGTGACACCTTGAGCGCGGCATGGTCGAGCCTGAAGCCATGGCCCGATACGCGGCCAGGCCTCTTGCGCCTTCGCGAGCGGTTCAAGTTGTCGACCCTGTCGAACGGCTCGATGGCCTCGATCGTCAACATCGTCAAGATGCAGGACCTGCCCTTCGATTGCGTCCTCACCGCGGAACTGGTCGATTCGTCCAAGCCCGACCCGAAGGTCTACGCGCTGGCGCAGAAGTCGCTGGGCGTGCGCGCCGACGAGATCCTCATGGTCGCGTGCCACAAGTACGACTTGGCTGCGGCCAAGAAATTCGGCTTCAAGGTGGCCTTCATTCCGCGGCCTCTGGAATTCGGCCCGAAGGGTCGGACCGATGGCGGTGCCGAGGCGTATTTCGACGCCATGGCCCCGAGCCTGACCGGGCTGGCCGACATGCTTTGCCGATAGGCAGCCGGCGGTGCGACACATGACCAGGCAACTGATGATGGCGATGTTCGACGAGATGGTGATCAGGAAGGACCCGACCCGGATCGATCGCTACTACCAACCCCGACTTCGAACTCGAGACCAATGGCCAGCGCCAGGACCGCGCCGCCTTCGTCGCCGGGCACGAACGCGTCTACGCTTCGCCGATCGGCTACGAGGTGCGCTACGACGATGCCTCCTGGGTCGAGAGCGGCAACAAGGTTGCGGTGCGGCTGTGGATCACGACGCGCCGGCCGGGCGAAGCGCCGACCGAGATCGAGGTCGTGCTGATCGCCACCTACGAAGGCGACCGTATCCGGCACCTGCTCGAACTGACCTGGCCCGACTGGACGCAGGTCGAGGCGCTGGACAGCTACGGTTCCTAGGGCGCAGGACGAGCGGTCGCTTGCGCTCGCGCGGCGCGAAACCCTAGACGATCCGGACCTCTTCCACCGCATACACCGCCAGCGGCGTCACCAGCGGATGCTCGTGCACGAAGCGCTGCCCGGCGTCCGAACTCAGCCAGGCCTGGCGGGCGGATTCGTCCTCGAACCACAACTCGGCCATCGCGTCGATCGGCACCTGCCCCGAAGGCACGTTGGCCGACACCGGATGGCCGCGGTCGACGACCAGGTTCTGCACGCAGCGGAAGTCGGGCGCGGCGTCCTGCAACTCGAGCGCGTCGCGCCAGCCCGGTGCGCCGAGCGTGAGGTGCGGCTCGCGCGCCCGCGAGAGAACCAGCAGCTTGGCGGTGCCGGGGGCCGGAATGTCGAAGAGCGGCATGCCTTCGAGCACCAGGATCGTGATCGCGCCCTGGAAGTTCGGGATGTCGCGCTTCACCGCCGCGTATTCGGGCGAGCGCTCGCAGCGCTCCATGGCCTCGATGTCGTCGAACCATTGCTGCGAGATGCCGCCGATCGGATGGTCCGGAAAAGGCGAGACCTCGAACAGCCGCTCGCGGATGTGGTTCTGCAGGTAGCGGTGCACGCCCGGCATCTTGCTGGCGAGCGCACCGTGCACCTCCTGCCAGTGCTGGTTGAACTGCGATTCGCTGATGCCGGCGCGCCGGCTGAAGACACCCGATCTGAAGATCATCTTTCGCTTCCTGTCATTCGATCACCGGATTGACCAGCTCGCCCAGGCCCGAGATGCGGGCCCGCACCGTGTCGCCGACCTCGAGGCAGCGCATCGGCACCATCGCGAAGCCTACGCCCGACGGCGTGCCGGTGGCAATGATGTCGCCCGGATGCAGGGTGAGCCCGGCCGAGAGCTGCTCGATGATGGACGGCACGTCGAACAGCATGTCGGCGGTGCTCGCGTGCTGGCGGACCTCGCCGTTGACGTCGAGTTCGAGGTCCAGCGCCTGCGCGTCGGGCACCGCGCTGCGGTGCACCACCCAGGGCCCGATCGGGCAGAAGGTGTCGAGCGACTTGCCCTTGAACCATTGGCCGTGGCGCTTCTGCAGGTCGCGGCCGGTGACGTCGTTGACGATCGTGTAGCCGAAGACGTGGTCGAGCGCGTCCTCGCGCTGGATGTCGACGCCCTCCTTGCCGATCACGATGCCGAGCTCGATCTCGTAGTCGACCAGCCGCGAATGCTTGGCATGCCGGCGGATCGGCGCGCCGGAACCGATCACCGTGGTCCACGGCTTGCTGAGAATTCCGCCGCCTTCGGGAAGTCGTCGGCCGGGCGCCCGGCCGCGCGGTTGCCTTCGATGATGTGCTCGCGGTAGTTGCGGCCCACGCAGAAGATGTTCTTCGACGGCCGCGGGATCGGTGCCAGCACCTGCATCCGCTCGGGCGATTCGACGTACGGCGCATGCTTGCTCTCGTCGCGCACGATGGCCTGCAGGATCGCGAAGCCGGCCGCATCGAGCCGCACCAGTTCGCCGACGTCGCGCGGCACGCTGGCCTCGGCGCCGAGGGTGCGGCGCATCAGGCGGGTGAGGTCGAGGATGCCGGACGGGACGACGGCGCCGAGGCAGGTCTCGCCGCCGCCGCGGGTGAAGCAGAGGAATTTCATTCAGTTCGACTCCAGCCAGTCGGTGGAGGCCTGGCGTTGCCCCATGCGGGGTGCCGGCGCATCGACCGGCACCGGGTCCAGCCGCAGCCGGGTCAGGCGCAGGAAGGCGATGCGCCACCGGCCGTTCTCGCGGCGGTATTCCTCTTCATAGTGGCCGTAGCCGCGAAAGCCCTTGCTGCCCGGCGTTTCCTTGACCGTGCTGCCGTCGGTGAACTCGACGAAGTCTTCCATCGCCCAGATGACGCGCGCGGTGTCGGCGCCGGTCATCTCGATCTCGAGCGTGTGGCAGTGGTGCACCGAGATGGTCGGCCCGAGCCGGCTCGAGACGCCGGCGACGAAGGTCGCGACGTCGGCGCCCGGCGGCGCGGAGCCCAGGCCCTCGAAGCGGCAGTCGGGGGTGAAGAGGGAGCCCAGCCTGTCCCACTGCTTGGTGTCGATGTAGCGGCAATAGCGCGCCTTGACCTGGCGTATCGCGTCGGCGCTCAGGAGGTAGTCGACCGGGTCGGGTCGATAGGGAGCGGGCATGGAACGGCCTCTTGAATGATTGAAAGGGAGATGGCGGAAAGGTTTGACGGGCGCGAGCCTGCTTAAGTATAATGGTCATACCAATGCAACACAAGGCCGCCGCACTGGCCAGGAAATCCCCCACCATGCTCGACAACCTCGAAGCCGACTTCCCCGTCCACACCCCGCGGCGCGCCGATGCGCCGAAGGCCCTGGAAGGCGTCCGCGTCATCGACTTCACCCACTTCATCGCCGGCCCCTTCGCCACGATGGTGCTGGCCGACATGGGTGCCGACGTCATCAAGGTGGAGACGCCGGGCCGCGGCGACGAGTTCCGCCACTATCCGCCGGTGCACGCCGACCTGCCGGCGCAGGGCGCGCCCTACCTCTGGAGCAACCGCAACAAGCGCAGCGTCGCGGTCAACATGAAGAGCCCCGAAGGCCTGGCCGTGGTGCGCGACCTGATCAAGACCGCCGACGTGGTGATGGAGAACTTCTCCACCGGCGTCATGGAGCGCTTCGGCCTCGACTACGAAAGCTGCCGCAAGCTCAACCCGCGGCTGATCTACTGTTCGGTGTCGGCCTACGGCCGCGAAGGCGAGTTCGCCGACCGCCTCGGCTTCGACCCGATCGCCCAGGCCGAGAGCGGCTTCATCTCGATGAACGGCTACCACGACCGCCAGGGCGTTCGCACGCTGTCGCCGGTGATCGACATCAGCACCGCCACCATGGCGAGCAATGCGATCCTCGGTGCACTGCTGGCGCGCCACCGCACCAACGAGGGCCAGTCGATCGAGATCGCTCTCTTCGACAACGCGGTGCTCATGACCGGCTACGCCACCATGCAGCATCTGTTCACCGGCAAGGTGCCGCAGCGGCACGGCAACACCAGCCCCGACACCTGCCCCTCGGGCGTCTTCGAGTCGAAGGACAAGCCCTTCTACATCAACTGCGGCAACGACAAGATCTTCCATCGCCTGATGGCGCAGGTGCTGGAGCGCCCCGACCTGGCCGACGACCCGGTGCTGGCCGACCGCAACGGCCGCATGGCCCGGCGCGACGAGATCTTCGAACTGCTGAACGGCCTGTTCGCCGAGCACCCGTGGTCCTACTGGCAGCCGCGCATGCGCGCCGCCTCCATTCCCTGCGGCGAGGTGCGCTCGGTGGGTGACGCGATCCGCTCGCCCGAGGCCCGCTCGCGCAACCTGGTGACGCGCGTCGAGCACCCGGAGGTCGGCTGGATGCCCAACGTGGCGCTGCCGATCCGCTATTCGGGCACGCCGATGGCCGATCCGCTGCCGCCGCCCTCCGTCGGCCAGCACACCGAGGAAGTGCTGCGCGACACGCTCGGCTACAGCGAGGCGCGAATCGCCGAGTTGCAACAGGCCGGCGCCTTCAGCGGCAAGCCGGCGGCCCGTCCGGCCGCGGAACCGAAGGCCGAGGCCGCGGTGTAAAGTCGTCCGGATGAAGGAACTCTCGCCCGCCGCACCCCGTGCCCTGCTGCATACGCGCCAGGTGCAATGCCGGGGCTGGGAGCGCGAGGACGGCCTCTGGGACATTGAAGGACGCCTTTCGGACGTGCGCACGCACGACCTCGACGACTCGCGCGGCAATGCGACACGCCGTGCCGGCGAGCCGATCCACCTGATGTCGCTGCGCCTCACGCTCGACGACAGCTTCCTGATCGTGGCGGCCGAGGCGGTCTCGCACCAGACGCCCTACGCCGACTGCGCCGTCATCAACGACAGCTACGCGCGGCTGGCGGGCCTGCGCATCGAGGCCGGCTTCTCGCACGCGGTCAAGGTGCGTTTTCGCGGCGCCCTCGGCTGCACCCACCTGACCGAACTGCTCGGGCCGATCGCCACCACCGCCTTCCAGGCGATCCGGCCGGCGATGGAGCGCCGCCGCGCCGCGCTGGGCCTGCCGCGGCTGCTCGAAGGGCCACGGCCGCCGCTGATGGACAGCTGCTATGCGCTGCGCCGGGGCGGCGAAGCCGCGACCGTGCGCTGGGCGCTCGAGCTGGAAGAGGCGGCCCTGCCGCCGACCACGTCCTGAGAGAGGCGCGGCCCGCGGCCACCTGGCGGCCTGGGCCGACGCACTTCACTCCGGCTCGATCCCCTTCGCCTTGATCAGCGCCTGGAAGCGCGCGCCTTCCTTGTCGATGCGCTCGCGGAATTCCGCCGGCGTGCTGCTCTGCGGCTGGTTGCCGGTGGCCATCAGGTTGGCGCGCAGGGTGGGGTCGGTGAGGGCGACCTTCATCGCATCCGCCAGCTTGTTGACGACCGCGTCCGGCGTGCCGGGCGGCGCCACCAGGCCGAAGAAGATCTCGGTGGTCATCGCGGGCAGGCCCAGTTCGGCCATGGTCGGCACGTCGGGGAGCGCGGGCTCGCGGTGCGGCCCGGTGACCGCCAGCGCCTTCAGCTTGCCGGCGCGGATCAGTTCGAGGTTGGAAGAGGGCGCGTCGAACAGGAAGCTGATGTTGCCGCTCAGGATCGCGTTGGCCGATTCGGCGCCGCCCTTGAAGGGCACGTGCAGCGCATCGAAGCCGGCCTCGGTCTTGAGCAGTTCGCCCAGCAGGTGCAGGCTGCCGTTGACGCCGTTGGAGCCGAAGCTCAGCTTGCCCGGATGGGCCTTGCCGTAGGCGATCATGCCCTTGAGGTCGTTGAAGCCGAGGTTCGGCGAAGCCACCAGCACGAAGGACGAGGTGGTGCCCAGGCTGACCGGGATCATCGTCTTCGGGTCGTAGCCCGGGTTCTTGTAGAGGTAGGGCGCGATCGCCATCACGCTGTTGCCGACCCACACCAGCGTGTAGCCATCGGCCGGCGCACGCACCGTCTGCTGCATCGACAAGGTGCCGGCGGCGCCGGCCTTGTTCTCGACGATCACCGGCTGGCCCAGCACCTTGGTCAGCTGCGCGCCGATCAGCCGCGCCGTGATGTCGGTGGTGCCGCCGGCGCCGGCCCCCACCAGGAGGCGGATCGGATGGTCCGGATAGCCGGACTGCGCATGCAGCGACGGCACGGTGGCCAGCGTGGCGGCGCCGAGCGCGGCGGCGAGAAAACGGCGGCGATTCTTGCGGTCTTCGACGATCATGGGCGGGTGCTTCCGAGGGAGCGGTTGGATTGACATTGCTTGGCCCGATCATTATATTGGTCAAACCATTGGTTTAATCAATCGATTCGCCGCTGTTCAGATCAAGGGCGCCGCCGGTGCCGCTTTCAAAGAGACAAGACGCATGACAGACAACCCCGCAGCGGTCCTCGACGAGTTGCTCCGGCAGCGGCACAGCTGCCGCGGCTTCCTGCCCACGCCGGTGCCGCGCGACGTGCAGGAAAGCTTCTTCCGGATCGCCCAGCGCACCGCCTCCTGGTGCAACTCGCAGGCCTGGCAGGTCTCGGTGGCCTCGGGCGCCGCGGTCGAGCGCTTTCGCGAGGCGCTGGTGGCCGGCGCCAAGGCCGGCGACCGCGAGAGCGACTTCCCTTTCCCACCCGAATACACGGGCGTCTACCAGGAACGCCGGCGCGAATGCGGCTTCCAGCTCTACAACGCGGTCGGCGTCGAGCGCGGCGACAAGGCCGGCGCGGCGCGCCAGGCGCTCGAGAACTTCCGGCTGTTCGGCGCGCCGCACGTGGCGATCCTGAGCAGCGACCCGGGCCTGGGCACCTACGGCGCCGTCGACGTCGGCGGCTACGTGCAGGTGCTGCTGCTGGCGATGCAGGCGCACGGCGTGGCCGCGATCCCGCAGGCGGCGCTCGCCAGCCAGAGCGCGCGGGTCAAGTCGCTGCTGGGCATTCCGGCCGAGCGCAAGGTGGTCTGCGGCATCTCCTTCGGCTACGAGGACACGGCGCACGTGGCCAACAGCTACCGCACCCGCCGCGCCGAGCTGTCCGACGTGGTCGACTGGGTCGACGACTGATGCGCATGCTGCAGGAGCGCGGGCTGGCGATCGTCGGTTTCGCGGAGACCAAGCTCGTGAGGCGCAGCGGCCGCACCGCGCTGTCGCTGGCCGGCGAGGCGGTCGACGCGCTGCTGGCGCGCACCGGCGTCGAGCGCAGCCGTATCGACGGCTTCGCCACCACCTTCGCGATGTCCGAGGGCGGCAATCCCTTCTACAGCAACCTGCTGGCCGAAGGGCTTGGCCTGTCGGTGTCGTGGTGCCAGGCGACCGACATCGGCGGCGCCTCGTCGGGCGCCAACCTGATCCGCGCCGCGATGGCGATCGAGGCCGGCATGTGCGAGATCGTGCTGTGCCTGGCCGCCGACGCGGTGACCACGCAGGACCGCAGCGTGCAGTCCGGCCATCGCACCGAATACTGCGACCCGGCCGGCTATGCCGGGCCGCTGTCGGCCTTCGCCCTGCTGAGCTCGGTCTACGACGACCTCTACGGCCTGCCGCACCAGGCGCTCGCCAGGCTGGCGGTGACCCAGCGCAACGGCGCACTGCTGAACGACAACGCCTGCGAGGTGCTGCGCCGGCCGCTGACCGAGCAGGAGTATCTCGACTCGCGCGTGGTCTCCGAACCGCTGCGCATCCTGGACTGCGTGATGCGCTGCGACGGCGCCAGCGCGGTGCTGGTGATGTCGACGAAGCTCGCGAAGGAAATGGGCTTCGAGAAGATGGTCCATCCGATCGCCTACGCCGAGCGGATCAACTTCGACCCGCGCGAGGAGCAGAGCCCGAACATCCTGCAGAGCGGCTTCAGCGACGTCGGCCCGCGCGCGCTGAAGGCCGCCGGCATGCGCACTGACGACGTGCAGATGCTGCACTGGTACGACGATTTCCTGATCGCGCTGATCCTGCAGTTCGAGCAGATCGGCTTCTGCGGCCCCGGCGAAGGCGGCGCCTTCGTCATGGCCCACGACCTCGGCCACGCGGGCGACCTGCCGCTGAACACCGGCGGCGGCCAGATCTCCGCCGGCCAGCCGGGCCTCGCCGGCGGCGGCGTCAACCTGGTCGAGTGCCTGCGCCAGATGTTCGGCGAGGCCGGCGCGCGCCAGGTGCGCCGGCACGACAACGCGATGCTGAGCGGCATCGGCGTGCTCAACTACGCGCGCAACTGGGGTACCAGCACCGTGATGCTGCTGGAGCGCGGCCGATGAACAGCCGCACCGACCTCGGCGCACCCTTCTGGCAGGGCCTGAAGGAACGCAAGCTGATGCTGCAGTTCGACCGCGCCAGCGGCCGCGCGCAGTTCTACCCGCGGCCGCAGAGCCTCTACGGCGAAGCCGGCGTCGAATGGCGCCCGGCCAGCGGCCGCGGCGTGATCCTGGCGTTGACCCTCAGCCACGTCTCGCCGCCGGCGCTCGCCGGCGAACTGCCCTACACGCTGGCGCTGGTGCGGCTCGACGAGGGCCCGCGCATGCTGGCGCGCATGGCCGCGCCGCGTCCCGCGTTGTCGATCGGCCAGGCGGTGCGCGTCGCCTGGGACCGCAGCGAGGCCGAAGGCGGCTTTCCGCTCTTCGAGCCGGCCACCTGAATTCGAAAGGTCACCATGATTTCTCGCCGCCATCTCGTGGGCGCCGCCGCACTCTCGAGCCTGCCCTTCGGCATGGCCCGGGCCGACGGCTTTCCGGACAAGCCGATCCGCCTGGTCGTGCCCTTCGCCGCCGGCGGCACCGGCGACGTGCTGTGCCGCACGCTGCAGGAGCCGCTGCAGCGCTTCCTCGGCCAGCCGGTGATCGTCGAGAACCGGCTCGGCGCCAGCGGTGCCGTCGGCACCCAGCACGTCAAGAACGCGGCCCCCGACGGCTACACCCTGCTGCAGGTCGGCAACTCGACGGTCACCACCGCGCTGATGCAGAAGAACGCCGGCTACGACGCGATCAAGGACCTGGCGCCGGTCGGCAACGTGGCCACCACGCCGATGGTGTTCCTGCTCAACCCGTCGGTGCCGGCGACCACCATCGCCGAGCTGATCGCCTATGACAGGCCGCGGCCGGACCAGCTCGAATACGCCTCGGCTGGCCGCGGCTCGCTCGGCCACCTGACCAACGAGCTGTTCAACCAGATGGCCGGCCTGAAGATGGTCTACGTGCCCTACCAGGGCTCCTCGCAGGCCACCAACGCGGTGCTGTCGGGCCAGGTCAAGGTGGTGATCACCACGCCTTCGGACGCGATCAATTCCTTCGTCGGCAGCGGCCAGCTGCGCATGCTGGGCGTGTCGTCTCCGGAGCGCTCGCCGCTGGTGCCGGGCGTGCCGGCGATCGCCGAGACGCTGCCCGGCTTCAGCGTGCTGGCCTGGTTCGGCATCGCGGCGCCGGCCGGCACGCCGGCGCCGGTGGTGGCGAAGATCAACGACGCGATCAACCGATCGGTCGCCGAGCCGGCGATGCAGAAGAAGCTCGTCTTCCTGGGCATGACGCCGGCGCCGGGCAGCGCCGCCGCCTTCGGCAACCTGATGCGCGACGACCAGAAGATCTGGATGCGCGTGATGGAGCAGGCCCATCTTTCACCCGAATGAGGAACCCGCCATGAACGACTACAGCCCCGAACGCATCGCCGACCGCATGCAGATCCAGGACACCATGTACCGCTGGTGCCGCTCGGTCGACCGGCTCGACTTCGAAGCCATGCGCAAGTGCTTCCACCCGGAGGCGCTCGACCACCACGGCGCCTTCGACGGCAACGTCGACGGCCTGGTCGACTGGATCACAAACCGCCATCGCGGCATCCCGTTCTCGATGCATGCGGTGAGCAACCTCCTGATCGAATTCGCCGGGCCCGACCTGGCGCTGGTCGAAACCTATGTGCGCACCACGCAGCGCTACCCCGCCGACGCGGCGCAGGCGCTGGCCCAGCTGGCCGGCGGCAAGGCGCCCGAAGGCGCGACCGACCTCCTGACCTGCTCGCGCTACGTCGACCGCTTCGAGCGCCGCGCGGGCGAATGGAAGATCCTCTCGCGCACGCTCGTGGCCGACTGGAAGCAGGTGGTGCCGGTGGCCGCCAACGCACCGCAGGCGGTGCCGGGTTGGGAATCGGGCCAGCGCAACCAGAACGACTTCATCTTCCGCGAACGGCGCGCGCTCGGCATCGCTTGAACCCTCAGTTCGAAGGTCGCGCCACGCCGAGGTTGCGATCGAAGAAATTCAGCGCTGCGGCGCCGATCGCGGCATGCAGCCGCGCCCGGTTCACGCCGGGCGCGTCATTGCAGGATTCGGGATAGTTGTCGCGGCCGATCGCATCGCATTCGTTGTCGAAGATCTCGTGGTTCACCGGGCCCGGCAACAGCTGGTAGGTGGCCTGTGGAATGTGCTTCGCCGCGAAGCCGGCGTTGTCGGCGGCAGGCGTGGTGGTGTCGCCGGCGCCGACGATCAGGTAGGTCGGTATGGCCATCTTCGCGAGTCCGGCCGCGTCCATGCCGAAGCCCTGGATGTCGCCGGGCGCCATCGCGAACGCCGCCTTGATGCGGTCGTCGCGCAGACCTTGCGCCGACGCGGCGTCGAGGCTCATCTGCTCGCGCAGGTAGGCCGGCACGATCGCCTGGCTCTTCCATACCTTCTGGTACGCCACGAACTTCGCCGGGTCGACCTCGGCGCCGCCGAGCCAGAGCGCGGTGAAGCCGCCCTGCGAATGGCCGGCCACGCCGATGCGCCCGGCATCGATGCGCGGGCCCCAGACCGGGTCCTGGAGCAGCATCGAGATGTCCTGGCTGATGTCGCGCGGCCGCTGCCAGATGCGGTTGCGCACGTAGAGCGCGCTCGAGTCGAAGCTGTTGGCCCGGTAGTGGTAGACCAGCGCCACCACGTAGCCGTGCGAAGCCAGGTATTCGCCGAACCACGCATACACCGAGCCATTGCCGCCGGCGCCGTGCGAGAACACGACCAGCGGATGCTTCACGCCCTCGGCCGCGATCGGCGCGTCCTTGTAAAGGTGCAGGTGGGTGGCGAGGAAGATCTTGAAGGGCCGCGCATCGGCGGCCGGCGCCGCGGGATAGATCAGCATCAGGTCGAGCGGCCGGCCGCCGTCGGCCGGGTCGGTGTATTCGATCTGGGTCATGCCGACGGGCTGGCGGCCGTCGGCTGATGCGGTCGGCGCCATGCAGGCCCACAGGACGATCGCCAGGATCGAGGCGAGCGGTCTCGTTCGAAGATGCTTCATGGGCGGCCCGGGCAAAGGCGCACGTTAGCCGATCAGTGCCGCGGCCGCACGGCATCGCAGCCGGCGAGCGGCATGCCGGCCGCTTTGGCGACCTCGCGCACCGCATCCACCACCGCCTCCGGTCGATCGTCCTGGATGAAGTGGCCGCTGCCTTCGACGACTTCGAGGCGACCCTTCGGCGACAGCGCGGCGGTGCGCGCCTGGACCTGCAGCCAGAGCGCCTCGCGCTCCGCCGTGTCGCCATGGTCGGTGGCGGCCAGGACGACCAGCGGCACCGCGGGGAAGGGCGGCCCGGCGAGCAGGTCGGCCTGGCTCGGCGCGACGCCGGCTTCCTCGGCCGCGGCGATCGATCCGGGCGGGAAGGGCGTGGTGGAGACGAAGACGCCGGGCGGCTCCAGCGGGCTCGTCGCATCGACCAGCACCACGGCCGCGATATCGCGCGGATGGCGGCGCGCGAAGGACTGCACGTAGAGGCCGCCGAGCGAATGGCCGACCAGGATGTAGGGCGGCGGCGCGTGGATGGCCCGCAGCAGATCGGCGAGCGCGTCGGCCGCTTCGTCGGCCTTCACCGCGGATGCGTCGGGCCGCGGCGGACTGACGCCGATGCCGGCCCGGTCGTAGACCACGACCCGCGCGCAACGGGCCAACCGCGGCGCGACCTGGTCCCAGCTGCGCATGCCGAGGCCTTGTCCCGCTTCGAGGACGACGGTCGGTCCGTGATGCCCGAGCAGTCGATGGGCCGGCATCGCGTCGGCGAATTGCCCGCAGGTCGCCAGCATCGTGAAGAGGGCGAAGCAGCGGGCGCGCGTCATGGAGCCGATGCTATCAACGAGGGATTCGTGCCGGGGCGGCGTTTATAGTCCTTCGATGTCTCGTCGTTCGTTTTTCGCCTGCATCGCTCCCGTTGTTTCTTCCTCCCGATTCCACCTTCATCAACGCGGCGCCGCCTTCGGCGCGCTGATCCTCCCGCTGGCGCTTTCGCTCGCCGTCGCCGGCTGCAGTTCGACACCGCCCGCCCCTCCCGCCAAGCCACCCGCACCGACCGCCTCGCGCAGCACCGCCAAGCCCGCACCTCGCACGAAGAGCGCGCAGGCGAAAAAGAGCCCGCCCGCCAACGCGGGAACGCCCGCGTCTCGCGACAGCGACACGGCGACGGTGGCCAAGGCCGAGCGCATCTTCCTGCGGCCGGCGCGCGGCGCCGTGATCCAGAACTTCGACGGCCGCAACAACAAGGGCGTCGACTTCGCCGGCGCGCTCGGCGACCCGGTGCGTGCGGCGCGCGACGGCCAGGTCGTCTACGCCGCGTCGACCCTGCGCGGCTACGGCCGGCTGGTCATGGTCAAGCACGACGGCAACTACCTCACGGCCTATGCACACAACAGCGAACTGCTGGTGAAGAACGGCGACAAGGTCAAGCGCGGCCAGGTGATCGCGCGCATGGGAAGCAGCGAGTCGGACCGGGTCAAGCTGCACTTCGAATTGCGGCGCCGCGGCACCGCGGTCAACCCGGTGCCCTATTTCAGCGCGGAAGATGCCGGGCCTGCCGGCGCCGATCCGGGTTGAAGGCGACTCCGATCTTCCCGAACAGGGGCGGGTTCAGCCTGCCGCCGACTTGCGGCCCGGGCGCGCGCCGGCTGAAGCGGCAGCGGTCTTGTGCGGCGCCTTCGGCTTCACCGCCTTGACGGCGTCGACAGCGTTGGTGGCCTTGACGGTCTTCACGGGCTTCGTCGCCTTCAGCGGCTGGACGGGCGCGGCGGGCGCCGCATTGGCCGGCACGCCCGGCGGCAGTCCGCGCGCCTTGACCATGTAGCCCTGGTGCAGCTTGGTCAGCGCCGAGGCCATCTCCTTGACCGCGCGCTCGGCGTCGCGCTTGCGCAGCAGCGCCAGCAACCGGCGGCGCGAGGGCAGGGTGTAGGTCTGGTCGTCGGTCGGGCCGATGGCCTTCACGAACTGGCGGGTGATCTCCATGATGCCCTCGGAGGTGGCGATCAGGATCGGGTTGTGGGTCGCCTTGGCCAGCAGCACGTGGAAGGCCTGGTGATGGCGGGTGCGCTCGTCGAAGTCGCCGGCCTTGTCGGCCTTGGCCGCCTCGGCGACGTTCTGCTCCATCGCGACGAGGTCGTCCTCGGTCATGCGTTCGCAGGCCATGCGGATCACCGCGGCGCTGATCGACAGGCGCGCCTCGGTGAGGTGGTCGGGCGTGATCGCGCCGAGGAAGTAGAGGTCGCGCATGCCGTTGACCACCGCGTTCGAGCTTCCAGGCAGCACGAAGGCGCCGCCGGCCGAGCCGAGCTTGAGCTCGAGCAGGCCGCTCAGTTCCAGCGCCCGCAAGGCCTCGCGCATGGTGTTGCGGCTGACGCCGAACATCTGCGCCAGGTTGCGCTCGGGCGGCAGCTTGTCGCCCGGGCGCAGCTTGCCTTCGGAGATGTTGCGGCGCAATTGGTTGGCCACCTCCTGGTAGATCCGTTGCGGATTGATCGGCTCGATGCCGAAGCTGGAGAGTGACGGGCTGGATGCTTTCATGGCGCCGATCTTAGTGGGGGCGCCGGGGCCGACCCGATTGCAACAATGGTTGGGCCAATGATATATTTCCGGCCATGACCGAACAGAAGCTGGCCGGGCAGGTGGCCATCGTGACCGGCGCGGCACGCGGCCTCGGCCGCGCCTACGCGCTGCGCCTGGCGGCGCTGGGCGCCGACGTGGTGATCGCCGACATCGACCTCGACTCGGCAAAGCAGTACGATGAGCCGCTCTCGGCTGCCAGCGTGCCGGACGAGATCCGCGCCTTCGGCCGGCGCAGCCTCGGCGTGCAGGGCGACCTGACGAAACGCAGCGGCGCGCGCGAATTGGTGGAGCGCACATTGGCCGAATTCGGCCGCATCGACATCCTGGTCAACAACGCAGGCGGGGCTTTCACGCCGGTGGACCGCAGCAAGGCCTCGCAGGTGCCTGACGAGGACACCGCGGCGATGTTCGACATCAACTACATGAGCGCCCTCTATTGCTGCCAGGAGGCGGTGCCGTCGATGCGCGAGCGGCGCTCGGGCGTCATCGTCAACGTCGCGACCATGGCCGCGCTCGACGCCTCGCGCACCGCGGCCCGGCTGGTGCCGTACGCGGTGGCCAAGGGCGCGGTCATCCAGTACACCCGCTACCTCGCGGCCGAACTCGGGCCCGAGGGCATCCGGGTGAATTGCATCTCGCCCGGCGCGATGCTGACCGCGCGCATGAAGAAGCAGGCCGCCGAACGCGGCATGCACAGCGACAAGGAAGTCCGGCGCATCCCGCTGCAGCGCTTCGGCGAGGTCGAGGACTGCGCCAACGTGCTCGAGTTCCTGGTCACGCCGCTGTCGGGCTATGTCACCGGGCAATGCATCTCGGTCTGCGGCGGCGCAGTGCTGACGCCGTCCTGAACCTTTCGAAGATCCAACCCCTGATCCCATGACCGAGACAACGAACGAAGCTTCTTCCGAAGGCCCGCTGGCCGGCCTGCGGGTGATCGACTTCACCCACTTCCTCGCCGGGCCGGTGTCCACGATGATCCTGGCCGACGGCGGCGCCGAGGTGCTGAAGATCGAGGACGCCGCCCGCGGCGATGCCTTCCGCCATTTCCTGCCGCCGGACGAACGCCTGAACGGCGAAGGCGTGCCCTTCCTCTGGTGCAACCGCAACAAGAAGAGCCTGGCGCTCGACCTGAAGAGCGACGCCGGCCGCGAGATCGCGCTGGCGCTGGTGAAGGACGCCGACGTGGTGGTCGAGAACTTCTCCGGCAAGGTGATGGATCGACTCGGGCTGGGCTGGGAGCGGTTGCGGGCGATCAATCCGCGGCTCATCTACTGCGCTATTTCCGCCTATGGCCGAGAAGGCGAATTCGCCGACCGGCTCGGCTTCGACCCGGTGACGCAGGCCGAGAGCGGCTTCATGTCCATGAACGGCTACCCGGACCGCGACGGCGTGCGCACCAGCGCCTCGGTGATGGACGTGTCGACCGGCATGATGGCCAGCAACGCGATCCTGTCGGCGGTCATCGCGCGCAGCCGCACCGGCCGCGGCCAGCGGGTCGAGGTGGCGCTCTACGACACCGCGATCACCATGACCGGCTACGTGACGCTGCAGAACCTCTTCAACGACTGGCAGCCGAAGCGCGTGGGCAACGGCAGCGCCGACACGGTGCCGACCGGCGTCTTCCATGCCTCCGACGGGCCCTTCTTCATGGTCTGCGCCAGCACCGTGATCTTCCAGCGGGTGTTTCGCGACGTGGCCGGCCGGCCGGACATCGCCGACGATCCGGAACTGGTCAAGCCGGCCGGGCGCATGGCGCAGCGCGAGCGCGTGGTCGGCCTGCTCGCCGAACTGTTCATCACGGACACGCGCGACCATTGGCTGGAGCGCCTGCGCCAGGCCGGCGTGCCCGCGGGTGCGGTCCGCACCGTGGCCGAAGCGCTTCGCTCGCGCGAGACCCAGGCCCGCGGCCTGGTCACGCAACTGCCGCATCCGACCGCCGGCAGCGTGCCGAACGTGGCCTTCCCCATGCGCTTTTCCGACACGCCGGTGGTGCCCCCGGTCGCGGCGCCGACCCTGGGCCAGCACACGCGGCAGGTGCTGGCCGAGCGGCTCGGCATGGACGACGCGAAGTGGGCGGAGGCGGCGCGCGCCGGCGCCTTCGGTGCCAGGGCGAAGGGCTGAGGCCTCAGCCCTTCACAGCTTCCAGATCGCCACCACCACCAGCACCATCAGCGCGTAGCGGGTGAACTTGTAGAGGCCCGGGTTCCAGGCCTTGAAGCGGCGGCGGTAGCGGCCGGTCACCAGCGAGACGTAGAACAGCTTGCTGATGAGCCCGGTGCGGTCGCCGGTGTCGTTGGGCGATGCGGCGGCGGTCATCACGTAGCGGGCGAACAGGTGGTTCAGCCAGGCGATCCAGCGATAGCGCAGGGGGCGCTCGACGTCGCACAGCAGGATGAGGCGCGTCTCGTCGGTGTCGTTGCGCACCCAGTGGATGAAGGTCTCGTCGAAGACCACGCCTTCGCCGTCGCGCCAGCTGTAGGGTTCGCCGTCGACCCAGATCTTGCAGGCGTCGTCGTTCGGCGTCGCCAGGCCCAGGTGGTAGCGCATCGAGCCGGCATAGGGGTCGCGGTGGCGGCTCAATTCGGAATGGGGCGGCAACTCGGCGAAGAGTGCCCCCTTGATCGAGGGCACCTGCTGCAGCAGCTCGACCGTGCGCGGGCAGTAGAGGGCCGCCGACTTGGGCGACTCGTTGTACCACTTGAGGTAGAAGCGCTTCCAGCCGTGCTTGAAGAAGGAATTGAAGCCGGCGTCGTCGTTGTTCTCCGAGGCCTTGATGCGGCTGGCCAGCAACTGCGCCTCGTCGCGGATGGTTTCCCAGTGCTTTTCCAGGCCGCGCAGGCCTTCGAAGCTGTCGACGCTGACATAGGGCGTCTGCGGCACGCTCGACATGCCGTAGAGCATCACGTTCAACGGCGCCAGGAAGGCCGAATGGTCGAACAGCTGCTTGCGAAAGCGATGCCGCTCCTTGCCACGCACGTGGACGTAGACGATGCATGCCAGGAACAGGCACACGATGATCGCTTTGATCAGCATCCTTCGAAGGATTCCGTGAAGCTCAGGCGTTCCGGTATGCGCGGGAGCGGAGGCGGCCGGCCTGGAGCTTGGGTTGATGGGGCGGGCGGCTCGGCATGGCTCGTCATCGCCAGCCATCGAGGGCCCGGGCTCCGGGACAGCGAGCGCCGTCCTGGAGCGGCCCCCATTCTACAGAGTCGTCCAAAGGCCCCGGCCGGGCCGGGGCGCTCCCCGGGCGCTCAGCGCGCCAGCACGATGCCGGCCTTCTCGCGGTCCCAGACGGCGGCCGGATCGGCCTCCATGCGCTGCTTGAGCCGGAACTTCTCGATCTTCTGGTTCACCGTGGCCGGCAGCTCGGGCAGCACCTCGACGAAGCGCGGCACCATGAAATAGGACATGTTGCGCGCGCAATGGGCGATCAGTTCCGGCTCGTCGAGCGCCATGCCGGGCCGGAGCACGATCGACGCGCCGACCTCCTCGTCGCCGTCGGCGGTCTTGACCGGGAACACCGCGACGTTGGCGATCGCCGGGTGGTTCATGATCACCTGCTCGACCTCGAAGGCCGAGATGTTCTCGCCGCGGCGCCGGATGCAGTCCTTCTTGCGGTCGACGAACCAGTAGTAGCCGTCGGCGTCGCAGCGGGCGCGGTCGCCGGTGTGGAACCACTGGTTGCGGTGCGCGGCCAGCGTGGCCTCCGGCATCTTGTAGTAGCCGCTGGCGGCGCGCCACGGCTCGTTGGCGCGGATGACCAGTTCGCCGACCACGTTCGGCGGGCATGCGAAGTCGTCGTCATCGACGATCCTGAACTCGAAGTTCCGCCGGGCCTTGCCGATCGAGCCCAGCTTGTCGGCCGGCGAGCCGGGGACGAAGGCGCTCACCGCGCCGAAGTCGGAAAGTCCGTAGTTGCTCATCGCCTTGAGGCCGAAGCGCTCCTCGAAGGCCGCGGCGAAGACCGGCATCGGCGACATGCTGACCAGCCGCAGGTCGTTGTCGGCGTCGTCGGGACGCGGCGGCCGGGTCCAGAGGAAGGTCGACATCGCGCCGAGGAAGTTGGTGATGGTGGCCTTCGACTGGCGGATCTCGTCCATGAAGCGCGAGGCCGAGAAGCGCTCCGACAGCGCCATCGAGCCGCCGCAGACCAGCGCGGCGATGCTGCCCGCGAGCAGCGCGTTGTTGTGGAAGAGCGGCAGGCAGACGTAGAAGACGTCGCTCTCGACATAGCCCTGCGCCTCCATCGCGCCGGTGCCGTAGGTGAGCGCCGCGGCATGCGACAGCATGCTGGCCTTCGACGGGCCGGTGGTGCCCGAGGTGTAGGACAGCATCAGCAGGTCGGAGCATTTCGTCTCGACGCCCGGATCGGTGTCGGGCGCGTCGGCCATCAGCGTGAGCAGGTCGTCGGCCGGGCGCGCGAGGCCGGCGCCGGCCGCCTGCGACCGGCCGCCATTCTTGCCGAGCTGCACGACCCGCCGCACCTTCTCCAGGCTCGGCAGCACCTCGGCCAGCCGCTCGGCGAACTCGTCGTCGACGATCGCCAGTGCGGCGTCGCCGTGCTCGAAGTAGTAGCGCAGCAGGTCGCCGCGGGCGGCGGTGTTGATGGGCACCGACACCGCGCCCAGCTTGCCCAGCGCCAGGAACAGCGCCAGGTGCTCGGCGGAGTTGCCGAGCAGCAGGCCGACGTGCTGACCCTTCTCGACGCCGGCCCGGCGCAGCGCATGGGCGCAGCGGTTGACCATCGCGTCCCATTCGGCGTAGGTCCATCGGCGGCCGGTCCAGAGCTCGGTGAGGAACAGCTTGGCACCGTGCTGTCGGCACTGGCGTTCGAGCAGCTGCGACACCGTCAGTTCGCGCAGCGTGTAGGCGTAGGTCATTCGATGGATCAGGGCATGAAGGTGCCGCCGTTGACGTCGAAGACGGCACCGGTGACGAAGGACGAGGCGTCCGAGGCGAGGAAGGCCACCACCGAGGCCACCTCCTGCGGATCGCCGTAGCGGCCGAGCGGGATGTTGCGGGTGAAGGTGGCGCGCACCTCTTCGGAGGAACCCATCGTCATCGCGCTGAGGATCGGCCCCGGTGCCACGCAGTTAGCGGTGATGTGGTCGGGTGCGCCCTCGAGCGCCGCGATGCGGGTGAAGCCGATCAGGCCGGTCTTGGTGGCCGCGTAGTGCGCGCTGGCCACCGGCGACGCGGTGCGGCCGCCGCGCGACGAGACGTTGATGATGCGGCCCCACTTCTGCCGCCGCATCATCGGCAGCGCCAGCTGGGTGAACAGGAAGGGCGCGGTGAGGTTGATCGCCAGCACGTCCTGCCATTGCTGCGAGCTGATCTGCTCGATCGAGAACTTGCCGCCCTCGCGCTTCGGATGAATGCCGGCGTTGTTCACCAGGACGTCGAGCCGGCCGTGCCGGCCCTCGATCTCCTGCATGACGCGGCGGATCTGCGCCTCGTCCGACACGTCGGCGACCAGCGCCTCGGTGCGGCCTTCGAGCCCGGCGGCGATCGCCGTGACCTCGGGCGAGCGGTCGACCAGCACGACGAGGAGGCCGTCGCGCGCGAACTGGGTGGCGATCGACAGCCCGATGCCGCTGGCGGCGCCGGTGACCAGCGCGATGCGTTGCTGCTGCGTGCTCATGGTCGCGAGGCTCAGGCGTGCTGGGCCAGCGCGGCCGGCAAGCGGTAGGCGCGCACCGCGCTGCCGGCGAAGAGGTCGGCCTTCTCGGTCTCGGAGAAGCCCTCGGCCATGCGCTTGAACGCGTTCCACAGCACGCGGTAGGTGCAGCAGGACTTGTCGACCGGGAAGTTGCTCTCGAACATCGCGCGCGAGCAGCCGAAGGCCTCGATGCAGGTCTGCACGTAAGGTCCCCAGGCCTTGGCCAGCTCTTCGGAGGTCGGCGGCAGCGGCCGCTCGTGGAAGTCGAAGCCGCCCAGGCGCATGCCGATGCCGCCGAGCTTGACCGTCACGTTCGGCCTTTGCGCCAGCGCCTCGATCGACGCCTTCCAGGTCTTGAAGACCTCGTCCTGCTTCCCGGCATAGGGGCCCAGGCCGGCGCGGCCGCCGAGGTGGTTGAGCACCACGCGGGTGTCGGGCACCGCGTCGATCAGGTCGAGCAGCTGCGGCAACTGCGGGTGGTACATCCAGGCGTCGAAGCTCAGGTCGAGCTTGCCGAGGGCGGCATAGCCTTCGCGGAACTTCGCGCCCTGCAGCAGGTCGGGCGGCGGCGGCTTGAGCAGGCTGCTGACTTCGGGGCTGGCGTCCCAGGCGGCCATGTGGCGGATGCCGCGGAAGCGATCGGGCGCGCGTGCCACGCAGGCTTCGAGCACCTCCTCGGCGAAGCCGCCCATCGTCAGGTCGACCTTGCCGACGATGCCGGCGGCCACGCGCACCGGCCCGTAGACGCCGCTGGCGCTCATCGCGCCGATGCCGTTGACGAACTCGACCTCGCCGACCGAGGCGAAGCGCGGATCGCCGTCGACCCGGTACATCGAGCTGCATTCGGCGAACACGGTGCCGCGCACGTGATGGCCGGTGTTCAAGTCGGCCAGGATCTCGGGCAGCAGGTAGCGGTGGTGCGGCCGGTCCCACAGGTGGTGGTGCGGATCGACGATCGGGCGCTCGGGGTCGATCACCGGCTCGTCGCGCAGGGCCAGCCAGTCGTCGTCGATGAAATGGTGCGGCGGCGCGCCGCGCTTCTTCGCGTTGTCGTTGCTCACGGTGTCTCTTTCTTCGGTGTGCGGCTCAGCACATGTAGGTGCCGCCATTGACGTCGATCACGGTGCCGGTGAGGTAGGCCGAGTCTTCGGAGACCAGGAACTCGACCACGTGGCCGATCTCGTCCGGCGTGCCGATGCGCCCGACCGGGATGCGGCCGACCAGCATCGCGCGCTGCGCGTCGCTGCCCTGGTCGGTCATCGGCGAGGAGATGCGTCCCGGCGCGATGCAATTGGCGGTGATGCCGTCGGCTGCCACTTCGGCCGCGATGATCCGGGTCATGCCGATCATCCCGGCCTTGGCCGCCGCGTAGTGGATGCCTGCGGTGTCGACCAGCGTGCGGCCGGCGCGCGAGGACATGTTGACGATGCGGCCCCACTTCTGCCGCCGCATCAGCGGCGCCACCTCGCGACACAGCACGAAGGCCGAGGTGAGGTTGACGCCGATGACCTCGTTCCATTGCGGCGTCGTCATCTTCAGGAAGCTGTTGCGCTCGCCGTCGATCTTCGGATGGATGCCGGCGTTATTGACCAGGATGTCGAAGCGGCCGTGGCGCGCATCGATGTCGGCCACCATGCGGCGCACCGCGTCTTCGTCGGAGACGTCGAGCACCACCGCGTCGACCTTCAGTCCTTCGCGGCGCAGAGCCTCGGCCTCTCCCTCGACGTGCGGTGCGCGATCGATCGCGATCACCTGGTAGCCGGCCCGGCCGAGCCGTGCGGCGATGCCGAGGCCCAGGCCGCCGGCCGCGCCGGTGACCGCGGCGACGCGTGTCGTCTTGCTGTTCATCTGTTCGGTCTCCTCGTGATCAGACGGTGGCGACCGCCATCGGCGGCGAGCCGACCAGGCCCGGCAGCCGCAGCGGCGGTGCGGTCAGCAGGAAGCGGTTTCGGCCGTGGGCGCGCAGCCAGGGGCCGAGCTCGCCGAAATACCAGATCTCGCCCAGGAAGATGCCGAGCTTGAAGATGCAGTGCTCGTGCAGCGGCATCATCGAATGCTTCGGGCCGCCGCCGGCCTGCGTCGCCGGGACCAGCGCCTCGACGCCGAGGTTGTCGGCGCAGATCGCGACCAGGCCGCTGTCGGTGATCCAGTTGAGCAGCTTGCCGTCCTTGGCGTCGAGCACCGCGCAGGAACTCTTGAGCTTGTCGAAGTCGGGTTTCTTGTTCATGGCCAGGACCAGGTCGGCCCAGCCGGTGTAGAGGCACATGAAGTCGCCGGTCTCGACCGTGGCCTTCTGCTTGTCGAGCACCCGCATCAGCGCGTCGTAGCCGACGTGCTCCGGTTTCTCGCCGTAGACCGCGGCCAGGTCGACCATCACGCCGCGGCCCTGCACGCCGGTCTCGGCCAGCGATTCCAGGCCGAGCTTCTTGGCGAACGGGCCGCCGGGCTGGTCGGCGCCGAGCACATGCTCGCCGCCGCGCCAGCCGTTGTAGTAGACGACCTCGGGCACGCCGTCGCCGTCGGCGTCGAATTCCTGGCCCCAGTGCGCGAGCGAATCCCACTGGGTCGAATACTGGGTCCAGATGGTGACCGCATCGTCGGACACGACGTCGAACAGCGACTTGTTCTGGCAGGAGAAGCAGAAGTTGTAGCTCATCTCGCCGGTGGCCCGCTTGGTCGCCTCGATGCGCGGCGCGCGGCGGCTCGGCACCAGGTCGGCGCCGCCCGGATAGTCGAGCGGCAGGCTGAGCGGGAAGGCGATGCCCTCGGTCACTTCGCGCACCGCGGCGAGGCGCCGCGCGGGGGTCACGAGGTTCATCCGACCGACCTGGTCGTCGGGGCCGAAATCGCCCCAGTTGGAGCCCTCGGGCCGGTTCTTCCATCTCATGTCTTGTCTCCTTGATTTCGCTTGCGAGGTCGCCCGTTCGATCGTCCGAAAGTATAGAGCCTGTGCTAGCATTGGTCCATCCATTGAAAGAATTGGTTGTCCCATGAATCAGATCCCCAGCGGCGGAGAAGCGGCATGACCGACAGGTCGCTCCGCGGCCGCGTCGCCATCGTCGGCGTCGGCGAAACCACCTACTACAAGCACGGCCAGTCGCCCGACGCCGAATTCAAGCTGGCACTCAAGGCGGTGCTCGCGGCCGCCAAGGACGCCGGCATCGATCCGCGCGACATCGACGGCTTTTCTTCCTATTCGAACGACCGTACCGACCCGTCGCGCCTGTCGGCCGCGCTGGGCACGAGGCAGCTGCGCTCGACCACGATGCAGTGGGGCGGTGGCGGCGGCGGCAATTGCGGCGCGATCGCCAACGGGGCGGCGGCGATCGCCTCGGGGCTGGCCGATTGCGTGGTGGCCTACCGCGCGCTGGCGCAAGGGGAGTTCGGCCGCTTCGGCAAGGCGCCGACCGCGCCGACCATCGCCGGCGACATGGCCTACCAGGCGCCCTACGGTGTGCTGTCGCCGGGCCAGAAGTTCGCGATGAAGGCGCGCCGCTTCATGCACGAGAACGGCGTGAAGCAGGAGGCGCTGCGTGCGATCGCGATGGCCTCCTACCACCATGCGCAGCAGAACCCGCGCGCCGTGATGTACGGCAAGCCGCTCACCGAGACCAAGTACGACGACTCGCGCTGGATCGTCGAGCCCTTCCACCTGTTCGACTGCTGCATGGAGAACGACGGCTCGGCCGCGGTCATCATGGTGCCGGCCGAGCGGGCCAAGGACTTCCCGAACCGGCCCGTCTACATCCTCGGCGCCGCCACCGGCTCCGACCACCGCGTCGGCGCCAATGCGCACAACCAGCCCAACTACGCGAGCTCCAGCTTCTCGACAGTGGCGCCCAACATGTACCGCATGGCGGGCCTGGGTCCCAAGGACGTCGGCGTGGTCCAGAGCTACGAGAACTTCACCGGCGGCGTGATGATGGCGCTGTGCGAGCACGGCTTCTTCGAGCCGGAGGAGACCAACGATTTCCTCAAGCTCGAGAACCTGTTGTCGCCCGGCGGCAAGCTGCCGCTCAACACCAGCGGCGGCAACCTGGCCGAGTGCTACATGCACGGCTTCGAGCTGGTGCTGGAGGCGGTGCGGCAGGTGCGCGGCACCTCGACCGCGCAGGCGCCGCGCAGCGACGTGGCGCTCGTGATCGGCGGCCCGATGGTGACGCCGGTGGGCAATCTTCTGCTGGGATCGGAGGCCACGCTGTGAGCCAGACAACAAGCACCGAGTCGTACCTGCCCGCGGGCCTGCCCATTCCGGTGCCCGAGGCCGATGGCCTGTCGGCGCCGTTCTGGAACGGCCTGCGCGAAGGCAAGGTCATGGTCCAGCACTGCCAGGCCTGCGGCACCTTCCAGTTCGGTCCCGAGTGGATCTGCCATCACTGCCATGCCTTCGACCCGGCCTGGGAAGAGGTCAAGCCGCGGGCCCGCATCTACAGCTGGGAACGCGCCTGGCATCCGGTGCACGCCTGCCTGAACGGCCACGGACCCTACCTGGTGGTGGTGGTCGAGATCGAGGGCGCGCCCGGCGTGCGCATGCTGGGCAACCTGCTGGGCGATCCGCTGGCCGAGGTGAAGATCGGCGCCGAGGTCGAGGGCGTCTTCGAGCACCATCCCGACGCGACGCCGCCGCACACGCTGCTGCAGTGGCGCTACGTGAAGTAGCGATCTTCGGTTCGCGCGGCTACTGCGCCAGGTAGCCGCCGTCCACCGGGTAGTAGGCGCCGGTGACGAAGCTGGCCCGGTCGCTGGCCAGCCAGACCGCCAGCTCGGCGATCTCCTGCGCTTCCCCGAGGCGACCGACCGGATGCCAGCCGGCGATCGCGGCGCGCTTGCCGGCGTCGGCGCGCGCCAGCATCGGCGTGTCGATGTAGCCCGGCCCGATCGCGTTGACCCGCAGCTTCTGCGGCGCGTAGTCGACCGCCGCCGCGCGCGTCAGGCCGAGCACGCCGTGCTTGGAGCTGACATAGGCGCCGAGGTTCGGCCGCGCGGTCTGCGCCATCACCGAGGCGATGTTCACGATGCTGCCGCCACCCGCCTGCAGCATGGCCGGGATCTGCGCGCGCAGCCCGTAGAAGACGCCGCTCAGGTTGACGCCGATGAGCGCGTCCCAGTCTTCCAGCGCGGTCTCGGCCAGCGGCAGGTAGCGGCCGCTGGCGCCGCCGCCGCCGAGGCCGGCGTTGTTGCAGGCGATGTGCAGGCCGCCGAAGCGCTTCACCGCCTCGCCCACCGCGTCGAGGTGCTGCTCGGGCTGCCGCACGTCGAGCGCGAAGGCCAGCGCGCGGCCGCCGGCGGCCTCGATCAGCGACACGGTCTCGCGGGCGCCCGCCCGATCGATGTCGGCGACCAGCACCGCCGCGCCTTCGCGCGCGTAGCTGGTGGCGATGGCCCGGCCGATGCCGGAGCCGGCGCCGGTGACCATCGCGGATTTGTCGGTGAGCAGCATGAGGGTGAGTCTCCTTCGATCAGGTGGAAGCCAGGATGCCGGCGCGCCGCCGCAGCGCGGTCGCGAAGCCCCAGCCGGCCAGCGGCAGCGCCAGCGCCGCAGTCGCCAGCATCGGCCGGTAGCCGAGATGGTCGACGGTCCAGCCGGAGAGCGTGACGCCCAGCGCCTGGCCGCCGAAGAGGCAGAACGAGAACAGCGACACCGAGGTGCCGCGTGCGCCCGGCGCCATCTGCGTCGCGTGCGTCTGCAGCGTGTTGTGGAAGAGGTAGGTGCCGAAGCCCAGCGCCAGCGCGATCGGTGCCGACAGCCACCACGGCGGCGCCAGCAGCCAGGCCAGGTAGCAGGCGCCCATCACGAGGCCGCCGCACAGGGCCATGCGTTGCTCGCCGAGGGCGGCGACGATGCGCCGCGCGGTCAGCGCGTAGACGAGTCCGCCGATGCCGTAGAGCGCGATCATCGCCGCCGCGGTCGCGAGCGCGATGCCGTGGCGCTGGTGCAGCAGCGAAGGCAGGTAGCTCATCGGGCCGAGCAGGAAGACGCCCTCGATGCCCACGGTGAGCAGCACCACGCGCGCCCACGGCACCTGCAGCACGCCGCGCAGCTGGTCGAGGAAGGAGGCGCGCGGCTGGCCGCCCGATGCGAGCGGCACCGGCCCGTGCGGCACGCGCAGCAGCAGCAGCGTGGCGACCGCGCAGAAGCCGACCGCCAGCAGTGCGAAGGCGCCGCGCCAGCCGATCGCCGAGTCGGCGAAGAGGCCGCCGGCGAGCTGCCCGGCCGCCATGCCCGAGAGCGTTCCCGTGAGGAAGCGGGCGAGGGTGGCCTGCCTGTCGGCGTAATCGACGTTGTCGCCGATCCAGGCCATCGCCAGCGGGATCACGCCGGCGGCGGCCATGCCCCAGAGCGCGCGCGCCAGCACCAGCGCACCGAAGCCCGGCGCCAGCGTCGAGGCCAGCGCGGCGATCGCGCAGCCGTAGAGCGCGACGCACATCATGCGGGTCTTGCCGTAGCGGTCGCCGAGCGGGCCGAACAGCAGCTGCATCAGCCCGTAGGCGACCGAGAAGCCGATGATCACCTGCCCGGCCACGCCCGGTGCGATGTCGAAGTCGGCGGCCAGGCGCGGCAGCATCGCGTCGCACACGCGCAGGGCGGCGCCGCTGAAGAAGGCCGCCGAGGCCAGGAGCAGGATGGCTGCGTCCTGCGCGCGGGTCGTGCCGCTGGATGAAGGCGGCACGCCGGCGCTCATTCGGTCCAGCGCGCCAGCACGTCCGAGGCTTCGCTGGCCGCGGCCGGTGCCGGCCCGCGGATCGCCGACGGCGTGCGCGAGAAGCGTGGCGCCGGCGCCGGATGGCGGATGCCCTCGACGTCGACGAAGGCCTTTCGCGCCGCGTTGTGCGGATGCAGCGGCGCCTCGCTCAGGGGCAGCACCGGCGCGAAGCAGACGTCGGTGCCTTCGAGCTCCGCCACCCATTCGGCCTGCGTCTTCGTCTTGAAGAGACGTTCGAACTCGGCCTTCAGCAAAGGCCAGCGGGCGCGGTCCGGCTGCACGTCGCGCAGCGCCGGCGCCACGCCCATGCGCTCGCAGATGTCGGCGAAGAACTGCGGCTCGATCGAGCCGATCGACACGTGCTTGCCGTCCGCGGTCTCGAAGACGCCGTACCACGGCGCGCCGCCGTCGAGCAGGTTGCTGCCGCGCTCTTCCTTCATCACGCCGCGCAGGCTCTGGGTGACGAAGTTGCTCATCAGCGAGATCACGCCGTCGGACATCGCGGCGTCGACCACCTGGCCGCGGCCCGAACGCTTGGCCTCGTGCAGCGCGGCCAGGATGCCGACGATCAGGTAGAGGCTGCCGCCGCCGTAGTCGCCGACGAGGTTGAGCGGCGGCACCGGCGGGCCGCCGGCCGGGCCGGTGGCGTGCAGCGCGCCGGTGATCGAGATGTAGTTGATGTCGTGGCCGGCCGCCAGCGCGAGCGGGCCTTCCTGGCCCCAGCCGGTCATGCGGCCGTAGACCAGCCGCGGATTGCGCTCGGCCACCTCGGCCGGACCGAAGCCCAGGCGCTCCATGACGCCGGGCCGGAAGCCCTCGACGAGCACGTCGGCGCGCTCGAGCAGCTGCCAGACCTCGGCCTGCGCCTCGGGCTTCTTCAGGTCGGCCAGGAGCACGGTGCGGCCGCGGCCGGTGATGTTGTGGCGGTCGCCGAGCTTCTTGCCCGGCCGGTCGATGCTGACCACGTCGGCGCCCATGTCGGACAGGAGCATGCAGGCGAAGGGGCCGGGCCCGATGCCCGCGAATTCGACGACGCGGAGTCCGGCGAGCGGGCCGGTGGCGGGAGTGGTGGACATGGTGGTGGGACGCTTTCTCTTCGGGTGGGAACGGTAGCGGAAATCAGGCGTGGCTGCGCATCAGCATCGAGGCGGTGCCGAGGCCCAGCGACGCGATCGCGATGCAGAGCAGGGCGTAGGTCTGGTTGATGCGCACCGTGACGGCATAGATCGAGAAGCCGGAATAGCGGCTGGCCATCAGCGCGGTCATCGAGAACGGCGTCGCGCAACTGGCCAGCGACCAGCCGACCAGGATCGCTGCCAGGTGCGGCATCGGCGGCAGGCCGAGCACGGCAGGCGGCAGCGACGACGCGACCAGCACCGACGACAGCACCGGATGCACCGCCGCGAAGGCCAGGACGATGATCGCCAGCATCAGCACCAGGCAGGCCAGCACGGCGGAGTGCGCGAGCGCGCCGCCGATCACGGCGGTCCACGACGACGGGATCGCGCTCGCGATCACCGTGCCGCCGCAGCCCGCCGCCATGAAGAGCGCCACCTCGCCGGCCAGTCGCGGCATCGCGGCGACGTCGGCCTTCAGACGCTCGGTGGCCTGCGCGAGACGACGCCGGCCGCGGGCCTGCAGCGCATGCAGCGCCAGCACCACGAAGGGGATGACGATCACGATCGCGCCGGTGACCGAGATGCCGAGCGAACGCGCGACCACCATCACGATGCCGAGGAAGGCGGCCATGGCGCTGATCATCGGCAGCAGCGCGGCCCAGAGCGACGGGTCGGGCCGCTCCGGCGGCGCCGACGCACCGCGCCGGCGCAGTCGCCAGAGGTCGAGCAGCACGCCGATCAGCACCGCGCCCGCCGCGAGGCCCAGGGTCAGCGGCACGATCGCGAACCAGGTGAGGCCGGGGTAGAGCGCCAGCAGGATCGTCAGGTTGCTCACCATCGGGCTCCACAGCGTGGCGGCGGCGAAGCTGCGGGTGACGGCGGCGAACATCGCCAGCCGGTCTTCCTCCACCGCGACCTCGCCCTGCGAGGCCATCTGCAGCAGCAGGTTGACGCCGGCCATGCCGAGCAGCCCGCCGAAGAGCTGGCTGGCCACCGAGAACCAGGCGTAGCGGGTGCGCATGCCGCTGGCCAGCAGGTGCAGCGCCACCACCTTGGTGTGCGGGCTCTCGAGCGAGGCGCGGCCGAGCAGCGACACCGACGAGATCAGCGACACCATCAGCCCGCCGATCGCGATGCCGCGCGCGAGGCTCTCCACCGGCGCCGACGAGAAGGGCAGCAGCGCGAGGCTCACCAGGCCGACCCCGGCCGCGACCCGCCGGATGCTCGGCGGGATGCGCCGGTATTCCAGCGCGAGGAACAGCGCCGCCGCCGCGCCCTGCACCCACACCGCACCGGAGTGCGGGCGGAACAGTTGCACCAGCATGGCCACGGCGACCACCACCAGGCAGCCCGCGCCCGACCAGCGGTGGGGTTCGTCGGCCGCGATCGCGACGCTCATCGGCCGCTCACGCCAGCAGCAGCAGCGCCGCCTCCTTGGCGGTCTGGCCGACCTTGACGCCCTTGGCGCGGGCCACGCTGTTGCAGGCGCTGATGACGCCGTCGAAGTAGGTGCTCTGGCCGTCGCCCATGCGCGCGGTGAGCGCGCTGACCGAGGCGCCGGCGATGCCGTCGGGCTCGACCGCTTCCAATGCGCTCAGGCCCGAATCGTTCTTGCCGATGCCGCCGTCCGAGCAGATGAAGGCCCAGGGCCGGTAGTCGCGGAAGTAGCCGATCACGCTGCGCCCGGTGTGGCCGGCGGTGCACAGCACGTTGCGCTCCTTGTCTTCCGGCAGCGCGTAGGCGATCGAATCGGTGCAGACGATGCTGCGGCCGCTGGCCGCCGTGTGGATCACGCGCCGGCGGGTCGGCTCGAACTGCGCCGGCTTCTTCTCGCCGGTCAGCATGCAGCGCGCGGCGTCCGCCGTGCGCATGCCGGGCTCGATGCCGAGCGCCTGGGCCGCGTCGTTGACCCGGCTGACGATGCCGTTGTCGTAGAGGTCGGCGCCGTTGCCCATCTCGGCGGTCATCACGTCGACCGCGGCCGACGGGATGCCGAGCGCCTCGTAGTACCAGAGGCCGGCGATGCCGGCGCCGTCCTTGCCGATCGCGCAGTCCAGGCCGATCACGGCGCGCGGCTTCGCCGACATCACCATGCGGGCGCACAGCACGCCGGAATAGGAGGAGTTCACGACCAGGTCGCCGTGGGTGGCGGGCTGCTCGGCGACATAGCCTTCGACATAGGTGGCGGAGTCGAAGACCAGGATGCGGCCGGCGGGGCTTTCGACGATGCGGGGGGCGTGGCTGGATGCCATGGGGTTGAACCTTCGAAGTTGAAATTCACGATCGATCGACCAACCTAATGGTAAATCCATTTGTCCAAATGACGAACATGCACAATGATCCAGCGGCCGCCTCCGAGCGGCCGGGCTCGACAGATATCAAGAGATAGGAGGGAACACCATGGAACCGACCCCAGACCTGGCTTTCCAGAAGATCAAGACCCGCAGGGTGTTCGAGGAGATTTGCGAGCAGATTCGCAACCGGCTCAGCTCAGGCGTGCTCAAGCCCGGCGACAAGCTGCCGGCCGAGCGAGAACTGGCCGTCGAATTCAAGGTCAGCCGGCCCGCCGTGCGCGAAGCGCTGCGCACGCTCGAGATCTCGGGCGTGGTGTCGCTGCGCAAGGGCGTCAAGGGCGGCGCCTTCATCCGCGACGGCAACCCCGCGATGCTGACCCAGTCGCTGCAGGACCTGATGTTCCTGGGCACCGTGTCGCTGCGCAGCCTCGCCGAGGCGCGGGTGCTGATCAACCAGATGGTGATCCGGCTGGCCTGCGAACGCGCCACCGAGGAAGACTTCCAGGCGATCCAGGAGAACATCGACTTCATCGAGAGCAGCGACGACCTGCTGCACCGGGCCAATGCCGGCGTGCTGTTCTTCCGCCTGATCGCCCGCGCCACCCGCAACGAGGTGCTGATGATGCTGGTCGATTCACTCGGCGACATCATCCGCGTGGTCATCGACCGCACCGGCCGCCGGGCCCGGCCCGAGCTGGTGCCGGTGCGCCGCAACCTGCTGAAGGCGATGCGCGAGCGCGATGCCGAGACGGCCATCAAGTGGATGGACGAATACCTGAACACGGTGCACCGCGAGCTGGAGAGCGACCCCATCGAACTGGTCAAGCCCGGACGCGCCGTGGCCGCGGTGGCGGCCGTGGCGCGCAAGACGCCGGGCAAGGCGGCGGCGAAGCCGGCCGTTGCAGCGAAGACGGCCGCGGCGGAGTAGCCGGAACCCTGGGAAAACCCTGCGCGGACGGCCGCCGCGCCGGACGGCCGGGCGTGTTGACAAGGCGTTTTTTCGACCTAGAATGGTAATACCATTTAAACTCGCCCCACCACCCGTCATCCGAGGATCCCCATGACAGAAATCGTCGTCAACGAAGCGAACCAGTGGCGCCTGAACACTCCGGGCGCGCAGGACTGGGAGAAGTCGGCCACCCCCGGTGCGCCCAACAAGTACCTGATGATCTCGTCGGACACCCATGCCAACGAACCCGGCAACCTCTGGGCCGAGCGCATCGACGCCAAGTACAAGGACCGCCTGCCCAAGATGTGGGTCGACGAGAAGGGCATCCAGTGGCGCAAGATGGAAGCCTCCGAGCAGGCCGACCGCCTGGTGCTGGCCCGCCTCGAAGGCGAGGACCTGGCCCGATCCAAGGCCGGCGCCACCGCCACCGAGAAGGGTCCGTCGGTCGAGCAGCGCCTGGCCGACCTCGGCATGGACGGCATCGACGGCGAAGTCATCTTCCCCGGCAAGGGCCTGGGCATGTGGTACACGTTCGACCCCGCCTTCGCCCACGCGCAGGTCGAGGTCTACAACACCTGGGCCTGGGAGACCTTCGGTCCCCACATCGACCGCCTCTCGCCGGCCGCCGCGCTGGCCACCGGCGACGTCGAGGCCACGATGAAGGAAATCGATCGCTGCCTGAAGCTGGGCTTCCGCCACTTCACGCTGCCCTGCAAGCCGCTCTTCGGGCCGCCCAAGACCAACGAGCTCAACTACAACAAGGTCGACTTCGACCCCATGTGGGCCCGCTTCGTCGAGGCCGACGTGGCCGCCACCTTCCACGTCTCCACCGGCAAGGACCCGCGCACCACCCGCGGCCTGGGCGGCGCGGTCGTCAACTACGTGGTGCACTCGCTGTCGCCGACGCTGGAGCCGCTGGTCAACATCTGCGCCTCGGGCGTGGCCGAGCGCTTCCCGGACCTGAAGTTCGGCAGCGTCGAGGCCGGCATCGGCTGGGTGCCATGGATGCTCGACGCCATGGACGAGGCCTACCTGAAGCATCACTTCTGGGTCAAGCCGAAGCTCAAGGCGCTGCCCTCGGACTTCTTCAAGGCCAAGGGTTTCGCCACCTTCGGCGAAGACCGCTCGGGCCTGGCGCTGATGGAAGAGCACGGCCTGGAGAACAACTTCATGTGGGCCAACGACTATCCGCACCACGAAGGCACCTGGCCGCATTCGGCCCAGGCGATCGAGCGCGAGATGGGCCGCATCTCCGAGAACAGCCGCCGCAAGGTGCTGGGCGAGAACGCGGCCAAGGTCTTCGGCTTCAAGGAAGTGCTCGAGCGCTACAACGCGAAGGCCTGAGCCACGCCAGGGCCTGCACGGCGCCAGCGCACGACTCGCGTGCCCTGGCGCTTTTTCGTTCTGAATCGTTTCCCTTCACCGGACCCCACCATGAACGCCGTCACCGCCATCACGCCCAACTACCCCGCGCACGCCAAGCTGACCGACGACGACTCGCGCTACGTCGACGTCGCCAGCCTGCCCTGGAAGCCGACGCCGACACCTGGCATCGAGATGAAGATCCTGATGCAGGACGAGTCGAGCGGCCTGCTCACCGCGCTGTTCCGCTGGGAGCCGGGCACGCAACTGCCGCTGCACGAGCATGTCGAGATCGAGCAGACCTACGTGCTGTCGGGCAGCATCGTCGACGAGGAAGGCGAGGTGCGCGAAGGCGACTACGTCTGGCGGCCGAAGGGCAACCGGCACCTGGCGCGCTCGCCCGACGGTGCGTTGGTCATCTCCTTCTTCCTGAAGCCCAACAAGTTCCTCGAAGGCGAGCATGCCGGCAAGGAGCTGAAGTAGCCGACCGTCCGACACGCCAGGTGAAGCTCTCCTTCGACGTCGTGGTGGTCGGCGGCGGCGCCTCCGGCCTGGCCGCCGCGATCGAGGCGGCCGCGGCCGGCGCCAGCACGCTGGTGCTCGAGAAGAACCCGATGCTGGGCGGCAGCAGCCGCCTGTCGGTCGGCTCGATCAACGCCGCCGGCTCGAGCCTGCAGCGTCGTGCCGGCATCGTCGACACGCCCGACGAGCACTTCGCCGACATGGACCACTACACCGGCGCCTTCGCCGGCCGCGACAACCTGGCGCTGCGCCGCCTGCTGGTCGACCATGCGGCCGAGACGCTCGAGTGGCTGATGTCGCTCGGCCTGGCCTTCTACGGGCCCACCGCCGATCCGCCGGCGCGGCATCCGCGCATGCACAACGTGCTGCCGAATTCGCGCGCCTATCCCTACTACCTCGGGCGCGAGGCCAGGCGGCGCGGCGTCGAGGTGCGGCTCGATGCGCGGGTGGCCGCACTGCTGCGCGCACCGGATGGCGGTGTCCGTGGCGTGTCGGCGCAGATCGAGGGCAACGCGGTCGAGATCGAAGCCCGGCGCGGCGTGGTGCTGGCCGCCGGCGACTACAGCAACGGCACCGAGATGAAGCAGCGCTTCCGGCCGGAGCTGCAGCAGATCCGCGGCGTCAACCCGACCGCCACCGGCGACGGCCACCGCATGGCCGAGGCCTTCGGCGCCGCCCTGGTGAACGGCGAAGTTGTCTACGGGCCGGGCCTGCGCTTCGTCGAGCCGGCCAAGCCGAACCTGGTGCGGCGGCTGCCGCCGTCGTGGTGGCTCGGCAAGCTGATGCAGCTCGCGTTGAACCGGCTGCCGATCGCCTTGTTCAGGCCCTTCGTCATGTCCTTCATGACCGCCTCGCTCGGTCCGGAGGCATCGATGCTGCGCGCCGGCGCGGTGCTGGTGAACGCCGAAGGCCAGCGCTTCGGCGACGAGCTGCAGCAGCCCGGCCTGGCGATCGCGCGCCAGACCGGCGGCCTCGCCTGGCTGCTGTTCGACAGCCGCGTGGCCGAGCGCTTTTCCGCGCCGCCGCACTACGTGTCGACCGCGCCGGGCGTCGCCTTCGCCTACCTGCCGGACTACCGGCGCCATCGGGCCGACCTGTACCACGTGGCACCGAGCATCGCGGCGCTGGCGCAGCAGCTGAAGATGCCGCCGGCAGTGCTGCAGGCGGCGATCGAGGCGCACAACCGGCAGCTCGAGGCGCAGCCCGCGACCGCGGGCTCCGCGCAGCGTCTGCCCGTGACGCAAGGACCGTTCTATGCCCTTGGGCCGCTGGAAAGCCGCATCGTCATCACCGACGGCGGCCTGGCGGTCAACGGCTCGCACCAAGTGCTGGACCGGGAAGGCCGTGTGGTCCCGAGGCTCTACGCGGCGGGCTCGGTGGGCCAGGGCGGCGCGCTGCTGGCGGGCAACGGCCACCACATCTGCTGGGCGGTGACCTCCGGGCGCAGGTCGGGGCGGTTCGCGGCGCAATCGCTGGCGCCGCAGGAAAATGAGAAGGCCGAACGGGCAGCAATGCCGCCCGAGGCCGAGCTCACTTCTTCTGGCGCTCGTTCCACAAGTCGAGGTACTTGACCTCCAGCCGCTGCAGGAACTTGGTCATCTCGAGCACCGCGGCGTCGGCGTCGCGGGCCCGCAGGTGCGTCATGAGGCGGCGCCGCGAAGGCAGGGTGTAGGGGTTCTCGCTCGGGCCGATGCCCTTGATGAACTGGGCCAGCACTTCCATCATCCCTTCCATCGTGATCTGGATGATCGGGTTGCGGGTGGAGGTGGCCAGCAGCGTGTGGAACTCGCGATGCAGCCGCGCGCGCTCGTCGAAGTTGCCGGCCTTCTGGGCGCGGGTGGCGGCCTCGATGTTGGCTTCGAGCGCCTGCAGGTCTTCTTCGGTGAGCCGTTCGCAGGCCACGCGGACCACGATCGCGCTGAGCCAGATGCGGGCTTCGGTGAGCTGCTCCGGCGTGATCGCGCCGAGGTGATAGAGGTCGCGCAGCCCGTTGACGATCACGCCCGAGCTGCCCGGCAGCACGAAGGCGCCGCCGGTGGCGCCCTTGCGCAGCTCGATCATGCCGGACAGCTCCAGCGCCCGGAGCGCCTCGCGCAGCGTGTTGCGGCTGACGTTGAACTTGGCCGACAGGCCGCGCTCGGCCGGCAACCGGTCGCCGGGCTTGAGCTTGCCGCTGGCCACCAGCTCCCGGATCTGCGCCGCGATCTCCTCGAAGGCGCGCTGCGGCGTGATGGGCGCAAAGCCCAGGGCGGAGACGGTGGCTTCTTTCATGCGGGCGCGGGGTCCGGTGGAGGAAATGAGAAGCGCTGGATTCTACCGACTGGCCCCGAGCGGCCGGATCGGGTTTGCGCGGCGGATCACTTCACCGAGAAGGGCACCGCGGCAAGGATCTCGTTGGTGATCTTGGCCACCGTCGGGCCGTCCTTCTCGCTCTCGACCAGCGCCTTGGCCCAGTCCGGATCGAGGCGGAACGCACCCCAGGCCTTGTCGCGCGCGTCGTGCGATTCCCATTGCAGCAGGTACTTCAACTGCAGGTTGTCGTCGCCGATGGCGGTGGTATAGATCGGGCCCTGCATCTTGAAGCCGTGCTTCTCGAACAGGCCCAGGGTCGTCGTCTTGAAGCGGTTGAGCACCACCGGCAGCTTGTTGGGCATGCAGGTGTAGGTGCGGAATTCGTAGAACATCGAAAGACTCCTTCGGTTGAGAGTTGGGATGCGTCGTCAGATCGGACGCGAAGCGAACAGCGGGCCGTCCTCGAACTGCAGCACGACCACCTGCATGGGGATGCCGCATTCGAAAGCCTTGCCCGGCTGCTCGATCATGCGCGTGGCGATGCGCAGCCCGATGTCGAGGTCGACCACGCACAGCGCGTAGGGCGCCTCGACCGTGAAGACCTTCGGCGCCGAATGCACCCGGGTCCACGAATAGAGCGTGCCGCGGCTGCTGAAATCCTTCCAGGCCATCTTGTCGGACCAGCAGTGCGGGCAGATCGGCTTCGGCGGGAAGGTGAACTTGCCGCAGCTCTCGCAGCAGGTGGTCTGCCAGCGGCCCTGGGCGAGGCCGCCCCAGAAGGGCTCGGTGAACTTGGAGACGCGCGGCGGATAGGAACGCGGGCGCGCCACGGGAATGATTTCGAGAGTCATCGTACGGCCTCCAGCACGTGCATCAGGGCGGCGTTGTAGTTGCCGAGCTCGCCGGTGGTGAGCGTCAGGCGGGCGTCCTTCACCTGGCGTTCGCCGGCGCGGTTGAAGAGCTGGTCGCAGACCTCGACCATGTTGTAGAGCGAGGTCACGTACGCCGGATGGCCGCGCGAGGTGAGCCCGCCGGAAGTCGAGATCGGTATCCGGCCGCCCAGCTTCGTCTGGCCCTCGGCGGCCGCCGGTGCACCCTGGCCGCGGCCGAAGAAGCCGACCGCCTCGCTCACCAGCACCTCGACGATGGTGCAGGGCGCGTAGAACTCGGCGAAGCTCATGTCGGCGGCACCGACGCCGGCCTGCTTGTAGGCGTCGGCGGCGGCGTTCCTGGCGGCGATCAGCGCGGTCATGTCGTTGGGCACCTCGTTGATCTGATGCGAGCCGTCGTGGCAGAAGCCGCGGCCGCGCACCAGCGCGTAGGGTCGGCCGAGACTCTTGGCGACTTCCTCGGAGGCCAGCACCAGGCAGGCCGCGCCGTCGCTGCGGCCGGGCACGTCGTAGAGGCCGAGCGGCTCGACGATCGGCCGCTGCGCCAGCACCTCGTCCAGCGTGATCGGCTTCCTGAACTGGGCCAGCGGATTGAGCGACGCATGGTGGCGGTTCTTGACCGCGACCGCGCCGAACTGCTCGCGGGTGGCGCCGTAGTCGTGCATGTAGCGCATCGCGTCCATGGCGTACCAGGAAATCGGGATGAAGCCGCCGCTCGCCTGGAAGTCGACGTCGCCGGTGGTGCGCATGCTGCTCATCGAGTGCTCGACCGCGGGCGTCGCCGACTCCATGTTGATGCCCAGCGCCAGCCCGACGTCGGCGCGGCCGAGCAGGATGTCGTTGCAGGCCTGGTCGAAGGCGAGGGCGCCGGTCATGCCGTTGCCCATCACTTCCATCACGTTGCCCGAGCAGGGCAGGCGCAGGTGGCTCACCAGGAAGGTGTGGAAGTACTTCTGCAGCGTGTAGGGCCGCGGCACGGTGAAGACCAGGCTCTGGATGTCCTTCTTCTCGACGCCGGCGTCGGCCACCGCGTCGACGATCAGGCGGGTCATGATTTCCTGTTCCAGCACCTGCAGCGGCTCGTCGCTTCGGGTCTGGTGCTTGCCCACTGGAATGGCGCTGGTGCCGACGATGGCAACCCTTCTGGTCATACTGGAGTCTCCGGACTGGGCCATGGAATGGCGACCGGCGCAGTATATCCATTAATGGACAGACCATTAATAGGGTCGATCCGATGCGATCACGCCAGGTTGACAGAAGCGGCCTGTTTCGGTTAGATTGGTAATACCATTGAGTCGTTCTTTGGTTCCCCAGGAGTCCTCTTCCATGCCCGAATCCGTCACCGATGCCGTTCCCGCTCCCGCGGCGGAGGCGGCCGCCGCCTTCGACGTCCGGGCCTTCCGCAATGCGCTGGGCAGCTTCCCGACCGGGGTCGCGGTCATCACCACCACCGGCGCCGACGGCCGCCCGGTGGGCCTGACCTGCAATTCCTTCAGCTCGGTCTCGCTCGAGCCGCCGCTGGTGTCGTGGGGCCTGCGCATCAACAGCAAGAGCCTGGAAAGCTTCCAGCGTGCCGGGGCCTTCGCGATCAACATCCTGGCCGAGGATCAGACCCATCTTTCCGGCCGCTTCGCCAGCAGCAGCATCGCCGACAAGTTCGAGGGCGTCGCCTGGCGCCCGGGCCTGCAGGGGCTGCCGGTGCTGGAAGACTGCGTCGCCACCTTCGAATGCGTCAAGTTCGCCGAGCACCTGGCCGGCGACCACGTGCTGTTCCTGGGCGAGGTGCGTCGCTTCGACCATGGCCGCCATGAAGACTCGCTGGTGTTCTACAAGGGCGCCTACATGATGCTGACCCAGTCGTTGCGCGAACTGGCGGCGCGCGGCCAGGTCGATCCTCACAACCTCGACCAGGCCCGCCGCCTGGTCAACTGCATGCTGCTGCGCCTGGCCTGCGAGAACGGCCAGGAAGAAGACTTCGACGCCATCGAGCGCAACATCCTGGAGATCGAGGCCTACGAGGTGCCGGCCGACCGCGAGAAGCGCGCCGAGGCCAGCCTGGAGTTCTTCCGCCTGATCACCAAGGCTGCCCGCAACGAGGTGCTGGTGGTGGTGTCCGAGACGCTCACCAACATCATCCGCCAGGTGCTCAAGGCCGAGCCGTCGCTCAAGTACCGGCCCGAGCTGGTGCCGGTGCGCAAGAAGATCCTGCACCACCTGCGCCAGCGCGACGCCGACCAGGCCGAGCAGGAGATGACTTTCTATTTCGACGAAATGCGCCGCGGCGCGGCGGCCATCGCGGCCGCCCAGGCCGCGGGCCAAGGAACCACCACCCCATGACTGCCCCCTCTTCCTCCCAAGCCCTGGCGTCCGAATGCGACGTGCTGGTCATCGGCGCCGGCGCCGGCGGCCTGTCGACCGCGATCACCGCGGCCAAGAACGGCCTCGACGTCGTCGTGGTCGAGAAGGCGCCGGTCTTCGGCGGCACCGCCGCCTTCTCGGGCGGGGTGCTCTGGATCCCGCGCAGCCTGCATGCGGCCAAGGCCAACATCCAGGACCCGCGCGAAGCCGTCATGCGCTACATGCGCGCCGAGACCGGCGAGCATTTCGATGCCGCCGCGGTCGACGCCTTCGTCGACCGCGGTCCCGAGATGGTCGAGTTCTTCGAGCGCGAGACCGCGGTCAAGTTCATCCCGACGCTCTACCCCGACTACCACCCGAACGTCGACGGCGGCGTCGACATCGGCCGCTCGATCCTGGCCGCGCCCTACGACATCCGCGGCCTCGGCGCCGACATGGCGCGGCTGCGGCCGCCGCTGCAGACCATCACCTTCATCGGGATGATGTTCAACTCGTCGAACGCCGACCTGAAGCACTTCTTCAACGTCACCAAGTCGCTCAAGTCGGCCACTTACGTGGCCAAGCGGCTGGTCAATCACGTGAAGGAACTGGCGCTGTACCGGCGCGGCGTGCAGGTCACCAGCGGCAACGCGCTGGCGGCGCGCCTCGCGAAGTCGGCGCTCGACCTGAAGGTCCCGATCCACACCAGCACCGGCGCCAAGGAACTGATCATCGAGAACGGCCGCGTGGTCGGCGCGGTGGTGCAGGGCGCGAGCGGCACGCAGCGCGTGATGGCGCGCAAGGCGGTGGTGCTGGCCGCGGGCGGCTTCGCCCACGACGTCGAGCGCATCGCCCGCGCCTATCCGCACCTGCGGCGCGGCGGCGAGCACTTCTCGCCGGTGCCGGTCGAGAACACCGGCGACGGCTCGCGCATGGCCGAGCAGGCCGGGGGCTCGGTGCCGATCCGCTACACCTCGGCGGCGGCCTGGATGCCGACCTCGAAGGTGCCGCTGGGCAATGGCCGCTTCGGCGCCTTCCCGCACCTGCTGGACCGCTACAAGCCCGGCATCATCGGCGTGCTGCGCAACGGCCGCCGCTTCACCAACGAATCCAATTCGTACCACGACGTCGGCGCCGCGATGATCGAGGCCTGCGCGGGCGAGAAGGAAACCGCGATGTGGCTGGTCTGCGACCAGGCCACCATCAGCAAGTACGGCCTCGGCTACGCCAAGCCGGCGCCGCTGCCGCTGGCGCCGCTGGTGCGCAACGGCTACCTGGTCAAGGGCGCGACCCTGGCCGAGCTGGCGAAGAACGCGGGCATCGACGCCGCCGGCCTCGAAGCCACGGTGCGCAAGTACAACGAGACCGCGGTGCGCGGCGAGGACGCCGAATTCGGGCGCGGCACCACCTCCTTCAACCGCTACCTGGCCGACCCGGAAAACAAGCCCAACCCCTGCGTCGCGCCGGTGGGCAACGGGCCCTACTACGCGCTCAAGGTGGTGGTCGGCGACCTCGGCAGCTTCGACGGCATCCGCACCGATGTCGCCGGCCGCGTGCTGGCCCAGGACGGCCAGCCGATCGCCGGCCTCTACGCGGCGGGCAACGACCGCGCCAGCGTGATGGGCGGCAACTACCCGGGCGCCGGCATCACGCTGGGGCCGATCATGACCTTCGGCTACCTCACCGCGCGCCACATCGCCGGGCTGGAGCCGCAACTGGTGAAGACCAACCCGCAAGACAAGGTGCAGGCCGATGCCGTTCCAGCCTAAGAAGCTCGTCGACCATCGCATCTACACGATCAAGCTGCGCAAGATGCCCGAGTTTCTCGAGGTGTTCGATCGCCTCGCGATGCCGGTGCTGCTGCAGACGCTGGGCAACCCGCTCGGCTTCTACGTGAGCCAGGTCGGCCCGCTCAACCAGATGGTCCACCTGTGGGGCTACGACGACCTGGCCGACTACGAACGGCGCAGCAACGCGCGCGACACCCATCCGGACTTCCCGGCCTACCTGGCGGCCTCCGAACACCTGATCACGGCGCAGGAGACGCGCCTGGTCAAGTGGATCGACCTGCCGAGCATGCGAACCCAGTGATCCCGTGAACAAGCAAAGAAGGAAAGAGACATGAGCAGCCCCACACCCGCAAGCTACGACGCCGTGATCGTCGGCGCCGGCTTCGCCGGTATCTACCAGTTGTACAGCCTGCGCAAGATCGGCATGACCGCACGCGTGCTGGAGGCCGGCTCCGGCATCGGCGGCACCTGGTTCTGGAATCGCTACCCCGGCGCGCGCTGCGACGTCGAGAGCCTGGACTATTCCTATTCCTTCGACGACCAGCTCCAGCAGGAATGGGACTGGAGCGAGCGCTACGCCACGCAGCCGGAGATCCTGCGCTACGTGCACGAGGTCGCGCGGCGCTTCGACCTGATGCGCGACATCCAGCTGAACGCCCGCGTCACCGAGGCCCACTTCAACGAAGGCACCGGCCGCTGGGACGTGGCGACCGCGGCCGGCGACCGCTTCACCGCGACCTACGTGATCATGGCCACGGGCTGCCTGTCGATCCCGCAGGCGCCGAAATTCCCGGGGCTCGAAAGCTTCAAGGGCCGCTGGCACCACAGCGCCGACTGGCCGGCCGGCGGCGTCGACTTCAAGGGCCAGAAGGTCGGGCTCATCGGCACCGGCTCGAGCGGCGTGCAGATGGCGCCGATCATCGCCGAGCAGGCCGACCACCTCACCGTGTTCCAGCGCACTGCCAACTTCAGCGTGCCGGCCCAGAACGAGCCGCTCACGCCGGAAGTCCTGGCCGAGGTCAAGCGCCACTACGGCGAGCGACGCAAGCTCGCGCTGGACACGGCCACCGGCCACTTCCTGATCGCCAACGACAAGTCGGCGATGGAAGTGACCGAGGAAGAACGGCAGAAGGAATTCGAATTCCGCTGGCGCGGGGCCGGCGGCGGCTTTCGCATGCTGCGCGCCTTCAACGACCTGCTGCTCAACAAGCAGTCCAACGAGAAGGCGGCCGACTTCGTGCGCGGCAAGATCCGCGCGATCGTCAAGGACCCGGTCAAGGCCGACCTGCTCTGCCCGAAGAGCGACCTGCCCTTCGGCACCAAGCGGCTGTGCGTCGACAGCGACTACTACGAGACCTTCAACCGGCCGAACGTGGACCTGGTCGACGTCAAGGCCGACCCGATCATCGAGGTCACGCCGACCGGGCTGCGCACGAAATCTCGCGAATACCAGCTGGACACGATCGTGTTCGCCACCGGCTTCGACGCGATGACCGGCGCGCTGACCTCGATCGACGTGCGCGGCCGCGACGGCGCGAGCCTGCGCGACAAGTGGGAGCACGGCCCGCGCACCTACCTCGGCCTCGCGGTCGCGGGCTTCCCGAACATGTTCGTGCTGGCCGGCCCTGGCAGCCCCTCGGTGCTGAGCAACATGGTCCATTCGATCGAGCTGCACGTCGACTGGCTCACCACCTGCCTGAGCAGGCTGCGCGCCGAGGGCAAAACCACCATCGAGGCCAGCCAGCCGGCCGAGGACCAGTGGGTCGCGCACGTCAACGAGATCGCCGACCGCACCCTCTACCCGACCGCCAACTCCTGGTACATGGGCGCCAACGTGCCGGGCAAGCCGCGGGTGTTCATGCCCTACGTGGCGGGCGTGCCGGCGTATCGGAAGATCGTGAACGAGGTGGCCGAGAAGGGGTACGAGGGCTTCGCGACGGCTTGAGCCGCCTCACAACTGCGGATCCGCGACCTCCACCACGATCCCGTCGAGCGCCGCGCTCATCGGCAGCTGGCAGCACAGCCGGCTGAGCGGCCGCCTCGGCGCCGAGGTCATCTCCAGCATGTCCTGCTCGCGCGGCGCGATCGGCGGGCAGGCCTCGGCCCACGCCGCGTCGACATAGACGTGGCAGGTGCCGCAGGCCAGGTGGCCGCCGCATTCGCCGACGATCTCGTCGATGCCCTGGTCGATGGCGGCGCGCATCAGCGAAGTGCCTTCGCGCACCTCCAGGGTCTTCCGGCTGCCGTCGGGGCGGACGAAGGTCGCGCGGTATTTCATGGCTTCATTCGGGCGTCACCCGCAGCGGCAGCCGGTCGAGCGTGCGCAGCTGGTTGATCGCGCGCCAGGCCGGCGGCCCGTCGAGCTGCAGGCTCGCGCTGCGCGACACCAGCGCCTTCAGGATGCATTCGGCCTCCAGCCTCGCGATCATCTGGCCGAGGCAGCTGTGCATGCCGGTGCCGAAGGCCAGGTGGTTGCCGGCTGGGCGGCGCTGGAGGTCGAAGCGGTCCGGCTCTTCCCACGCGCGCGGGTCGCGGCCGGCGGCGCCGAGGAAGACGCCGATCTTGGTGTCGGCCGCCAGCACGTGGCCGCCCAGCATTACCTCGCGGGTGGTGGTGCGGAAGTTGGTGTACGAGGGCGACTCGTGGCGGATCGCCTCCTCGAAGGCATCGCGCACCCGGTTCGGGTCGGCCTTCACCAGCGCCCATTGCGCCGGGTCGCGTGCCAGCTGGTGCAGCGCGAAGCCGATGCCGGCGATCGTGGTGTCGGTGCCGGCGCGCACCAGCACGCGGCAGGCGCCTTCGGCGGTGCCGGGCGGCAGGCGCCCCTCGGCCTCGGCGTCGTGCAGTTGGGCGCCGACCGAGCCGGGTCGCATCGCACCGCGCCGAACGCTGTCGGCATACCAGTCCATGTAGGGCGCCGCGCGCTGCTCGGACGCGGCGCGCAGCGCATTGAACGGGCCGGCGCGGTTGAAGCTCATCTCCGAGATCGCCAGCGTCGCCTGCCGCGGCATCTCGACGCCCAGCACCCGTGCGAAGGCCCGCATGACGAAGGCCTCGGCCAGCTGCTCGACGCCGTCGAAGTCACGGCGCTCGAGCACGTCGTCCGCGACCTCGGCGGCCTCCTGCTCGAACTGCGCGCGCCAGCCGCGCACCACCGCCGGCGACACGATGCCGACCACCACCTTGCGGATGCCGGTGTGGTCCGGCGGGTCCTTCTCGAGGATCGGATTGGGCGGCCGATGCTCGCCCGGCTTGCGGATGTCGAAGAGCCCGACGCCGCCGGACGCGGTGAAGCACTCGGGATCGCTCAGCACCTGCTGCGCTTCCTGGTGCCGCCCGACCGCGTACACGCCGTACGGCTTCAGGCGCACCACCGGACCGAGTTCGAGCAGGCGGCGATAGAAGGGATGCGGGTCGAGCAGCACCGGCGTGTCGTAGGGGTCGATGTCCAGCTCGGGCGGCGCGGTGGCCGTGTCGATCGTCGGCGTCACGCGCGCGCTCCGGCGAAGTTGAAGGCCTGGCCGGTGGTGAAGCTGTTCTCCTTCGCGCAGAGCCACAGCACCGCGTCGGCGACCTCCGCCACCTCGGCCAGCCGGCCGCGCGCGATGCGCCGTGCGGCGACGCCGGCCGAGTCGTTTCCCTGGCCGGAAGCCGCGACCATCGGCGTGCGCACGCCGGCCGGCACGATGCAGTTGACCGCGATGTCCTGGTCCGCGGTCTCCTTCGCCAGGGTGGTGGTGAGCGCGACCACGCCGGCCTTGGAGGCGTTGTAGGCCGCGATGTGCATCGCACCCTCGCCAGCGGCCACCGAGCCGAAATTGAGGATGCGGCCGTGGCCGCGGCGTTGCATCGCGCGCACCGCCGCCTGGTCGACGTTGAAGGTGCCGGTGAGGTTGGTCGCGATCACCTTCTGCCAGTCGGCCGGATCGAGCTCGGCCACCGGCGTCGGCTTGCCGACGATGGCGGCCGCGTGCACCAGCACGTCGATCGGCCGCTCGGCATCGAGCGCCTCGAAGGTCGCGCGCACCTGCGCGTGATCGGCGACATCGAGCCGGCGCGCCTGGCAGCGGCCTGTGCCCGCCGAACCGGCCTCGGCAACGAAGCGATCGAGCGCCGTGCCGTCGATGTCGCATGCGGTGACGAAGGCACCGGCGGCGAGCAGCCGCAGCGCCACGCCGGCACCGATGCCGCTGGCGGCGCCGGTGACCACCGCATGGCGGCCGCCGAAGTCGAAGGGGATCATCGCGAAGCCTCCCGCAATTGCGTGATTGGATGGGCCAATGATATATTGGACATCCGCCGCATGAACGAAGGTCCGCCCATGAATCCGACAAGAAGCGTGCTCGTCACCGGAGGCGCCAGCGGCATCGGCCTGGCCATCGCCCGCGACTTCCAGGCGCTGGGCATGCGCGTGCTGATCGCCGACGTCAACGCCGCGGTGCACGAGGTGGCCGCCGGAATGAAAGACATGAAGGGCGCACAGCCGGTGGAGGCGCACGTGGCCGACCTCGCCGACGAATCTCAACTGCTCGGCCTGGCCGAGCGCACCCGCGAACTCTTCGGTGGCGGCTGCGACGTGCTGGTGAACTGCGCCGGCGTTTCGCAGAAGCGCAAGGGCGAATCGATCGCGCCGACCGAGGTGCTGACCGCCGACTGGGAGCGCGTGCTGCGCATCAACCTCACTGCGCCCTTCCTGCTGAGCCGCGAACTCATCCCCTCGATGAAGGCACGCAAGTTCGGCCGCATCGTCAACATCGCCTCGCGCGCGGGGCGCACCTTCTCGGGCGCCGCGGGCGTCGACTACGCGGCCTCGAAGGCCGGCCTGCTCGGCCTCACGCGGCATCTCGGCGGCACCTACGCGCCCTTCGGCATCACGGTCAACTGCGTGGCGCCGGGCCGGGTCGAGACCGCCTTGTCGAGCACCTCCAGCGCGGCAGTGCTGGCCGCCGCGGTGCAGGCGATCCCGGTCGGGCGGCTCGGCCGGCCGGACGAGATCGCGGCCGTGGTCGCCTTCCTCGCGAGCGACGCCGCCGCCTACCTCACCGGCGCCTGCATCGACGTCAACGGCGGCTCCTTCATGGGCTGAACAGGAAACAAGCATGGCAACCATCCCCAAGCCCGAAGACGATTCGCCGGTGCCCGACTACGGCGCCATGTGGCGGCTCGACGGCAAGGTCTTCATCGTCATGGGCGCGGCCCAGGGCATCGGCCGGCAGACCGCGCATGCGCTGTCGCAGGCGGGCGCCAAGGTGGTCTGCGTCGGCCGCCGCGCCGATGCGACCGAGGCGGTGGCCGCCGAGGTCGGCGGCATCGCGCTGGTCGGCGACGCGACGCTTCGCGCCGACGTCGAGCGCATGGCGCGCGAGGTGACGGACCGCTGCGGGCAGCTCAACGGCCTGGTCGACATCCTCGGCATGCCGAAGGTCAAGCCGCTGGCGGAGTTCACCGACGCCGACTGGGACTGGCAGTTCGACGTCGGCCTGCGCCACGCCTTCCTGGCGACACAGCTGCTGGCGCCGCTGATCGGCAAGGCCGGCGGCGGCCCGCTGGTCTTCGTGGGCTCGACCTCCGGCACCGTGATCTCGGCCAACCGCGCGCCCTATGCCGCGGTGAAGGCGGCGCTGGCCCAGTTCGTCAAGGCCGCGGCCTTCGAATACGGCCGCATGAACGTGCGGGTCAACGCGGTGGCGCCGGGGCTGGTGTCGACGCCGCGGGTGCGCGAGAACGTGAGCGCCGAGAAGCTGGCTTCGGCGGCCGCCCTCTACCCGTTGGGCAAGATCGGCACGCCGCCGCAGATCGCCTCGGTGATCCTGTTCCTGGCCTCGGAGCTGAGCGCGCACGTCAACGGCCAGACGCTGCTGGCCGAAGGCGGCATGGCGGGGCGCGCCGCCATCTACGACCTGAGCCGCTGAACGCGCGCCGCTAGAAGTCGCCGAGCGTGCAGCCGATCTCGGCCTGCGTGCCGAAGACGGTCTCGAGGTCGGCGTTGTTCGGAGGCACCTTGCGCAGCGTCTCCAGCATGTCCCACTTGTCGTTGGCCGGCGGCGCGCGGCCGCGCACCACCAGCAGCGGATGGATCAGCTGGTGGTCCCACGAGCGGAAGTAGGTCGGGGTCGTGCCGTTGGCCAGCTTCATGGTCTCCAGCGTCTTCACGACCGCCTTCGCATCGGTCGACTTCGCCTCTTCGATGGCGGCCAGCAGCATGCGCATCGAGATCCAGCCTTCCCAGGCCTCGACCGACGGCGGCTTGCCGATCTTGTCGGTGTAGGCCTTGACGAAGGCCTTCTCGGCGTCGGAGTTGGACGGATCGCTGTATTGCCAGGGCTTGCCGAAGAGGCCGGTCGCATGCTCGCCGAGCGCCCACATGTGGCTGTCGCTCACCAGCGGCGACATCACCGGGATGGTCTTGTCCAGGCCGAACTCGCTGTACTGCTTGAGGAAGGGAATCAGGTCGGCGCCGCCGAGGCTGGTCACCACCATGCTCGGCTTGGCCTGGCGGATCTTCAGGATCACGCTGCTGAAGTCGGTGGTGCCGCCGGGGATCATGTCGACCCCGACCTCGCGGCCGCCGGCCTTGGTCAGCTCGGCCTTCAGCGTGTTGTGGGTGTCCTGGCCGTAGGCGTAGGCGGAGACGACGAAGTACCAGTCCTTGCCGTTGGCCAGCATCGCCGGCACCAGCGCCGCGCTGGCGGCCTGCACCGTCGACAGCACGCGGAAGGTGTAGCGGTTGCAGTCCTTGCCGGTGATCTCGCGCGCGGCCGGGCCGGCGGCGATGAACGGAACCTTGCTCTGCCGCGCCGAGGCCGCCATCGCCAGCGCGGTGGCGCTGTTGCTGCCGCCCACCACGCCGACCACCTTGTCCTGCTCGGCCAGCTTGTCGAAGTTCTGCTGGGCCATCTGCGGGTTGGCTTCGTCGTACCAGATCAGCTCGATCGGCCGGCCCAGCACCTTCGAGTGGGCCTGCTGCACCGCCAGGTCGGCGCCCGTCGCGAGCGCGGTGCCGTTCTCGGTGAAGCTGCCCTGCTTGGCGAACACCATGCCGAGGCGCACCGGTGCTTCCTGCGCGGCGGCGGGCAGAGCGGCCAGCGACGCGATGGCGGCCAGCCCTGCGAGGGCGTGGCGCAAGGGATCGGTTGTTCTTCTCATCTGTCCTTGTCTCCTTTTTTTTGAAGCGCGTGCGCGTCAACCCGTGTTCAGCACGGCCGCTTCGGGCGAGGCCGCATGCGGCCGGTCGAACAGGGGCGAGGCGGCACTGGCGGCGGCGATGTCGGCGGCCGCGGCCAGCAGGTCGGGCACGAAGCTGCGCAGCTTCTTGTCGGTGAGTCGCGCCGAGGGCCCGGAGATCGCGATCACGCCCACCGCGCCCTTGCCCGGCGCCATGATCGGCGCCGACACCGCGGCCAGGCCGTGCGCGTAGGTTTCGGAGGCGATCGCGAAACCCTGCTTCGCGGCCTGCTTCACCTGCTTCAACACCGCGCTCATCGTGGCCGGCGCGTTCGGGCCGTAGCGCTCCGGCTTGCCGATGCCTTGCCTGGAGACCAGCGCGATTGCGTCGTCCTCGTCGAGGGTGGAGAGCCAGGCGAAGCCGTTGGCGGTGCAGGACAGGTGGGCGTCGATGCCCATGTCGGGGTCGTAGCGCAGGCCCCGGCGCGCGCCCTGCGACAGCGCCACCCAGGTGATGTGGTCGACGTCGACCACGCCCAGGCGCACCAGTTCACCGGTGGTCTCGGCGAGGCGGTCGAGCACCGGCTGGCAGAGGTCGACCACGCCGGAATTCTTCAGGTAGTTGAGGCCCAGCGACACCAGCCGGGTGGTGAGCACGTAGTCGCCGCGGGCGCGGGTCTGGCGCACGTAGCCCAGCTCGCCGAGTTCGGCCAGCAGGCGGTGCGCCGCGCTGCGCGGCATGCCGAGCTCGTCGGCCAGCACCGCGATCGGCACGCCGCCGACGTCGTTCGCGAGCCGCTCCAGGATCGCCAGGGTTCGCTCCATCACGCCAGACATGCAGGGCCTCCGTCAAAAAGACGCGATCTTCACACGCTGACGGGGCGCTGCGAGCGCGCGGCTTCCTGCACCGCCAGAGCGGCCTCCAGGGTGCGCAGGCCGTCGGGCCCGGAGCAGACCGGCGTCTCGCGGCCCTCGGCCACCGCGCGCAGGTGGCGCATCTGCTCGACGTAGGGATCGGCGCGATGCACCGGCGTGCGCGAGTGGGTGAGCGGTTCGTGCCAGCCGCGTTCCTTGCCATAGCGCCAGACGTCCAGCCGCGGCAAGGTGAGCGAGCCTTCGGTGCCGCTGATGTAGTGCGAGTTGACGTCCAACTGCGCGTAGTGCGCGGCCTCGCCGGCGGCGAGGTCCCAGTTCCAGGGCGCGACCGTGGTGTCGGACACCGAGAGGGTGGCCAGCGCGCCGCAGGCGAAGCGCATCAGCACCGCCGCGGTGTCTTCCACCTCGTAGCCGCGCACCGCGTTGGAAGTCATCGCCTGCACCGACTCGACCTCGCCGATCAGGAAGCGCAGCAGGTCGATGTCGTGGATCAGGTTGATCAGCACCGGGCCGCCGCCGGCCTGGCGGCGCCATGCGGGCTCGAAGTAGCTGTCGGGCTTGAGCCAGGTCGCCATCGCGGTGACGCTGACCGGGCGGCCGACCACGCCGTCGGCCAGCAGTGCGCGGGCGGACCGCAGGATCGGGTTGTGGCGGCGCTGGTGGCCGACCATCAGCGGCACGTTGGCCGCGGCGGCGGCCTCGCACAGGAGGCGGCCCTGCGCCACGGTGTCGGTCACCGGTTTTTCCATTAGGACCGGCAGGCGGCGCTCGATGCAGGCGATGCCGACCTCGGCATGCGTGTGGTTGGGCGTGGCGACGATCACCGCGCCGAGCGGCGTGCGCTCGAGCAGTTCGCGGTAGTCGGCGAACCAGGGCACGCCGATCGAGGCGGCGTAGTCGCGCGAGGCCGGGGCCGGATCGGCGACCGCGGCCGGCGCGACGTCGGGATGGCTCAGCAGGCGTTCGAGATGCATGCGGCCGATGGCGCCGGCGCCGATCACGGCGACCGGCATGCGGGTGACGGGAGAGGTCATGGCTGCAGATTATGGAACTTATTTCAGTTTCAGAATAGTATTCCAGAATGCACATCTTCCAACGCTCGGCGCTTGTCCGCAATGTCCTCCATGTCTGACGCCCAATCCTTGCCCGGCGAGGTCGACCTGCTCGTCATCGGCGCCGGCGCCGGCGGCATGACCGCCGCATTGGTGGCCGCGCTCGAAGGCATGCAGGTGCTGCTCTGCGAGGCCACGCAGCAGGTCGGCGGCACCACCGCAACTTCGGCCGGCACCATCTGGATCCCCAACACCAGCGCCAGCCGCCAGGCCGGCTACGAGGACAGCCTGGAGGAAGCGACCCGCTACCTCGACGGCCTCATTCCTTCCGGCGAAGGCCGCGCGCTTCGCGAGGCCTACCTGGCCACCGGGCCGACGGTGGTCGACGACCTGGCACGCCGCACGCAACTGCAGTTCGTGCCGGCCGGCCGGCATCCGGACTACATCGACATCCCCGGCTCGCGCGTGGCCGGGCGGGCGCTGGCGCCGGTGCCCTTCGATGGCCGGCTGCTCGGCGCCGAATTCGAACGCATCCGTCCGCCGATGCGCGAGTTCATGGTGCTGGGCGGGATGATGGTCGGCAAGGCCGACATCGGCCACCTGGTCAACCGCTTCAAGTCGTTCAAGAGCTTCAGGCACAGCGCCGGGCTGGCGCTGCGCTACGCCGGCGACCGCCTGCGCCATTCGCGCGGCACCCGGCTGGTGATGGGCAACGCACTGGTGGCGCGCTTCTACGCGAGCCTGCGCGACGCCGGCGTGCGCATCGCCTTCGGCACCGCGATCGACCAGGTGCTGACGAGCGGTGGCCGTGTCACCGGCGCGCGACTGCTGCAGGGCGGCAGGACGGTCGAGGTGAAGGCGCGGCGCGGCGTGGTGCTGGCCACCGGCGGCTTCGGCCGCGACCCGAAGCTGCGCGAATCGCTGATGCCGACCGGCCACGCGCGCTGGCCCTCGCTGATCTTCGAAGGCAATCAGGGCGGCGGCGTGCGCGCCGGCCTGGCAGCCGGCGGCAGCATCGCCAGCACCACCGGCGGGGTCGGCGTCTTCTGGCAGCCGGTGTCGGTGACCCGGCCGCGGCAGGGGCCGCCCGGCCTCTTCGCGCACCTGTTCCTCGACCGCGCCAAGCCCGGCCTGATCGCGGTCGACACCAAGGGCGACCGCTTCACGAACGAAGGCAATTCGTACCACTACTTCTGCCAGGACATGGTGGCCCGCCATGCGCGGACCCCGGCGATCCCGGCCTGGCTGGTCTGCGACGCCGACTTCGTGCGCAAGTACGGGCTGGGCCTGGTCTACCCGGGGTCGGGCGACCTGTCGGCGCACGTGAAGAGCGGCTACCTGAAGACGGGCGACACGCTGGCCGCTCTCGCCAAAGCGATCGGCGTCGACGCGCAGGGCCTGGAGCGCAGCGTGCAGCGCAACAACGAATTCGCGCGCACCGGCGTCGACGCCGACTACGGCAAGGGCAGCACCGAAGTCAGCCGCTTCAACGGCGACCCCGACCACCGGCCCAACCCGTGCCTCGGCCCGATCGCCAAGGCGCCGTTCTGCGCCATGGCGCTGTTCCCGGCCGATGCCGCCGCCGATGCCGGCCTCGCCACCGACCCGGACGCCCGCGTGCTCGACGCCGCCGGCCGGCCGATCGAGGGCCTCTACGCCTGCGGCAACGACATGGCCTCGGCGATGCGCGGCGCCTACGCCGGCCCGGGCACCACCATCGGCCCGGCGATGGTCTTCGGCTGGCGCGCGGCGATGCACGCCAAGGGGCGCTCGTCGCATAATGGTCCAATAGACGAACGGACTGACCAATCAGTCGATCATTCCATCATCGGCTGACGAGAGCCGCCTTTCGGAGACCCGCTTGACTTCTTCCATCGATCCTTCCACCACGGTCGCCATCGTCACCGGTGCCGGCGACGGCATCGGCTGGGCCACGGCGCAGCGCCTGGCGCAGGACTTCGGCCACGTCGTGGTCGCCGACCTGCGCGCCGACGCGGCCGCCGCCCGCGCCGCCGCACTGGGCCCGGCCCATGCCGGCCTCGGCTGCGACGTCAGCAAGGAGGCCGACGTGGTGGCCCTGATGCGCCAGGTGCGCGAACGCTTCGGCCGCATCGACCTGCTGGTCAACAACGCCGGCATCGGCGAGCAGACGGTGATGACCCTGGAGCAGAGCGTCGAGGCCTTCGACCGCATCCTGTCGGTGCACCTGCGCGGCACCTTCCTGGCCAGCCGCGAGGCGGCGCGCGTCTTCGTCGAGCAGCAGTCGGGCGCGATCGTCAACATCAGCTCGATCGCCGGGCTCGGCGGTCATCCGGGCCGCAACGCCTACGGCGCGGCCAAGGCCGGCATCTCGTCGATGACCGAGGCGATGGCCAGCGAATGGGCGCGCGACGGCATCCGGGTCAACGCGGTGGCGCCGGGCTACGTGCTCACGGACCTGGTCAAGGAACTGGTCGCCAAGGGCGCGCTCAACCTCGACAGCATCCAGGAGAACACGCCGATGGGCCGCACCGCGCGGCCGGAGGAGATCGCCGAGGTGATCGCCTTCCTGGGCTCGCCGCGCGCCAGCTTCGTGACCGGCGTCACGCTGCCGGTCGACGGCGGCTGGCTGGCCTTCGGCGCGCCGCCGGCCAAGCTCGGCACGGTCAAGGACAAGAAGGTCTGAGATGGCCAACGCGACGTCTTCGCGCGGCGTGCTGATCACCGGCGGCGCCGGCGGCATCGGCATGGCCTGCGCCCGCGTCTTCCTGGCGCAGCAGGCGGCGGTGCACCTGGTCGACATCGACGCCGAGCGGCTCGAGAAGGCGCGCGCCGAACTGGCGCCGCTGGGCGCGGTGACGGCGCATGCATCGGCGCTCTCGACCCCGGCCGAATGCCGCGAAGCCTTCGCCACCTTCGGCCGGCCGGTGAACGCGCTGGTCCACATGGCCGGCGTCTTCGAGCCCGATCCGCTGGACGCGGACGACCGCACCGTCTGGGACCGCGCCATCGGCAGCAACCTCAGCAACGCCTACGAGATGGCGATCGCCTTTCGCGCGCAGCACGACAAGTCCGAGGTCGGCCGCATCGTGCTGTGCAGCTCGCGCGCCTTCCAGCGCGGCGCGGTCGGCCGCGCCGCCTACACCGCCGCCAAGGGCGGTGTGGTGGGCCTCACGCGCACCTTCTCGCGCGAGTTCGCACCCTCGATCCTGGTGAACGCGATCGCGCCGGGCCTGATCGCCACGCGCATGACCGCGGCGCTGATCGAGTCGGCCGGCGAGCAGCGCCTCGCGGAGATTCCGCTCGGCCGCTTCGGCACGCCGGAAGACATCGCGGGCGCGGTCAAGTTCCTGTGCGGGCCCGATTCCTCCTATGTCACCGGCCAGTTGCTGACGGTCGATGGCGGCACGTTGAATTCGTCCTGAAGAGGGCTTTCGGGCGCGCCGTCGTCGCGCTCGATCGCGTCGCGTCAGAATCAACCGGTGCGGGCGCTGCCGCCCGCGGAAGGACCGCCCCATGGAATACACACGCCTCGGCCGCACCGGCCTCAAGGTTTCCCGGCTCTGCCTCGGCTGCATGACCTTCGGCGAGCCGCAGCGCGGCCTGCACGAATGGAGCCTCGGCGAAGAAGCGAGCCGCCCGCTGATCCGCCAGGCCATCGAGGCCGGCATCAACTTCTTCGACACCGCCAACATCTATTCGGACGGCAGCAGCGAAGAGATCGTCGGCCGGGCGCTGCGCGACTTCGGCCGGCGCGAGGAACTGGTGATTGCCACCAAGCTCAACAGCCCGATGCGCAAGGACCCGAATGCCGCGGGCCTGTCGCGCAAGGCGGTCATGACCGAGATCGACCACAGCCTCAAGCGCCTGGGCACCGACTATGTCGACCTCTACCAGATCCACCGCTTCGACTACACGACGCCGATCGAGGAAACGCTGGAGGCCCTGCACGACGTGGTGAAGGCCGGCAAGGCGCGCTACATCGGCGCCTCGTCGATGTACGCCTACCAGTTCAGCAAGGCGCTGTTCCTGGCCGACCGCCATGGCTGGACCCGCTTCGTCTCGATGCAGAACCACTACAACCTCATGTACCGCGAGGAAGAGCGCGAGATGATGCGGCTCTGCGCCGAGGAAGGCATCGGCGTCATTCCCTGGAGCCCGCTCGCGCGCGGCCGGCTGACCCGCCCCTTCGACGAGGAGACCTTCCGCAGCCAGACTGACAAGTTCGGCCAGCACCTGGTGAAGAGCCTGAGCGGCGAGGGCGATCGCCAGGTGGTCGAGGCGGTCGCCAAGGTCGCTGCCGCGCGTGGCGTGCCGCGGGCGCAGGTGGCGTTGTCGTGGGTGGCGCACAAGTCGCCGGTGACCGCGCCGATCATCGGCGCGTCCAAGCCTGGCCACCTGGAAGACGCGATCGCCGGGCTGTCGCTGCAGTTGAGCGCCGAGGAGGTCGCGGCGCTCGAGGCACCCTACGTGCCGCACGTGGTGGCGGGGTTCTCCTGAGCATGTCGACGCCTCTCTTCGAAACCAGCCGCGGCCAGCCGGTCTCCAATGCCGCGCCGCGCCCGGCCGCCACCGTCGTGCTGTTGCGCGACGCCGCGGACGGCCCCGAAGTCCTGATGCTCAAGCGTCATGGTTCGTCCGACGTGCTGGCGGGTGTCTTCGTCTTTCCCGGCGGCAAGGTCGATGCGGCCGACGCCGCGCTCGACGCCGACACGCACCTCGACGAGCCGGTGCAGCGCCTGCACGAGCGCCTGGGCGAAGCCGCGGTCGACAGCGCCACGGCGGCCGGCCTCTTCGTCGCCGCGGTGCGCGAGACCTTCGAGGAATCGGGCCTGCTGCTGGCTGAGGACGCCGCGCCCGCGCGCGCCGCCGAGGCCGCCGCCCAACTGGCCGACGGCGTGCCCTTCAACGCGATGGTGGCCGCGCTCGGCCTGCGCCTGCAATGCAGCGCGCTGGCGCCCTGGTCGCGCTGGATCACGCCCTGGAATTCGCTCAACAAGCGCTTCGACACCCGCTTCTTCGCCGCCCGTGCACCGGCCGGCGGCGTGGCCCGGCACGACGGCCACGAGACCACCGAATCGGTCTGGGTCCGGCCGCGCGCGGCGCTCGAAGGCTACTGGGACGGCGCCCTCTCGCTGGCGCCGCCGCAGATCATGACCCTGGCGCACCTGTCGCGCTTCGGCTCGGTCGATGCTGCGCTGCAGGACGCACGCGGCCGCGCGCCGGCGCTGGTCGAGCCGCTCATCTCCGAAGCCGGCGAACTGCGCACGATGTGCTACCCCGGCGACCCCGACCACGCGGTCACGGTGCGCGCGATGCCGGGGCCGCTGCGCCTGGTGGTGCGCGACAAGCGGTGCGAGCCGCTGGACGGCTTCGAGGGCTTCTTCGCCTGAAGGACAGCGCCGCGCGTTGCGCGGGCGCTGTTGTCTTTTGCCTGCCGGACTGGGACACTCCACCCGCGGTTCGCGTCCCCCACGTCGCGGCCGCAAGACGGACAAAGGCCATCATGACGACATCGGCAGCCAGCCACGGAACGGGCGCCGCGAACGGCGTTGCAACTCATTCTCAAGGGGCCTTGCCGGGGCTGGCGCTGGCGGCCATCGGCGTGGTCTTCGGCGACATCGGGACCAGCCCGCTCTACACCATGAAGACGGTGTTCGATCCGGCCAACGGCCTCACGCTCGATGCGCCCAGCCTCATCGGCATCATCTCGCTGATCTTCTGGTCGCTGATGGTGGTGGTCTCGCTCAAGTACGTGACGCTCATCATGCGGGCCAACAACCATGGCGAGGGCGGCATCATGGCGCTGCTGGCGCTGGCTTCGTCGTCGGTGTCCGACCGGCCGCGGCTGCGGCAGACGCTGCTGCTCCTGGGCGTCTTCGGCGCGGCGCTCTTCTACGGCGACGGCGTGATCACGCCCGCCATCTCGGTGCTGAGCGCGGTCGAGGGCCTGGAGATCGCGGCGCCGAAGCTGGCGCCCTACGTCATCCCGATCACGCTGGCGGTGCTGATCGGCCTGTTCGTGGCGCAGAAGTGGGGCACCTCCGGCATCGGCAAGGTGTTCGGTCCGGTGATGGTGGCCTGGTTCGGCATCCTGGCGGTCTCGGGGCTGTTCCACCTGATCGCGGGGCCGGCGATCCTCGCGGCGCTCAATCCCTTCGCCGGCCTGGCCTTCTGCATGCATCACGGCTGGCTGGCCTTCGTGGCGCTGGGCTCGGTGGTGCTGGCGCTCACTGGCGCCGAGGCGCTCTATGCCGACATGGGCCATTTCGGCGCGCCGCCGATCCGCCTGTCGTGGTTCCTGCTGGTCTTCCCGGCGCTGGCGCTGAACTACCTCGGGCAGGGTGCCTTGCTGCTGTCGGACCCGACGGCGCTCGAGAACCCGTTCTTCAAGCTCTTTCCGCCCTGGGCGCTGGTGCCGATGGTGGTGCTGGCCACGGTGGCGACCGTGATCGCGTCGCAGGCGGTGATCTCCGGCGCCTACTCGATGACCAAACAGGCGATCCAGCTCGGCTTCCTGCCGCGCATGAGCGTGCGCCACACCTCCGACCGGCAGATCGGCCAGATCTACGTGCCGGCGATCAACTGGATGCTGCTGGCCGCGGTGGTGGCGGCGGTGCTGGGCTTCGGCTCGTCGACCGCGCTGGGTGCGGCCTACGGCATCGCGGTGACCGGCACGATGCTGATCACCACCTGCCTGACCTTCTACGTGGTGCGCTACGCCTGGCGCTACAACTGGCTGCTGTGCGTGCTGGCGACGGTCTTCTTCTTCGTCATCGACGTGACATTCTTCGCCGCCAATCTGCTGAAGATCGTGCAGGGCGGCTGGTTCCCGCTGCTGGTCGGCATGCTCATCTTCACCGTCATGGCGACCTGGGGGCGCGGCCGCCAGATGATGATCGACGAGGCCCGCGTGCGCGCCGGCACGACGCCGCTCAAGCCCTTCCTCGACAGCCTGCTGGCGCGCGAGCCGGTGCGGGTCAAGGGCACCGCCATCTTCATGTCGATCGACCCGAACGTGGTGCCGCATGCGCTGCTCAACAACCTGGAGCACAACGAGGTGCTGCATGCGCGGGTGCTGTTCGTCACGGTCTCGACCGAGGAGGTGCCGCGGGTGCCGGCGGTCGACCGCATCGAGGTGCTGGCGCTGGCGCCCGACTGCTACCAGGTGACGATCCGCTACGGCTTCAAGGACGAGGTCGACGTGCCCAAGGCGCTGCAGGGCTGCGGCGCGCACGGGCTGGTGCTGGAGCCGCAACGCAGTTCCTACTTCCTGAGCCGGGCCACGGTGGTGCCGACGCTCGGCGAAGGCATGCCGCTCTGGCGCGAGAAGCTGTTCGCGACCATGGCGCACAACATCGGCAACGTGGCCGACTACCTGAAGCTGCCCGCCAACCGGGTGATCGAACTGGGCACGCGGGTGGAGATCTGAAGGCGCCGCGAGTGCCGCCCGGCCCTCAGCGCTTCGCGCGCCCCATCAGCCGCCGCAGCGGCGCGTGGTAGCCACCGGGCAGCAGCCGCCCCAGCAGGTCGAGCAGGTGCGCGTCGGCACCCACCAGCACCCGCGCACGGTCCTGCGCCACCGCCTTCAGGATCAACTGCGCCGCCCGGTCGGGCGTGGTGCGCAGGTGGCGCTCGAAGTCGGCGGCGGCCTTCGCCGGATCGACGCCGAGCCGGGCGATGCTCGCGTCGGTGCGCGAATGCCGCGCGATCGCGGTGCGGATGCCGCCCGGATGCACACAGGTGGCGCTGACGCAGGAGCCCATCGCCTTCAGCTCGCCGCGCAGCGCCTCGGTGTAGCCCCGCACCGCGAACTTGGTCGCGTTGTAGGCGCTCTGCCCCGGCACGCCGATGAGCCCGAAGAGGCTGGAGATGTTGACCACGTGGCCGTCGCCCGAGGCCGCCAGGTGCGGCAGGAAGGCCTTGGTGCCGTGCACCACACCCCACAGGTTGATGCCGACGATCCATTCGAGGTCGCGGTAGTCGGTGTCCTCGGCGGTGCCTGCGACCGCCACGCCGGCGTTGTTGAAGACCAGGTGCACCCGGCCGTGCTCGCGCACCACCGCCTCGGCCCAGTCGTGCACCGCGGCGCGCTCGGCGACGTCCACCACCCGCGTCGTGACCTGCACGCCGAGCAGCCGCGCCTTGGCGGCGCTGACTTCGAGCGCCGCCTCGTCCAGGTCGCACAGCGCCAGCCGGCAACGTCGTCGCGCCAGCTCCAGGGCCAGGCTGGCGCCGATGCCGGAGCCTGCGCCGGTGATCGCGGCCACCTTGTCGTCGAATGAATTCATGGGTGCCGCACTATCCGGAAAACGATGAGAATCCGCCAAGTCAGTTTTGGACACCTGCTTGTCAGTTTCTGACATCGCGGGTTTTTCTTCGTTCCGGGATCTCGAAGACACCATGAGTTCAAGCTTCCGCGGCGTGGCGGTGCGCTACTTCTCGCTGCTGCTCGACGCCCTCTCGCGCGAGGGCGTCGACGGCGCGCGCCTGCTGGCCCTGGCGGGCATTCCGGCCAGCCGCTTCGAGCGCGGCGACAACGAGCTGCGGGTGGCCGAGGTGCAGGCGTTCCTGCTGGCGGCCCGCGAGCTGTCCGGCCGGCGCGACCTCGGCTTCGCGCTCGGCCCGTTGATCAAGCTCAACTCTCACGACATGCTCGGCTACGGCATGCTGAGCTGCCGCGACCTCGACCAGCTGCTGCGCCTGACCAGCCGCCATTACCACCTCATCAACGGCACCTTCTCGATGCGCTACCAGCGCCGCGCGACGCACGCCGAGGTGCTCTTCAGCCCGGTGGTCGCGATGCCGCCGGAGACGCTGGAATTCATGCTCGAGGTGATCGCGGTGTCGGTCTACCACCAGTCCGACATGGTGCTGGGGCCCGGGCGGCCGCGCTACGACATCCGCCTGTCGATGGCCGCGCCGCCGCACCAGGCGCGCTACGCCGAGCTGTCTGCGGCGCGCTTTCATTTCGACCCCGGCGCGGTGCCGGGCGTCACGGTGCTGTTCGGCGTGGCGATGCTCGACAAGCCCCTGCCGATGGCCGCGCCCGACGTGGTGCGGCAGGTCGAGCAGCGCATCGCGCCGGCGGCGCGCCGGCCGGTGGCGGACGAGGCCTGGGGTCCCTACCTCACGATGATGCTGCGCGAAGCACAGGGCCGGCTCACGCTCGACGACATCGCGCGCCGGCTCGAGGTCTCGGCCCGCACCATCGACCGCCAGCTCAAGAAGGAGAAGCTGCAGTTCCGCGACTTGGCGCTGCAGGTGCGCTTCGATTGCGCGCGCGAGTTGCTGTCGAGCCCGGGTGCCACCGCGTCGGCGGTGGCCGAGCAGATGGGCTTCAGCGACCCGGCCAATTTCAGCCGCGCCTTCCGCCGTCAGGCGGGCATGACGCCGGGCGAATTCATGGCGAGCCTGTCGGCGGCTGCGCTGCCGCCTGCGCCTCCAGCCAGCCTCCCGTGAAGCCGGCCCGCTGCAAGCCGTCGCGCAGACAGGCGCAGCGGCGCATCAGCGACCACAGCATGCCGCTGCGATGGTTCTCGATCATCAGCACCGTCGGGCCTTCGTTGATGCCGAAGTGGTAGGGCGAGACCCAGCCGACGCCGTCGCCGCCGGGCACGTGGAACGCCGGATTGAACGAGGCCTTGAAGCCGTAGGGATTCGGCACGTGCAGGTGCAGCGTCTTCAGGTGGGCCAGCGTCGGCGCGACGATCTCGGGCGCGAAGGGCAGCGAGGCGGCGACCGCCCAGGGCGCCAGCGTGCCGTCGTCCGGGCCGTAGGGCGCGCCGCGTGCGATGTAGTCGTAGAAGGTGCGGCTCACGCCGTCGACCTTGCGGGTCACCGCGCCCGGGCCGTCGCTGGCCGAGATGCCCCAGCAATATTCGCCCACGTGCTTGAAGCCGAGCGGGTTGCGCATCGCGTACTGCTGCTGGATCAGCGTGGCGCGGCGGCTGTTCTCGAAGTAGTCGCAGTCGTGCGCGCGCATGAAGTCGTCGCGGATGCCCCGCAGGTCGCACCAGATGTGCGACATCTGATGGATGAAGAGCGGACCGGCGTAGAGGAAGGAGATGTCGTAGATCTCCTTCCATTCGTAGGTGGCGCACCACGCGGCGTAGCAGCGCGGCGGGATCGGATGGGTCGGCGAGCCGAGCGCGATCAGGTAGAGCATCAGGGCCTCGTCGTAGCCCTGCCAGTGGTAGGACAGGAAGCCGCTCTCGGGCTTCCAGCCGTGGCAGAGCGTGTCCTGGCCGTCGAGCATCCAGTCCCATTCGACGCGCTCGTAAAGCTGCTTCGACAACCGGCGGATCTCGGTCTCGTCGGCGCCGGGCGCATCGAAGAAGACGCCGCTGGCCAGCACGCCGCCCATCAGCAGCGCGGTGTCGATGCTCGACAGCTCGGAGTTCCAGGCGCGCTGGCCGCTCCTGCAGTCGAGGAAGTGGAAGTAGAAGCCCTTGTAGCCGGTCGAGTCCGCGCTGCCGCTCTGGTCGCTGTCGGCGAGGAAGCGCAGGGTCGTCAGGGTGCGTTCCACCGCTTCCTCGCGGCTCACGAAGCCGCGGCTCACGCCGACCGGAAAGGCGCTCAGGGCCATGCCGACCGCGGCGATGCTGGCCGGCCAGTTCGGCGCGGTCTTGTCGAGCACCAGGCCGTTGGACCGGTTGACCTCGTGCAGGAAGTAGCCGAAGGAGTTGAACTGCAGCCGGCTCAGCATCTCGGCATGCAGCGTCGGGATCGCCGGCACCATCGTGGCCTTCATGCGGCGCTCTCCCATTCGATGCGCAACTGGTTAACCGACTGCGCCGCCAAGGTGGTCTTGATGCGCAGCAGCCCGTCGGCGCTAGCGAAGGCGATGGGCTCCGGCGTGGGCTCGGAGGCGCGCATGAGTGCTTCGACCTCGGCCGGCTTCAGGTAGTCGGGCGCGCCGAGCTTGCGCCAGGCCTCTGCCGGGTCGGCATGCGCCGAATCGATGCGGGCCAGCGTGACGGCGCGCGGTCGCGACCCGGCGAGCAGATTCACCTGCAGCGACACCGCTTCGTCGCGCAGCGGATGACGCGGCATCGCCTGGTTGATCAGCACCGCGCGCGTGCCTTCGACGCCATCGTGCGCCGCCCAGCCCGCGACCGTGGGATGTTCGCCCACCACCGGGATCTGCGTCGTGCCGAGCGCGCGCAGCATCTGGAAGGCGCGGTAGGCCGGCTTGGGCACGCCGTAGAGGTTCATCAGGCCGAAGCCGCCGTGGAAGGGCACGCTCGGGAAGTAGTTCTCCTCGAAGATGTCCGAGAAGGTCCACCAGCTGTAGCCGTCGACCACGTCGTCCACGCTCATCGCGATGCGCACCGCCAGGGCGGCCGCGAAGGCGCTGTCGTGCATCGGGTCGCGCGGGTTGGAGCTGATGCTCCATTCGGTGTAGTAGAGCGGCAGCCGGCCGGCGGCGGCGCGCGCCTCCAGTGCGCGGGTGCGCATCACGCCGGGCGGCGAATGTTCGAGCTGGGTCACGGTGTCGCTGTCGATCGCGCCGAAGGCGTCGGTCGGGTAGTAGTGGGTGCTGAGGAAGTCGAGCGCGCTCTCCTGCCGGCGGCATGCGGCGGTGAAGTCGTCGAGCCAGCCGTTGGCCGCGGTGACCGGGCCGCCGACCTGCAGCCGCGCATCGACCGACTTCAGCGCCGCGGCGGTCGTCTCGTAGAGCTGGAAGTAGGCGGCCTGGCCGCCGGTCCAGAAGAAGTCGAGGTTCGGTTCGTTCCAGCATTCGAAGGGCCACTGCGCCACCTCGTCGATGCCGTAGCGCTCGACCCAGTGCGCTGCCAGCCGCCGCACCAGTTCGCCCCACTGCGCGAAGTCCTTCGGCGGCGTGATGTTGCCCTGGTAGTGGAAGACGATGTTGCCGCCCGAGGACAGCATCCGCGGCATGAACGACAGCTCGACCACCGGCTTCATGCCGATCGACAGCAGGAAGTCGAAGATGCGGTCGGTATTGAAGAAGGAGTAGAGCGGCTGGTCGTCCTGGCAGACCAGCGTGCCCATGTCGTCGTCGAGGATGCCGTGGAAGCGCACGTGCCGAAAGCCCAGGTCCTCGCGGGCTCGCGCCAGCTGCGCCTGCCAGTCGGCCCGCAGCGCCAGGGTGGCGTGGCCGCTGCCGACGCACCATTGCCAGGGCTGGCGCAAGGCCACGGGCGCGGCCGCGGGATCGATCGACAGCGAGAGAGGTTCGGGCATCGCGACGCAGCCTAACGCGACGCCCGAACGCTCCTTGTCAGGTTTCTTCTGGAGTGCCGCGCGTTCAGGACTTGAAGAAGGCCAGCAGGTCGGCGTTGATCTGGTCGGCCTGGGTCGCGCACATGCCGTGCGGGTAGCCGGGATAGACCTTCAGCTGCGCGCCCTTGACGATCTTGGCGCTCATCAGCCCGGCGGCCGCGATCGGCACGATCTGGTCGTCGTCGCCGTGCATCACCAGGGTCGGCACGTCGATCTTCTTCAGGTCCTCGGTGAAGTCGGTCTCCGAGAAGGCCTTGATGCCTTCGTAGTGCGCCTGGATCGAGCCCATCATCCCTTGCAGCCACCAGTGCTGGCGGATGCCTTCGGAGATCTTCGCGCCCGGCCGGTTGAAGCCGTAGAAGGGCATCGTGAGGTCCTGGTAGAACTGCGGCCGGTTGGCCGCGAGCTGCGAACGCAGGCCGTCGAAGATGTCGATCGGCAGGCCACCGGGGTTGCCCGCGGTCTTCAGCATCAGCGGCGCGACGGCGCTGATCAGCACCGCCTTGGCGACCCGCTTGGAACCGTGCCGGCCGATGTAGTGCGCCACCTCGCCGCCGCCGGTCGAATGGCCGACGTGGATCGCGCCCTTCAGGTCGAGCGCCTCGGTCAGTGCCGCCAGGTCGTCCACGTAGTGGTCCATGTCGTGGCCCTCGGCGGTCTGGCTGGAGCGGCCGTGGCCGCGCCGGTCGTGCGCGATGACGCGGAAGCCCTGCTGCAGGAAGAACAGCATCTGGCCGTCCCAGTCGTCGGCGCTGAGCGGCCAGCCGTGGGAGAAGACGATCGGCGTTCCGGATCCCCAGTCCTTGTAGAAGATCTGGACGCCATCCTTCGTCGTGATGAAGCTCATCGGTCGGTTCCTCGGTATGTTGAATTTGGGAACCGGATTCTGTGGTGCACGGCGCGTCGCATTCGGCGCCGTTCGTCAGGACGGCATGTCGTCCGACACGGCGGCAAGCGCGATGCTGCTGGCGCGGCCCGGTGCGGCTCCTAGATTTCGGGGAGTTGTGTCTTTTTGCAAATCTTGAAAAGGGTCTCGCATGCCGGACGGCGTCCGCCGAAGGCCTTGGGCGGTCGCGCGGATCGGCGCCGGCATCGCGTTGCTCACGATCGCGCTGCTGTTCGCGCTCGCCTGGCATCGAAGCCTCCCGCCGATCGATCCGCCGCCGCGCGCCGCCTTCGACCCGGCGCGGGTGCGTGCCGGCGCGCAGCTCGCGTCGATCGGCAATTGCGCCGGCTGCCACAGCGTCGCCGGCGGCGCGTCCTTCGGCGGCGGGGTGCCGCTGGCGACGCCCTTCGGCACGATCTACAGCAGCAACATCACGCCCGACGCCGAGGCCGGCATCGGCGGCTGGAGCGAAGCTGCCTTCGCGCGGGCGCTGCGCCAGGGCGTCTCGCGCGACGGGCACCTGCTCTACCCGGCCTTCCCGTACGACCACTTCACGCACCTGTCGGACGCCGACATCGGCGCGCTCTACGCCTTCTTCATGACGCGCGATCCGGCGGACGCGGTGCCGCCGCCCAACCACCTGGTCTTCCCGCTGCAGTTCAGGCCGCTGCTGGCGGGCTGGAACCTGCTCTTCCTCGACACCGGCCCGCGGCCCGCGCAAGCGGCACAGACCGCCGAATGGAACCGCGGCGCCTACCTGGCCGACGCCCTGGCGCATTGCACCGCCTGCCATTCGCCGCGCAACCCGCTCGGCGCCGAGCGGCGCGGCATGGCCTTCGCCGGCGGGGTCGCCGAAGGCTGGCAGGCGCCCGCGCTGAACGCCGACTCGCCCTCGCCGGTGGCCTGGACCACCGATGCGCTGGCGAGCTACCTCGCGTCGGGCCTGGCCGCGGACCATGCGATCGCGGCCGGCCCGATGCAGGACGTGGCGCACAGCCTTTCGCATGCGAGCGAAGCCGACGTGCGTGCGATGGCCGTCTACATGGCGTCGGTGATGGGTCCGGCCACGCCCGAACGGCAGGCGCGTGAAGCGGCGGCAAGGGACAAGGCGGCGCAGCCTTCGCTCGCCGCGTCGACCCCGACGGCCGCATCCTCCGCGCCTGCGGCGCAGCTGACGCTCGGCGCCCAGGTCTACCAGGACAGCTGCGCGCGCTGCCACGACCTCGGCCGCCAGCCGTCGTCGAGCGGCGCGCTGCGACTGCCGCTGGCGGTGGCGCTGCGATTGCCCGAGCCGGACAACCTGCTCCTCATCGTGCGCGAAGGCGTGCATCCGCCGGTCGGCCAGTCCGGCCGCTGGATGCCGGCCTTCGACGGCGTATTGAGCGACGCGCAGATCGAGGCGCTGGCCCTTTGGCTGCGCCGGCAGGCCACCGACCAGCCGCCCTGGCCCGCACTCGCCCAGGCGGTGCAGAAGACCCGGAGTCCCGCCCCATGACGACCTTGAACATCAACGGCCAGCGCCGCGCGATCGACAGCGATCCGGCGACGCCGCTGCTCTACGTGCTGCGCGACGAACTGGCGCTGAACGGCGCCAAGTTCGGCTGCGGCCTCGGCCAGTGCGGCGCCTGCACCGTGATGGTCGGGCGCGACGCGGTGCTGTCCTGCCTGACGCCGGTCTCGCTGATCGGCGACCGGCCGGTGACCACGGTCGAGGGGCTCGGCACGGTCGAGCGCCCCGGCGTGCTGCAGCGCGCCTTCATCGATGAGCAGGCGGCCCAGTGCGGCTATTGCATCGCGGGAATGATCATGCGGGCCGAGGCGCTGCTCGCGCGCAACCCGACGCCCTCGGACGCCGAGATCCGCGACCAGATGGCGATCAACCTGTGCCGCTGCGGCACGCACATGCGCATCCTGCGGGCGGTGCGCCGCGCCTCGGACGTGTTGCGCAGTGCCTCGGCCGAAGGCGAGAGACCCGGCGACGGAGCCAGGGCATGACCCCGCCGATCGTCCGCGGCGTGAGCCGTCGCAGCCTGTTGCGCGGCGCCGGCGCGTTGACCGTGGCCTTCGCGCTGCAGCCGGGTGGATGGGCGGCCGAGGAGGGCAAGCCCGAAGCGGCCGCGCCAGGGCCGGAGCTGCCCGGCGACCTCAAGAAGCTGCCGCTGCTCGACGGCTGGATCCGCATCGACGCCAGGGGCGAGGTCACCGTCTTCACCGGCAAGGCCGAGCTGGGGCAGGGCATCAAGACCGCGCTGGCGCAGGTGGCCGCCGAAGAGCTGTCGGTGGCGCCGGCGCGCATCGGCATGGTCACCGCAGACACCGCGCGCACCGCCGACGAGGGCTACACCGCCGGCAGCCATTCGATGCAGGACAGCGGCACCGCGATCCGCAACGCGGCCGCGCAGGTGCGCGAGATCCTGGTCGGCGTCGCGGCTCAGCGCTGGGGCCTGGACGCCGGCGGCCTGGTGGTCACCGACGGCGTGGTGCACGCCGACGACGGCCGCCAGCTGCCCTACGGCGAGCTGGTCGGCGACACGCTGCTGCACGTGCCGGCGCAGCCGCGCAGCGCGCTGCATGCGCCGTCGCGGCTCGGCGTGATGGGCCTGTCGCTGCACCGCGTCGACATCCCGGCCAAGGTCGCGGGCGGCGCCGCCTACGTGCAGGACCTGCGCCTGCCAGGCATGGTGCACGGGCGCGTGCTGCGCCCTCCGAGCCCCGGCGCGACGCTGGTGAATCTCGATGCCGGCGCCGTCGAACGGCTGCCGGGCGTGCTGAAGGTGGTGCGCGACGGCCGCTTCGTCGCGGTCGTCGCCGAGCGCGAATACCAGGCGGTGCTGGCGCAGCGCGCGCTCGCGACCGCCGCGCGCTGGGACGAGCGCGAGACGCTGCCGCGGCAGGCCGACCTGTACGCTGGCGTGCTGGCCGCGCGCTCCCAGGACATCGTCATCCTCGACCGCGGCCGGCAGACCGGCGACGGCGCGCGCACGCTGGCGGCGCGCTACCTGCGGCCCTACCAGCTGCATGCGTCGATCGGCCCTTCCTGCGCGGTGGCGCAGCTCGTCGATGGCGAGACCACGGTCTGGACCCATTCGCAGGGCGTCTTCCCGTTGCGCGGCGCGCTGGCGCAGCTGCTCGGCCAGCCGCCGGAACGGGTGCGCTGCATCCACACCGAAGGCTCGGGCTGCTACGGCCACAACGCGGCCGACGACGTCGCCGGCGACGCCGCGCTGCTGGCCCATGCGCTGCCCGGGCGACCGGTGCGGGTGCAGTGGATGCGCGAGGACGAACACACGTGGGAGCCCTTCGGGCCGCCGATGGTCACCGGCGCCAAGGCCACGCTCGACGCTGGGGGCGCGATCGCCGAATGGCAGTTCGAGGTCTGGAGCAACACCCACAATGCGCGGCCCGGCGCGGCCGGCGACCTGCTGGCGGCGCAGCACCTGGCGCAGCCCTTCGCGCCCAGCCCGCCCAAGCCCGGCACGCAGCCCGAAGGCGCCGGCGACCGCAACGCGATCCCGCTCTACACCATCCCCAACGCGAAGGTGACGCACCACTTCCTGCCCGACATGCCGTTGCGCGTCTCGGCGCTGCGCTCGCTCGGCGCCTACATGAACGTGTTTTCGATCGAGAGCTTCATGGACGAGCTGGCCGGCGCGGCCGGCAGCGACCCGGTGGCCTTCCGGCTGCGCCATCTGGAGGATCCGCGCGCGCTGGAGGTGGTCCGGCTGGCGGCCGACAAGTTCGGCTGGGACGTCTTCCAGCGCAAGCCCGGGCACGGCCGCGGCTTCGCCTTCGCGCGCTACAAGAACCTGGCGGCCTACTGCGCGATGGCCTGCGAGGTCCAGGTGCAGCGCGACAGCGGCGCGCTGCGCATCCTGCGGGTGGTGGCCGCGGTCGACAGCGGCGAGATCGTCAACCCGGACGGCATCCGCAACCAGATCGAAGGCGGCATCGTGCAGTCGAGCAGCTGGACCCTGAACGAGGAGGTGAGCTTCGACCGCACCCGCATCGCCAGCCGCGACTGGGGCGGCTACCCGATCGCGCGCTTCCCGCAGATCCCGCAGCGCATCGACGTGCACCTGGTGCCGCGGCCGGGCCAGCCCTTCCTCGGCACCGGCGAGGCAGCACAGGGGCCGGCGGCGGCGATGTTCGCCAACGCGGTGGCCGACGCCACCGGCGTGCGCATCCGCCAGTTGCCCCTGAACGCCGAGCGGCTCCGCGCCGCGCTGCTGGCCTGAATCTCGGGCACCCGAAGCATGAGCACCCGAAGCCGGTAAAGCAGGGTAGGCAGCACGGCCCACTGTGCGAAATTCCCTTTCCCGAAGGATCGTTCGGAGGCCCAATACGCAGCTTCGCAATGGATTGGAGTGGCTGTCATGAACCAGGATCTGCAAGTGATCGTCGACCAGCCCAGCCTCGGCCATTTCTACTGGACCATCGTCCACCTCGGCCGACCGGGCGAGATGCATTCCGTCGTCGACTATGCGCGCGGGCCCTTGCCCACCCGCGATTCGGCCACCGACGCGGGCATGACCGCGTTGCTCGGCCACCAGCGCGCCGGCAGCCCGTGGCTGCACCAGACGTCCGGCGCCCGCCTCGGCTGGAACGCCGACACCGTCCCCGGCTCCCTGCTGCAGGGCTGAGCGGGTGGCGAAGGCCAACCCCTGGGTCGCCAAGCTGCTGGCGCTGCTCAAGGGCGGCAACGCCGACGCGGCGATCGCGCAGATCAAGGTCGCGCCGAGCGCGCGCGAGGTGCAGGCGTTGAAGGCCGCGCTGGCCGCGGGCGGCCTGGCCGGTCGCTGGCGCGACGTCGACGGCGCGATCGACGACAGCATCGCGGCGCTATCGGCGCCGCGGTTGCATCGGTCGCCCTGAGGCTTCGGAATGCGCTCAGCTGGCCGGCATCGCGGCCAGCGCCGCCGCCGAGCGTTCGAGCCCCGCCAGGACGGTGTCGGCCACGCGTTGCGGAAATCCGGCCGGCAGTCGCGACGCCACCCGCGCGATCACCTCGGGCGTTCGTTCCAGCACCGATTCGATCAGCGCTTCGGCGTTCGCGCCATGGAAGCAGGCCGACGCCATCGCGTTGAAGTGGCGGCGCTGGATGGCCTTGATGCGGTAGTGGCGGCTCTTGCCCGCCAGGCTCATTGCCAGCCTCGCGTCCTGGATCGGGAACTGGTTCGCTCCCCTGCCCACCACCGGCCAGATGGACATCACGTCGTAGACCGGCGTCATGCGCAAGCGGCTCTGCGGCAGCAGGCGGATGCTGAAGTTCTTGGCGTGACCGTCGGACGCGCCGAGCATCCAGAACAGCAGCTGCACGGTGAGCAGGGTGGCCAGGTCGCCCGGCGCGTTGACCGACTGCCGCAACACCCGCGCCAGGTCCACCAGGCCGGGACCGCCGTCGGCTTCGTACTTCAGGTGCGAAGGCAGCCCCAGGGCCTGGCAGAAGTCTTCCTGCGGCAGGCGCATGAGCCAGCGGCCGGAGGAATGCCATTGGCGGTCGAAACGCTCGACGGCCAGCACCTTCTGCTCGCCGAAGACGAGGATCGCGCAGCGCGGCACCGGCACGCCGTATTCGCCGAGGATCTGCAGGCACAGCCACTCGTTCTCGACCGAGCTGCTGAAGTCGGCCCGCCGATGCCCGACCAGCCCCAGCGGCAGCTTGAGGATGTGGGTGGTCGGCGTGGCACCGTGGGGGCGCTGCCACCGGCCGTCGTGCCAGAGCAGGGCGGTCTTCTCCTGGGCGCCGGCCAGCGAGATCCGCAGCGCGTCGTCCAGGTTGCCCAGGCCCGGGCCGGTGGCGCCGACCGTCTCGCGCAGCAGCCGTTCGATCTCCTGCTCCTGCATCGGCGTCGCCTCGATGCGGTCGATCGCGCCCGGTGATTCGTCCTCGCCGAGCAGCTGGATCGCGCCGACGCAGTCGCGGCCGATGGCCCGCAGCAGGTCGAAGGCGCCGGTGCTGCCGGTTCTAAAGCGGCCGGCGATGCGTTGCCGGATCGGCAGGCTGTCGGGCAGCAGGTTGTCGAAATAGCTCGTGACCACCGGACCCCGGTGTGCCAGCGCGCCGGTGAAGGGCAGGGAAAGGGACAGCGGCCGCCCCGCCGGCGACGCCATCCAGGCGGGGTCGTACGCCAACTCGGCATCGCCGCGGGCGGGCAGCCGCCAGCGGCCGACCCGCTCGCCGTTGGCCCAGATCGAGAGCGCCTGAGAATGCGATTGGCGGCCCATGGACTACCACTCCGGCGCCGCGCCCGGCGCCGAGTCGAGCGCTATCGCCGAACGGGGCTGCACCAGGACCTCGAGGCCGAGCTGCGAGACCAGTGACAGCAACTGGTCGACGCTGACCGACCCCGGGTCGTGCTCCATGGCCGACACGCGGCTCTGGCTGAGGCCCAGGCGCTGGGCCAGTCCGGCCTGGGAAAGGCCGGCGGCGCGGCGCGCCGACCTGAGCACCGGGCCGAGCTGGGAGGACAGGGTGAGCACTTGCATCATCGTTTTACCCGTCGAACGAATAAATTGATTTTACCTTCATGACAGGTAAATGCAATTTACCCGTCTGGCGAATGAGAAAACTCAGGGAAACCTCCGCTGGACGCTCACGCTCCACCTTCGTACAGTCCGCCCCACACCAGCTGCCAAGGAGACAACCATGGACTTCGACTACGTGATCGTCGGCGGAGGTTCGGGTGGCTCGACCCTGGCCGGCCGCCTGAGCGCGGACCCCTCCGTGCGGGTCTGCCTGATCGAGGCGGGCGGCGACGGCAAGGGCGTGCTGGTGCGCGCGCCGCTGGGCACCGCGGCCATGCTGTCGGGCCGGCCGCGCATCAACAACTACTGCTACCAGACGGTGCCGCAGGCCGGCCTGAACGGCCGCCGCGGCTACCAGCCGCGCGGCCGCTGCCTGGGCGGCTCCAGCGCGATCAACGCGATGCTCTATCTGCGCGGCCACAGGTCCGACTACGACGACTGGGCGCGCCAGGGCTGCGCCGGCTGGTCCTTCGAGGAGGTGCTGCCGTACTTCAAGCGCGCCGAAGGCAACCAGCGCGGCGACGGCGAATGGCACGGCGGCCAGGGACCGCTGCAGGTCGCCGAGCAGCAGAGCCCGCGGCCGATCGCCGAGGCCTTCGTCCGCGCCGCGATGGAATGCGGCCTGCCGCGCAACGACGACTTCAACGGTCCGCAGCAGGAAGGCGTCGGCCTCTACCAGGTCACGCAGTTCCACGGCGGCGCGAAGAACGGCGAGCGCTGCTCGGTCGCGGCCGCCTACCTGCATCCGGTGATGGACCGCGCCAATCTCAACGTCATGACCGACACCCAGGCACTGCGCGTGGTGCTCGAGGGCCGGCGCGCGGTCGGCGTCGAGATCGAGCGCGGCGGCCGGCGCGAAGTCGTCAAGGCGCGGCGCGAAGTGGTGCTGTGCGGCGGCGCCTTCAACTCGCCGCAACTGCTCATGCTGTCGGGCATCGGCGATCCGGCCGAACTGCAGCGCCACGGCATCGAGGTCCGGCATGCGCTGCCGGGCGTCGGCAAGAACCTGCAGGACCACCTCGACTTCATCCTCAGCTACAAGTCCAAGGACAGCGACGTCGTCGGCCTCGGGCCGATGGGCGCTCTCCGGATGACCCGCGCCATCCTCGAGTGGCGCAAGACCGGCAAGGGCATGGCAGCCTCGCCGCTGGCCGAGGGCGGCGCCTTCTTCCGCTCCAGCCCGGCGCTGGCGCGGCCCGACCTGCAACTGCATTTCGTGATCGCGATCGTCGACGACCACAGCCGCAAGATGCACTTCAGCGCGGGCTATTCCTGCCACGTCTGCGTGCTGCGGCCGAAGAGCCGCGGCGAGGTCGGCCTGGTCGACCTGCAGGCCGCGTCGGCGCCGCGCATCGATCCGAACTACCTCTCGCATCCGGACGACCTGGCCACCCTGCTCGCCGGCACCCGCGAGATGCGGAAGATCATGCGTTCGCCGGCGCTCGACCGCTACCGCGGCGCCGAGCTCTATACCGCCGACGCCGAGAGCGACGAGGCGCTCACCGCGCACATCCGCCAGCGCGCCGACACCATCTACCACCCGGTCGGCACCTGCAAGATGGGTGTCGACCCGATGGCGGTGGTCGACCCCCAGCTGCGGGTGCACGGCATCGAAGGCCTGCGGGTGGTCGACGCCTCGGTCATGCCGACCATCATCGGCGGCAACACCAACGCACCGACGATCATGATCGCCGAGCGCGCCGCCGACTTCATGCGTGCGGCGGCGCCGGCCGCAGCGCAGGTGCGAGAGGCCGCGACCGTCTGACCTTCTTCAGGACAGAAGGTCGAGCGTGATCCAGGTCGGCGCGTGGTCGCTCGCGCCGGGCCGGCCGCGCACCTCGCGGTCCACGCCGGCCGCATGGAGCAGCGGTGCCGCATCGGCGTTCAGCAGCAGGTGGTCGATGCGCAGGCCGGCATTGCGCGGCCAGCGGTTGCGCCAGTAGTCCCAGTAGGTGTAGATGCGATCGTGCGGATGCAGCGAACGGATCGCGTCGGTCCAGCCCTGGTCGACGAGCCGCCGGAAGGCCTCGCGGCTGGCCGGTTGAAGCAGCGCGTCGTCGCGCCACGAGGCCGGGTTGTAGATGTCCTCGTCGGTCGGCACCACGTTGTAGTCGCCGGCCAGCACCACCGGGAGGCCGCAGCCGCCGAGCCGCCGCGCATGGGCGATGAAGGCCTCGAACCAGGCGAGCTTGTAGTCGAACTTCGGCCCCGGCTGCGGATTGCCGTTGGGCAGGTAGAGGCAGCCGATGACGATGCCGCGCACCACGGCTTCGAGATAGCGGCTTTGCGGGTCGCTCTCCATGCCCGGCAGGCCGCGCCCGGTCTCGATCGGGTCGACCCCGCGTGCCAGGATCGCGACCCCGTTCCACGACGGCTGGCCATGCACCAGCACGCCGTAGCCGGCGTCGCGGAAGGCTTGCGCCGGGAAGCGGTCGTCGGGCGACTTCAGCTCCTGCAGGCAAGCCACGTCGGGCTTCGTCTCGCCGAGCCATTCGAGGACGCGCGGCAGGCGGGCGTTGACGCCGTTGATGTTGAAGGTGGCGATGCGCATGAACGGTGACCCTAGGGGCGAGCCAGGTAGTTTCGCTCTGAATACGCCGCGCCGCGCCGAAGCATCGACTTGTTGAGCGCGGCTGCCAACGGTGCATCGCGATCGATGTAGGCATCGGCGACGCGCAGCCTGTCCAGGGCGATCGCGCGAAGCTGCGGCGTCGTCATGGTCGCGAGGCGGCGAAACCAGGCGATCCGCCATTTCAGGGAGTCCAGTGTCCGGATCACCAGTTCGTTGCCGCAGAGCGCGTATTCGAGTTCGAGGTATTCCTCGATCTTCAGCAACTGCGCATCGACGGAGTCGCGGCGATTCGCCTCGACCAGCGCGGCCGCGCGCTCGCGCATGCGAACCAACTCGTCGTCCGGAGCCCCTTCGACGATGGCGTCGGAGATGTAGACATGCAGGGCCATGCGCAAGGCGAAGAGATCGCGGATGGCCTTCGCCGAGACCACGGCCACCCGCGGCCGCTTCCGGGCCGACAGCGCCACGATGCCGTAGCGGTCCAGGATGAGCAACGCCTCGCGCACCGGCGTGCGACTGGTGCCGAAGCGGGTCGCCAGCTCGACGGAATTGATGTCGCTGCCCGGCTCGAGACGACCCGAAATGATGTCGGTGCGGATCGTCTCGACGATGGTTTCCACCGCGATGTCGTCGATGGGGCGCTCGGTCTTCAATGGGGAACCTCCGGCGGAAAGTATGCCAGTGCATCTTGCACACCCGATCAAATGTCGACACTTGATAGGTGATAACCCTATTTTTTGGTTCTGAAAGGTGAAAGCAAAATGAAGTGTCGACACTTAAACGAGAACGAGGGACCATGGCATCCACCGACGCATCCTTTCGCCTGGAGGCGCTCCCGTTTCGCGGCTACATCTTTCGCCTCGTGCTCGTCATTACGCTGGGCGGCTTCTTCGAGCTCTACGACCTGTTCCTGACGACCTACATCGTCCCGACCCTGATCAAGGACGGCATCTACAGCCTGAAGACGCCGGGCGTGACCGACATGAATGCGGTCGCGAGCTTCGTGGCGGCGTTGTTCCTGGGCATGTTCGTCGGGGCGGGGCTGCTGGGCCGGCTCCCGGACAAGTACGGACGCAAGGCGGTGTTCACCTACGCCCTGATCGGCTACAGCGTCTGCACGGCCATCATGGCGTTCCAGACGGACGCACTCTGGATCAACTTCTGGCGCTTCCTGGCGGCGGTCGGCATCGGCCTCGAGCAGGTGACCATCGTCACCTATGCGGCGGAGCTGGTCGCGAGCCGCTACCGCGGCCGTGCCATCGCATTGACGCAGACCATCTCGTTCGTCGCCATGCCCGTGGTGGCCATCGTCGCCTGGCTGCTGATTCCGGTCACCTTCCTGGGCCTCGAAGGCTGGCGGCTGGTCGTGCTGATCGGCGCGGCGGGCGCGGTGGTCATCTGGTTCATGCGCCGCTCGATTCCGGAGTCGCCGATCTGGCTCGAGAGCAAGGGCCGCTTCGATCAGGCCGGGCAGGTGATGGATGCGATCGAGGCGCGCGTGCATGGCGCGGGAACCCCACGGCCCGAGGCGTTCAGGCCGTCGACCGCGACACGGCCCGCACCGGTTCCGGCCGCCGGATCGCGCTGGGCCGTCCTGTTCTCGCCGGCCATGCGCGGACGTGTCGTGATGATGGTGCTCATCAACGTCTGCATCACCGTCGGTTACTACGGCTTCGCCTCCTGGGTCCCCACGCTGCTGGTGTCCAAGGGCATCACCACCATCAAGTCGCTCGAATACAGCGTGCTGATGGCGATCGCGGCGCCGCTGGCGCCGGCGCTGTCGATGTTCATCGCGGATCGCATCGAGCGGAAGTTCCAGGTCATCCTGAGCTGCGCCGCGTGCGCGCTGCTCGGCATCGCGTTCTCGTTGCAGAGTGCGCCCGGGGTGGTGATCGGCATCGGGTTCCTGCTCACGCTGAACAACGGCTGGATGTCGTCGTGCTATCACACCTACCAGGCCGAGTTGTTTCCTGCGGCCGTCCGAGCGCAGGCAGTCGGCTTCGTCTATTCGTGGAGCCGCTTCTCGGCCATCTTCTCGGCCTACCTGATCTCCTATTTCCTGAGTCGTTACGGCAACATCGGTGTCTTCACCTTCATCACGCTCAGCATGGCGGTCATCGTGGTGACGCTGCTGGCATTCGGCCCGAAGACCAATCGGCTGCTCGCAAGCTAGGACGACCGATGTCGCAAGATCCGATTCGACTGCAGGGCATCGAGGGATTCCACGTCGGCGGGCATGCGCGCCTGCTGGACGGATTCCCTCCGGGGCTGCGCTTCCAGAACAATGGCCATCACATGGTCGGCCAGATGTACGTGCAGTTCTTCCGCGTCGCCGAGCCATGCACATCGATCCCGCTGGCACTCTGGCATGGCGGCGGCATGACCGGCGCGAGCTGGGAAAACACGCCGGACGGCCGGCCCGGATGGCTCGACCAATTCCTTCGGGCAGGCTTCAGCGTCGCGCTGTGCGATGCGTTCGAACGCGGACGTGCTTCCTTGCCGCCGCATCCGCAGGCATTCGATGGGGTCGCGGAATACCGGACGCTCGATTCGATCTGGCACCACTTCCGCTTCGGCCCCGAATTGCCGGACCCTGCCGGCTTTCTGCAAGACGACCTGCGTCGACTCGCCTACGAGCGACAACAGTTTCCGGTGGAGCATGCCGAGCAGTTCGGTCGGCAATTCGTGCCGCGATTCGTCGATTCCGACGATGAAGCGCTGGCAGCCTACGACGCCTTCCTGGAGCGCATGGTGCGATGCGCGGTCATCGGCCACAGCCAGGGCGGCGTGTTCGCTGTCCGATCAGCACTGGCGCGTCCGGAACGCATCGCCAGCGTCGTGGCCCTCGAACCCTCACTGGGCGAAGACTGCCTGCAGCGGCTCCTGGAAGCGCCCGACGTCGAACTGCCGCCTCATCTCTTCGTCTTCGGTGACTTCATCCGGGATTGCAACGCGACCTGGTCGGCCTATCTCAGGACCACCGAGCTTTATTGCGAAGAACTCATCCGTCGCGGCGTGCCGGTGCGCCTGATCGAGTTGCCCCGCTGCGGCATCCGGGGAAACAGCCACATGCTCCAGATGGACGCCAACCATCTCGAGATCGCGGCGCTCGTGGAGGACTGGCTGCTGAACGCCTTGTCGGACCGTCTCAAAGCACGAACGCCAACGCCCAGGTGAACAGCAGCCCGATCAACGAGATGAGGGTCTCCATCACGGACCAGGTCTTGATGGTTTGGCCAACGGTCATTCCGAAGTACTCCTTGACCAGCCAGAAGCCGGCGTCGTTCACGTGGGAGAAGAACAGCGAGCCGGAACCGACCGCCAGCACCACCAGCGACAGATGCGCGGGCGGCAGGCCGACGGCCAGCGGCGCGACGATGCCCGCGGCGGTCACGGTCGCGACCGTCGCCGAGCCGGTCGCCAGGCGGATGAGCACCGCGACCATCCAGCCGAGCAGCAAGGCCGAGAGTCCGGCGGCCAGCGCGATCTTGGCGATCGCATTGCCGGTGCCCCCGTCGACCAGCGTCTGCTTGAAGCCGCCGCCGGCGCCGACGATGAGCATCACGCCGACCACCGGCATCAGGCTTTCGCCGATCTTCTTGCCCAGAACCGACACCGAGAAGCCGACCGCGGTTCCGAACGTGACCATCGCCAGCAGCACCCCGGCCAGCAACGCGAAGACCGGATCGCCGACGAAGTCCAGGAGGGGCCGCAAGGCCGAAGCCTTGTCGACCCAGATGTCGGCGGTTGCCTTGAGCAGCATCAGCACGATCGGGAACAGCAGCGTGGCCAGGGTCCAGGCGAAGGTGGGGCTGCGGCTCGCACGGGCGACGTTGTCGTCCGCGCGGCTGCCCTCGCCGTGCGCGCCCGGAGCGGTCACCGCGAGCGCGGCCCCGGCTGCGCCGATCGGCACCATGCGCGCGGCGAGCCGGCCGAACAGCGGGCCGGCCACCGCCACTGCCGGTACCGCGATGAGCAGGCCGAGCGCCAGGGTCACGCCGACGTTCGCATGCAGGATCGCGATCGCGGCGAGCGGCCCCGGATGCGGGGGGATGAAGCCGTGCAGCACCGACAGGCCGGCGAGCGCCGGAATGCCGAGCAGCATCGCCGGCACCTTGGAGCGGTGCACCACCAGCATGACCACGGGGATGAGCAGCACGAGCCCGATCTCGAAGAACATCGGGATGCCGATGATGCCGGCCACCAGCGCCATCTTCCAGGGCAGGCTGGCGTTGCTGCCGCGCAGCAGCGTCTCGACCAGCTTGTCGGCGCCGCCTGAATCGACCAGCAGCTTGCCGAGCATCGCGCCGAGCGCGATCAGCACGCCGACATAGCCGAGCACGCCGCCGACACCGGCCTCATAGGAGGCGGTCACCTTCTCCAGCGGGATGCCGGAGCCGACGCCGACGAAGAGCGCGCCAAGCGTCAGGGCGATGAAGGCATGCAGCTTGAGCCAGACGATCAGCAGCACCAGCAGCGCGATGCCGGCCGCCGCGACGATCAGCACCTGCGTGTCGTGCGCGGTCAAGGCGGCGGACGCGTTCATGACAGGGCCAGCCGGTCGACGATGGTCTGCGCGATGTCGGCGGGCGACGGCCCGATGTCGACCCGGATCGCCGGCTCGTCGGCCGTCGGTTCCTCGAGGTCGGCGAACTGGCTGGCCAGGAGACTGGCAGGCATGTAGTGGCCCATGCGCGAGGCCAGGCGCGCCGCGATGGTCTCGCGCGAGCCCGCCAGGTAGACGAACAGGACGCCGCGGCCTCGCCGGTCGATGAGCGATCGATAGGAGCGCTTGAGCGCCGAGCAGGTGACGATGCCGTTCTCGCCGGCGTCCAGGCGCTCGTCCACCCAGTCGGCGACCCGGGCCAGCCAGGGCGCGCGGTCGGCGTCGTCGAGGGGATGCCCCGACTTCATCTTCTCGACGTTCGCGGGTGGGTGCAAGGAGTCGCCTTCTTCGAAGGCCCAGCCGAGCCGGCCCGACAGGATGGCGGCGACGCTGGTCTTGCCGCAGCCGGAGACTCCCATGAGGACCAGGACCACCGGTCGTTGGACGGCATCTGACATGCTGGGCCTTCCTGCTTTCGTGCTCTTTGTTTTCGCTTGCTCGGGGTCGCGCAAGCCTAGGGTCTGCCGCGCCGACGGTCAAGGTGCGTCGAGGCCTTGTCCTACCCGGTCAGCGGCTCGCCCAACTGCTCCGCGAAGAAGTCGCGCAAGGCGCGCGAGGCCCGATGCGCGGTCTTCGCGTGATAGAAGAAGCCCGGCCGCGCGGCGTTCGGATCGGTGTACGAATGGCCGGCCTCGCCGAAGCTCTGCAACTGCCAATCGACCTGGGCGGCGCTCATCTCGTCAATGAACCTGTTCACCTGTTCGGGCGGCACCGAAGGGTCTTGCGCGCCGTGCAGCACCAGGATCGCGCCGCGGATGTTCTTCGCGTCGGCCGGCGTCGGCGAATCCAGCGAGCCGTGCAAGGAAGCGAAGGCCCGCAGGTCGGCGCCCGAGCGCGCCAGTTCGAGCGCCGCGGCACCGCCGAAGCAGAAGCCGCAAGCGCCGATGCGCTGGAGCGCAATCAGGTCCTGCGACTGGAAGGACGCCAGCGCGGCGTTCATGCGGCGACGCAGTTCCGCACGGTCGTCCCTCAGCGGCGCGATCACCTGCATGGCCTCGTCCGGCGAGGTCGGACGCACCGACTTGCCATAGACATCGGTGACCAGCACCGGAAAGCCGGAGCCGACGATCGTGGCTGCGATCTCCAGCGCCTGCTGGCGCACGCCCAGGAAGTTCGGAACGGCCATCACGCCCGCCGTGGGAGCCGCGCGGCGCCGGTCGTACAGGAGCACGTTCTCGTACTCGGCGCCGTCGTGCCGGTACGGGACGAGCGCGATGCCGAGATCGGCGGGTGCGATGCCGTAGCAGGCGGCGATCCGGGCGCTGTCGAAAGGATGGTTCATGGTTCGAATTCGGGACCGAAGAATGGATGTACCCATGAGCATGCGCGATCGACGCCCGCAGGTCGAGCCCCGTCGTCAGCACAATGCGGGGATCGAAAGGAAGGAATGTGTTGTGCAGCCAGACGAAGTTCCGCCGCAAGGGCGCGAGGCCGGCAGGTCCGAGATCTCTCTCGCCCTCTCCGGCGGAGGCGTGCGCGCCATGGCGTTTCACATGGGCGTGCTGCGGTTCCTGGCGGAGCGCGGGTGGCTCGACCGGGTCACGCGCATCAGCACGGTGTCCGGCGGGAGCCTGGTCACCGGCCTGATCTTCACGGTCAACGGCGTCCGGTGGCCCGCGTCCGCCGCCGAATTCGATGCGGTGTTCGCCAAGGTGCGGTCGGTCATGTGCTCGACGGACCTGCGCTGGGCGGCAGCCCGGCATCTGGTCTGGCCGACCAATTGGCGTTTCCTGCTGTCGCGCGCGAATCTGGTCGAGCGGGCCCTTCGCAAGACCTGGGGCATTCACGAGCACCTGGACGAACTGCCCCGGGTTCCGATCTGGTCCATCAACGGCACCGCGGCGGAAGACGGCAAGCGCTTTCGCTTCAAGGTGGACGGCATGGGCGACTACGACCTCGGTTACGCCAAGGGCCGCGTGCGTCTGAGCACCGCGCTGGCCGTCTCGGCAGCCTTCCCTGGCGGGATCGGTCCGCTGACGATCAAGACCCGTCACTACACCTGGTCGAAGCGGTCGTCGAACGTGCCGCCATCCGAGGACAAGCCCGTGGTGCCGAAGTTCAAGAAGCTGCACCTCTACGACGGCGGCGTCTACGACAACCTGGGGCTCGAGTCGCTGTTCGATGCGAGCCGGTCGGCTCCCAGGGCGGGCAACGACGTCATCATCGTGTCGGACGCCGGGGCGCCGCTGCGCCATGGCTTTTCCGCCTGGAAGCTCAACCCGTTCCGGTTCAAGCGCATCTCGGACATCATGTCCGAGCAGATCCGCACCCTTCGCGTGCGGCCGCTCCTGCAGCACCTGAGGCGGGTCGAGGCCGGCGCCTATTTGCAGATGGACGACCTGCTCGTGTCCACGCCGGGCAATGCCGATGCGGAACTCACGTGCGGATTCCCGACCGACCTGTGCAAGCTGCAGCCCGCGCAGTTCGACGCGATCAGCAGGCATGGGTATGCGGTGGCGGCAGCGGTCGACGCGCAGTTCCCGTTCAACGTCCGCTGAGCCGACGCCCGATGTGCCTCGGCGCCACCTAGGCCTGCGGCTTGGCGATGACCAGCAGGGCCAGCGGGATCCGCATGCGTTCCGGCGCGGCGGCCAGGCGCCCGGCCACGCCGGCTTCGAGCCGGTCCATGAACGCGCTGCGCCGCCCTTCGTCCGAGGCTGGCTCCAGCGCGGCGGCCAGCGTCGGGAACACCGAAGCCCGCGAGAAGGCGGCCCAGTTCGCACCGAAGGCCCGCGTATCGGCATCCGCTTGCAGCTGCGCCCAGAAGCGGTCGTGACCCTCGACCTGCTCGAAGTGCACCGCCGACAGGCCTTCGAAGCTGGCGCCCGACGCGAAGGGCGCCAGCCATTCGTCGCGGTTGCGGCCGACGGTCGGAATGGTCATCCGGGCCCATTCGTCGGCCCGGAGGAAGCCGGCGGCGACCATGTCGCGCAGTTCGTCGACGAGGGCCTGCAGCAGCGATCGGTAGCCGAACTCGCCGCTGTCGTCGCGGGCCATCGTCAGCACGACGAGTCGGCCTCCGGGACGCAGCTCGAAGCTGCGCGCCGCGAGGAAATCGCGCCAGTCCTCGGCGGCCTGGCGGGCGAAGGCCTGCTTTGCCGCCATGTCGTTGCTGCAGGCCACCTGCACATGGTCGGGCAAGGGCGCCGGCGCGCGACTGAGCCATTGCACCGCCCACGAACTCCAGCCCAGGCTCACGCTCGCCGGCGGCAGGATGCGCTGGTAGAAGGAGCGGCCGACCGCCGATGCGAACACCGCCGCGTCGCCGGCGAGATAGCTGTCGGCATCCTGCGCCAGCGTCTCGAAGAGCGTCGCGAAGTCGTTGCCGGGAAGGTCGGTGTGGGTGACGCACAGCGGGCGCTCCGGTCCCAGACGGGTGCGAAGCATCTCGATGGCGGCCTTCATCGGCCTCAGCGAATTGCGTCCCTGGGAGCTGCCGTAGTCGGCCAGCAGGACCGGCTCGGCCGAGGGCGGCAGCGGCACTTCGCGCGCGGCCTGCGTGAACGCCGCGATCGCCCGGTCGAGGTCGCTGGCCTGCACGCCGGAGCTGCGGTTGTAGGTGCCGCCGCCTTCCATCGGGGCGGGTTCGAGGTCGTGTGAAGGATCGGTGCTCATGGGTGTCGGCGAAGGATTCAACCCCGGACCGCCGATGCACGCAACTTCGCGACCGCATTCCGCAGTGCGGCCGCAAGCGCCTGCATCGCGGGCTGGTCCGCCAGCTCCCGCTGGCAGAAGAAGGTGACCGGCGGCAGCGTCCAGTTCATCCGCTGCGAAAGCGGCGCGACCCGGCCGCCCTTCGCCAGCTCGGTCACCACTTCGCGCGGCAGCACCGCGATCGCGCATTCCTCGAAGGCGAGCACCGCTTCCATCGTGCGCACCGAGATGGTTTCCAGGATCGGCGTCGGCGGATGCACGCCGGCAGTGACGAAGATGGTGTTGTAGAGCCTGCGCATCGGCGAATTGCTTGGCGGCAGGATCCAGTCGAGCTCGACCAGCTTCGCCCAGTCGAGCGGGCCGCGCGACAGCCGCTTCTGGTTGCGGGCGGCGACGATCAGGCAGGGCTCCTGCTCGTAGATGATCTCCTGCAGCACCGGCGGCGCATCGCCCTCGTAGGAGCGGCCGATCGCGCAGTCGAGCTCGCGCTCCAGCATGCGGCCGACCAGCTGGTCGGTGGTGCCTTCGACCACGAAGATCGAGAAGCGCGGCGACTGGCCGAGGAGCGTCTCGATCGCCGTGTTGAGCAGCGACTGCGGCACCTGCGTGGTCAGCCCGATGCGCACCTTGCCGCCGTGGCCCGCGTCGATCGCCGCCAGCACCTGCGAGGTCGACTCCAGGTCCGCCAGCCAGCGCCTGGCATGCAGCAGCACCGCGCGGCCCGCCGCCGTCGGCGCCAGGCCGCGGCTGGAGCGGGTGAAGAGCAGGGTGCCGAAGATGTCCTCGACCTCGTGCAGCGCCTTGGTGATCGCCGGCTGGCTCAGGTGCATCTCTGTGGCGACCCGGTTCAAGGCCCGATGCCGGTCGATCGCCTGCAGCAGCACCAGCTGGCGCATCTTCAGGCGCGACAGCGCGGCCTGGTGGATCTTCGCGGCGGCCTGGGTAGACATAACCGCGCGGTTATAACCGATTCAGAAACGAGCGTCTTCCAATCAACTCGCTTGCGTAGACTGCAGGTGTCGTGAAAGGGGCTCCGCATGTCGGCAGACGCGCAATACATCCGCATCCGAAACCTGTCGAAGTCCTTCGGCGACGTCGTCGCGTTGCGCGACATCGACTGCACGATCGAGAAAGGCAGCTTCGTCTCGATCGTCGGCCCGAGCGGCTGCGGCAAGAGCACCCTGCTGCGCATCGTCGCGGGGCTGCTCGGCTACAGCCAGGGCCAGGTGCTGCTCGACGGCCAGCCGATCCAGGGCACGCGGCGCGACATCGGCGTGGTCTTCCAGAGTTCGATCCTGCTGCCGTGGCGCACCATCCTCGAGAACGTGATGCTGCCGGCCGAGGTGCTGGGCATCGACAGGAAGCAGGCGCGCGAGCGCGCCATGCACCTCCTGCGGATGGTCCGCCTCGAAGGCTTCGAGGACAAGCTGCCGCGCCAGCTCTCGGGCGGCATGCAGCAGCGGGCCTCGATCGCGCGGGCGCTGCTGCACGACCCGAAGATCCTGCTCATGGACGAGCCCTTCGGCGCGCTCGACGCGATGACGCGCGAGCGCATGAACATCGAGCTGCAGCGCATCTGGGCCGAGAGCGGCAAGACGGTCATCCTCATCACGCACTCGATCCCGGAGGCCATCTTCCTCGGCGACACCGTGCTCGTGATGACGCCGCGGCCCGGCAGCATCGAGCGCGTGATCCGGGTCGACCTGCCGCGGCCCCGCACGATGCACGCGATGGCCGAGCCGGCCTTCGGTCGCATCGCGGACGAGATCCGCGAGATCTTCAACCACACCGGATCCTTCGACTGATGTCCGCCATGCCCATTTCCGGAAGCACCGCTTCCACCACGCAACCGGTTCCCGCGCCCCCCAAGACCTCGTCGCGGCGCCCGAGGCTCGGCACGAAGACCATCTCCCTGCTGCTGCTGGTCCTGCTGCTCGCGGGCTGGGAGTTCGGCGTGCGCTTCTTCCATGTGCCGAAGTTCCTGATCCCGCCGGTGAGCGACATCGCGGTCGCGCTCTGGCGCGGCCTGGCAACCTCGCCGTTCGCGAAGGACAGCCTCTGGTACCACAGCGCCATCACGATCGCGGAGATCCTGCTCGGCTTCTTCGTGGGCAGCGCGGTCGGGCTCGCGATCGGCGTGCTGGTCTCGCAGATGCCGCGGGTCGAGGCCGTGGTCGAGCCCTACATCTCGGCGCTGCAGAGCCTGCCGAAGGTGGCGGTGGCGCCGATCATCGTCGTGTGGCTGGGCTTCGGCATCGGCTCGAAGGTGGCCATCATCTGCCTCCTGACCTTCTTCCCGGTGCTGGTCACGAGCATCGCCGGCTTCAAGGCGGTCGACCCGGACCGCATCGACCTCCTGCGCTCGCTGTCGGCGACGCCCTGGCAGATCTTCCGCAAGGCCAAGTTCCCGAGCGCGCTGCCCTACGTCTTCGCCGGGCTGAACATGGCGGCCGCCTTCGCGGTGGTCGGTGCGATCGTCGGCGAATTCGTCGGCGCGCAGGCCGGGCTCGGCGTGCTGATCCAGCAGATGGAAGCGCAGATGGACACCGGCGGCAGCTTCTCGGTGTTCATCGTGCTGTCGCTGATCGGCATCGCGATGACGTCCATCCTGCGACGCATCCAGCGCCGCGTCCTGCACTGGATGCCGCAGGACCCGTCGCAGCAACGCACGATCAATGTTTGAAGACGACGGAGGAACCTCTCGATGCTGACGCGACGTGATTTCGGCCTGGGCGCGGGCCTGGGCTTCTTCGGTATGGGACTGACGGCGCTGCCTGCCATGGCGGCCGGCGTGAAGGTGTTCAAGCTGGCCAACACCGCCGGCGTGATGGACGCGCAGCAGTGCTTCTGCACCAGCGGCCAGCACCCCAGGCTCGACTTCTACAAGAGCGAGGGCGTGGACGTGGAATACGTGAACATGTCCTCCATCCTCCAGGCGCTGCAGAACCTGATGACGCAGCAGGTGCAGCTCGGGCCGATCGCGCCGACCATCCTGCTGCCGGCGATGGCGAAGGAGCCGTCGCTCGACCTGGTGGCGGTCTACGAATGGCTGCCGCGCAACGCCAACGTGGTGGTGGTCAAGCCGGGCAGCGCGATCAAGACCGCCGCCGACCTTGCGGGCAGGAAGGTCGGCGTGCGCAACCAGGGCGACCCGGGCATCGTGGTCACCAAGACCATGCTGGCCGAGCTCGGCCTGAAGGACGACAAGGTCGAGTACATCGCGATCGGCGACGGCGCCACCGCCGGCGCCGCGATCGACGCCGACCGGGTCGATGCGATGGTCACCTACGACACCGCCGCCGCGCGCATCGAGCTGATCGGCACCCGGTTGCGCTACGTGCCGCTGACGCCGAAGTTCGACCAGGTCGGCTCCAGCTGGATGTGCGTCCAGCGGCAGGCGATGAAGGACGACCGCAAGGCCTACGTCGGCTTCTTCCGCGCGCTGGCCAAGTCCACGCTGTTCGCGCACACGAACCTCGATGCGGCCATCGATGCGCACTGGGCCGTGTACCCGGAGAGCCGGCCGAAGGGCAAGAGCGAGGACGAGGCCCGCAAGGAGATGCATTTCATCCTGAAGGACCGCAAGGAGAACTGGATGCGGCGCACCGACGACAGCGACCAGCGCTTCGGTCCGTCCAAGCTGTCGGAATGGCAGGCGCAGCTGGCGACCGCCACCGAGATCAGCAAGAACCCCGAGCTGCCCAGGCAGGTGAACCTCGACCGGGCGTACAGCAACGAGCTGATCGACGAGATCAATGCCTTCGATCGCGAGGCGGTGATCCAGCAGGCACGCTCGTTCAGGCTCTGAGCCGCGCGGCGGCTCGATGGAAGCGGCTCAGTGGAAGCGGCTCAAGGCTCCGGCCGCCCGAGCAGCGCCTGCACCTCTTCGGGCACCCGCTCGCTCTGTGCCGCGACCAGCTTGGTCAGGAGCGCGAGCAGGGTGTCGCGCTCCTGCGGCGTCAGCGGGTCGAGCACCACGTGGCGCGACTTCTTGGCCGCGCGGCTGGCGTTGCGCAGCAGCTTCTGGCCTTCGGGCGTGAGGTAGAGCAGGCGGGTGCGGCGGTCGCTCGGATGCGGCTGGCGCAGCACCAGGCCCTTGGCTTCGAGCCGGTCGATGACCCCGGTCAAGGTCGCGCGGTCGAAGGCGAAGAGCGCCGCGAGCCGCGTGGCGTCGATGCCCGGCTTCTCGCTGAGGATGACCATCGCGCCGAACTGCATCGCGGTCAGGCCATGCGGCGTCAGCTGGTCGGCCGCGATGGCCATCGCCAGCTGGTGGGCGCGCCGCAACAGCTGGCCGGGGGACTCCTGGAGGTCCTGGATGGAAATGCTCATGGAAGGCGGATTCGCGGGGCGGCTGATCGAATCCCGCATTGTGAACGAGCGACGGGAGCGTTCGGGACGCCTGCGCGCGTGCGGCGCTGCGAGGGTGTTCAGGCCGTGAGGCTCTCTGCGGCCGTCGTCGCCGCCGTCGCTGCGTCGGTTCGTTCCGCCGGCGTGTCGACCTCGGCCGGCTGCGACGCCGCATGCTCCGCCGCCAGGAAGCCGAAGACCAGCGCCGGACCCAGCGTGGTGCCGGGACCCGGATAGGTGCCGCGCATGATCGACGCCAGGTCGTTGCCGCAGGCATAGAGGCCGGGCATCGGCTGGCCGGCCGCATCGAGCACGCGCGCCTGCGCATCGGTCTCCAGGCCGCTGCTGCAGGCGATCTCGGCCGGCCAGACCGCCATCGCGCAATAGGGCCCGTCGCCGATGCGCCCGATGCAGGGGTTCGGACCGTGCGCCGGATCGCCGTTGAAGCGGTTCAGCTCGCTGTGGCCCTTGCGGAAGTCCTCGTCGACGCCGGTCTCGGCGAAGCGGTTGTGGCGCGCGACCGTCTCCGCGAGGCCGGCGGCGTCGACGTTCATCGCCTGCGCCAGGTGGCCGAGCGAGGGCGCGGCGACGAAGCAGCCGGCCAGCAGGTGCGGGCGCAGGTCGGTGGTGCCAGGATGGATCGCGCCGAGGCCGTATGTCTGCACGAAGCGGGTCTCGCAGACCAGCCACGCCGGGATCGGCGGCGTTCGAGCGTGGCTCGCGAACATGGCCTCGATGAAGTGATGGTAGGAGTCGGCCTCGTTGGCGAAGCGCCGGCCGGCGCCGTTGACCGCGATCAGCCCGGGCTTGGCGCGATCGAGCGACAGGTGCGGGAAGAGGCCGGCCCATTGGCCCTTCGAGGTGTCGCGGCCGGTGCGCGAGGCCGGCGTCCAGAAGGCGCCGCTGCCGTGGCTGCGGCCGCTCGCCTGCGCGCCGGCGGCCAACGCGGCGGCGATGCCGTCGCCGGTGTCGCTCGGCACCGCCATCGAATCGACGGGTGCCGGCACCGGCATCCAGCGCTGCCTCGAGGCGGCGTCGCGGGCGAAGCCGCCCGTCGCCAGCACCACGCCGCGGCGGGCGCGCACCTCGAAGACGTCCTGGCCGTCGCGCAGGCGCGCGCCGGTGACGCGACCGTTCTCGCTCGACAGCGACTCCAGCCGCGTGCCCAGGCGCACCGGCACCTTGCGCTGCAACAGGCTCGCGTAGAGCCGGGCCACCAGCGCGTTGCCCATCACCAGCCGCGTGCCGCGCGGATGGCGCAGGCGGTCGCCGACGTAGCGCGCGAAGAGGCGTGCCGCATGCATGAAGTTCGCGACCGACGCGAAGCGGTTCACCAGCCGCGGGATGTCGTCCTTGCCGACCATCATTCCGCCGAAGACCATGAATTCCGGGATCGGCGGCCGCACGTCGGCGAAGGCGGCGCCGAGTCGGCGGCCGTCGTAGGCGGCGGCCACCAGCGCCCGGCCGCTGACCGCGGCACCGTCGCGGTCGAGGTAGTCGGGATGGCGGCCGCAGGGCACGAAGCGCACCTCGGAGCGCTCGGCGAACCAGTCGACGACCGCCGGGCCGCGCGCCAGGTAGACCTCGCGCAGCGCGCGGCCGTCGGCCGGATCGGCCAGCAGCCCGTCCAGGTAGCGACGCGCGGCGTCGGCCGAATCTTCGAAGCCGGCTTCGCGGCTCTGCCGGTTGCCCGGGATCCAGATCGTGCCGGCGGAGGTGGCCGCGGTGCCGCCGACCTGCGCGGCCTTCTCGCACACCAGCACCTCGAGGCCCATCAGCGAGGCCGCCAGCGCCGCGGCCATGCCGCCGGCGCCGGCGCCGATGACCAGCAGGTCGACCTCGTGCGTCGCGGGGCTTCGTGTCGGCTGCATGGCGGGGCCTCCCGGTGGCTGAAGAAGGCTATAGTGTAAAGGTCGTACCATTCCAACGGTCGACCTCTGGAGGCATCGATGAATCCCTATCTCCCAATCCGCGAGCGGGTGTCCGCCGCCGAATGGCAGGCCCGCCTGGACCTCGCCGCCTGCTACCGGCTGGTGGCCCGCTACGGCATGACCGACCTCATCTACAACCACATCACGGTGCGGGTGCCGGGCGAGGAGGGCCACTTCCTCATCAACGCCTTCGGCCTGATGTACGAGGAGATCACGGCCTCCAGCCTCTTCAAGATCGACCTCGAAGGCCGGGTGATCGAGCGGCCCGACTTGCCCTACGAGATCAATCACGCGGGCTACGTCATCCACAGCGCGATCCACGCCGCACGGCACGACGTCGCCTGCGTGCTGCACACCCACACGCGCGCCGGCATGGCGGTGGCCACGATGGAATGCGGCCTCTTGCCGGCCACGCAGGGCGCGCTGCGCTTTCACGGCCGCATCGCGTACCACGCGTTCGAAGGGCCGGCCGTGGAGGAGGCCGAGCGCGAACGCCTGGTGGCCGACCTCGGCGACAAGGACGTGATGATCCTGCGCAACCACGGCCTGCTCACCTGCGGCAGTTCGGTGGCCGAGACCTTCCTCCTGATGCAGCGCCTGGAGACCGCCTGCAAGGTGCAGGTCGACCTGATGGCCGCCAACACGCCGCTGCACCTGCCGAGCGCGGAAGCGATCGAGAAGACCGCGCGCGTGCTCGGCCCTTCGCGCTTGAAAGGCCGCGAGGGCGCCGAGGCCAGCCTCGGCAACTGGAACGGCCAGCGCGAATGGTCGGCGCTGCTGCGCCAGATCGACCGGGACGATCCGAGCTGGCGAGACTGAGCGCGTGAAGCTCTGCGTCTATGGCGCCGGCGGCGTCGGCGGTCACCTGGCGGTGCTGCTGGCGCAGTCCGGCCAAGCGGTCTCGGTGGTGGCCCGCGGCGAGCACCTGCGGGCCATCCAGCGCGACGGCCTGAGCCTGCAGGGCGACGACGGTGCCGTGGTGACCGCACGGCTGCAGGCCAGCGACGATCCGCGCACCCTCGGCGAACAGGATTTCGTGCTGGTCGCCCTGAAGTCGACCGCGCTGCCCGACCTGGCCGCGGGCATCGCGCCGCTGCTCGGCGCGCACACGTCGGTGGTGTTCCTGCAGAATGGCATCCCGTGGTGGTATTTCCAGGGCCAGGGACAGGACCAGGGCGGCGACGGTGAAGGCCAGAGGCTGCCGAAGCTCGATCCGGACGATGCGCTGCGCCGCGCGATCGAGCCGCGCCGTGTGCTGGCCGGCATCACCGCCAGCGCCTGCACCGTGCTCGGGCCGGGTCGCATCGGCGTCGTCGGCGGCAACCGGCCGATGGTGCTGGGCGCGCCCGACGACCGGCCGAGCGAGCAACTCGACCGGCTCGAGCGCCTGCTGCTGCAGGCCGGCTTCCCGGTGGAGCGCGCCGGCCGCATCCGCGACCGCATCTGGACCAAGCTGGCCCTGAACCTCGGCTCCGGGCCGCTCGGCGCGCTGGCGCCGGTGTCGATGGCGAAGCTGTTCGCGCACCGGGCCTGCGTCGACGCCCGCTTCCGGATCCAGGCCGAGGTGGCCGCGATCGCGGATGCCTGGGGCTGCAACGTGCGGCTCGACTTCGGCACGCAGATGGACTTCGCACGCCGTTCGCCGCACGTGCCGAGCATCGTCCAGGACTTCGCGGCCGGCCGCCGGCCGGAGGTCGAGACCATGTTCCTGGCGCCGCTGGAACTCGCGCGCATGAAGGGCGTGCCGACGCCGACGCTCGACCTGCTGGTCGCGCTGGCCTGCATCAAGGCGGGCCTGGAGCCGGACTGAAAGGACGCCGCAAGGCGCTGACAAGACGCCGACATCGGGTTTTGGCAAGATCGGGGCGCGGCGCTCCCCGCCGCACAGGACCCCGATCGCCGTGAACCCCGTTTTCTCGTTGCCCGCCCGAGGCCTGCGAATGCTCCTGCTTTCGCTGGCGGCCACGCTGCTGGCGGCCTGCAATTCGCTGGCGCCCGTCAACGAGCGGATCGCGCAGGTCGATCCGGACCATGGCTACCGGATCGGCAACCTGCTCAAGCGCAACATGGGCCTGGCCAACGACGACTCGCTGGTGATCCTGACCTTCTCGGGCGGCGGCACGCGCGCCGCGGCCTTCTCGTACGGCGTGCTCGAGGAACTGCGCCGCACCAACATCGAGGTCCATGGCCAGCAGGGCAACATGCTCTCGGCGGTTGACCTGATCACCGGCGTCTCGGGCGGCAGCTTCACCGCGCTGGCCTACGCGCTCTACGGCGACCGCCTGTTCACCGAATACGAGCCGCGCTTCCTCAAGCGCAACGTGCAGGGCGTGCTGACCTCGCGCGCGCTGAGCCCGCTCAACTGGCCGAAGCTCGCGAGCCCGGATTTCGGCCGCTCGGAACTGGCGGCCGACTACTACGACGAGATCCTCTTCGGCGGCGCGACCTTCAACGACCTGCTGCCGCTGCACACGCCGGCGGCGATCGTCACCGGCACCGACCTGTCCACCGGCGCCCGCTTCCAGTTCTCGCAGGAGCAGTTCGACCTGCTGTGCTCGGACATGGGCAAGGTGCGCCTGGCGCGCGCGGCGGCGACTTCGTCGGCGGTGCCGGTGGTGCTGTCGCCCGTGACCTACCGCAACTACGGTGGCCATTGCGGTGCGCAGGCGCCAGCGTGGGTCGAGGACATCGAGGTCGGCGGCGAACGCCCGGCCGGCCGCGCGCTGCTGCGCTACCGCGACATCCAGGCCTTCCAGGACAGCAAGCGCCGGCCCTACCTGCACGTGGTCGACGGCGGCGTCTCCGACAACCTGGGCCTGCGCGGCGTGATCGAGGCGCTCGAGGAACTGGAGGCCAGTCCGAGCTTCCAGGAAGAGATGGACTTCAAGGACCTGCGGCGCATCGTCGTGGTGGTGGTCAACTCGCGCTCGGCGCCCGAGACCAACTGGGACCGCAGCCCGCGAGCGCCCGGCATCATCGCGCAGGCGCTGCAGTCGTCGAGCGTGCCGATCGACCACTTCTCCTACGAATCGGTGGAACTGCTCAAGGACATCGCGCGACGCTGGGCCGATGCCCGCAAGTACCAGATCGCCGAGAAGCGGTTGGCGGGCATGTCGCAGGCCGAGGCCGAGGCGCAGGTGCCGGAGCTTCGCTTCGACGCGATCGACGTCAGCTTCGATGCGATCAAGGACCCTGAAGAGCGCCAGTATTTCCAGGACCTGCCGACCAGCTTCGTGCTGAGCGGCGACGACGTCGACAAGCTGCGCGCGGTCGCCGGCCGCCTGCTGCGCGAGTCGCCCGCCTACCAGGGCCTGCTCGACAGCCTGCGGCACAACCCGCCCAAGGAGTTGCCGCCGGCAGGCGCGGCGCCGGTCGCACCCGCGCCCGCGCCCTAGCGACGTCCGGCGCGGTCAGCCGAAACCAACGAGGACCAACGAGGAGTAAGCCATGCTGCGTTTCGATCCGTCACGCCGTCGCCTCGGCCGCTGGGCCGGTGCGGCCGCGCTCGCCCCGTGGCTGGCGTCCTGCGGCGGTGGCGGCGGATCGGGCGATGCGAGCGCGCTGCTGCCGCTGATCGCGACGCCCGCCCAGGCCGCCTACGTGCAGGCGGTGCAGAACATCACCGCGACCTATCACCCGCCGGGCGTACTGGCCGCGGTGCGCATCCCGGGCCAGACGACCTGGACCCAGGCCTACGGCCTCGCCGACCTGGCCAGCGCCGCGCCGATGACGCTCGCCGAGACCTTCCCGGTGCGCAGCATCACCAAGTCGTTCACCGTGACGCTGTTTCTGCAACTGGTGCACAACGGGCAGCTGGGGCTGGACGACAAGGTTGGCCGCTACGTCACCGGCGTGCCCAACGGCGACCTGATCGGGCTGGCGGACCTGGCCGGCAACCAGAGCGGGCTGGTCGACTACTCCGGCACCGCGGGCTTCTTCGACATCTTCATCAAGGACCCGCTGCACGTCTGGACGCCGCAGCAGCTCCTGGCCTTCTCCTTCGCCGAGACGCCGACCTTCCTGCCCGGCGAGCAATACCAATACTCCAACACCAACACGGTGCTGCTCGGCGTGGTGATCGAGACCGTCACCGGCATGGCGCTGGCCGACCTGATGGCGGCCGACATCTTCAAGCCGCTGGCGCTGACCGGCACCACCTACCCCAGCTCGGCGGTGCTGCCGCCGCCGACGCCGACGGGTTACGGGGTCGATGTCGAGACCGGCGTGCCCGACGCGCAGCCCTTGATCAGCCCCACCTCGCTCGCCGGCTCCGGCGCGATGGCCTCGACCCTGGCCGACCTGCTGGTCTGGGGCGAGGCGCTCGGCCGCGGCACCCTGCTCACGGCGGAACTCCAGGCGCTGCGCGAGTCGCGCTCGCGCGCCGTGACCAACGGCCCGGAATACGACAACTACGGCCTGGGCATCGGCCAGATCGGCAACTGGTGGGGCCACACCGGCAGCGGCGTCGGCTTCCAGGTCGCGACCATGTTCCTCGCGTCGCGCGGCGCGACGATCTCGGTCATGGTGAACGCTTCGCCCGATGGCGGGCGGCACGACCTCAACATCGCGCAGGAGCTGTTCGAGCAGCTGGCGGCGGTCGTCGAGGCGGCCTGAGACGCCTCCGACGCCTCAGCCCTGGCGCACGGCGCCGGCCTTCGACCGGTTCTGCGATTCGAGGTAGTCGGTGACGTGCTGCAGGTGCACCGTCATGGCCGCGCAGGCCTGCTGCGCATCGCGCGCGCGCATGTGGCGCAGCACCTTGCGGCGCATCACGATCATGTCCGGATGCGGCTGCGGGTCGATGCGGGCGAGCAGGTTGCGCATCACCTCCGACAGCGAATCGATCAGCATGACGATCAGCTCGTTGTGGGTCGCGCAGGCGATCAGCCGGTAGAACTCGCCGAGCGCCCGGCCGCTGCGCGGCGCATCGCCGCGCCGGAAGCGCTCGGCGATCGCCTCGACGTCCTGCTCGATCGCATCGAGCTCGGCCTCGGTGGCGCGGGCGCAGGCCAGGCGGATCGCCATGCAGGTCATCTCGATGCGGGTCTCGGTGACCACGCCGATCGGCATCTGGCCGAGCGACACCATGTCGCTCATCGCCTGGGTCATGCCCTTGGGCGTGCTGCCGCGGATGAAGACGCCGCCGGCGACACCGGTGCGGGCCTCGACCACGCCCATCGATTCGAGGCTGCGGATGCTTTCGCGCACCACGCCGCGGCTGACGTTGAACTGCTCGGCCATCTCGCGCTCGCCCGGCAGGCGGTCGCCGGGTCGCAGGTCGCCGGCCAGCAACTGCTGGCGGATCTGGTCGCAGACGGCCTCGAAGGCGCGGCGCACGCGCACTTCGCGGAATTCGAGATGGTCGGCGAGAACGGCGTCCGGCACCGCGTCGGGAACGCTCGGGGAAGTCTTGGGAGACGGCATGGCGCCAGTGTAAACCAGCCGGACCATTGGTTCTACCTTTGGACGTTCCTCTGCTATATTGGCCCTTCCATCGAGCGAAAGCCTCCATGACCGCCACGTCGACCTTCGAGAACCTGCTGTGGGAGCGCCGCGGACCGGTGCTGACCCTGACCCTGAACCGGCCGCAGGCGATGAACGCGATGACCGCCGCGATGCGGCGCGAGCTCTGCGATGCGCTCGACCTCGCCGACGCCGACGACGAGGTGCGCGCGATCGTCTTCACGGGCAGCGGTCCGCGGGCCTTCTGCGCCGGCTTCGACCTGTCGGCCGGCGCGGCCGCCTTCGATCGCAGCCGGCATCGGCTCGAAGGTTCGGAGGAAGACGAAGCGGGCCGCGATGGCGGCGGCGTGCTGGCGCTGCGCCTCTACGCCAGCACCAAGCCGCTGATCGCCGCGGTCAACGGTGCGGCAGTCGGCATCGGCGCCTCGATGCTGCTGCCGATGGACATCCGCATCGCCAGCAGCAATTCGCGCATCGGCTTCGTCTTCGCACGCCGCGGCATCGTGCCGGACGCCTGCGCCAGTTGGTTCCTGCCGCGCGTGGTCGGCATCTCGCGGGCGCTCGAATGGAGCCTGTCGGGGCGGCTGATGCCGGCCGAGGAGGCGCTGGCGGGCGGCCTGCTGCGCGAGGTCTGCGCGCCCGAGGCGCTGACGGCGCGGGCCCGTGCGCTGGCGCTGGAGATCGCCGAACATGCGGCGCCGGTGTCGGTCGCGCTGACCCGGCAGCTGATGTGGCGCATGCTGGGCGCCGCGCACCCGATCGAGGCCAACCGGCTGGAAAGCGGTTTCATCGCCGCGCGCGGGGCCTCGGCCGATTCGCGCGAAGGCGTGGCCTCGTTCCTGGAGAAGCGGGCGCCGGAGTTCACCGGGCGGGTGAGCCGGGACATGCCCGAGGGCTATCCGTGGTGGCGCGATCCGCCGTATCGCGACAAGCCCTAGTCGAGCGCAGGCTTCACCGCCAACCAGGGCTTGCCCACGGTCCGCCGCCCCGCCAGCGCCGCCAGCGCCACGGGCGCTTCGTCGAACGCGAAGCCCGCCGAGCGCAACGGGTGCAGCCGCGCCGCGGCGTGCGCCTCGAACAGTTCGCCCATCAGTGCCGCCGCGTGCGCCGGATCGCGCTTCATCACCTCGCCCCACAGCACCCCGATCGCCGACGCGTTGTGCAGCAGCAGGCGGTTCGCGGGGAGCGCGGTCAAGGTGCCGGCGGCGAAGCCGATGACCAGGTAGCGGGCGCGGAAGGCCAGGCAGCGCAGGCTCTGCGCGCCGACGTCGCCGCCGACCGGGTCGAAGATCACGTCGATGCCGTCGGGCGCGATCGCGCGCACCGCATCGACCCAGTCGCCGTCCGCGTAGTCGATCGCCGCGTCGGCGCCGAGCGCTTCGCAGGCGGCGCGCTTCGCGGACCCGGCCGCGGTCGCGATCACCCGCGCACCGAACATTCGGCCGAGGTCGATGGCCGCGCTGCCGACACCGCCGGCCCCTGCATGCACCAGCAGGCTCTCGCCGGCGCGCAGCCGGGCGACGTCGCGCAAGGCGTGCAGGGCGGTCGGGTAGCTGCCGCGCAGGGCCAGCGCGACGTCGGCCGGGACGCCGGCGGGGAGCGCCAGCGCCTCCTCGTGCGCGACGAGCGCGTAGCGGGCGAAGCCACCGGTGCGCATGCCGCCGGCGATGCGGGTGCCGAGCGGCAGCGGACCGCTCGCATGGCCATCGCCGACGATCGTCCCGATCACCTCGACGCCGGGCGTGAAGGGCAGGGCGGGCTTGCGCTGGTAGCGCCCGCGCACCATCAGCGTGTCGAGGAAGTTGAGGCCGGCCGCCTGCACTTCCACCAGGTAGTGGCCGGGACCCGGCACGGGCATCGGCAGTTCGGCCAGCCGCATCGCGCCGCTGTCGTCGATGCGCTCGACCTGCCAGGCTTGCATCGTTTCGGGCAGTGCGGTCATGCGCCTCGCATCGCCTCGAGCGCGCAGTCCCAGCCGGCCGAGGCGCTGGCCTCGACCCGCGCGCCGACCGCGAGCGCGCGGCTGTGGGCCGCGTTGCCGTCGAGCGCGCGCTTCAGCACGCCCTGCTGGATCGCGGCGAGGCGGAACATGTTGAAGGCCAGGTAGAAGCCCCAGTGCGGGATCGCGCCGCCGTTCGCGGTGCCCCGGTGGCGCAGGTAGGCCGCGACCTGCTCGCCCACGCCCGGGATGCCGAGCGTCGCGAGGTCGGCGCCCAGCAGGGTGCGATGGCCGCCCAGCGCGAGGCGCCAGCTCATGCAGTGGTAGGCCAGGTCGACCAGCGGATCGCCGAGGGTCGAGAGTTCCCAGTCGAGCACCGCGACGATGCGCGGCTCGACCGGATGGAAGATCACGTTGTCCAGCCGGAAGTCGCCGTGCACCAGCCGGGTCGGGTTCGGCGGCGGCACGTGCGCCGGCAGCCAGGCGATCAGCTGCTCCATCGGCTCGATGCGGCGCGTCTCGCTGGCGCGGTACTGGCCGGTCCAGCGCGCCAGTTGCCGCTCGACGTAGTGGCCGTCCTTGCCGAAGCCTTCGAAGCCGGCCGCGCGCCAGTCGATCGCATGCAGCGATGCGAGCACCCGCGCCATCTCGTCGTAGCAGGCGGCGCGCTGCGCCGGCGGCAGCGAAGGCAGCGTCTGGTCGCCGAAGATGCGGCCGTCCACGAAGTCCATCACGTAGAAGGCGCTGCCGAGCACCGCGGCGTCCTCGCACAGCGCGCGCACCGCCGGCACCGGCACCGCGCTGCCCGCCAGCGCGCGCAGCACCCGCACCTCGCGCTCGATCGCATGCGCCGAAGGCAGCAGGCTGCCGGGCGGCTTGCAGCGCACCACGTAGCGCGCACTGCCGGCACCGGCCGTGCCGACCACGAAAGTCGGATTCGAATAGCCGCCCTCGACCCGCTGCACCGACAGCGGCCCGTCGAAGGGCGCCACGTGCGAGCGCAGGTAGGCGGCCAGCCGCGCTGGGTCGAGCGAGGGCGCCGGCGCGCCGCCGGCGGTGGTCATTCGGGCTTGAACATCGGCACCTGGCCGCCGCCCTCGGCCGGCTTGAAGACGAGCTTGACCCGGTCGCCGATGCGCAGCGCGTCGAGGTCGCAATTGACGATGTTGGTGAGCATCGTCACGCCCTCGTCGAGCCGCACGTAGGCGATCGCGTAGGGGATCGGGCCGGCGCGGCGGGTCACGCTGACGCTGTAGATCTCGCCCTTGCCGGCGCAGTCGATCCATTCGGTGTCGCCCAGGCAGAAGGGGCAGAGCGCGCGCGGATAGAAGTGCGGCCTGGCGCAGGCGGTGCAGCGCTTGATCTTCAGCACGCCTTCCTTGGCGGCGTTCCAGTAGGGCGCGGTGGCGGCATCGACGATCAATGCGCCGATCGGGCGCTCGGTGTAGGCAGTCGTCATCGCTTCACTCCCGTTCCATGATCAAGGTGGCGCTGCCGTGGCGCGAGCCGAGCAGGCCGCCGGTGCCCTGGGCCAGCGCCAGCGTGCAGTTCGGCACCTGCACCTTCGGATGCGCCTCGCCGCGCAATTGCCGCACCGCCTCGATCACCTTGGTGATGCCGCCGCGGTTGGCCGGATGGTTGTTGCACAGGCCGCCGCCGTCGGTGTTGAAGGGCAGCTTGCCGACGCCGGAGATCAGGTTGCCGTCCATCACGAAGCGGCCGCCTTCGCCCTTGGCGCAGAAGCCGAGGTCTTCCAGCTGCATCAGCACGGTGATGGTGAAGCTGTCGTAGATCGACGCGTACTGGATGTCCGAAGGCTTGACCCCGGCCTCGGCGAAGGCGATCGGGCCCGACACCGCGGCGCCGGAATAGCTCAGGTCGACCTGGCCGCCGTGCTGGCCCTTGATGTGCTCGCCGGCACCCAGCAGGTTGATCACCGGCCGCTTGAGCGAGCGCGCGATCTCCGGGCGCACCACCACCAGCGCGCCGCCGCCGTCGCTCACCACGCAGCAATCGAGCTTGTGCAGCGGGTCGGCGATGAGCGGGGAGGCGAGCACGTCCTCGACCGTGACCACGTCGCGCAGCATCGCGTTCGGGTTGTGCTGCGCATGGTGCGAGGCAGCGACCTTGATCCAGGCCAGCTGCTCGCTGGTGGTGCCGTACTGGAACATGTGGCGCGCCGCGACCAGCGCGTACATGTTGACCGTCACCGGCGCATAGGGCATCTCGAAGGCGACGTCGGGCGTCTCGGCCGTGACGTTGCGCGGGCCCACGCCGACGCCGCTCGGCGCACTGCGCGGCCGGCCGGCGAGGGTGACCAGCGCGACGTCGCACTTGCCGGCGGCGATCGCCTGCGCCGCGTGGGCGACGTGGATGAGCGGCGCCGAGCCGCCGGTGTCGGTGGTGTCGGTGTGGCGCAGCTTGAGGCCGAGGTAGTCGGCCATGCTGAGCTGGCCGAGCCCGGGCGCATCGCCGGCGCTGAAGTAGCCGTCGACGTCGGCCAGCGTGAGGCCGGCGTCGGCCAGTGCGCCGCGCGCGCACTCGGCGTGCAGCTGCGGCACCGTGTGGTCCGGCGCCTTGCGCAGCGGATGTTCCCAGGCACCTGCGATGCAGGCGGTCTTGCGGATCGTCATGGAGGGTTGTCGCCTTTCATTTTCTTTTGCCAAACCGGGTTGGTTGATACTATCATTGGTCGGACCTTAAAACTAATTGACAAGAGACATCCGCATGACTGCTCCCCTGATTTCGCTCGAAGGCCGCACCGTCGTCGTCACCGGCGCCGGCCAGGGCATCGGCCGCGCCGCGGTCGAGCTGGTGGTCGAACTCGGCGGCAATGCCGTGGCGCTCGACCTCAACGCCGACACGCTCGAGGCCGCCACCGCCGCGCTGCCGCAGGACAAGGTGCTGATGGTGGTCGGCAGCGTGGCCGATGCGGAGCTGGCCGCCTCGACGGTGGCGCAGGCGGTAGAGCGCTTCGGCGCGGTGCACGGGCTGGTCAACAACGCCGGCATCATCCGCCCGGCCATGATCGAGAAGATGACGGTCAAGGAATGGCAGGACGTGATCGACGTCCACCTGACGGGCACCTTCTTCTGGCTGCAGGCGGTGGGCCGCCACATGGTGTCGCGCGCCAAGGGCGGCGATTCGAGCGGCGGCGCGATCGTCAACATCTCGTCCGACGCCGGCCGCAAGGGCTCGATCGGCCAGGTCAACTACGCGGCCGCCAAGGCCGGCATGCTGGGCATCACCATGACCGCCGCGCGCGAATGGGGCCGCTACAACATCCGCACCAACTCCGTGTGCTTCGGCGTGGTCGAGACGCCGATGACCGAGGTGGTGCGCGGCGAGAAGTTCCGCGACAAGATGCTCGCGCAGATCCCGCTCGACCGCTGGGCCTCGCCGCAGGAAGTGGTGAAGACGGTCTGTTTCCTGCTGTCCGACGGCGCTTCGTACATCACCGGCCAGCACTTGGGTGTCAACGGGGGTTTTCACATCAGTCTGTAGTTTTCGAGGACTGCACACTTTCGCCCGACCGGCCCCGCAACCCTCAGGAGACTGGCCATGAACCTGGCGCTCACGCCCGCGCAGGCGGCGTTCCGCGACGAAGTCCGCGCCTTCATCGACGCGCGCCTGCCCGACGAGATCCGCAGCCGCATGCGCGCCGGCCATCCCGCACGCAAGGAAGACATCGTGCTGTTCCAGCGCGCGCTCAACGAGCGCGGCTGGGCGGCGCCGCACTGGCCCAAGCGCTACGGCGGCGCCGAGCTGGGCCAGGTCGAACGCATGATCCTGATCGACGAGCTGTACCGCGCGCCGGCGCCGCTGCCCTCGGTCTTCAACGTGATCATGCTGGGGCCGCTGCTGATGCGCTTCGGCACGCCGGCGCAGTGCGACCACTTCCTGCCGAAGCTGGCCAACCTCGACCTCTGGTTCTGCCAGGGCTTCTCGGAGCCGGGCGCCGGCTCCGACCTCGCTTCGCTGCGCACCGCGGCACGGCGCGACGGCGACCACTACGTGGTCAATGGCCAGAAGATCTGGACCAGCACCGCCCACGTCGCCGACTGGGCCTTCTGCCTGGTGCGCACCGAGCAGGCCGCGCGCAAACAGGACGGCATTTCCTTCCTGCTGGTCGACATGCGCACACCGGGCATCACGGTGCGGCCGATCATCTCGATCGACGGCTCGCACATCCTCAACGAGGTCTTCTTCGACGAGGTGCGGGTGCCGGTCGGGAACCTCGTGGGCGAGGAGGGCCGCGGCTGGGAATGCGCCAAGTTCCTGCTCGGCAACGAGCGCACCGGCATCGCCAACGTCGGCCTCTGCCGCGAGCGGCTGGGCTATGCGCGCGAGCTGGCGCGCAGCCTCACGCAGGCCGGCCGGCCGCTGATCGAGGACACCGGGCTGCAATCCGAACTGGCGCTGCTCGATGCCGAGATCCGCGCGCTCGAGGTCACCAACTGGCGGCTGCTGATGGCGCCGGAGACCGGCCTGGCGGGCCAGGCCTTCGCCTCGGTGCTGAAGTTGAAGGGCACCGAGGTGCAGCAGGACGTGGCGGCGCTGCTCGCGCGCCTGGCCGGTCCCGCCGCGCTGGAGCGCCGGCCGGCCGAAGGCGAGGCCGGCATGCACTGGGCCGCGCCGCTCATGCCGCGCTACCTGCACTCGCGCGCCGCCAGCATCTACGGCGGCACCAGCGAGATCCAGAAGGACATCCTGGCCAAGGCCATCCTGGGCTGACACATGAATTTCGAACTGAGCGAAGAACAGGTCCAGCTGCAGGACAGCGTCGGCCGCCTGCTGGCCGACAGCTACACCTTCGAGCAGCGCCGCGCGATCGCGGCGAGCGCCGAAGGCTGGAGCCCCGCCGTGTGGCGCCAGTTGTGCGAACTCGGCCTGGCGGGCCTCTGCATCGACGAGGCCGCCGGCGGCTTCGGCGGCCGCGCGGCCGACCTCGGGCCGGTGCTGCAAACCTTCGGCCGCGCGCTGCTGCTCGAACCGTTCATGGCCTCCGCCGTGCTCGGTGCCACCGCTCTGCAGCAGGCGGCCGATGCATCGACTCGCGAACGCCTGCTGCCGAAGGTGGCAAGCGGCGAGACGATCCTGGCCTGGGCCGACGACGAGCCGGCGGCCCGCCATGCGCCGCTGTGGGTCGAGACGAAGGCCGTGCGCGACGGCGAGCGCTGGCGCCTGCACGGCCTGAAGTCCAACGTGCAGCACGCCGCCGCCGCGGATGCGCTGGTGGTCGTCGCGCGCAGCGCCGGCGCGCCGGCGGAGCGTGACGGACTCGGCCTGTTCCTGGTCGAGCGTGGCGCCGCCGGACTGCAGCGCCGCGACTTCCGCCTGGTCGACGACACGCCCGCCGCCGAGCTGACCTTCGAAGGCGTCGAGGCAACCCCGCTCGGCGATCCGACGCAAGGCTGGAACGCCATCGAGGCCGTCCGCGCGGCCGGCATCGCGGCGCTGTGCGCCGACGCGGTCGGCGCGATGGAAGGCGCCTATGCCTTGACGATGGAATACCTGCGCACCCGCAAGCAGTTCGGCCGGCTGCTCGGCGAGAACCAGGCGCTGCGCCATCGCGCCGCCGAGATGCTGGTGAGCCTGGAGGTCGCCAGAAGCATGGCCGGTCTCGCCGCCGCCGTGCTCGACGACCCCGCGACGGTCGAGCCGGGCGACCTGCTGCGCGCCAAGCTGATCATCGGCCGCCACGGCCGCAGCCTCTGCCAGAGCGCGATCCAGCTGCACGGCGGCATCGGCATGACCGAGGAATACGCGGTCGGCCATTACCTGCGCCGCCTGCTGGTCATCGACCAGACGTTCGGCGATGCCGCGAGCCAGGCCGCGCGGCTGGCCGACCTGCTGGAGGCGCGCCATGGCTGAGTTCAAGACCCTGCGCTACGCGCTCGACGAAGGCGTGGCGACCCTGACCCTCCACCGGCCGGAGTCGAAGAACGCGATCGATCCGACCATGGCCGACGAACTGGGCGACCTGCTGGCCGCGATCCGCGCCGACGAGGCCGTGCGCGTGCTGGTGCTGGCCGGCGCGGGTGGCGCCTTCTGCGCCGGCGGCGACGTGCGCGGCATGAATGCCTCGACCAGCGCCGGCCCGCGCAGCGCGGCGCAGATCCGCGCCGGCATGGCGCGCTACCGCCGTCTCACGCTGGAGCTCATGGGCCTGGACAAGCCCGTGATCGCCGCGGTCGACGGCGTCGCCTACGGTGCCGGCTTCAGCCTGGCGCTGATGGCCGACATCGTGCTGCTGAGCGAACGCGCGCGGTTGTGCATGGTGTTCCAGCGCATCGGCCTGGTGCCCGATTGCGGCGCCTTCTTCACCCTGCCGCGCGCGGTGGGGCTGCAGCGCGCCAAGGAGCTGATCTTCTCGGCGCGCGAGATCGGTGCCGCCGAGGCGCAAGGCATGGGCATCGCGCTCGAAGTGCTGCCGCCCGATGCGCTGCTGGCGCGCGCGCAGGACATGGCGCGCAGCTTCTGCGGCGCCAACGGCGTGGCGCTGAGCCTGTCCAAGCAGGCCCTCAACGCGTCGCTGCAGAGCGACCTGGCGACCGTGCTCGACATGGAAGCCGCCGGCCAGGGCATCGCCGGCAGCAGCGACTACCTCAAGGAAGCGGCACGGCGCTTCGTCGCCAAGGAGCCGGCGCAGTTCCGCTGGCCTCCCGCACTTGCAGCCGCTCCGACAGCTCCGAAGAACCCAGGAACCTGAACCGATGCTCGACTACGAGAAGACCCGCAACTTCCGCTTCGCCGAAGTCCGCCACGGCTACACCGCGCGCGACACGATCCTCTATTCGCTCGGCCTGGGCTTCGGCGCCGACCCGATGAACCGCGCCGAGCTGCCCTTCGTCTACGAGAAGAACCTGGTCGCGATGCCGACCATGGTCAGCGTGCTGGCCTCGCCCGGCTTCTGGATGCGCGACCACCCGGAGCTCGGCATCGACGCGGTGAAGATCGTGCACGGCGAGCAGAGCGTCACCCTGCATGCCGAGCTGCCGCCGGCGGCGACCGTGATCGGCCGCTCGCGCGTCGTGCGCATCGTCGACAAGGGCGAAGGCAAGGGTGCGGTGCTGCACACCGAACGGCAGATCGTCAACGAGGCCAACGGCGAACTGCTGGCGACGGTCGAGCAGACCGTCTTCTGCCGCGGCGACGGCGGCTTCTCCAGGCAGGGCGGCGGCGACGAGGCCGCGCCGCCTTTCGAGGCCACACCCGACGGCGCGCCCGAAGCGGTCTTCGACCTGCCGACCCGCGCCGACGCGGCGCTGCTCTACCGCCTCTCGGGCGACCTGAATCCGTTGCATGCCGACCCCGACATCGCCGCCAAGGCCGGCTTCCCGAAGCCGATCCTGCACGGCCTGGCGACCTTCGGCATCGCCGGCCGCGCGCTGGTTGCGAACTTCGGCGGCCACGATCCGCGGCGCCTGAAGTCGCTGCGCGCGCGCATGTCCTCGCCGGTGTTCCCCGGCGAGACGATCCGCGTCGAATGCTGGCGCCGCGACGGCGGCGTCGCCTTCCGCGCCAAGGTGGTCGAGCGCGAGGTGACGGTGCTCACGCACGGCCACGCCGCGATCGCCTGAACGCACGTGGACACTCGATGAACCGCCCGCTCTACTGCTACGCCGAGACCCGGCGCCTGTTCGATCCGGCCAGCATCGCGATCGTCGGCGCCTCGCCCAACGCGGCTTCCTTCGGCGCCCGCACGCTGGCCAACCTGCACGGCTACACCGGCCGCATCCATCTGGTGAACGGCAAGTACGACCGCATCGGCGAGCGCCCTTGCGTCGCCGCGCTGGCCGACATCGGCGAGGTGCCCGACTGCGTCTTCATCGCGGTGCCGCGCGACGCGGTGCGCCCGGTGGTCGAGGAATGCGTGCGGCTCGGCGTCGGCGGCGTGGTCATCTTCGCTTCCGGCTTCGGCGAGAGCGAGGACCCGGCCCACCAGCAACTGCAGCGCGACCTGGTCGCGATGACCGCCGGCACGCCGACCCGGCTGCTCGGTCCCAACTGCCTCGGCTCGATGAACGCGGTGACCGGCCTGCTGGCCACCTTCGCGCTCATTCCCGAGCGCATGCGCATCGAGGGCTGCCGCTCGATCGGGTTGATCAGCCAGTCGGGCGCGCTCGGCGTCGGCTTGTCGCAGGCGGTGGAGCTCGGCGTCTCCTTCAGCCACGTGCTGACCCTGGGCAACGGCTGCGACGTCGACGTCGCCGACGAGATCGCGTTCCTGGCCGAGGACCCTTCCTGCGACGTCATCGCCTGCGTCTTCGAGGGCACCACGGCGCCGGCCCGGCTGCTCGAGGCCGGTGCGCTGGCGCGCCGCCAGGGCAAGGCGGTGGTGGTCTTCAAGCTGGCGACCGGCGCCAGCGGCGCCGAGGCGGCGCTCTCGCACACCGGGGCGCTGGCCGGTTCGGCCGCCGGCTACGACGCGCTCTTCGAGCGGGCCGGCTTCATCCCGGTCGATCACTTCGAGGCGCTGCTCGAGACCGCCGCCTTCTTCGCCAAGGCGCCGCGCGCCAAGGCCGCCGGCGTGGCGGTGCTGACGCCTTCGGGCGGCGCCGGCATCATGGCCGCCGACCAGGCCGAAGTGCACGGCGTGCCGCTGCCGCAGCCGGGGCCCGAACTGAAGGCGTTGCTCGAATCGCACATCCCCGAATTCGGCGCCGCGCGCAATCCCTGCGACGTCACGGCGCAGATCCTCAACAACCCGCTGTCCTTCCCGGCCTGCGCCGAAGCCTTCCTGAAGGAAGCCGACATCGGCGCGATCGCCACGCCCTACACCACCGCGATGGAGTCGAGCGCGAAGCGCACCGTCGCGCTGGCCGAGATGGCGCGCGAGCACGGCAAGATGGCCTGCTGCTACCTGCTGACCGGCTGGCTCGAAGGGCCGGGCACGAAGCTGATGGAACTCAGCCCGCACCTGGCGCTGTTCCGCTCGACCTCGCGCTGCTTCGCCACCCTGGCGGCCTGGCATCGCTGGTCGGCGCGCCTGGATCGCGGCGACGACATCGCGACCGCTTCGCTGGGCGAGGCCGAGTCGGGCGCAGTGCAACGCGAGCTGGCGGCGGCCGGCACCGAGCGCACCTTGTCCGAAGGGCCCGCCAAGCGCCTGCTGCAGGCCGCGGGCGTGCCGATGGTCGACAACTGGCTGGTCGCCGATGCCGATGCCGCGGTCGCCGCTGCCGAGGTGCTCGGCTATCCGGTGGCGCTCAAGGTCGACACGCCCGACCTGCCGCACAAGACCGAGGCCGGCGTGCTGCGCCTGAACCTGAAGGACGCCGCCGCGGTGCGCGACGCCTTCGCCGCGGTGATGGCCAACGCGTTGAAGGCCACCACCGCCGGGCGCATCCACGGCGTGCTGGTGCAGCCGATGATCCCGCAGGGCCTGGAGATCATGGTCGGCGCGCGGGTCGATGCGCTCTTCGGTCCGATGATCGTGGTCGGCCTCGGCGGCGTGATGGTCGAGCTCTTGAAGGACACGGCGGTGGCGCTGGCGCCGGTCGACCGCCAGGGCGCGAAGGCGCTGCTGCAGCGGCTGCGCGGCCATGCACTGCTGCAAGGCTTCCGCGGCAGCGCCGCGATCGACCTGGACGCGCTGGCCGACACCGTCTCGCGCATCTCGCGCCTCATCCACCAGGAGCGCGAACGAATCGCCGAGATCGATGTCAACCCGGTGATCTGCAGCCCTTCGGGCGTGATCGCGGTCGATGCGCTGGTGGTCCGCCAGGGCTGACGACCGACTTCCAATTTTCATAAAGAGGCAAACCATGAAACTCAGAACCCGTGTGCTCCCCCTCGTGCTGATGATCGGTGCCGCCTGCGTCGGCAGCGCCACCGCCGAAGTGGTCAAGATCGCCCAGATCGATCCCTTCACCGGCCCGGCCGCCGGCATCAACGAGAACAACGTCCACATGCTCCAGTACGCGATCTCGATCGCCAACAAGGAACATTGGGCCGGCCCGAACATCACCTTCCAGGACGTGCCCTTCGACAACAAGGGCACCTCGCAGGAAGCGATCGCGCAGCTCAACAACGCGACCGACCAGGGCATCCACTTCGTGACGCAGGGGCTGAGTTCCTCGATCGGCCTGGCGCTGAGCGATGCCGCCGCCAAGTTCAACGAGCGCAATCCGGGCAAGGAGGTGCTCTACCTCACGCCGACCAACACCGCGCCCGAGATCACCGGCGAGCGGTGCAACTTCTGGGCCTTCCGCTTCGACTCGAACCAGGACATGAAGGTCAAGGCGCTGATGACCGCGCTGGCCGAGAACAAGTCGATCAAGAAGGTCTACCTCATCAACCAGAACTACGCGATGGGCCAGCAGACCAGCGCCGCTGCCAAGCGCGAGCTGAAGGTGCTGCGCCCGGACATCGAGATCGTCGGCGACGACCTGACGCCGATGCTGGCGGTGAAGGACTTCTCGCCCTACGTGGCGAAGATCAAGGCCTCCGGCGCCCAGGCGGTGGTCACCGCCAACTGGAGCGGCGACCTCACGCTCCTGATCAAGGCGGCCAAGGACTCGGCGCTGAACGTGCCCTTCTACACGGTCAACGCGGCCACCACCGGCATCCCGGCGGCGCTGGCGGCGGCCCAGTCGGAGAACGTCAAGCTGGTGACCTACTGGGTGCCGAACGACGACGTCAAGGCCTCCGCGCCGCTGGTCGATCCGTTCAAGGCCAAGTACAACGACGACTTCACCAACCTGCCCTGGTACACGCTGGTCCGCATGCTGTCGCAGGCCATCAAGGACGCCGGCACCACCCAGCCCGCGGCGGTCGCCAAGGCGCTGGAGAACGTCAAGATCGAGGCGATCAACGGCACCGTCCAGATGCGTGCCGCCGACCACCAGATCCAGCAGCCGCTGGTGATCGCCGACTGGACCAAGAGCGACCCGAAGACGGCGCCGTACGACCTCGAGAAGACCGGCTACGGCTTCAAGACCACGCAGCGCATCCCGGCGTCGGAAGCCGAACTGCCGTCGACCTGCCAGATGAAGCGGCCGGGCTGACGCGCCTGTCAGATCGGGCGGCCGGATTCGTGCAAAAATTCCGGCCATGGATCCAGTCACCGCCATCGACCGCTACGAACCCGACTACGCCCAGCAGTGCGAAATCTGCGGGACGTCTCCCATCGTGACCGGCACCCGCGCCGGCGCAGTGGTCTACCGTTCGACCATGTGCGGCCCGTGTCTCTGGAGCGAGCCGAAGGCGGCCGATCCGGCGACCTGGAACGAAGACGCCCACGGCGGCTGAGCCCTCGAGCCCGCCTCTGCCGCGCGCCATGCAGCTCCGGACGCGGCACTCTCCTACGCACCGGCGCTGAATCACTTGCGTAAGAGCGGCATGGGAATCCCTTTCATCTCCAGGCCGCGCCGTGCGCTGTGGGTCGCCGCTGCCGCGCTCGGCACCATCGTCCTCTCGGCTTGCGCACCGGTCACGGTGCTGAACGACCTGGTCACCAGCCGCACCTACCACCTCGACGCCGGCATCGCCTACGGCAGCCAGCCGCGCCAGCAGCTGGACGTCTACCGGCCGCTGGCCGAGCGCACGGCCACGGGCGGGCGGCCGCCGCTGGTGGTCTTCTTCTACGGCGGCACCTGGACCCACGGCAATCGCGCCGACTACAAGTTCCTCGGCGAGGCACTGGCCGCGCGCGGTGCGGTGGTGGTGCTGCCCGACTACCGGCTGTCGCCGCAGGCCACCTATCCGGCCTTCGTGCAGGACAGCGCGCTGGCCACCAAGTGGGCGCTCGACAACGCCGAGCGGCTGGGCGCCGATCCGGCCAGGGTCTACGTCATGGGCCACAGTGCCGGCGCCTACATGGCGGCGATGCTGGCGCTCGACGGGCGCTGGCTGAAGCAGGTCGGCGCGCAGCCGAAGCAGCTGGCCGGCTGGATCGGCCTGGCCGGGCCCTACGACTTCCTGCCGATCGGCGATCCGGAAACGCAGGTCGCCTTCAACTGGCCGAACACCCCGGCCTCGTCGCAGCCGCTGGCCCATGTGACGGCGGCCTCGCCGCCGACGCTGCTCATGGTCGGCAAGAAGGACGAGGTGGTCGATCCGCAGCACAACACCGAAGGCATGGCCGACAAGCTGCGCGCCGCCGGCGTGCCGGTGCAGCTGCGCGAATACGACCAGCTCGGCCATGTCGGCCTGATGGCCGCCTTCGCCGAGCCGCTGCACTGGATCGGCGGCCCGGTGCTGCCGCCGGTGCTCGGCTTCATCGGCTTGCCGGTGGCGGCGCCGGCGACCGCGTCCGGCGCCGCCGCGACGCCAGCAGCGAGCCGTACACCGCCAGGTTGAGCAGCACGACCACGCCGCCGAGGGCGACCTGCACCGGCCGCGTCAGGCCTTCGGGGTAGATCAGCGCGGTGACGTAGTGGTCGATGAAGCCGCCGCTGTAGCCGACCTGGCCGGCCTGGTGGCGCAGCGCGTTCTCCAGCGGCGTGAGCGGGCAGATCCAGCCGGTCGATGTCACCCACACGGCCCAGGCGGCCGCCGGCAGGTGCAGCCAGGCCGCACGCGGACGGCGCCGCACCCACAGGCCGCCCAGCAGCACGAAGAGGATGAACAGGCCGTGCAGCACCAGCACGGCATCGGCCGCCAGGCCGGCGATCAACTCACGCCTCGGCCTTTTGCAGGCTCTCGACCTGCTCGACGTAGGCCGCCATCGCCTGCGCCCGGTCCATGCCCTTGCGCTTGGCCCAGGCATCGAACTTGGCGCGCCCGACCTGGTCCATGAGGCCGGGACGATCGCCTTCGACGTCGCCGATGCTGCCCTGCTTGTAGAGCGCGTAGAGGACGAGGAGCGTGTCGTTGTCGGGCGCCTTGCGCAAGGTGCGCGAAGCCTTCGCCGCGGCCTCGAAGGCCAGCTCGGCGGGGCTGGGGCCTTCGGGCGCGGCCTCGCCGCCGAAGTGCCGGTCCTCGGTCTCGACCTCGTCGGGGAACCAGCGGGCCTCGATCAGCTTGCCGGTGCGCATCGCGAAGGCCAGCACGCCCGGCGAGCGCAGCGGGCCGACCGAGAGCGTCGCCGGCACCACCACCACGCCGGCGTTGAAGCTGGGCGCGCCGAAGGAACCGAAGGCCGCGCCTTCGGCCCAGCCGGCCAGCCGCGCGCGGCCCTTGCTGCCGGCGTGCACGCCGCTCGTGCGGTTGGCGCCCGGCTGGAACCAGGCGAAGTCCGGAATGCCGCGCTGGTAGAGCGCGGCGAAGTCGCCGGCGGCCAGGTCGGACAGCGCCGCGGCCAGCAGCGCCGCCATCTCGGCCGCCGCCATGCCGGACTGCGTGGAGGCCATGCCGAGCGAGGCCGCCGGGCTGGCGTCGAAGAACTCCAGCACGTTCTTGGCGACGATCTCGCGGTCGTTGTCCACGCAGATCATGTGGTAGCTGTCTTCCAGCACCACCATGCGCGCGCGGCCGGCGCGCGGGCCGCCGCCGATGTTCTCGACCAGGTAGTTGGCCGAGCGCAGGCTCGTGAGCTCGTCCTCGCGGGCATGGATGACCAGCGTGCGGCAGTCGATCCTGTCGAGCCCCTTCATCACCATCGCGCGCAGCCGGTCGACCTCGCGGATGCAGGCCAGCGGCACCCAGCCGTAGTGGAAGTTGTCGCCGCGCTCGAACTTGGCCTTGACCAGCGAGCGCAGCCGCTCGTTCTTGATGCCGAAGGGATCCTCCTCGACCACCTTCATGCGGTCGGCGACGCCCGGCACCAGGTAGAGCAGCGGCCGCGCCGCGCGATACCAGGGCGTTGACCAGCCGTCGATGTAGACCGGCGGCGCCAGCGCCACCAGCTGACCCTTGGTGTGGCGCTCGCGCTTGACCGTCTCGACCGCCAGCAGCGAGCCCATGCACATGCCCATCACGTGCAGCACCTCGTGCTCCTGGACGATCTCGCGGTACTTGACGCGCACCGCCTCCAGCCAGTCCTCGGCCTTCACCCGCACCAGGTCCTCGGGCGTGGTGCCGTGCCCGGGCAGCGTCAGCGCATGCGTCACGAAGCCGGCGTTCTTCAGCCGCTTGTGCATCGAGCCGAGGTCGTATTGGGTGCCGCCCAGGCCGTGGATCAGGAAGACGCCGGGTTCAGGCATCGAGCGCCTCGAGTCCTTGCGTCGCGGGTGCCTGCACCACGCGCAGCAGGCCGACGACAAGTTCGACCGCGTCGTCCGGCCCGACCACCGGCGACCAGCTCACCCGCATCGGCAGGCGGCGGCCGCCGAGCTGCATCGCGTAGTCGTCGCCGGCGTCGCGGTGCTCGCCGCCGCGCGCGGCCGCCCAGGCGGTCTCGGCCAGCGGCCGGCCATCGGGCTCCACCCGCGCCAGCCAGTCGGTGATGTTGCCGATCGAGGTGGCGGCGCTGCCGAGCACCGCGCCGGCGTCCTGGCCCCAGCTGATGCGGCCGGTGCGCGCATCGACTTCGGCGCTGGCCACGTGCGACGCCTGCAGCGCGCGCTCGTAGCGCAGCTGCCAGGCGCGGGCCGAGACCAGCGCCTGCCGCCGCTGCTCGGTCAGCGCGCGCAGCAGCAGCAGCAGCAGGGTCCACACCGCCACGTAGACCTGCGCCTGGATCACCGCCTCGTTCAGCGAACTGTCGGCCAGCGCGAACGGGCCGCCGCCCGAGGCGGTGCGCCCGACCACCAGCAGCGCGCCGATCAGGGTGGCGATGGCGCCACCCTGGGCGCCCCAGATCAGCGCCGCCAGCACCAGGAAGGGCATCGGCAGGTAGGCGAGCGTCGCGGCGGTGCGACCGATGCGCTCGGCCACGTCCTTGCCGAAGACCACCCAGGCGATCACCAGGAAGACGGCGAAGGCCACGGCGCCGGCCCAGAAGCGGGCCATCGACAGGCCGCCCGAGCGGCGCACCTCGAAGTCGCGAAAGGCGGTGACCAGCGGCGCGACCAGCAGGATGCCGAGCGCGGTGGACGAAGCCCAGGTGCGCCATTCGAGGCCGTAGCTGGTGGTCGGGCGCACCCAGATCCAGAAGCCGGCTGCGACGCTGGCACCGAGCGCCGCGGTGAGCACCGCGCCGGCCAGCAGCGCGGCCAGCGCGGCGAGTGGATTGCCTTCCGGCACCAGCCGCGTGGCGACCCAGGCGCCGAGCACCACGAAGCCGATCTCGATCGCGGCGAACACCAGCACCGACGCCGGATGCAGATCGTGGCCATAGAGGCCCCAGGCGACCGCGGCGATGAAGGAGGCCAGGATCACCGGTGCCCAGCGGGCCGGCGGCATGACGCAGAGCGCGCCGAAGACGACGCCGGCGGCGAGCCAGACCGGCGTGGTCTCGCTGTCTTCCCAGGCATTCCAGGCGAGCGCCTGCGAGATCAGCCCGACGATCAGGTAGGCCACCAGCACCGCTACGGCGCTCTTCCATGGCGCGCGACTCGAGGCTTGCATCGATTGCGTCTCCTGCGACAGAAAGCGCTGATTGTGATGGCAGCCCTTTCGCCGACCAATCCGAAACGAAACGATGCGCACTTAGGGAAAACGCCGAACAAAAACGCGCAATAGAGCGCCAAAATGAACAAATACGAAAGAGACGACGCGCTTTTCATCCACTTCCAACGCGACAAGAGGAGACTTCCATGAACCGATTTCTTGGCAAAGCCACGCTGCTGGCCGGTGCCATCACCGCCGCCCTGGCGCTCTCGAGCACCGCGCTGGCCGCCGACGTGGAGTTGCTGCCCAACGGCCTGATGACGCCGAGCAGCACCGAGCAGACCAAGCCCGACCAGTTCAAGAAGGCGCCGCCGTGGCGCATCGGGGTGTCCTTCGGTGGCGTGGGCAACACCTGGATCGTGCAGATGATCCAGGAGATGAAGTACGAGGCTTCGCTGCACAAGGAGATCGGCGAGTTCATCTTCGTCGAGGCCAATTGGCAGCCGGCCAAGCAGGTGTCGGACGTGGAAGACCTGCTGACCAAGAAGGTCGACGCGATCATCATCGGCCCGATCTCGGCCGGCGTCGGCGCGCCGCTGTCGGAGAAGGCGCTCAAGGCCGGCATCCCGGTGGTGGTCTTCGGCGCCTTCGGCAAGGCGATGCAGTCGACCACCGAGATCGGTGCCGGCGGCGAGGTCTTCGGCCGCCAGGGCGGCGAATTCCTGCGCAAGGAACTCAACGGCAAGGGCAACGTGTGGGCCTTCCGCGGCGTCGCCGGCGTCGACGAGGAAACGCTGCGCTACGAGGGCTTCAAGAAGGCCATCGCCGGCTCCGACATCAAGATCACCAACGAGGTCTTCGGCGACTGGGGCTATGCCAAGGGCAAGCAGCTGTGCGAGAACCTGGTGCTCTCGGGCAACCCGGTCGACGGCATCTGGTTCTCGGGCGCGGAAATGACGCGGGCCTGCCTCGACGTCTTCAAGGAGAGCGGCAAGGCGCTCGTGCCGATGACCGGCGAAGGCAACAACGGCTTCTTCCGCGCGTGGAAGCAGACCGGCGTGAAGAGCGTCGCGCCGATCTTCACGCCGGGCCTCGGCGTTGCGACGGTGCGCGCCGCGGTGGCGCTGCTCGAAGGCAAGCCGGTCTACAAGTCCTACTTCTCGGCGCCGCCGCCGGTGCTGCAGGGCGACCTCGACAAGGTCTACCGCCCCGACCTGAACGACGCCTACTGGGTGCCGTCGACCTTGCCCGAGGCCAAGCTGAAGGAAATGTTCCACCGCTGATGCCAGGCGAAACGATGAATCCCGCGCCAGGGCGCGAGCGGGTCGCGGTCCGCGGCATCTCGAAGTCCTTCGGCTCGACCGCCGCGCTGCGCAACGTCAGCCTGGTCGGGCAGGCCGGCTCGATCCACGCCATCACCGGCGAGAACGGCGCCGGCAAGTCGACCCTCATGAAGCTGCTGGCCGGCGTGCACCAGCCGGACGCGGGCGAGCTGGCGATCGACGGCGAGGTGCTGCGGCTCAGCAGCCCGGCCGCGGCGCGTGCCGCCGGCATCTCCACCGTGTTCCAGGAACTGACGGTGCTCCCGAACCTCGGCATCGGCGAGAACCTGATGCTGGGCCGCGAGCCGACCCGCTTCGGATTCCTGAGCCGCACCCGCATGCTCGGCGAAGCCCGCAAGGTGCTGGCGACGCTCGGCATCGACCTCGACCCGGCGCGCCTGTGCGGCAGCCTCACGGTCGGCGAGCAGCAACTGGTGGAAATCGCCAAAGGCCTGGCGACCGACGCCCGCGTCTTCATCTTCGACGAGCCGACCGCGGCGCTGAACCGCGCCGAGGTGGTCAAGCTGCAGGGCCTGCTGGAGCGGCTGCGCGAGCAGGGCAAGCTGGTCTTCTACATCAGCCATCGACTGGACGAGATCTTTCGCCTGTGCGACACGGTGAGCGTGCTCAAGGACGGCCAGCTCGTGACCACCGAGCCGATCGAAGCGCTCACGCCCGAGCGGCTGGTGACGCTGATGGTCGGGCGGCCGCTGCAGGCGCTGTTCCCGGCCCGCGATGCGGCGCGCGACGGCGTGCGCTCGGGCGGCTTCGCGCTCGACGTGCGTTCGCTGCAGCCGCACGCCGACGGCCCGGTGGCGCGGCTGCAGCTGCGCCACGGCGAGATCGTCGGCCTGGGCGGCCTCGAAGGCCAGGGCCAGCACGAGATCGTCCGTTCGCTGGCCGGCGTGCACCGGCCCTTCGGCAGCGACGTGATGCGCGCGACGGCCGACGGCGCCGCCGAGCGCTTCGATCCGCGCGAAGGCGTGGTGCGCGCGGTCGAGCACGGCATCGGCCTGGTGCCGGAAGACCGCAAGCTCGAAGGGCTCTACCTCGAACTGCCGATCGTCGACAACATGTGGCTCGGCGGCCTGCGCGGCAAGGGCCTGATGCGCAGCGCGCGGCGCGACATGGCGACCGTCGGGCGCATCGCCGAGCGCATGCAGTTGCGTGCCCGCGACCTCGACCAGGAGGCCGGTGCGCTCTCGGGCGGCAACCAGCAGAAGGTGATGCTGGGCCGCTGGCTGGCCAGCGGCGTCGACACGCTGCTGGTCGAGCAGCCGACGCGCGGCGTCGACGTCGGCGCCAAGGCCGAGATCTACGGGCTGCTGCGCGAGTTCACCCGCGAGGGCGGCGCGGTGCTGGCGGTGTCGAGCGACCTGCTCGAGCTGATCGGCCTGTGCGACCGCATCCTGATGGTGCGCGGCGGCGAGATCGTCGGCGACGTGCCGGCGGCCGGCGCGACCGAGGAAGGCCTGCTGGCGCTGGCCTTGTCGGGCAGCGCGGAAACCGAGGCGATCGCATGACGACGGCAACCCGCTCCGGCATCAGCCGCTACACGGTCGGCCTGCCGATCCTGCTCTTCATCGTGCTGGCCGCCTCGGTGCCGGAATTCGCGGCGACGCGCAACCTGGCCAACATCAGCGGCCAGATCGCGGCCTTGCTGATCGTCACGCTCGGCCAGCTGCTGGTGGCGCTGATCGCGGGCATCGATCTGTCGGTCGGCTCGGTGGTGAGCCTGGCCGGCTGCATCGTCGCCACGCATGCCGACCCGCTGCAGGGCGTGCTGCTGGCGCTCGCGCTCGGCGCGGTCGTCGGGCTGGTGAACGGCCTCGGCGTGGCGCTGGCCAACATCCATCCGCTGGTGATGACGCTCAGCACGATGACCTTCCTGCAGGGCCTGGCCTTCCTGATCCTGCCGATCCCGGGCGGGCAGGTGCCGGCCGCGCTGGGCCAGGCCGCCAACGGCGACCTCTGGGGACTGCCGCTGCCGCTCCTGTGGTGCGCCGTCTGCGCCGCACTGGTGGGGCTGCTGCTGCACCGCTCGCGCCTGGGGCTGCACATCTTCGCGGTCGGCGCCAATCCGCGCAGCGCCAGCCTGAACGGCGTGCGCACGCTCGGCGTGGTGGTCGCCGCCTATGTGATGTGCAGCCTGCTGGCGGTGGTCGCCGGCATCTACCTGGCGGCGCGCGTGTCGTCGGGCGATCCGGGCATGGGCGCTTCGTTCAGCCTGGAATCGGTGACCGCGATCGCGCTCGGCGGCGTGCAGCTGACCGGCGGCGTCGGCAGCATCGCCGGCGTGGTGACCGGCGCGCTGAGCCTGGGCCTGATCACCAACGGCATCAACCTCTTCGGCATCTCGCCCTTCCTGCGCGGCACCATCACCGGCGTGCTGCTGCTGGCGGCGGTGTGCGTGCAGCGCCGCCGGGCGGTGGGGCTGTGATGGACCGGGTGCAAGAAATGGTCGTCGCCGTGCCTCCTTCGCCTTCCACCTCGACGCCTTCGTCGTCACGCTGGCGCGCACGCGCGGCCTGGCTGGTGTCCGTGCCGCCGGCCTACCCCGGCACGGTGATCCTGCTGCTGCTGGCGGCCTTCCTGCGGCCGCAGCTGCTGTCGCTCACCCTGCTGCCGCTGATCCTCCGGCAGGCGGCGCCGCTCGGGCTGGCGGTGATCGGGCAGTCGATGGTGATGCGGGCGCGCTCGATCGACCTGTCCTCGGGCGGTGTGATCGTCGCGGTCTCGTACGTGCTCACCAGCGGGCTCTTCCCGGTGTCCGACGGCGTCGCGATGCTGCTGTGCGTGGCGCTCGGACTGGTGGTCGGCGTGGTCAACGGCGTGCTGATCGTGAAGGCGCGGGCGTCCTCGATGATCGTGACCCTGGCGATGGCGATGATCCTGATGGGCATCGTGATCGCGCTGAGCCAGTTGCGCGCGCCGGGCGAGGCGCCCGAGAGCCTGCGCGAGCTGGCGCGGCTGCGCGTGGGCGGCCTGCCGGTGCCGGCGCTGGCGTGGCTGGCGGTGCTGGTGCCGGCGGCGCTGCTGCTGCGGCTGACCGTGTTCGGCCGCTACCTGGACGCGGTCGGCGGCAACCCGCAGGCGGCGGCGCTGTCGGGGCTGCCCTACCTGCGCGTGATCTTCATCGGCCACGTGGTGTCGGCGCTGATCTCGGTGGCCTGCGGCTTCATCCTGGTGGGCTTCGTCGGCTTCGGCAGCACCACGCTGGGCCAGGACCTGGCGCTCAATTCGCTCGCCGCCGCGATCCTGGGCGGCGTGAACTTCGGCAACGGCAAGGGCGGCATGGTGGGACCGGCGGTGGCCGCGTTCATGCTGACCTTCCTTTTCAATTTCCTGACCAGCCTCGGCCTGGGCGAGCCCGGCCGGCTGATGCTGCAGGGCGCGATCATCGCCGGCGCCGCGCTGGTCTACAGCATCGGCAAGCGCTGATGCATTTCCGCTTTTTCAACGAGGACGCGACATGACTGACGAAACGATCCTGGAAGGCGCCGAGCCTTTCTTCTTCAAGGGCAACGACATCGGCGTGCTGGCCTGCCACGGCTTCACCGGCACCACGCAGAGCATGCGCTACCTGGGCGAGCAGCTGCACGGCGCCGGCTACACGGTGATCGGCCCGCGCCTGAAGGGCCACGGCATCTCGCCGGCGGCGATGGCGAAGACCACCGCCGCCGACTGGATCGAATCGGTCGACGAGGCGCTGGCCGAACTGCGCAAGACCTGCTCGCAGGTCTTCATGGTCGGCCTCTCGATGGGCGGCACGCTGACGCTCTACACCGCGGCCAAGCATGCCGACGTGATCAAGGGCGCGATCCCGATCAACGCCGTGGTCCGCATCGGCAAGGCCGACATGGCCAGCGTCGTGTTCGACCGCTCGATGCCCGACACCGTGCCCGGCATCGGCTCCGACGTGAAGGACCCGAAGACCACCGAGCTGGCCTACCGCGAGGTGCCGGTGCCGGCCTTCCGCCAGATCTACGCGCTGGCCGGCGTGACCCACGACCTGCTGCCGCTCATCAAGTGCCCGACGCTGGTGATGCAGTCGCGCGAGGACCACGTGGTCGACCCGACCAACGGCCCGCGCATCGTCAAGGGACTGGGCTCCAAGCGGGCCGAGCTCTTGTGGCTGGAGGATTCGTACCACGTGGCGACGATCGACTTCGACAAGGAGCTGATCGCGCGCGAGGCGATCGCGTTCATCCGGTCGATCGCGGGGAAGTAGTCCTCAATACCAGTCCATCAGGTTGCCGACCCGCCCCGCCTCCACCTCGTGATGCCGCACGACCGTCTCGCGGTCGACCGTCATGTGGTCCTCGCTGCGGTTGTCCTGGCCGGTCGGCCTGCTCGCTTCGGCGCCGGCGAAGAGGCGCACGCTTTCCATCGAGTCCCAGAGCGAGAGGAACACAACCTCGGTGGTGCCGTCGCCGAGGTCGCGGTAGAGCGTCTTGGCCTCGAGGTTGCCCGGTGAAGCGCGCATCTGGGCCAGCTTGGCGTCCTCGACGTAGGCCTTGCAGAACTCGGTGTGCTCGGTGCGGATCCAGCAGGTCCAGGTACGTACGATGTGCTTCATGGGTGAGGTTCGAGGCGGAGGGTGGCCCAGGGCGGTTGTAGCAGCATCGCTGCTCAACCGGGTCCGTGGGCCGACGCCTCGCGCTCGAGCGCCCGCTGGAAGTCGCCGAGCGCCTCGCCGTGCACCAGCCGCTTGATGCGGCCGAGCGCCGTCGCGTCGAGCGTCGCCAGCTCGGCCGCCAGCTGCCGGGCCCGCAGGGGCAGCAGCGCGCGATCCGCCAGCTCCCACACCAGGCCCCAGGCATGCGCCTGCGTGGCGTCCAGCTCGCCGCCCAGCCACAGCATTCCCTTGGCGCGCCCGAGGCCGACCAGGCGCGGCAGCAGCGCATGCACGCCGCCCGTGCCCATGAGGCCCAGCCGCGCCTCGGGCAGCGCGAAGCGGGCGTCGTGGCTGGCGAGCACCAGGTCGCAGTCGAGCGCCAGCTCGAAGCCGGCACCGACGGCCCAGCCCTGCACCGCGGCGATCACCGGCTTGCGGCCCTGCACGAGCGCGGCCGCCAGCCGCTGCAGGTCGGCGACGAATGCATCGGTGGGTGGATCGTCGCGGTCCTTGCCGGCACAGAAGCCTCGGCCTTCCGCGCTGATCAGCAGGACGCGCACCGTGTCGTCCGACATCGCCCGCTCGACCGCGTCGGCCAGCGCGAGCACCAGCGAATGGGTGAGGGCGTTGAGGCGGGCGGGGCGGTTCAGGCGCAGCTCCAGCACGCCGTCGGCGGCGTGCCGGAGGAGTTCGTCGTGGGTCATGCCCGCGATTCTGGCGCACGAGGTCGTCGGACCTTCGCGGTCTTCAGCCGCCGTCGGTGGAGCGGGTCAGCGCTTCGTGGCGGTCCAGGCTCGCTCGCGTCGCCTCGAGCTTCGCGCGGACCAGCGCGAGCGCATCGCTGCCGAGCAGCAGGTGCTCCGGCGGTTCTGCCATGTCCACCAGTTCGAGGATGGCTGCCGCCGCCTTGTCCGGGTCGCCCGGCTGCTTGCCGCTGCGGGCGGCGCGCGTTTCGCGGATCGGGTCGAAGAGCGCGTCGTAGTCGCCGATGGAGCGCGCGCTGCGCACCATCGAGCGACCGGCCCAGTCGGTCCGGAAGGAGCCCGGCGCGACCGCGGTGACCGCGATGCCGAAGCCCTTCACTTCCTTCGCCAGGGTCTCGGAGATGCCTTCGAGCGCGAACTTGCTGCCGCAGTAGAAGGCGATGCCGGGCATCGTGATGGTGCCGCCCATCGACGTGATGTTGACGATGCGGCCGCGGCGCCGCCGCCGCATGAAGGGCAGGAAGGCCTGAATGACTGCGACCGCGCCGAAGACGTTCACCTCGAACTGCTGCCGCAGGTCGTCGAGCGTCGACTCCTCGAGGATGCCCTCGTGGCCGTAGCCGGCGTTGTTGACCAGCACGTCCACCGGCCCGATCTCCGCCTCGACGGCGGCGGCCAGCGGTGCGATGTTTTCGGCGCGCGTCAGGTCCAGCAGTCTTGCGCGGGCACGGCCGTGCCACGGCGCTTCGAATTCGGCGGCCGCCGCTTCGCTGCGAACCGTGCCGACGACGCGGTGGCCGCGTTGCAGCGCGGCGTTGGCGAGGGCGCGGCCGAAGCCGCTGGCGACGCCGGTGATGAAGAAGGTCTTGGTGTTTTCCATGCATCGATTCTGGAAGCGATGGGTTCGCGAGGCCAGCCGCGTTCCTCTGCTTATCTTGCCCATTCCTATGAGCAATGCGAAATTGCCCCCAGGCGGCAGTGTGCGAATTGATGCACATTACGCTGATGAGCAAGAAACGCGATGCGACCACCGACCGCCGGGCAGCCATGGTCGCCCTCATGAAGCGGCTGGCGCCGCAGGAAGGCTACACGCGCACCGCGCTGCCGGACGTGCGCCTGCTTCGCTCGGATCGCCCCTTGGCCTCGACGCCGGTGCTCTACGAGCCGGGCATCGTCGTGGTCTGCCAGGGGTGCAAGCGCGGCCTGTGGGGCGATCAGGTCTACCTCTACGACGCGCAGCACTACCTCGCGGTGTCGGTGCCCGTCCCCTTCACCATGGAGACGGACGCCAGTGCCGAGGAGCCGCTGCTGGCGATCTACTTCAGCCTCGATCTCGCGATGCTGGCGGGCCTCGCGCTGCAGGTCGACGAAATGGTCGATGCATCGGCCACTGCGCCGCTGGGCATGTTCTCCACGCCGCTGGACGATGCGCTGGCAGGCACCGTGCTGCGCTTTCTGGAGGCGCTGTGTTCGCCGCTCGAAGCGGTGTTGCTCGGCCCGTCGATCGTGCGGGAGATCTACTTCCGGGTGCTGGTCGGCGCGCAGGGCGGCGCCTTGCGCGCGGCTCTGGCCGGCCAGGGCCACTTCGGGAGGATCGCCAAGGCGCTGCGGCGCATCCACGGCGCCTTCGGCGAGCGGCTCAATGTCGAGCGGCTGGCGCGCGAGGCCGCCATGAGCGTGCCGAGCTTCCACGCGCACTTTCGCGAGGTCACGCAGCACTCGCCGATGCAATATCTCAAGTCGGTGCGGCTGCATCGCGCGCGGCTCCTGATGCTGCGCGAAGGCCGGACGGCGTCCGCCGCCTGCCTCGAGGTGGGTTATGAGAGCGCGTCGCAGTTCAGCCGCGAATTCAAGCGCTTCTTCGGCGCGAGCCCGGGCGACGAAGTCGCGCGGCTGAAGTCGAGCTTCGCCATGCCGGCCCTGCCGGAGCAGCTCGGATGGGTGACCTCGCACTGAGGCCGTGCGCCTCGGCCCTCGCTATCCCAGCCAGCGCGCCAGGTTCTCCTGCACGAATACGTCGTCGGAGAGATCGCCATGCGTCGCCAGCACGCGGTCGATCTCCGCCGCCTGTCCTGCCCCCAGGCCTTCGTCCGGATCGAGGCACCAGATGCCTTCCAGCAGCCCCTGCCGACGCAGCACCTCGTGGCAACCCGCGATGCAGCCGTGGAAGTCGTTGGCGACGTCGAAGAACGCGGCATTGCAGTCCGTGACCTGCGAATCGAGCGCCAGCAACTCGGCGCTCAGGGCGCCGCCGTTCGCCGCCAGTTCCGCGTGCACCCGTTCCAGCAGGCGCACCGCGCCGGCGGTCCAGACCGACCAGTGCCCGAGCAGCCCGCCGCGAAAGCGCACCGTGACCGGCGCGCCGTCGCGTTCGGCGACGAAGGGCAGCGCAAGGTCGAGCACGATGTGGTCGTCGTTGCCGGTGTAGAGGAAGACCCGCTCCTCCGCCCGCGCGGCGACCACGCCGCGCACCACGTCCAGCGTACGGTAGCGGTGGAAGGGCGCGACCTTGATCGCCAGCACGTTCGGCAGCGCCGCGAAGCGCCGCCAGAAGTCCTGCGACAGGCGCGGGCCGCCCACGGCGGTCTGCAGGTAGAAGCCGACCAGCGGCATCTCGCGGCTGACCGCCTCGCAGTGGGCGATGCGTTCGTCCTCCGACGCCGAGGCCATCGCCGCCAGGCTCAGCAGCCCGGCGTGGTAGCCGAGCGCGACCGCGGTGCGGGCTTCGGCACAGGCCTGCGCGGTGCCGCCGCAGAGGCCGGCGACCATGGCCATCGGCCGGTCGGTCCAGGCGCGCTGGTCTTCCATCGCGGCGGCCAGCACGGTCTCGTAGAGGCCGCGCTCGCGGATCGCGAACTGCGTGGTGTGCACGCCGACCGCGAGACCGCCGGCGCCGGCGTCCACGTAGTAGCGGGTCAGCGCGCGCTGGCGCCGGCGGTCGAAGCGGCGCTCGGCGTCGAGCGCCAGCGGATGCGCGGGGATGACGGTGCCCCGGGCGAGCAGGTCGAGCACCGGGGCGGGAAGGTCGGAGCGTTGCAGTGGCATCTGCGTCTCGCTTTCAGTACTTGCCGTCGCGCGCTTCGAACTTGGTGGGCTTGCCGTAGAGGCGCCCCTCGCGCGAGATCCAGTCGGCGACCCAGCCCAGCATGCGCGCGAGCGGCACCTTCGGATAGCCGAAGAGCCGCTCGGCCTCGCCGGTGTTCATCAGCCAGGCGGTCGGCGCCTCGGTGCCGGTGATCGTCGCCGGCTTGTCGAAGCAGCGGCCGAATTCCTCGGCCAGCCAGCGGATCGAGGTGGTCTCGGGGCCGCTCACGTTGAGCGGCGAGGTCGGCACCGTGGCCACCGCCAGGCAGCGCAGCGCCTGGGCGTTGGCGTCGCCCTGCCAGATGACGTTGACGTGGCCCATGGTGACGTCGACCGCTTCGCCGCGCCAGACCTTCAGCGCCACGTCGGCCAGCACGCCGTAGCGCAGGTCGATCGCATAGCTGAGCCGGAAGAGGCGGCCGGGCGTGCCGTGCAGCCGCGAGAAATACTCGAACATGCGCTCGCGCGCGACGCAGGAGTTGGCGTATTCGCCCGGCGGCCCGGGCGGCAGGTCCTCGGCGGCGCCCTGGCCGGTCACCGGCACGAACGGGTAGACGCAGGCGGTCGAGAAGGCCACGATGCGCGAGCCGGCGAAGGCCTGCGCCACCAGCGCCGGCACGTGCGCGTTCATCGCCCAGGTGAGCGCGTTGTCGGCATCGGCGCCGAACTTGCGCCCGGCCATGAAGACCACGTTCGGGCATTTCGGCAGCGCCGCCAGCGCGGCGGGGTCGAGCAGGTCGCAGGCGATGGTCTCGATGCCGTGGCCTTCGAGCATCGTGCGCACTCCCGGCTCGCTGAAGCGCGCCACCGCGATCACCCGGCGCCCGGGCATCGCGTTGCGCGCCAGCCGCGCCAGGGTCGGGCCCATCTTTCCGCCGACGCCGAGCACCATCAGGTCGCCGTCGAGGCCATGCAGGTCGTCGACCAGCTCCTGCGTGGGCGTGGCGAGGAAGTCCTCCAGCGCCTGCTCGTCGTCGAAGCGGTCGGGGAAGCGGCGCGGATCGAGCAGCGCCGATGGTCGGTCGGAAGGGTTCATTGGATCGAAGGGTGGGCTGGATGGGCCATTCTTGCGCAAACCCGGTGAATGCCGCCGCGCTTATCGATGAATACCCTCGGTCGGTTTGCGCCGACCCTGAAATACATTGGCAGCGCCCGCGGCTCGGCCGTCGCAATCCACATGAAGAGGCAAGACATGAGCATCTCGCGTCGACAATTCTCGTTGGCGGCCTCCGCGGCCGTGGTCCTTCCGGCCTTCGTGGGCCGGGTTTCGGCACAGGGCGCGACGATGAAGATCGGCATGTGCGCGCCGGTCACCGGCCCCGCCGCCGAGTCGGGCCGCTATGCGCAGATCGGCGCGAAGATCGCGGTCGACGCGGTCAACAAGGCCGGCGGCGTGCTCGGCAAGCAGATCGAGCTGATCGTCGAGGACGACCAGACCACCAACCCGGGCATCGTGCTGGCCTTCTCCAAGCTGGCCTCGCAGCCCGACATCGTGGCCTTCCTCGGCTCGATCCGTTCGACCCAGGTGCATGCGATGGCGCCCGACGTGTTGAAGATCGCCAAGCCGGTGATGATCGGCGGCACCGACCCGGCGCTCACCCACATGGGCAACCCGTGGCTCTTCCGCTTCCGGCCGAACGACTCCTACTCGGGCAGCGTGCTGGCCGCCTACGGCGTGCAGACCCTGGGCAAGAAGAAGTGGGCCATCGTGCATTCGACCGACGCCTTCGGCACCGCCGGCGGCAAGGCGCTGACCGACGGGCTGGCCAAGCTGCCCGGCACCTCGGTGGTGCTCGACCAGGGCTATTCGAACCAGAGCCAGGACTTCACGCCGGTGGTGCTGGCGATCAAGCAGTCGGGCGCGGACATCCTCGGCTCCTACTTCACCTTCGAGAACGACCTCGGCGTCTTCGCCCGCCAGTTGCGCCAGCTCGGCGTGACGATCCCCTACGTCGGCTCGCCCTCGATCACCAACACCACGGCGCTCAAGCTGGCCGGGCCGGCGCTCTACGGCACCTTCGGCGTGGCCGACTACGCGGAAGACTCCAGCGACGCCGCCAAGGCCTTCGGCAAGGCCTACCGCGACGTCGCCCACGTGGCGGCCGACAACCAGTCGTCCTGGACCTTCGACGCGATCACGGTGCTGGCCAAGGCGATCAACAAGGCCGGCAAGACCGATCCGCAGGCGGTGCGCGAGGCCATCCTCGCCATCAAGGGCCATGCCGGCGCCGAAGGCGAATACAACTTCGACGCCAACGGCGACGGCCTGCACGGCTACAACGTGGTGCGCAACGACAAGGGCAACATCGTCTTCGACAAGCACGTCGAAGCCAGCACCTGATCGATGGACCTGGCGCTCCAGCTGTTCTTCACCGGGCTGGGCATCGGCGCGGTCTACGCGCTGGTGGCGCTGGGCTTCGTGCTGATCTTCCGCGCCACCAACGTCGTCAACTTCGCGCAGGGCGAGTTCTCGATGGTCGGCGCCTACCTGATGGTGGTGTTCGCGGTCGACCTGCAATGGCCCTACGGCTGGGCCTTCCTGGCGGCGCTGGCGGGCATGGCGCTGCTGGGCGTGGTGTTCAACCTGGGCGTGTACTACCCGCTGCGCAACCGCAGCTTCCTGCCGGTGATCATCGCCACCATCGGCGCCTCGATCTTCCTGTCGAACAGCGTGCTGGCGCTGTACGGGCCGCAGCCGCAGGTGCTGCCCGGCTGGTTCGACACGCCGGGGCTGCAAATCGGGCCGGTGTACCTCGACAGCCAGTACCTGCTGATCATGGTCGTCACGCTGCTGCTGGTGGCCTTCAACTTCTGGTTCTTCGAGCGCACCCTGCTCGGCAAGAAGCTGCAGGCCACTTCGCAGGACAAGGAGATGGCCTCGCTGCTGGGCATCCCGGTGGCCTCGATGATCATGCTGACCTTCGTCTACTCGGCGCTGCTCGGCGGGGTCGCCGGCATCCTGGTCGCGCCGATCCTGTTCGTGTCGATCCAGATGGGTTCGACCATCGCGCTGAAGGCCTTCGCCGCGACCATCATCGGCGGCTTCGGCGACGTCAAGGGCGCGATCATCGGCGGCCTGTCGCTCGGCGTGATCGAGACCTTCGGCGCGGCGTACATCTCGGTGCCCTACAAGGACGGCTTCGCCTTCCTGGTGCTGGTCGCCTTCCTGATCTTCCGTCCGCAGGGCATCTTCGGCGAGCGGGTGGCGGAGAAGGCATGAGGCTCGATCGCCGCGCGCTGCCGCGCGAAGGACTGCAGTGACCCGGCGCGCGCTGGCCGGCAGCTTCGCCTTCGTGCTGCTCTCCGTGCTGGCGGTCGCCGCGGCGACGCTGGTGCCGATGCAGGACTACACGGTCCATATCCTGGTGCAGACCGCGACCTTCGCGATCGCGGTCTTCGGCCTCACGGTGGTGCTCGGCCTGTGCGGCCAGATCAACCTGGCGCAGGCCGCCTTCTTCGGCTTCGGCGCCTACGCGGTCGGCCTCGGCACCGCCGACTTGCACCTGAACTTCTGGATCGCGCTGGCCATGGGCGCGGCGGTGACGCTGGTGATGGGCGCCTTCCTCGGCATGACCACGCTGCGCCTCGGTGGCCACTACCTGGCGATGGTGACGATCAGCTTCCAGCAGATCGTGACGCTGGTGATGGTGAACTGGATCCCGGTCACGCACGGCCCCGATGGTGTCGGCAGCATCCAGCGGCCGCCCGGTCTGCAGTCGTCGCAGGCTTTCCTGGGGATGTGCGTCGCGGCGGTGGCGCTGATCGGCTACCTGGTCTGGCGACTGCCGCAGACGCCGATCGGCCGCGCGATGCGGGCGGTGCGCGACAACGAACTGGCTGCCGGCGTCGCCGGCATCAACGTCTACAAGGTCAAGGTCGCGGCCTTCGCGCTGGCGGCGGTGCTCGGCGGCATCGGTGGCGGCCTCTTCGCGGGCGGCTTCGCCTACGTCAGCCCGGACCAGTTCAGCTTCGCCGAGTCGGTGGTCTTCATCACCATGACCTTGCTCGGCGGCGTGGCCTCGCCGGTCGGCGCGCTGATCGGCACCGGGCTCCTGATCGTGCTGCCCGAGAGCCTGCGCTTCCTGAAGAGCGTGCCGGGGCTCTATCTCGCGATCTACGGCCTCGCGATCATCCTCATCATCCGCTACATGCCCGACGGCATCTGGGGCTTCGTGCAGCACCGCGTGCGGCGCTGGCTGGCGCCGCCGCCCTTCACGGCGGCGCCGGCGGAACTGGTGCTGTCGCCGGCCTACCAAGGCGCGGAGACGGCGGCCGCGCTGGAAGTGCGCGACCTCGCCAAGCATTTCGGCGGCGTCAAGGCGGTCGACCAGATCTCGTTCTCGGTCGGCCGCGGCGAGGTGCATGCGCTGATCGGGCCGAACGGCTCGGGCAAGACCACCACGCTCAACGTGCTGTCGGGCATCTATGCGGCGACCTCGGGCAGCGTGCGGCTCGGCGGCCGCGACGTCACCGCGCTGCCGCCGCACGCGCGCACCGCGGCGGGCCTCGGCCGCACCTTCCAGAACATCCGCCTGTTCCGCTCGATGACCGCGCTGGAGAACGTGGTGATCGGCGCCGAGCATCCGGGCAACCCGCTGGCCGGCGGCCATGCGGCGCTGGTCGAGCGGGCCCGCTCGGCCCTGGCCTTCGTCGGGCTGGAGGCGCGCGCCAACGAGCCGGTGACCGGCTTCTCGTACGGCCACCAGCGGCTGATCGAGATCGCCCGCGCGCTGGCCGGCAACCCGACGCTGCTCCTGCTCGACGAACCGGCCGCGGGACTGAACCCGACCGAGAAGATGGAACTGCGCGACCTGCTGCGGCGCATCGCCGCCAAGGGCCTGACGATCCTGATCATCGACCACGACATGACGCTGGTGACCGAGGTCGCCGCCCGCATCACGGTGTTGAACTTCGGCCGCCGCATCGCCGACGGCGGCGCGGCCGAGGTGCTGGCCCAGCCGGAAGTCATCGCCGCCTACCTCGGAAGCGAACCCGATGTCCCTGCTTTCGCTTGACGGCCTGGTGGTCCGCTACGGCGAGATCGAGGCGCTGCGCGGCGTCTCGCTGGCGATCGAGCCGGGCGAGGTCGTGACCCTGCTGGGTGCCAACGGCGCCGGCAAGTCGACCACCCTGCGCGCGATCTCGGGCCTCTTGAAGCCGGTGGCGGGCGAACTGCGCTTCGACGGCAAGCCGATCGCGGGATTGGGGCCGGAGGCGATCGTACGGCTGGGCATCGCCCACGTGCCCGAAGGACGGCGGCTGTTCCCGGGCCTCACCTCGCGCGAGAACATCATCCTCGGCGCCGCCAGCCGCGGCCGCATCGACAAGGCCACCCTGCGGCGCGAGTCGGACGAGATGTTCGACCTGTTCCCGGACATCCGTCCCTTCGCCGACACCCTCGGCTGGATGCTCTCGGGCGGCCAGCAGCAGATGGTGGCGGTGGCCCGCGGCCTGATGGCCAAGCCGCGCCTGCTGCTGCTCGACGAGCCCTCGCTCGGCCTGGCGCCTGTGGTGGTGCAGAAGGTGTTCGCGATCATCGGAGAGATCCGCCGGCGCGGGACCACGGTGCTGCTGGTCGAGCAGAACGCGCGCATGGCGCTGTCGGTGGCCGATCGCGGCTATGTGCTGGAGACCGGCCGGCTGGCGGTCGAGGGCAAGCCGGCGGACTTGTGGTCGAACGACGCGGTGCGTGCGGCCTACCTGGGCGGGCAGTTGGCCAAGGGCGGCTGAGTCGCCGACCGGCGCCGCATGCCGCGGCGCGAGGCTAGTGGCTGCGCCCGATCTTCGACGCGATCTCCTGCAGCATCGGCAGCAGGCTCGCGCAGTTCAGGTTGCGACCGCGCATCCACTGGCCGCGCAGCGGGCCGGGTGCCATGGCGTCGGCGAGGGTCGCGGGCAGTTCGAGCAGGTCGAGCGAAAGCAGTTCGAGTGCGCAGGCGGCCTGCGCGGGGCTCAGGCGCGACGGCGTCCAGTCCTGCAGCAACCGGGCCGCGTCTTCATGCGCGAGTTCGGCGATCTTCAGCGCGAAGACGAGGCGTGCCTGGTCTTCACTGAACGTCTCGGGAATGGCGACTTCGATCCGTTCGGCGATGACGGGTTTGCGGGGCTTGGACCGGGGCCAACCGATCTGGCAGAAGGAGGGGAGGGCGAGGGAAGCAGGCATGCACAAATCTTAAAAATCGGGTGGCCGACAAGCCATGAGACGACTCCGAAAGTGCCCGCGAATCGGCCTTGCCCCAACCGAGCGAGAATGAGAGCTTTCCCATGGTCGTCGGCGCAGGCATTTCCCATACTGCCGCGTGCCCGACCCGCGCCTGGTTCGCCAGGTGCCCTTTCCAGCGAAACCTTCTCTCACATGACCATTTCCGACCTCCAGATCGAGCGCCCCGTCGACCCCAAGGCACGCCAGCAGGCCGACGCCCTCGCAACGAGGCCCACGCTCGTGAAGACCACCTTCTTCGGCGAGAACCCCTTCGCATCCTTCCCTCCCATGGCGGACCCTGGCGCGACCGGCAAGGCCCCCCGCAAGTCCTCGAAGAAGGCGCCGAGCGCGTCCAAGATCTAGTCGCAGCCTCGGCGCCCGTCCGCCTCACTGCTTCGGCAGCAGCAGGCGCAGCGGTGCCAGCGGTCCCACCGGCAGGAACTCGTAGGCCATGAGGCCGTCGGCCACCAGCGGCAGTGCCGCCAGCGTGGCCTCGGCCTCGGCGACCGATTCGACGTTCATGAGAAAGATCGGACCGGCCTTCTCGCGAAACCAGAACTGCTCGACCTTCCCCTCGAGATAGAGCTTGAGGGTGGCCGGAACCTCGTTCGGCATGTGCTGCTGCAGCTTGTCGGGCGTGAGCGTGGGCTGGGCGGTGGCGATGGCAAAGACTTTCATGACTGCACTCCTGTTGGAACTCGTTGCGGCTTGCAACGGGGACCAATGTAGGTTTCGCGAGGCCGAAGCCCAACAGTCGTAAATGCCAACTTTGCCGTCGTTTACGCCAACGCCTGCGTTCGCTTGAAAGGCTTGCTCAGGAAGCGCGAACCTTTCTCGCCGAAGCGCCACGGCAGCTCGATCGCCTTCGAGATGCCGATGCGCGGGCCGACGTCGACCTCCAGCGGTGATGCGTCGCCGGCGGCAGCGAGCAAGGCGAAGGGCGGCGCGTCCAGCGCCAGCCCGTTGTAGCTCGCGTCGACGCCGAGTGCCTGGCCGACCCGGCCCGGGCCGGCGCACAGCAGCCTCGGATCCTCCAGGCCGCGGCGTGCGCGCATGCGGTCCAGGCCGTGCGTCGGCTCCAGCGCGCGGATCAGTACTCCGGCGCCGTGGCCGGCCTCGCGGCAGACGACGTTGAGACACCAATGGATGCCGTAGGACCGGTAGACGTAGGCCCGCCCCGGCGGTCCGAAGAGCGGCGCGTTGCGCGTCCGCTGGCCGCCGAAGCTGTGCGCCGCCGGCTCGGTGCTGTCGTAGGCCTCGGTCTCGACGATGCGGCCGCCGACGCCGTCGACCAGCAGCAGCATGCCGATCAGGCGGTGCGCGACCTCCACCGAGGGCGCCTCGAAGTCGATCGGCAGGGCGGCGCGGCGGGAACGGCGAGGCGATGGCATGGCGCCGCATGCTAGCGCCTGGGCCGCGTCCCAAGAACCGGAGTCGAACGAAGGGCCATCGGCCGACAGGTGCGATCGAGGCTTCGCCACCGCACAATCGCCGGATGAACACACCCACCTCGAACCCGTTGCTGCGCGTGGACCGGGCCACCGACCATCACCAGGGCCCCGCCGCTGCGATGGCGACGCTGATCGAATACGGCGACTTCGAATGCCCGTCCTGCAGCCAGGCGCACGGCGCGTTGAAGATCATCCGGCGGCATTTCGACAGCCAGTTGCAGTTCGTGTTCCGGCACTTCCCGCAGCGCGAGGTGCATCCGCACGCCGAGCTGGCGGCCGAGGCCGCCGAGGCCGCCGGCGCCCAGGGCAAGTTCTGGCAGATGCACGACCTGCTCTTCGACCACCAGCAGCACCTGGACGAGCCGCACTTCTTCAAGCATGCGGCCTCGCTCGGCCTGGACCTGCCGCGCTTCGAGAACGAGATGCGCGACCACGTCTACCTGCAGCGGGTCAACGAACAGCTGGCGGTGGCCGAGCGGCTCAGGGTGCGGGCGACGCCGACCTTCTACCTGAACGGCGTCTTCGTCGACATCTCCTTCGGCTACGAGCACCTGCACAAGGCGATCGAGGCCGCGCTGGCCCGCGGGTGATGGCCGAAGCCCGCCCGAAGATCGCGGTCCTCGACGACTACCAGGGCGCGGCGCTGCGGATGGCCGACTGGTCGCGGCTCGACGGCCGCGCCGACGTCACCGTCTTCCATGACCACCTCGCCGACTTCGAGCCGCTGGTGGCGCGGCTCGCGCCCTTCGATGCGCTGTGCGTGATGCGCGAGCGCACGCCGATGTCTCGTGCGTTGATCGAGCGGCTGCCGCGCCTGAAGCTGATCGCGTCGACCGGCCCGCGCAATGCGTCGATCGACCTGCAGGCGGCCGCCGACCATGGCGTCGGCGTGGTCCACACCGGCTACAAGTCGGAGCCGACGGTGGAGCTGACCTGGGCGCTGATCCTGGCCGGCGCGCGTCACCTGGTGGCGGAGTCGGCGTCGGTGCGCGGCGGGGGCTGGCAGGTCGGCGTCGGCGACGACATGGGCGGCGCCACGCTCGGGCTGCTCGGGCTCGGCAACGTCGGTGCGCGGGTGGCGAAGGTCGGCCTGGCTTTCGGCATGAAGGTGATCGCCTGGAGCCAGAACCTCACGGACGAGAAGGCGGCTGCGCAGGGCGCGACGCGGGTGTCGAAGGAAGAGCTTTTCGGGCAGGCCGACGTGCTGTCGGTGCACCTGGTGCTGAGCGGCCGCACCCGCGGGCTGGTGGGCGCGGGCGAGCTGGCGCTCATGAAGCCGACCGCGCGCCTCAACACCTCGCGCGGCCCGATCGTCGACGAGGCGGCGCTGATCGCCGCGTTGCGCGAGGGCCGCATCGCCGGCGCCGCGATCGACGTCTTCGACCAGGAGCCGCTGCCGGCCGACCACCCTTATCGTTCGTTGCCGAAGCTGCTGGCGACGCCGCACATCGGCTACGTCTCGCGCGACCTCTACCGCACCTTCTACGGCGACACGGTCGCGCAGCTGCTCAGGTGGCTCGATGCGGGCGCAGGTCGGCCGACGGCCTCGACCTGACCACCGACACCGCGGCCAGCGAGATCACCGACAGGACCGCGACGTAGACGCCGATCAGCCAGGACTGGTTCCAGGTCGAGATGATCCATTGCGCGATGGTCGCCGCGAAGGCGCCGCCGATCACCGAGCCGAGCGCATAGCCGATCGAGACGCCGGAGTAGCGCACGTTCGGCGGGAACATCTCGGCATAGAGCGCGGCCTGCGGGCCGTACGAGAGGCCCAGCGCCGCCGCCATCACCACCGCGGCGACGAAGAACAGCACCGGGTTGCCGGTGTCGATCAGCCACCACATCGGAATCGCCCAGATCGCGAGCATCGCGTAGCCGATCTGGAAGGTGCGCACCCGGCCGAGCTTGTCGCCGAGCAGGCCGCCCAGCAGGGTGAAGAAGAGCCAGCCGACCGCCGCCAGCACCGCCACGGTCAGCATGCTGGTGCCTTCGATGTGGAGCGTCTTCTGGCCGTAGCTGATGAAGAAGGCGATGAGCAGGTAGCCGGCCGCGTTGTTGGCCATGAAGATCAGCGCGGCCAGGACCACCTCGCGCGTGTGGTGGCGGAACAGGTAGCGCAGCGGCGCGGACGACTGCTGGCGGCGCACCTGCATCTCCAGGAACACCGGTGACTCCTCGACCTTGCGGCGGATCACCAGCCCGACCACGATCAGCAGGATCGACACCAGGAAGGGCAGCCGCCAGCCCCAGGCCAGGAACTGTTCCTTGGTCAGCAGCGCAGTGAAGATGAGCAGGGTGAGCGTGGCGACGATCATGCCGATCGGCGTGCCGATCTGCGGGAAGGAACCGAAGAAGCTGCGCTTGTCCGGCGGTGCATGCTCGACCGCCATCAGCGCCGCGCCGCCCCATTCGCCGCCGGCCGAGAAGCCCTGCACCACGCGCAGGAAGATCAGCAGGATCGGTGCCCAGACGCCCGCCTGCGCGTAGGTCGGCAGGAGGCCGATCAGCGCGGTCGAGGCGCCCATCAGGAGCAGCGTGATGATCAGCGTCATCTTGCGGCCGAAGCGGTCGCCCAACTCGCCGGCGACCACCGCGCCGAGCGGGCGGAACAGGAAGGCGATGCCAATGGTGGCGAAGGCGATGATCTGCGAGAGCTCCGGGTTCGATTGCGCGAAGGGCCCGAAGAACATCGGCCCGAGCACCAGGCCGGCCGCCTGCGCGTAGATGAAGTAGTCGTACCACTCGATCGAGGTGCCGATCAGGGTGGCCGCCAGCACCTTCTTGTGCTCCGCGGTGATCTCGGTGCCGCCGGTCGGGACGGCGTCGGGTGCGAGGGTGCTCATGGTGTCTCCGGTGCGCCGGCGTGCGGCCGGGCTGGTTTTCGAGGTGGGCGGATTGTCGCGATCCCGGGTGCTTGTCGACAGGGGTCGACTACGGATGCGGCGTCTCGGCCGTGACAGCCTGTTCCCGCGCATCGAAGAAGTGCAGCGCCGCCGGATCGAGCGCCAGGCGCAGGTGGCCTTCGAGCGCCGGTCCGTCGCCGGGCGCCAGCAGCACCAGCGGGCCGAGCGTCGACTGCAGGTAGACGAAGGCGCGGTCGCCCAGCTGCTCGACCGCCTGCGTCTCGCAGCCGTGCAGGTCGAAGGCGACCTCGCCCGGCCCCGGCTCGCCGATGCGCGCCTGCTCGGCGCGAAAGCCCAGGGTCGCGACGTCGGCGGGCAGGCGCAGCGGCAGGTCGAGCGTGGTCTCGCCCAGGCGCATGCGGGTGCCGCCGGCGACCGCGGCGGCGGCCTCGATCGCGAACAGGTTCATGCGCGGCGTGCCGATGAAGCCGGCGACGAAGAGGTTGGCGGGCGTCCGGTAGAGCGCCAGCGGCGAGCCGACCTGCTCGATGCGGCCGCGGCGCAGCACCACGATCTGGTCGGCCAGGGTCATCGCCTCGGTCTGGTCGTGGGTGACGTACACCGCGGTGGCCTTGAGCTGGCGCTGCATGCGCGCGATCTCCAGCCGCAGCCGCACGCGCAGTTCGAGGTCGAGGTTCGACAGCGGCTCGTCGTAGAGGAAGACCTCGGGCCGGCGGATCATCGCGCGGCCCATCGCGACCCGCTGGCGCTGGCCGCCGGAGAGCTGCCGCGGGTAGCGGTCGAGCAGCGGCGTGAGCTCCAGCGTCTCGGCGATGCGCTCGACGCTCTCCTTCTGCGCCGCCGCCGCGACCTTGGCCATGCGCAGGGGGAAGGCCAGGTTCTGGCGCACCGTCTTGTGCGGATAGAGCGCGTAGTTCTGGAACACCAGCGCGCAGCCGCGATCGGCCGGCGGCACCTCGTTCATGCGCTTGCCGTCGATCAAGACCTCGCCGCCGCTGGGCGTCTCGAGGCCGGCGATCATGCGCAGCAGGGTCGACTTGCCGCAACCGGAGGGGCCGAGCAGCACGGTCACCTGGCCGTCGGGCATGACGAGGTCGAGGCCGGGGATCACCTCGACCTCGCCGAAGCGCTTGCTGATGGAACGCAGTTGGATCTCGGCCATGTTCGGTCTCGCGCGTTCAGGCGGCCGGCGCGGCGCCGGCCTGCGCCACGCCGCGCTGGATGTTGGATTCGGTCAGGCCCAGCAGCGCCTCCATGGCCTTGCGGGCCTCGGCCGGCTTGCGGGCCCAGATCTGGTCGAGCACCGCGCGGTGCAGCGGCAGGCTCTTGCGCGGCGCGCCCGGCTGGCGGGTCGACAGCTCGAAGGACGTGCGCAGCGCCGCCTCGATGGTGGCGCCGAAGGACACCAGGAAGGGATTCCCGGTGGCCGCCAGGATCGCGTGGTGGAAGTCGAGGTCGGGGCCGGCATAGGCGACCGGGTCCATGCCGGCGGCGTCCATCAGGCGGTACGCGCGCTCGATCGCGGCAATGGCCGCGTCGGGCGCCGAGGCGGCCGCGATCTCGCAGGCGGCGGGCTCGACGATGCGCCGCAGCTGCATCAGGTGGCGGGCCATCTCGGCGCGGTCCTGGCCGGACCAGGTCCAGCGCAGCACGTCCTCGTCGAGCATGTTCCATTGCATGCGCGGCAGCACGCGGGTGCCGGCCTTCTGGCGCGAGGCGAGCAGGCCCTTGGCCTTCAGCCGGGTCAGCGCCTCGCGCACCGAGGTGCGCGCCACGCCCATCTGCCCGGCCAGCTCGACTTCGGTCGGCAGCGCCGAGCCGTCGTGCCATTCGCCGCCGATGACCCGGCGCGCGAGCGCCTCGGTGACGGCCAGCGGACCGCGCCTGGCAGGCGCCTGGGGCAAGGGAAGAGAGGGCTTATCGTCTGACATATTCTTGGACGCGGCCGAGGTTAGCCGAGTCAAAACTGCGGTTCGCTACGGGTTTTCCATGAAGGGAAGAAAATAATTTGTCTGTCATATTCGCTGGCGCACAGCGAAAGAGACACCCATGCAAAGCCTTCCCACGCCTGCCGTCGACCTTCGTCGCCGCCGCCTCGTCCAGTCCGCCGCCGCCGGCGCGGTGCTCGCCGCCGGCGGCACGCTCGGCTTCCCGGCGATCGCCCAGGGCAAGCCCTTCGCCGGCGTCAAGCTGCGCGGCGCGGCCTACCAGCACGGCTTCTTCAACATCCTGCGCAAGTACATCCCGGAGTTCGAGAACGAGACCGGCATGACGGTCGACCTGCAGCTGTCGGCCTTCCCGGTCTACAACCAGCAGGCCGACCTGGAGCTGTCCTCGGGCGGCAGCTCCTGGGACTTCTGCAACGTGACCTTCATCCTGGCGGCGCGCTGGGTCGCGGCCGGCCTCCTGGCCAACCTGGACGACTTCACCGGCAACCCGAAGCTCACGCCGGCCAGCTGGAAGCCGGACGACTTCGTCAAGGGCGCGCAGCTGCCCTACCTCGACAAGGCCGGCAAGACCTACGGCTTCGCCTGGGAAGGCGGCGCGATGCTCATGGGCATCAGCCGCACCGACCTCATGAAGAAGCGCGGCGTCGACGTGCCGCACACCTTCGACGAGCTGATGAAGGTCTGCGACGCGGTCAACGGCCAGGACGGCGTCAGCGGCTTCGTCAGCTCGAACCTGCACCACTGGTTCCTGCCGCCCTACGTGCAGGGCTACGGCGGCGACTTCTTCGTCGACCCGCCGGGCAACCTGATGCCGGCGCTCGACACGCCGGCCTCGGTGCAGGGCACCGCCTTCTACACGCAGCTGCTCTCCAAATACAGCCCGCAGGGCGTGCTCGGCTACACCGAGGACCAGGCCCGCGCGGCGCTGCTGGCCGGCCGCTCGAACATCTTCATCCACTCCAGCTCGTGGGTCACCGGCATGCTCACCGCGCCCGAGAGCAAGGTGAAGGACACCGCGCTGGTGACCCGGATGCCGGCCGGCCCCAAGGGCGACTGCCCGGGTTCCAACAGCCAGGGCATGGGCATCCCCAAGAACGCGAAGAACAAGGAGGCCGCGTGGGCCTTCATCCAGTGGATGCTGAGCCCGGAGCTGACCGCGCGCATCGTCAAGGACACCGGCCATCCCTCGGTCTGCCGCCGCTCGATCATCGAGAGCGCCGACTACAAGCGCATCAACACCATCAACGGCCAGGACATCGGCAAGCTCTACCTCGAGGTGCTCGACCTGCCGAGCAAGGGCCGCAACTACATGGCCTACCGCGAGGTGAAGGAATTCCCGGTCGTCGGCGACGTGGTCAACAAGGCGGTCGAGCGGGTGGTGTCGGGGCAGATGCAGCCGGCGGAGTCCATGAAGAGCGCACAGGATTCCGCGGTGAACGGCCTGCGGCGCAGTGGCCTGAAGATCTGAGACCGGGCGCATGGCAGCAGCCTCCTACGAAGGCCAGCGCCGACGCTTCGCGCGGCAGGCGATCGCGCCCAGCCTGCTGTTCCTGCTGCTGGTCGCGGGCCTGCCGACGCTGTTCCTGCTGGTCACCAGCCTGACGCCGGGCGCGCTGGTCAATCCGGGCTCGCTGTCGGACTTCAGCGACCCCTTCATCAACTACAAGCTGCTGCCGGGCGACGAGCGCTTCGTCGGCTCGCTCTGGGTGCAGGCGCGGCTGTCGGTCTACACGGTGGTGCTGCAGGTGCTGCTGGGCACAGGCCTGGCCTTGCTGGTGCATTCGGGCCGCGAGCGCTGGCAGTCGCTGCGGCACCTGTTCGTGATCCCGATGGTGCTGCCGCCGATCGTGGTGGCGGTGATCTGGAAGCTGATTTACACGCCCGACATCAGCCCGGTCTACCAGGTCGCGCGGCTGCTCGGCATCGCGCTGCCGGCGCTCACCACGCACGTCGACTTCGCGCTCGGCTCGATCGTCATCGCCGACACCTGGGAGTGGGCGCCGTTCACCTTCCTCATGGTGCTGGCCGCGCTGCAGACCTTGCCGGCCGAGTACGTCGAGGCGGCGCGCATGGACGGCGCCGACGCCTGGCGGGTCTTCGGCCACATCGTGCTGCCCTACATCGCGCCGGTGCTGGTGGTGTGCACGCTGTTCCGGCTGATCGACAGCATCAAGGCCTTCCCGCTGATCTTCCTCCTGACCGGCGGCGGTCCCGGCTCGGTGACCGAGGTGACCAACTACTACGCCTACCTGGTGGCCTTCAACCAGGGCGAGCTCGGCTATTCGAGCGCGATCACGGTGGTGCTGCTGGCGGCGACCGTGGTGATCAGCTGGGTGGCGATGCGGGCCAGCCGCAACATGGGGGCAGAGCAATGAACAGCCGCTGGCCGCTCGCGCGCTGGGCGGTGCCGCTGCTGCTGCTGCTCATGCTGCTGCCCTTCCTGTGGCTGCTGCAGATGTCCTTCAAGCCGCAGGACCTGATCCTCGAATTCCCGCCGCGGCTCTTCTTCAAGCCGACGCTGGCGCACTACGTCGGGCTCTGGGATTCGGGCTTCGCCAACTCCTTCGTCAACAGCCTGGTGACCGCCAGCGTGTCGACCCTGCTGGCGTTGGTGCTGGGCATTCCGGCGGCCTATGCGCTGTCGCGCTGGAGCGGGCGAGGGCGCTTCGGCCTGGGCCTGGGCATCCTGCTCACGCGCATGGCGCCGCCGATCGCGTTCACCATTCCCTTCTTCCTGGCCTACCGCTGGCTCGGCCTGCTCGACACCCGCACCGGGCTGATCCTGATCTACATGACCTTCAACCTGCCGCTGGTCATCTGGATGATGCAGCCCTTCTTCGACGCGGTGCCCGCCTCGCTGGAAGAAGCGGCGCTGATGGACGGCGCCGGCTTCCCGACCGTGTTCCTCGAGATCGTGCTGCCGATGGCCAGCGCCGGCATCGCGGCCACCGCGATCCTGTGCTTCCTCTATGCCTGGAACGACTTCTTCTTCGCGCTCATCCTGACCCGCACCGACGCCCGCACCGCGCCGGTGGCGGTGGTCAACTTCATGAACTACGAAGGCTGGGAGTGGGGCAAGATCGCCGCCGGCGGCTCGCTGGTGATGGCGCCGGTGCTGCTGTTCTCGATGCTGGTGCGGCGCTACCTGGTGAGCGGCCTGACCGCCGGCGCGGTGAAAGGCTGAGATGCGGTCTGCTGCGCTTCCCGACCTCACCGGCGCCACCCGGCTGGTGCCGATCCTGGCGCATCCGGTCGATCACGTGCTGGCGCCGCGCATCTACAACCCCGCCTTCGCCGCCGCCGGCCTCGACTGGTGCCTGGTGCCGATGGGCGTGCAGCCGCGCGACTTCGCGGCCACGGTCGCACAACTCGCCAGGCTCGGCAACCTGCAGGGCATGAACCTCACCATTCCCCACAAGGCCGCGGCCCATGCGCTCTGCCGCCATCGCGGGCCGGAGGCGGAGCGCACCGGCGTGGTCAACACGATGCGGCTCGAGGCCGACGGCAGCTGGTCGGGCGAAAGCTTCGACGGCATCGGTTTCGTCGACGCGGCGCGCGCGCACGGCGTGTTGCGAGCCGATTCACCTGTGGTGCTGGTCGGCTGCGGCGGCGCGGGCACGGCGATCGCCTTCGCGCTCGGCGCGGCCGGCGTGCGGACGCTGCATGCGATCGACAGCGACCCGCAGCGCGCCGAGCGCCTGGTCGCCGCGCTGCGCCGGTCGTACCCGCAGATGGACGCGGACACCGACGCCGCCGGCCTGCGCAGCGCCGGCCTCGCGATCAACGCCACGCCGCTCGGCCTGCATGCGGGCGACGCCTTGCCTTTCGACCCGGCGCTGCTGCCGGCGGGCGCGGCGCTGTTCGACATCATCGCGGCGCGGGACACCGAACTGATGGCGGCCTGCGCGGCACGCGGCCATGCGGTGGTCGGCGGCCGGCCGATGATCGACCACCAGGTGGCGGCGCAGATCGCGTTCTGGCGCGGATCACCGACCGCGCTGCCGCGGCCCCTGTTGCCTGCCGAGTCCTTCCGCGATGAACGATAGAACGAGCATGTTCAAGGAGACACCTTCCGTCTTGGCGCGGTGGGTCAATTGAGCATGTATCGACTTCGGAACGCGCGCAATGAACTTGCCGGAAGCCGGCCCGGCACCGGGCGCGGGGACGGGAAACCCGCCCTCCTTCAAGGATTCGATGGTCGCCCGGAGCGCATCGCGCCCGTTCATCATGGCCTCCTCGATCGTCTCGCCATCGGACATGCAGACGTTGAAGTCCGGATAGGTCACCAGATAGCCGCCACCTTCCTCAGCCGTCAGGTGGCGCACTTCAAAGGGATAGTCGTCGAGATTTTCCGTGGACATGTTGATCATTCTCCGCTGCCGATGTGGGAAACGAATTGCCGGATGTACAGGGGCTTGATGGGCCGACGGGCAGGAACCGCCAAGGTTCGGCCGTCCGGCCACCGGAACACGCAGTGGCTTCCGCCCTTGTGGTCCCACGACACACCGTGGCGGCGCGCGACGTTCTGGATGTCTGTCAGCGACCAATCGGCGGCGGGATTGTTGGCCATTGCCTTGAGTGACTTCGCCGCTGTATTCATCCATTCGATGATATCGCATTCGATATCACTATGCCCGGATGCCGGCCAACGGAATCCGTGAATCTCCAACCGGACAAAGACCCATGCCCACCAACAACACCTTCAAGCACGCCCTCGCCGCCAAAAAGCCGCAGATCGGCATCTGGTCGACCCTGTGCGACCCCTTCGTCTCCGAGCTGATCGCCGGTGCCGGCTACGACTGGGTGATGCTCGACACCGAGCACGCGCCGAGCGATCCGGTGCAGATCCTGCGGCAGCTGCAGGCGGTGCAGGCCGAGCGCCTGAGGCCCTCGTCGGCGGTGGTGCGGCCGGCCTGGAACGACACGGTGCTGATCAAGCGCCATCTCGACATCGGCGCCCAGACGCTGCTGCTGCCCTTCGTGCAGAACAAGGACGAGGCCGAGGCCGCGGTGGCGGCGATGCGCTATCCGCCGCGCGGCGTGCGCGGCATGGGCGGCGCGGTGCGGGCCTCGCGCTATGGCCGCGACACCGCCTACGTCGCCGAGGCGGAGCGCGAGCTGTGTCTGCTGGTGCAGGTCGAGACCGCCGAGGCGCTGGAGCAGCTGGAAGCCATCGCGAACGTCGACGGCGTCGACGGCGTCTTCATCGGCCCGGGCGACCTGTCGGCCAGCATGGGCCTGGCCGGGCAGGTGAACCATCCGCAGGTGCGCGCGGCGATCGACGACGCGATCCGTCGCATCCTGGCCTGCGGCAAGGCGCCGGGCCTGCTGATGCTCGACGAGCCGCGGGCCCGTGAATGCCTGGACCTGGGTGCGCTTTTCGTCGCGGTGGCGACCGACCAGGTGCTGCTGCGCAAGGCCGCCGACGAGGTCGCGGCGCGCTTCAAGCGCGCCGATGCGGCCGCCCCTTCGACCGCGACCTACTGAAGCCACGCATGACGAAGACCATCGACCAACTGCGCAGCCAGCGCTGGTTCGCCAGCGACGACATCCGCGGCTTCGCGCACCGCCAGCGCATGCAGCAGCAAGGGCTGGCGCGCGAGGAATTCATGGGGCGGCCGGTGATCGGCATCCTCAACACCTGGAGCGAGCTGTCGCCGTGCCATGCGCACCTGCGCGAGCGCGCCCAGGCGGTCAAGCGCGGCGTGCTGCAGGCCGGCGGCTATCCGCTGGAGCTGCCGGCGCTGAGCCTGGGCGAGGTGATGGTCAAGCCGACCACCATGCTCTATCGCAACCTGCTGGCGATCGAGGCCGAGGAGCTGCTGCGCAGCCTGCCGATCGACGGCGCGGTGCTGATGGGCGGCTGCGACAAGACCGTGCCCGGGCTCATCATGGGCGCGCTGTCGATGGACCTGCCGGCCATCTTCCTGCCGGCCGGCCCGATGCTCAACGACCGCTACCAGGGCCAGGCGGTCGGCGCCGGCACCCACACCAAGAAGTTCTGGGCCGAGCGCATGGTCGGCAACGTCAGCGAGGCGCAGTGGATCGGCCTGGAGGCGCGCATGACGCGCTCGCCCGGCACCTGCAACACCATGGGCACCGCCAGCACCATGGCCGCGATCGCCGAGTCGCTCGGCCTCACGCTGCCCGGCGCGATGAGCATCCCCGCGGTCGACGCCGGCCACGGCCGCATGGCCTGGCATTGCGGCGAGCGGATCGTCGGCATGGTGTGGGAAGACCTGAAGCCCTCGCGCATCGTCAGCCGCGCCTCGTTCCTGAACGCCGCGGCCACCTACATGGCGCTCGGCGGCTCGACCAATGCCGCGGTGCACCTGCCGGCGATGGCCGGCCGCGCCGGCATCGCGCTGACGATCGACGACCTCGACGCGATCGCGCGCCGCGTGCCGGTGATCGCCAACCTCTATCCCTCGGGCGAGAAGCTGATGGAGGACTTCCACTACGCCGGCGGCCTGCCCGCGGTGCTGAACAAGATCGCCGGGCACCTCGACCTCGCGGCGATGACGGTCACCGGCCGCACGCTCGGCGAGAACATCGCCGGCTGGCCCTCGACCGAGGACGGCACCATCCTCGACCCGTCGGCGCCGCTGCGGCCTGTCGACGCCGACGAGCCCGACGCCGGCAGCGCGCTGGCGGTGCTGCGCGGCAACCTGTGCCCGGACGGCGCGGTCATCAAGCCTTCGGCCGCCAGCCCGGCGCTGCTGCGGCACACCGGCCGGGCGCTGATCTTCGACTCGAACGCGCAGATGCTGGCCGCGATGGCCGACGAGACCCTGGACTGCGACGAGTCGACGGTGCTGGTGCTGCGCAACGGCGGCCCGGTCGGCGGACCTGGCATGCCCGAGTGGGGCAACCTGCCGATCCCGACCAAGCTCCTGAAGCAGGGCGTGCGCGACATGCTGCGCATCTCCGACGCCCGCATGAGCGGCACCCACTACGGCACCTGCATCCTGCACGTGTCGCCCGAGTCGGCGGTCGGCGGACCGCTGGCGCTCTTGAAGACCGGCGACACGATCCGTTTCGACCTCGGCGCGCGCCGCCTCGACATGCTGGTGTCGGACGAGGAACTGGCCGCGCGGCGGCAGGCCTGGGTGGCGCCGGTGCAGCCCTACGCGCGCGGCTGGACCCGCATGTTCCAGCAGCAGGTGACGCAGGCGCACCTGGGCTGCGACTTCGTCGAACTGGCCGGCGACGCGCCGACGCCGGAGCCGCCGATCTACTGAGCGCCCGTCAGAGGCCGACCGTCGGGATCTCGACCCTGAATTCGGCCGCCGCCTCCAGGTCGGGCACCACGCCCAGGCCGGGCGCGTCCGACAGCGTCACCGCGCCTTCCGCGAGCACGAAGTCCGGCACTGCCAGCAGCGAGCGCAGCGGGTTCGGATTGGCGTCGACCTCGACATAGCCGGGCCCGCCGACGGCGGTCTTCAGGTGCATCGAGGCCACGAGGCCGATGCCGCCGCCGAGCCAGTGCGGGCAATACCACTTGCCGGCCGCCAGGGTCTCGCGGGCCACCGGCAGGCAGCCGCTGAAGCCGCCCCACTTGCCGAGGTCCGGCTGGATCACGGCCAGCCCTTCGGCGGCGATGAATTCGCGGAACTGCGGCAGGCCGACCAGGTTCTCGCCGCCGGCCAGGCGCAGCGGCTGGGCGCGGGCAAGGGCGGCCCAGCGCGCGGGCGGCTGGTCGGCGCGCATCGGCTCTTCCAGCCAGCCGAGGCCGAAGTCGGCCATGCGCCGGCCGGCGCGGCAGGCCTCGTCGAAATCCCAGGCCTGGTTGGCGTCGACCATCAGCGCCGCATCGTTGCCGAGCGCGTCGCGCATGGCGCGCAGGTTGGCCAGGTCGCGCTCGGCGCCGAAGCCGACCTTGAGCTTGAAGGCGCGGTAGCCCTCGTCGCGCTTGTGCAGCGCCAGCGCCTCGGGCTCGGTCGGGTTGAGGCCGGAGGCATAGACCGCGACCGGCCGCGCCGCCTCGCCGCCGAGCAGCTTCCACAGCGGCAGCCCGGCGCGGCGCGCCTGCAGGTCCCAGAGCGCCATGTCGATGCCCGCGACCATCTGGTGCAGCGGGCCGTGCTCGCCGGTCTGGATCGCCAGCACGGCCAACCGGCGGCTCAGCTCCTCATGGGCCTCGGCCGGCCCGTTCCAACTGCGGCCCGCCAGCACCGGCTTGCCGTAGGCCAGCGCCAGCCGGGCCCGGTGCTCCGCGCCGACCGTCGGGAAGTTGCACCAGATCTCGCCCCAGCCGGCATGGCCGTCGGCGTCGCTGAGACGCAACAGCACCGCCGGCCGGTCGCGCATCACGCCGAAGGAGGTCTGCACGGGCGGCACTGCCGGCGCGCGGAAGACGAAGACGTCGAAGCGTTCGATGGTGAAGGCGGAAAGGACGGAAGTGGTCATGCATCAAATCCTGGCAAATAGGCGGCGAATTGGAATAAGACGCAAAAAAGTATCGGGCGATGGAACCTGCATATCGATTTTGCGCAAATCAAAGGAACGAAGAAATGCCGAAACGAATTGAAACTCAAATTCTGGTTGATTGAATTCAACCGTCACGACATTGACTCAGGGTATTCACTTGTTTCTACAGAAGTGTCGTCACACGCTATTCGTGAAGCTTTTGTGTGTTCGGCGCAAATTCACTCATCAATAGGGGGGGCCCACCTTCTGGCATCAGTTATTGCCAACTAACATCGCCGCGTCCTCGAAAACCAGACCTTAACTGCTTACGCCTTAATTAATTCAAGACGTATCCAGAGCGATCCCTCCAATGCCGTCCTTGCCCCGCTTCGCCGAGCTCCTTCGACCCCAATCCCACCGATTCGCACTCGAGAGCCGCCAATTGTTCGATGGCGCGGCGCATGCGGTGGCGGAGAGCCATCACGCCGACGCCCTGGACCCGCATCGATCGGAGGCACCCCCGCCCCCGCCGCCTCCGCCGCCGCCTGCACCACCGCCGGCACCGCGCCCGGCACCGGCCGCCGGCACCGCCGATCACGCCGCCGAACGCGAGGCGCCGCGCACCCTGGCCGTGGCCGACCTAGCCGCCAACGGCAACGCGACGGGCAATGCCGCCAAGGTTGCCAGCGCGACCGCCGCGACCGCCGCAACCGCCGCCACCTCCGCCACCACCGACACCCACACCGTCTACGTCATCGACGAGAACGTCGCCGACTACCAGCAGATCGTCAGCGCGCTGCCCAAGGGCAGCGAGGTCATCCTGATCGATCCGAACTCCGACGGCGTGGCCCAGCTGGCCGCGGCGCTGAAGGGGCAGACCGGCATCACCGACCTGTCGATCATCAGCCATGGCGCGGCCGGCGAGATCACGCTGGGCACCACCACCATCACCGCCGCCAACATCGGCGACCATGCCGCCGCCTGGCAGTCGATCGGCGCCAGCCTCGGCGCCAACGGCGACATCCTGCTCTACGGCTGCGACGTCGCCAGCCAGGGCAACGGCCTCCTGACGCAGATCGCCGGCCTCACCGGCGCCGACGTGGCCGCCTCCACCGACGCCACCGGCGCCGCCAGCAAGGGCGGCGACTGGACGCTCGAGGCCTCGGTCGGCCACATCGAATCCAAGGCCTTCTCGGACCCGGGCTACGACGGCCTGCTGGCCCAGCCCACGGTGGCCACCACCGCGACGAAGCTGCAGGTCGCCGAGCCCAGCACGCTCGACGCGCCCGGTGCCGACAGCGGCCGCCTGAGCGGCTGGACGGTCGCCGACGCCAGCGGCAACGTGACGGTGACCGTCTCGGTCGACAGCCTGGTCAACGGCGTGGCCGACGGCACGCCCGACACCGCAGTCGGCGGCCTCACCGCCGGCGCCACCGGCACCGCCGTCGCCTCGCTGAGCTTCACCGGCACGGTGGCCGACGCCAACACCTGGCTGAACAACGTCACCTTCCACGCCACCGACGTCGAACTCGGCAACACCGCCGCGCAGGCGACGCTCAAGGTGGTCGTCACCGATTCGGCGCAGCCCACGCTGAGCGCCACGCAGACGCTGCCGGTGACCGTGACGCCGTCCAACGACCCGACCGTCATCGGCAACTCGACCACCTCGGTGGCCGAGGTCGGCAGCACCGTGCTGACCGTGGCGACGCTGAATGCGCTGGACCCCGAGGTGGACGCGCCGAACCCGACGCAGACGCCCAGCCAGATCGTCTACTCGGTGACGGCCGAGCCGGGCTATGGCTACCTGACGGTCAACGGCACGCGGCTCGGCGTCGGCTCGGTCTTCACCCAGGCCGACGTGATCGCCGGCAACGTGGTCTACGTGCACACCGCCACCGGCGCCTCGCAGGACACCCCCGACAGCTTCGGCGTCTCGGTCAACGACGGCGCCACGCCGGCCAACCTGTCGGACCACGCCACGATCACCCTGAACATCACGCCGCTGAACCAGCCGCCGACCGTCTCCGGCTCGGGCAGCATGCTCGAAGGCCAGCCGGCCAATGCGCACGACGGCAGCGGCAATGTGCTGTCGGACGTCGGCGCCTTCATCACCGCCAGCGGCGGCGGCGACGATGCCGACTCGACCCTCAGCGTGAAGCTCACCGCGCTGCCGACCGACGGCACGCTCTACTACAGCGGGACCGCCATCGTCGGCGGCGTCACCGAGACGCTCACCAACCACGCGATCACCTCGGCCGACGTCGCCGCCGGCTTCAGCTTCGCCTACACCGCGCGCGACGGCCTGACCTACGGCAACAACGGCAACCGCGACCAGAACCCGGCCACGCCGTACCCGTTCAGCGACGGCTTCAACGTCGTGGTGACCGACGGTGGCGGCGGCACCGGCACGCCGGCCTCGACCGCCGACACGCGCATCGCGATCGACGTGCGGCCGACCGACGACGACCCGGTGCTCACGACCTCGCCGACGCCGGTGGCCACGGTCACCGCGGCCGGCGACGGCCTGGGCGTCTACAAGGGCAGCTACACCACGACCATCACGCCGGCGCTGCTGAATGCCACCGACGTCGATTCGAGCGACAGCAACCTCACCTTCGCGGTCACCTCGCAGGCGGGCCTCAACCAGGGCATCCTGCTGGTCAACGGCGCGCCGCTGGGCGCGGGCGGCGTCTTCACCATGGCCGAGGTGCGCGCCGGCGAGGTGCAGTACGTGCAGCAGGCCGGGGCGGCCGCGGGCGACACCGACAACTTCAGCTTCCAGGTGCTGGACAACACCACCAGCGTGCGCTGGAACAGCGACGGCAGCAGCGTGACGCGGCCGGGCGGCGTCTACCAGGACAACGGCACGCCCGGCAACTACGCCGACGACACGCTGCAGACCTTCAACCTCACGATCAACCTCGTGCCGACGCCGCAGGGCAACGGCGACAGCTTCTCGCCGCCGCCGAGCTACGTGGCGGTCCACACCGATTCGAGCTACGCCGGCACCGACACCACCGGCGCCTCGCGCGGCACGCTGGACGAGGGCGGCACCGTGGTGCTGGCCGGCACCGGCGCCGACTTCACGACCACGCCGGGCCTGAGCTACACGGTCGACGGCGTGCCGGCCTCGCAGGTGGTCTACACCGTGCTGGCCTTCAACGGCGCCGGTCCGAACTGGAACGGCGAGCTGCAGAAGCTGGAGAACGGCACCTGGGTCGACCTCAACGTCTACGACACCTTCACGCAGGCCGACCTCAACGCCGGCGACATCCGCTACCAGCACAACGGCACCAGCGAGGACTTCCAGTCGAGCGTGGTGCTGTCGGCCTCGGCCGGCGTGCTGGTCGGCCCGGTCGGCAGCCAGACGCCGGACAACTGGACGACCAGCTTCAACTTCTACGTCCACCCGCTCAACGATGCGCCGGTGGTGACCGGCAGCTCGAACACGGTGCTGGCGGAAGGCCAGACGATCGGCATCACCAGCGGCCAGCTGCAGATCACCGACCAGGACGACGCGGTCAGCGAGAGCTACCTCGAAGGCCCGTCGCAGGGCGGCACCGGCGGCCTGACGCTGCCGGGCGGCGGCAACAACTACGCCTACAACAACGATGCCACCGGCGCCGGCGCGCTCAAGTTCGAGGTCGAGACCCTGCCCGCCGGCGGCACGCTGCAGTATTCGACCGACGGCGGCGCGACCTGGCTCGACGTGGTCGCGGGCGTCACGCAGATCGACGCGTCGGTGCTGACCGCCAACGCCGCCACCACCGGCCTGCGCTTCGTCAGCAACGGCGGCGAGACCCGCAACGCCAGCTTCAGCGTGGAAGCGATCGACCGCTGGGGCGCGGTGTCGAACACCGCCACCGTCAGCCTGCAGATCACCAACGTCGACGACGCGCCCACGATCGCCAGCGACCCGACGCAGCCCGATCCGACGGTGCCGGGCGATTCGCCGAACCTGATCGGCGGCGCGCCGCAGAACAACCCGCTGACCGTCGCCGAAGGCAGCGCCGGCCGCATCACGCCGGCCTTGCTGCAGGCCTACGACCCGGACAGCGATTCGACGCAGGTGCAGTACAGCATCACCAGCGCGCCGGCCAACGGCTACCTCGCCTACTCGACCAACGGCGGCGCCAGCTACCAGGTGCTGGGCGTGAACTCGTCCTTCACCCAGGCCGACGTCGCGGCCGGGCGCATCTACTACGTGAGCAACGGCAGCGAGAGCAGCGGCGCCACCTACCCGACCGGGCAGGACGACAAGTTCACCTTCACCGTCTCCGACGGCGCCAAGGAACAGACGAACAACCAGTTCTGGATCTACACGACGCCGACCAACGACGCGCCGGTGGTCAAGGGTCCGGGCGGCCCGATCGCGATCGACAGCCTGATCCCGGCCGACAACCCGGTCACTGGCTTCACCGTGACCGACCCGGACCTGGTCAACGTCACCAGCGGCGAGCAGGACTTCATCGAGGTCACGGTTCGGCTGCGCGACGCCAACGGCAATGCGCTGCCCGACTCGGTCTACAACGGCGTCAGCATCGCGGTCACGACCTCGGCCGCGGGGCTGGTCGACGGCACCGAGAACGGCGCCGGCACCTACCTCGTGCTGCACGGCACGGTGGAGGACGTGCAGAGCGCGCTGTCGACCCTGACCGTCACCTTTGCGGACGACCGCAACACCGCCTACCAGCTGCAGGTCATCGCCGACGACCGGCTGCGCAACCCAGACGGCAGCCTGGCCGGCGGTGCCAACGGCGGCGCGCTCAACCAGAGCGCCACGCCGCTCGTCGCGCCGGTCGCGGTGCCGACCACGGTCTACGACTGGGGCCACGACGACATCCCGACCAGCGGCGCGATCCTGGGCGACATCTCGTCGCAGTCGGTGCTGATCTACGCCTCGTCGGTCAACCAGCCGGCGACGCTCACCGCCACCGGCGGCAAGGTCAGCCTGGAGGACCAGGCCAGCTACATCGGCGGCGGCTTCGCGGTCGCCGACCCGGAATCCGACGGCTTCGGCACGCCGGTCACCGTGACCCTGAGCGTGCCCAGCGGCACGCTCGGCATCGGCGGCAGCGGCATCCAGACCAGCGTGCCGATCGACGGCCGCACCGTGACGGTCGCCGGCGACAACACCGGCACGCTGGTGCTGACCGGCCGCGCCGGCGACATCCAGGACCTGCTCAACAGCGGCACCGCCACCGGCCTGACCTACCAGAGCGCGCTCAACGTCAACCACGACCTGAACGGCGCCGCGGCCGGCGACGTCACGGTCACGCTGAGCCTGAACGACGCCGGCTCGGCCATCGGCGGCGACACCGGCAGCGGCAGCGTCTCGAACAACCCGCCGAACGCCAGCTTCGACATCACGATCACGCCGACCAACGACGCGCCGACCGTGGCGGTGGCCGGCAACCGCGACACCCCGGTGTTCCTCCTCGGCTCGACCACGCCGACCGCGGTGGGCGGCCTGTCGGTGGGCGACATCGACATCGCCGGCGACGGCGGCGGCGTGGCCACCGGCGAGACCGACTTCGTGCAGGCCACGGTGCGCATCACCACCGCCGCCGGCACGCCGCTCGCGGCCGACCTCTACAACGGCAGCAACGCCGGCGACGTCAGCGTGATCGTGCTGGGCTCGACCGCCTCGGCCACCAACCCGGACGGCAGCGGCGGCGCCTTCGCGGTCGACACCACCTACACCGGCAACCAGTCGGCGCTGGTGATCCGCGGCACGCTGTCGCAGGTCGATGCCTACCTGGCCGGCCTCACGCTGTCGATGACCGGCGCCGGCGTGGTCGACGCCGACACGCCCTACCGCGTCGAGGTGGTGGCCGACGACCGGGTGCGCGACGTCGCGACCGGCGCGCTGGTCGACAGCGACTCGGGCACCGCGGGCGTGCAGCCCATCGCCAACGGCGGCCTGAACCCCGGTGCCGGCAACGTCGGCACCGCGAATCCGCCGCAGACCGTGGTCGACCCGTACGCGGCGACGCCCACCGGCCTCACGCAGGACGTCGCCTCCAACTACCAGACGGTGTTCCCGACCGGCATCAACGACCCGGCGCACATCACCGGCACGCCGGCGACCTACACCGAGGCCAACCCGACGATCACGCTGACCAACATCCAGGTCAGCGACCAGGACGCGCAGGCCACCAGCATCCTGACCACCACGGTCTCGGTGCCGGCCGGCTTCAGCATCGTGAGCGTCGGCGCCGGCTCGGGCGGCACCGCGGTCATCTCGGGCGACACCCGCTCGATCGTGCTGACCGGCACCCTGGCGCAGATCAACAGCCGCATCGACACGATCGCGGTGCAGCTGCCCGACCCGGACGGCGCCGGCCCGGCCCAGCGCAGCGACTGGAACGGCAGCTTCGGCATCACGGTGGTGGTGGACGACAACGGCAACTCCGGCGCCCGCCCGGCCACGCTGGCCGCCGGCGACAACACGACCACCGGCACCTTCACCTACGAAGACCCGAGCGCCGGCTCGACCGACAACGCGCTGGTCACCACCCGCACCTACACGCTCACGGTCAACCCGCAGAACGACGCGCCGGTGCTGGCCGGCACCACCGGCACCCGCACGGTGGTCGAGTATCCGAACGCCGACAACATCCCGGGCACGCCGGGCGTGCAACTGGTCAGCACCGGCACCGCCAGCCTCACCGACATCGACTTGACGACCACCGCCGGCCTGACCACCTTCGGCGCCGGCACGATCACGGTCACGCTCGGCGCGGTGCCGGCCGGTGTCGCCGCCGGCGACCACCTGACGGTGTCGACGCCGCTGCCGGCCGGCTTCACCAGCAGCGGCGGCAGCAACGGCGCGCCGCTGGTCATCAGCTTCGGCCTCGGCACCACCGAGGCGCAGATCGACCAGGTGATCGAGAGCATGTCGTACAGCAGCAGCAGCGACAACCCGACCAACTTCGGCGCCAACCCGACGCGCAGCTTCAGCATCGTCGTCAACGACGGCGACAACCAGCAGGTCGGCGGCGCCAATGCCGGCGGCCCGACCGCGCTCAACAGCAACGCGCTGACCGGCACCATCGCGATCACCGCGGTCGACGACGCGCCGGTCGCCAACGACGATGCCCGCCACGTCACCGAGGACGGCCCGGCGATCACCGGCAACGTGATCGTCGGCGATGCCAACGGCGACGTCGCCGACACCGACGTCGACAGCCTGCCGGCCGCCCTGAACATCGCCGCGATCCGCACCGGCACCGAGGCCGCCGGCACCGGCACTGCCGGCGCGGTCGGCGCCGCGCTGGCCGGCAGCTACGGCAGCCTGGTGCTGAACGCCAATGGCAGCTACACCTACACGCTCGACAACGCCAACCCGGCCGTCAACGCGCTGAAGACCGGCCAGACGCTGACCGAGACCTACACCTACACCCTGTCCGACGGCGCCGGAGGCACCGACACCGCGCAGATCACCATCACCATCGACGGCCACACCGACGGCGCACCGTCGATCACGCCGGTCGACGGCAACGGCGCGGTTGCCGGCCAGGCGACGGTGTACGAAGCCGGCCTCACCACCGACGGCCCGGCCGGCGAGAGCAGGACCGTCGCCGGTACGGTGCACGTCAGCGCGCCCGACGGGCTGGCGAGCATCTCGGTCGGCGGCACCACGGTCACGGCCGCGCAGCTTGGCACGCTCGGCACGACGCCGGTGGTCATCGACACCGGCGAAGGCCTGCTCACCCTGACCGGCTACGCCGCCGGCAGCGGCACGCTCAGCTACAGCTACACGCTGAAGGCGGCACTGAACCAGCCCGGCACCGACACGCTCGACAACATCGCGCTCGGCGTCACCGACCTCGGCGCCGCGCCGCTCACCGGCACCGCCACGGGCACGCTGGCGATCGACATCGTCAACGACGTGCCGACCGCCCGCCCCGACACCAACGCCATCACCGAGGACGCGGCACCGGCGACGGTCGCCGGCAATGTCGTGACCAACGACCGCCTCGGTGCCGACGGCGCGGCCACCACCGGCCCGGTCACCGCGGTGAGCCACGGCGCCACCGCCGGCACGCTCGGCGCCAACCTGGCGACCACCTACGGCTCGATCGTGGTCAACGCCGACGGCAGCTACGTCTACACGCTGGACAACAACAACGTCGCGGTCAACGCGCTGAAGACCGGCCAGAGCCTCAACGACGTCGTGAGCTACACGGTCACCGACCGCGACGGCGACACCTCGACCACCAATTTGACGATCACGATCGCCGGCCACACCGACGGGCCGCCCTCGGCGGTGCCGGCCGACGCCAACGGCGCCGATCCGGGCCAGGTCACGGTCTACGAAGCGGGCCTCACCACCGACGGACCGGCGGGCGAGAGCAAGACCGCCTCCGGCACCATCGCGGTCAGCGCCGCGGACGGGCTGCAGAGCGTCTCGGTCGGCGGCACCGTGCTGACCTCGGCGCAACTGGCGAACCTTTCGGCCGGCAACCCGGTCAGCATCACCACGCCCGACGGCACCTTGCTGCTGACCGGCTTCAGCGTGGGCTCGACCGTCGGCGGCGTGCCGGGCGGCGTGCCGACCGCCGGCACGCTCAGCTACACCTACACGCTCGTCACCGCCCAGCACCAGACGGGCGTCGACAGCACCGACGACATCCCGCTGGTGGTGACCGACCTCTCGGGCGCACCGACCGGCGGCAGCGCCACCAGCACGCTGAGCGTGCGCATCGTCAACGACGACCCGACCGCGCACCCGGACACCGCCGCCATCAGCGAGGACGCGGCGCCGACGGTCACCGGCAACGTGGTCACCAACGACCGCATCGGCGCCGACGGCCCGGCCGCCGGCGGCCCGGTGACCTCCTTCGGCTTCGGCGCCACCACCGGCGCGGCCGGCAGCACGATCGCGACCGCCTTCGGCACCATCCAGGTCAACGCCGACGGCAGCTATGTCTACACGCTCGACAACGACAACGCCACGGTCAACGCGCTGAAGACCGGCCAGACCCTGACCGAGGTCGTGAACTACACGATCACCGACGGCGACGGCAACAGCTCGCCCTCGACTCTCACCGTCACGATCAACGGCCACAGCGACGGCGCGCCGGCGATCACCTCGGCCGACGGCAACGGCGCCGCCGCCGGCGAGGCCACGGTCTACGAGGCCGGCCTCACCGCCGACGGCCCGGCCGGCGAGAGCAAGAGCGCCAGCGGCAGCATCTCGGTCAGCGCGCCGGACGGCCTGCAGTCCGTCGACATCGGCGGCACCACGCTCGGCGCGGCGCAACTGGCGGCGCTGAGCCCGGCGACGCCCGTGACCATCGCCACCGCCGACGGCACGCTGGTGCTGACCGGCTTCACCGCCGGCACCGTGGTCGGCGGCGTGCCGACCTCGGGCACGCTCAGCTACACCTACACGCTCGGCGCGGCCCAGCACCAGGCCGGCGCCGACAGCGTCGACAGCATCGCGCTGTCGGTCACCGACCGCTCGGGTGCCACCACCGGCAGCAGCGCCGCGGGCACGCTGAACATCGACATCGTCAACGACGTGCCGACCGCGCGCCCCGACACCGCCGCGATCACCGAGGACGCCGCGCCGGCCACGGTCGCCGGCAACGTGGTCACCAACGACCGGCTCGGCGCCGACGGCGCGGCCGCGGGCGGCGCGGTCACCGGCGTGGTCTCGGCCGCGGGCACCGGCACGGTCGGCGCGAGTCTGGCGACCACCTACGGCGCGATCGTGCTGAACGCCGACGGCAGCTACGTCTACACCCTGAACAACGACAACGCCGCGGTCAACGCGCTGAAGACCGGCCAGAGCCTGAGCGACGTGGTGACCTACACGATCACCGACGGCGACGGCAACACCTCTGCCACCACGCTCACCGTGACCATCGCCGGCCACAGCGACGGCACGCCGACGGTCGCGCCGGTCGATGCCAACGGCGCCGATCCGGGCCAGGTCACGGTCTACGAGGCGGGCCTCACCACCGACGGGCCGGCCGGCGAGAGCAAGACCGCCTCCGGCACGATCGCGATCACCGCGCCGGACGGGCTGCAGAGCGTGAGCGTCGGCGGCACCGTGCTGACCACGGCGCAGCTGGCGACGCTGTCCAGCGGCAACCCGGTCAGCATCGCCACGCCCGACGGCACCTTGCTGCTGACCGGCTTCACGCCCGGCACCAGCGTCGGCGGCGTGCCGACCGCCGGCACGCTCAGCTACACCTACACGCTCGGCGCGGCGCAGCACCAGACCGGCGTCGACAGCACCGACGACATCCCGATCGTGGTGACCGACCTCTCGGGCGCGGCCACCGGCAACACCGGCGCGGGCACCCTGAGCGTGCGCATCGTCAACGACGACCCGACCGCGCATCCGGACACCGCCAGCGTGACCGAGGACGGCGTGCCGACTGTCACCGGCAATGTCGTCACCAACGACCGCATCGGCGCCGACGGCCCGGCCGCCGGCGGGCCGGTGACCTCCTTCGGCTTCGGCGCCACCTCCGGCACGGTCGGCGGCACCATCGCCACCGCCTTCGGCACGATCCAGGTCAACGCCGACGGCAGCTACGTCTACACGCTGGACAACAGTAACCCGACGGTCAATGCGCTCAAGACCGGCGAGACGCTGACCGAGGTCGTGAACTACACGATCACCGACAGCGACGGCAACAGCTCGCCCTCGACCCTGACCGTGACCATCGACGGCCACACCGACAACGCCGCCGGTCCGCTGATCGTGCCGGTCGACGGCAACGGCGCCGCCGCCGGCCAGGTCGACGTCTACGAGCACGGCCTCACCGACGGCCCGGCCGGCCCCGACACCAGCGAACGCAACACCGGCGCGATCGCGATCGAGGCCGACGACGGCCTGACCTCGGTCACCGTCGGCGGCACCACGCTCACGGCGGCGCAGCTGCAGAACCTCGGCACCAACCCGGTCACGGTCCACACGCCCGAGGGCACGCTGGTGCTCACCGGCTTCACCGACGTGGCCTTCAACGGCACGGTGCCGGTCTCCGGCAACCTGCAATACACCTACACGCTCGACGGCCCGGTGAACCAGCCGGGCGCCGCCAGCACGATCGACCCGATCGCGCTGTCCATCCTCGACGCCGGCGGCGCCACCAGCACCGGCACGCTGGGCGTGCGGGTGGTCAACGACGTGCCGGTGGCGCACGGCGACAGCGCCGACATCACCGAGGACGGCACGCCCACGGTCACCGGCAACGTCAAGGCCAACGACGTGCCCGGCGCCGACAACGGCAACGGCGTGCCGGTGACCGGCGTGGCCTTCGGCGGCAGCACCGGCGCGGTCGGCACGCCGCTGGCGACCGCCTACGGCACGGTGACGATCAACGCCGACGGCAGCTACAGCTACACGCTGGACAACGCCAATCCGGCGGTGCAGCACCTGATCGCCGGCGAGAGCCTGGTCGAGACGGTGAACTACACGATCACCGACGCCGACGGCGACCGCTCGACCGCCGCGCTGACCCTCACCATCCATGGCACCGACGACGTGCCGACGCTGGCGCTGGTCGACGGCAATGGCGGCGCCGACGGCCAGGCCTCGGTCAGCGAACGCGGCCTCACGAGCCCGTCCGACAACAGCGAGACCACCACCGGCCGCTTCGTCGTCACCGCGCCCGACGGCCTGACCGGCCTGGTCATCGACGGCACCGCGGTCAGCCCGGCGCAGCTGGCCAACCTCGGCAACGCGCCGCTGACCCTGGGCACCGCGCTCGGCCAGATGACGCTCACCGGCTACGACCCGGCGACCGGCACCGTGAGCTACAGCTACACCCTCGGCCACGACCAGGACAACGCCGGCGGCGAAGTCCTCGACCGGATCTCGATCACGGTGCAGGACCGCGGCGGCGCCACCGTCACCGGCAGCCTCGGCGTGCTGGTGCTGGACGACGTGCCGACCGCCAACAGCGACAGCGCCACGGTGAGCATGGCGATCCCGAACGCGACCGTGAGCGGCAACGTGGTCGGCGGTGCCGGCCGCGGGCCGGGCGACGTGCCCGACCGCATCGGCGCCGACGACACGCCGACGCCGGTCACCGGCTTCTCATTCGACGGCCACGCCGGCGTGGTCGGCGGCACGCCGCTGGCCGGTGCCTACGGCACGCTGAAGCTGAACGCCGACGGCAGCTACACCTATTCGGTGGATGCGAGCAACGCCAAGCTGGCGGCGCTCGGCGACGGCCAGACCGTGACCGACGTCTTCAGCTACACCATCACCGACTCGGACGGCAGCACCAGCACGGCCCGGCTGGTCATCACGATCAAGGGCTCGACCCCGCCGCTGCCGGCCCTCGGCGACGACGTCTGGCCGAGCGACTTCATCGAGCCGACCCGCGGCATCACGCAGGGCATGGAGCCGGCCCTGTTCGTGCAACTGGCGGTGCGCGAATCGCAGCAGCTGAGCGACGACCTGGTCGCGGGCGTCGCGACGCGCGTCGCCGGCGGCCTGGCCGAGCCCTTCGTCGATGGCCACGGCGACGACTACGCCTTCGGCTACCACCCGCTGCCCGATCCGGGCTTCGTGCCGGCCCAGCACGTGCTGCGCGACGGCGTCGCCTTCTCGCAGGCGCTGGTGCGCGACATCGAACTCACCGAGGCGATGCAGGGCCGCGGCAACGGCCTGCCCGCCCATGGCAGCAATGCGCTCTTCGGCGACTTCAACGGCTTCACCGGCGAGCGCTTCGTGATCGCCGGTGCGGCGCCCGAGCATCCGCCGGCGCATCCGCACGCGGCGCCTTCGCATCGGCATGCCGCGCGTTCCTTCACCGACCGGCTGCACGCCGCGGCGGCCGACCGCGGCACGCCGCCGCGGGCACCGTCCGGCCCGCAACCCGCGGCGCCCACGAAGGTTCGCATCGCCGTTCCGGAGGCACCGCGATGAACGCACGCGCGTTGCCCGACCCCTTTGTTCCCGTTCGTTCCAGTGAAGAAGACAAACCGATGAAGACAGCGAAATTTCCGGCCCGGCCGACCTGGGTTGCCCTCGGCGCCGCGCTCCTGCTGGCCGGCTGCAACATGAACCCGGTCAAGATCACGCCGGACGAGGTGGCCCAGCGCGTCAAGAACGACCAGGCGCAGATGTACAAGGACCAGCAGCCGTTCCACGGCCAGATCAGCTACGCCGACGCGCTGGCGCGGGCCCTCAAGTACAACCTCGACTACCGCCTGAAGATGATGGAGACGACGATGGCCCAGGGCCTGCTCGACGTCTCGGCCATGGACATGCTGCCCAAGCTGGTCGCCGAGGCCGGCTACAACAGCCGCAGCAACGACTCGGGCGGCACCAGCGTCGGCATCCAGGACGGCATCGTCAGCCTCCGGCCGTCGACCTCCGAGACGCGCCAGCACTACTACGGCCGCGCCACCCTGTCGTGGAACGCGCTCGACTTCGGCATCAGCTACTACCGCGCCAAGCAGGCCGGCGACGAGGTCAACATCGCCGAGGAGCGGCGCCGCAAGATCCTGCAGAACATCGTGCAGGACGTGCGCAGCGCCTACTGGCGCGCGCTCGGCGCCCAGCGCCTGCTGAACGAGGCCGACGCGCTCACCGGCCGCATGCAGGACGCGCTGGCCAAGTCGCGCGAGGCCGAGGGCGCCGGCGTGCTGCCGCCGGTGCAGAGCCTGAGCTACCAGCGCTCGCTGCTCGACGCGATGAGCCTGGTCAATGCCAAGCGGCAGGAGATGCAGCTGGCCAAGAGCGAGCTGGCGGCGCTGATGACCCTGCCGCCGGGCAGCGACTTCACGCTGGTGGAGAGCAACGAGGACGTGCTGTCGCCGGCGCCGATCGACGTCGACAAGCTGGAGCTCTACGCGCTGACCAACCGGCCCGAGCTGCGCGAGGAGGACTACCAGGCCCGCATCAGCCAGTTCGAGGCCAAGAAGCAGATCGCGGCGCTCTTCCCGAGCCTGAACGTCTACGCCGGCGGACGCTACGACTCCAACAGCTACCTCTACAACGCCAGCTGGGCCGACAGCGGCCTGCTGATGTCGATGGACCTGATCCGCCTGGCCTCGATCCCCGCCATCAAGCGCACCAACGAGGCGCGCCAGAACACCGACGAGGCGCGGCGCCAGGCGCTGGCGATGGCGGTGATCACGCAGGTGCGGGTCTCGGTCGAGCGCTACAAGCTGGCGGTGGTCGACCAGGAGCTGGCGGCCGAGTCGAGCCGGGTCGACCAGCGGCTGTCGAGCGTCTCGCGCGCGGGCGCCGAGAACCGCCTCGAGAGCGAGCTCGAATCGCTGCGCACCGATTCGCGGGCGCTGGTGTCGCGCTTCCAGCTGGCCAGCGCCTATGCCGCGACCCAGGCCGCCTACGGCCGCCTGCTGAACACGGTCGGCGTCGACCTCCTGCCCGACACGGTCGCCAGCACCGACATCCCGACCCTGGCCAAGGCGATCGACGCCAGCCTGGTGGACGGCGAGAAGAACGTCTTCCTGCAGCCGCTGGCGCTGCAGACCACGACCCGGCCGGTGTCGGTGCGGGTGCTCGACCTGCCGCGCGGCATCGGCGCGGCGCCGGTGCGCGGCGCGGTCGAGCGCATCGTCGGGCGCAACGACCTCGCGAGCGGGCAGGGGCCGGACGCGCTGGTGCTGAGCCTGAGCTTCCAGACGCTGCCCTCGAAGGGCACGGCGCGGGCCCAGTGGCACGTGACCCTGAGCGACCCGTCGGGGCGGCAGCTGATCTCGCAGAACTACGTCAGCTACCTGCCGAGCGAGACCAACGAGCGCTCGCTGTCCGCCTTCGCCGAGGCGGCCGCGCTGTCGGTGATCGGCGACGTGCGGCGCGCCGCGCGCGAGACCGCCACCGTGGCGCAGAAGTCGTGAGGGCGCTGGCAGGGTGGGGCCGCCGCGGCGCGGTCGGCTTGGCGGTGCTGCTCGGCGCTTCGATGGGGCTGGCACAGGCACAAGCACAGGCACAGGCACAGGCGCCGGCGAGGACCGCGCTGCCGGCGGGCGGCAGCGCCGCCGCGTCCGCGAACGGCGCGCCGGTGCGCTTCCTGGTGGTCGCGGCGCAGGAGAGCATCCTGTCGGCCGCCGTCGCCGGGCGCATCGCCAGGCTGCCGGTCAGCCTGGGCGACAACGTGCGAGCCGGCGAGGTGGTGGCTTCCTTCGACTGCGCCGAGGTGCAGGCCCGGCGCGACGCGGCGCGGGCCGAGCAGGAGTCGGCGCGGGTCCAGTACGACGCCAAGCAGAAGCTGCAGGGCCTGCAGTCGGCGGCCGAGGTCGAGGTCGAGCTGGCGGCCGCGAACGTGAACAAGGCGCAGAGCCAGGTGCGCATCTTCGATGCCCAGATCGCGCAGTGCAATTTCGTCGCGCCCTTCGCCGGCAAGGTGGCGCGGGTGCACGTGAAGGTCGGCCAGGGGCTGAACCCGGGCGCGCCGGTGATCGAGCTGGTGAGCAACGGGCCCCTCAAGGCGCGCATGAACGTGCCGTCGCAATGGCTGGCCTGGCTCAAGGTCGGCGACCGGCTGGACGGCGAGGTCGACGAGACCGGCGGCAAGGTCGCGCTCAAGGTGACCCGTATCGCCGGCCGGGTCGATGCGGTCAGCCAGACGGTCGAGATCGAGACCGAGCTGGTGGCCAGCGGCGCCGGCAGCGGCGGCACGGTGCTGCCGGGCATGAGCGGCCAGGTGCGGCCGCACGCGCCGCAGTGAGGGCGGCGCCCGCCGGAACCTCTTCGTGACCGATCTCGCTTTTCATGCACTGGCTGCGAAGGTGCATGCCGCGGCCCGCCCGGCCGACCTGGCCTTCGTCTTCTGCAACGAGACCCATGCGCTGGCCGCCTATCGGCAGGCGGCGCTGGTGGGCTTCTTCGGCGCGCGCCGCACGAGGCTGGCGGCCCATTCGGGGCTGGCCGACATCGACGCCAATTCGCCTTATGCGCTGTGGCTGGCCGACGTCGCCAACCACGTGCGGCGCCAGCTCGACGCCTTGCCGGCCGCGGCGCGGGTGCTGGCGCTGGCGCCGTCGATGCTCCCGCCGGCGCTGGCCGCGCAGTGGGCCGAATGGATGCCCGACCACGTCTGGGTGCTGTCGCTGGCCGGCCCCGACGGCAAGGCGCGGGCGGCGCTGTTCCTCGGCCGCGAGACGCCCTGGCCGGTGGAATTCGATTCCACGGCGCCCGAATACCTGCTGCTGCAGGCCGCCACGCTCTACGGCCACGCCTGGTGGGCGCTGACCGAGCGCCGGCGCTCGCTCGGCACCTTGTGGGCCGGGCTGTGGGCGCGCCGCGCCTTTCGCTGGGCGCTGGTGGTGCTGCCGCTGCTGCTGCTGGTGCCGGTGCGCGAATACGCGCTGGTGCCGGCCGAGGTGGTGTCCAACCACACGCAGGTGATCTCCTCGCCGCGCGACGGCGTGGTCAAGCGCATGGTGGTCAAGCCCAACACGCCGGTCGAGGCCGGCCAGGTGCTGGCCGAGCTGGACGACAGCACGCTCTACAACCGCCAGGCGGTGGCGCAGGCGGCGCTGGCGTCGGCGCGGGTCGACCTGCTGCAGGCCTCGCAGCGCGCGATCGAGACCCAGACCGCCAAGGCCGAGCTGAACATCGCCGAAGGCAAGCTGCGCGAGCGCCAGGTCGACGTCGACGCCCTGCAGCGCGAGATGGCGCAGCTGGCGATCCGCGCGCCGGCGGCCGGCGTCTTCGTCTACTCGGACCCGAACGACTGGGCCGGCCGGCCGGTGCAGACCGGCGAGCGGGTCGGGTTGCTGGCCGATCCGACGGTGCTCGGCCTGGAGGCCTGGGCGCCGGTGAACGAGGCGGTCAACCTCAAGCCCGGCGCGCCGATGACGCTCTTCATGCGGGTCGCGCCGCTCGACCCGGTCGAGGCCCGGCTCGACTACGCCGGCTACCAGGTGATCGAGGCGCCCAACGGCGTCGCCAGCTACCTGCTGCGCGGCAGCCTCGACGGCGCTGCGCCGCAGGCGCGCATCGGCCTGCGCGGCACCGCCCGCATCTCGGGCGACTGGACGCTGCTCGGCTACCTGATGTTCCGCCGGCCCTTCGCGGCGGCGCGGGAGTGGTGCGGATGCTGAACGTCGCCGGTGCCCTGCCGCGCCCGCAGGCATCGTCCGGCGCCGGCACGGCCGCGCCGCCAGCGCCCTGGCCGGCGCTGCGCGAGGAACTGCAGATCAACGAAGCCGGCGCCAACCGCGACGGCTCGCCGGCCTGGCACATCTGCGACCCGGTGCGCAATCTCTTCTTCCGCATCGGCTGGCTCGAGTTCGAGATGCTGCAGCGCTGGCCGATGGCCGACCCCGAGGCGATCGCCGCCGACATCGGCGAGCGCACCACGCTGGCGCCGCTGGCCCAAGACGTCGAGCAGTTCGTCCGCTTCCTCGCGCAGCACCAGCTGTTGCGCAGCGCCCGCCGCAAGGCCGCGATGCCGGCCTGGCGCTGGCTGCTCAACAACTATCTCTTCATCCGGGTGCCGCTGGTGCGGCCGGCGCACTGGCTGCGGCTGGCGCTGCCCTGGCTGCGCTGGCTCTTCAGCGGCTGGTTCCTGGGCCTGACCGCGCTGGCCGCGCTCACCGGCATCGCGCTGGCGGCGCGCCAGCTCGACGTGGTCGAGGCCAACCTGCGCGGCGCGCTGACCTGGGACGGCGTGGTCGGCTTCGCCGCGGCGCTGGTCTTCTCCAAGGTGCTGCACGAGCTCGGCCATGCGCTGGTCTCGACCCGGCACGGCGTGCGGGTCGGCCACATGGGCGTGGCGCTGCTGGTGATGTGGCCGATGCCCTACACCGACACCGGCGAGAGCTGGAAGCTGCAGCGCTCGCGCCACCGCTTCGCGATCGCCTCGGCCGGCATCATGGCCGAGCTGCTGCTGGCGGCCTGGTCGACCTTCCTCTGGGTCTTCATGCCGGACGGCAACTTCCGCAACGCGCTGTTCTTCCTGGCGACCACCGCCTGGGTGCTGACCCTGCTGGTCAACGCCAGCCCCTTCATGCGCTTCGACGGCTACTACATGCTGACCGACGCGCTCGACTTTCCCGGCCTGCACGAGCGCGCCGGGCGCCAGGCGCGGCGCATGCTGCGGCGCTGGCTGCCGGGGCTGGACGAGCCGTCCACCGAGGTGCTGCCACCGCACTTCCGGCGCTTCCTGGTGGCCTTCGCCTTCGCCACCTGGGTGTACCGCTTCGTGCTCTTCGTCGGCATCGCGGTGGTCGTGTACCACGCCTTCTTCAAGGCGCTCGGCGTGTTCCTGTTCGCGGTCGAGATCACCTTCTTCCTGGGCCGGCCGATCTTCAACGAGCTGGCGGTCTGGTGGCGGCGGCGCGCCGAGATCCGGCACGGCCGGATCTGGATCGCGGCGCTGCTGCTGGGCGGTGCGGCGCTGGTGCTGGGCGTGCCGTGGTTCTCCGGCATCTCGGCGCCGGGCGTGCTGAAGTCGGCCTCGGAGCAGCCCGTCTATTCGCCCTTCGCCGCGCGGCTGGAGAGCATCGACATGCGCAACGGCGCCGCGGTGCGGCCGGCCGGCGTGCTGGTCGAGCTGGACGCGCCGAACCAGGCCGAGGAGCGCGACAAGGCGCAGGCCTTGGCCGCCGCCTACGCCCGCACCGCCCGCGGCGCGCTCGGCATGCCGGACGACGGCGCCGCCCGGCTGGCGGTGGCCGAGCAGCTGTCGAGCCAGTACGACGCCGAGCGCCGCGCCCGCGAGGCCGAGCTGCAGCGGCTGCGCATCGTGGCCACCCGCGACGGCGCGGTGCGCGACGTCGACCCCGACCTGCGGCCCGGCACCTGGGTCGGCCCGACCCAGCTGATCGCGATGGTGGTCGACGGCCGTCGCTGGCGGGTCGAGGCGCTGGTGTCCGAGCGCGACCGGCAGAGGCTGGCGGTCGGTGCCGAGGCGGTGGTGATCGTGCGCGGCCGCACGCGGAAGCTGCGCGGCACGGTGGTCGCGATCGACGACAGCCCGGTCAACCGGCTGCCGCACCTGCTGCTGGCGCAGGACCACGGCGGCCCGATCGCGCTCAACCCGACCGTGCCGAAGAAGGAGCTGAAGCCGGCCGAGGCCTGGTTCCGGGTGCTGGTCGAAGGCGAGGGCGAGGCGCCGGTCGATGCGGTGCGCGCGGTGCGGGTGCACTTCGAGGGCACGCGCGAGAGCCTGGCCAAGGGCTGGATCGACAGCATGCTGTCGGTGCTGATCGAGCAGTCGGGGCTGTAGCGGCCTTTCGGCCACGGCACCGATAGTTGCCGGAACTGACCCGGGATTGCCGGATTCGGCTTGTGCGGGCGGCCCCGACGGCGGCAACATGCGCGGATCCACAGATTCCCGCGAATGGAACCCCGATGAAACTGCGCACGCTCCCCGCCGCTCTGGGCACCCTGGCCGCGCTCGCCGGCTCTTTGTGGCTGGCACCCGCCGAGGCGGCCGACGCCCTCAAGGTCGGCTTCCTGACCACCTTGTCGGGACCGGGCGGTGCGCTCGGCGTCGAGATCCGCGACGGCTTCGCGCTGGCGCTCAAGGAGCGCGACGGCAAGCTCGGCGGCCTGCCGGTGCAGCTCGAGGTGGTCGACGACCAGCAGAGCGCCGACACCGGCCGCCAGGCGGTCGAGCGCCTGCTCAAGCGCGACAAGGTCGACGTGATGACCGGCATCGTCTTCTCCAACGTGCTGCTGCCGGTGATGCCGGCCATCCTCGGCAACGACACGGTCTACCTCTCGACCAACACCGGCCCGGCCGACTACGCGGGCGAGAAGTGCAACAAGAACTTCTTCGCTGTCGCCTGGGAGAACGAGGACATCCCGGCCGCGATGGGCAAGTACGTCTCCGAGAGCGGCAAGAAGAGCGTCTTCCTGATCGCGCCCAACTACCCCGGCGGGCGCGAGTCGATCGGCGGCTTCAAGCGGCTCTACAAGGGCAAGATCGCCGACGAGGTCTACGTCAAGATGGGCCAGCTCGACTACTCGGCCGAACTGGCGCAGCTGCGCGCCTCGGGCGCCGACTCGGCCTTCTTCTTCCTGCCGGGCGGCATGGGCATCAGCTTCATCAAGCAGCTCGTGGCCTCGGGGCTGAGCAAGGACGTGACGCTCTACGCGCCGGGCTTCTCGGCCGACGACGACACCATCAAGGCGGTCGGCGACCCGATGCTCGGCATGTTCAATTCCTCGCAGTGGGCGGCCGACCTGCCGGGCGAGGCGAACCAGAAGTTCGTCGCCGACTTCGAGAAGACCTACGGCCGCATCCCGACGCTCTACGCCTCGCAGGGCTACGACGCCGCCTTGCTGCTCGACGGCGCGGTGCGCGACGTCAAGGGCCGCATCGAGGACAAGGAAGCCTTCCGCCAGGCCTTGAAGAAGGCCGACTTCAAGTCGGTGCGCGGCAACTTCCGATTCAACACCAACCAGTACCCGATCCAGAACTACTACCTGCGGGTGGTCGGCCACGACAAGCAGGGCCGCATCGCCAACAGCACCTTGAAGACCATCCTCACCGACTACCACGACCCGTTCGCGTCCAGCTGCAAGATGCAGTGACGCCAAGGAGAGAGCGCATGAGCTACACCGATGCCGAGATCGCCGCGCTGGTTCGCGACGACAGCGTCCACAAGGCGGTCTACACCGACCCCGCCATCTTCGACCTCGAGATGCAGCGCATCTACGGCCGCGCCTGGATCTACGTCGGCCACGAGAGCCAGGTGCCGCAGCCCGGCGACACCCACACCACCCGCATCGGCGACCAGGACGTGATCCTGGTGCGCGGCGCCGACCAGCAGGTCAACGTGCTCTACAACCGCTGCCCGCACAAGGGCGCGAAGCTGCTGGCCGACGGCGACGCCAACGTCGGCAAGTTCTTCCGCTGCCCCTACCACGCGTGGACCTACAAGCTCGACGGCCAGCACCTGGCGGCGCCGCTGCGCAACGCCTTCGAGGGCACCTGCTTCGACCCGAAGAACCCGGAGTTCTCGATGCGCAAGCTCGCGCGGGTCGAGAACTACCGCGGCTTCGTCTTCGCCAGCCAGTCGGCCGAAGGGCCTGACCTCAAGGCCTTCCTGGGCGGCGTGATCAGCTCGATCGACAACCTCTGCGACCGCTCGCCGGTGGGCGAGGTCGAGGTCGCCGGCGGCGTCTTCAAGGTCTGGCAGCCGTCGAACTGGAAGGTGTTCTACGAGAACCTGCACGACACGATGCACGCGCGGGTGACGCACGAGTCCTCGTTCACCGCGGCGCGCGACCAGGCCGCGAGCATGGGCCACATGCCGCTGGAGCTGCACATCATGGACGGCAACGGCGAGCCCTACGCCTTCTGGGAAAAGCTCGACCTGCGCGCCTACGACAACGGCCACGGCTACATGGAAGGCATCTTCGACCCCGGTGCCGCCGACAAGGACCCGGTGACCCGCTCGCACTTCGAGTCGCTCGAAGCCGCCTATGGCGCCGAGCGGGCGCGCGAGATCCTGGGCATGAACCGGCACAACACGATCATCTACGGCAGCGGCTCGCCGCACACCGTGTTCCAGCAGTTCCGGGTGATCCGGCCGGTGGCGGTGGACCGCACCCAGGTCGAGATCCAGACCTTCCGGCTCAAGGGCGCGCCGCCGGCGCTCTTCAAGCGGGCGCTGGTCTACGCCAACCTGATCAACTCGCCGGCCTCGAACGTGATGCCCGACGACGTCGAGGTCTACGGCCGCTGCCAGGAAGGCAACCTCACAGAGGGCGGCGACTGGGTCAGCATGCACCGCTACCACGGCACCGACCGCGCACTCGCCGACGGCATGGTCTCGACCAACGGCACCAGCGAACTGCCGATGCGAAACCAGTTCAAGGCGTGGAAGCATTTCATGACGGCGCCGACCGTCTCGACGGCGAATCCGACGCCGGAGGCCGCCCATGCTGCTTGACCTCGACTTCGACGTCTCGGTCGCGCCACTGCAGGCGGTCGAGTTGCCCACCGAGACGCTGATGAAGCTGCAGCAGTTCCTCTACCGCGAGGCGCGGCTTCTGGACGAGCGGCGCTGGGCCGAATGGCTGGCGCTGTGGACCGACGACGGCCTCTACTGGATCCCGCAGCAGCATGGCCAGGCCAGCCCCTACGACCACATCTCGCTGGCCTTCGAGGACAGGATGCTGCGCGAGGTGCGCGCCCGCCGGCTGGAGAACGTGCGCAACTGGTCGCAGCAGCCGCCGACCCATGCGACCCGGCTGGTCGGCAACATCAGCGTCGAGGGCGTCGACGCCGGCGGCAACCTGGTGCTGCGCTCGGTGTTCCAGATGACCGAATGGCGCAAGAAGGAGACGCGGCAGCTGGCGGGCACCTGCTGGCACAAGCTGGCCACCGACGGCGACGGCTGGAAGCTGCGCATGAAGCGGGTCGACCTGGTCAACTGCGACGCGACGCACGAGAACCTCGAGGTCTTCATCTGATGACGGTCGACCCCGCCGGCACCGCGCTGGTCGCGCTGCACTACCAGAACGACGTGCTGCATCCGGACGGCCGCATCCGGGTCGGCCTGGCCGCCGACAGCCCGGTGCGCACCGCGGTCATCGCCGCGGCCGAAGCGCTGCTGGCCGGCGCCCGCGCGCGCGACTGGCCGATCGTGCACGTGCGCATCGCCTTCCGCCCGGACTTCGCCGACCTGATGACCAACGCACCCATCTTTCGCAACGTGCAGGCGGCTCGGGCAGTGGTGGAGGGCACCTGGGGCTCCGAGTTCTACGAGGCGCTGATGCCGGACACCACGCGCACCCGCGAGTTCGTGATCAAGCACCGCCGCGTGAACGCCTTCTACGGCTCGCCGCTGGAAGAACTGCTGCGCATCGTCGGCGTGCAGCGGCTGGTGGTGGCCGGCGTCGCCACCCATTCGGTGGTCGAGAGCACGGTGCGGCACGCGGTCGACGTCGGCTTCCACGTCACGGTCGCGGCCGACGCCTGCGCCTCGGCCCAGCCGGCCGAGCACGCGGCTTCGCTGCACAGCATGGAGCTGATCGCGCGGGTCGCGCGGGGCGAGGCGGTGTTCGAATGAGCGGAGAAGAAGCGGCGGCGCGGGCATTGCTCTCGCTGCCCGAGCAGGTCTCGCTGGCCGGCCGGGTCGCGATCGTCACCGGTGGCACGCAGGGCGTCGGCGCCGACATCGCGCGGGTGCTGTCGGCTTCGGGTGCCAAGGTGGTGGTGGCGGGACTGGATGCGACGCTGGGCGAAGCGCTGGTCGCCGAACTGACGCAGCGTGCGGATGCAGACGCGATGTTCTGCCAGGTCGACATCCAGGAGGACGCGCAGATCGACCGCTGCATCGACGCCGTGCTGCAGCGCTTCGGCCGCATCGACGCACTGGTCAACAACGCCTGCAGCTACGTCGACGAAGGCATCGCATCGAGCCGCGCGCAATGGCACGGCACGCTCGGCGTCAACCTGGTGTCGGCGGCGATCTTCGCGCAGAAGGTGCTGCCGCACCTGCGCCGGGGCAGCGTGATCGTCAACCTGGGCAGCGTCGGCGGCAAGTTCGGGCAGGCCGGCCGCGCGCTCTATCCGGCTTCGAAGGCGGCGATGCTGCAGCTCACCAAGAGCCTGGCGGTGGCGCTGGCGCCCGAGGGCATCCGGGTGGTCGCGGTGTCGCCGGCCTGGACCTGGTCGCCGTCGGTGCAATCGATGAGCCAGGGCTCGCGCGAGCGCGCCGACGCGGTGGCCGCGCCGCTGCATCCGCTCGGCCGGGTCGGCGACGGCACAGAGATCGGCAAGGCGGTCGCCTTCCTGGTGTCGGACGCGGCGTCGTGGATCACCGGCGTCGACGTGCCGGTGGACGGCGGCTTCTCGGTGCTCGGGCCGGACCAGGGACAGGGGCCGCGCGTCTGGTTCGGCCGGGCGGCGGAGGCTGGCGACAAGGCTCCCGACAAGGTTCACGATTGACCCCGACGCTGCTGCTGGAGACGGCCCTCAACGGCCTGCAGTTCGGCCTGATGCTGTTCCTGCTGGCCGCCGGGCTGACGCTGATCTTCGGCATCATGGATTTCATCAACCTGGCGCACGGCTCGCTGTACATGGCCGGCGCCTATTTCGCGGCCACCTTCACCGGGCTGACCGGGTCGTTCTGGCTCGGGCTGCTGGCCGCGGTGGCGGCCACCGCGCTGCTCGGCGCGGTGCTGGAGCTGCTGGTGTTCCGCCGGCTCTACCGGCGCGACCACATGTCGCAGGTGCTCGCCACCTTCGCGCTGATCCTGGTCTTCAACGACGCGGCGCGGATGATCTGGGGCGCGCAGCCGCTGATGCTCAATGTGCCGCCGCTGCTCGCGCAGCCGGTGCAGCTGCTGCCGGGCTTCGCCTATCCGTCGTTCCGGCTCTTCATCATCGCCATCGGCCTGGCGCTGGCGCTCGGCCTCTACCTGCTGGTGGTCAAGACCCGGCTGGGCATGCAGGTGCGCGCCGGCGCCTCGAATCGCGACATGGCGCGCGTGATGGGCGTGGACATCGGCCGCATCTTCACCGTGCTGGTGGCGCTCGGCGCGGGCCTGTGCGCGGTGGCGGGCGCGCTGCTCGGCACCGTGCTGTCGGTGCAGGTCGGCATGGGCGAGAGCATCCTGATCCTGGCCTTCGTGGTGATCGTGATCGGCGGCATCGGCTCGGTGCGCGGCGCGCTCTTCGGCGCGGTGCTGGTGGGCGTGGTCGACACGCTGAGCCGCAGCCTGCTGCCGGCGGCCCTCAGGGCCGTGGCGCCGCCGGCGGTGGCCTCCGACCTCGGCCCGACGCTGGCGTCGATCCTGATCTACGCGCTGATGGTCGGCGTGCTCTTCTTCAAGCCGCAGGGACTGTTCCCTGCGCGGGGCTGATCGACGTCGATGGAAAGCAGGCTGCACCATCGCGCCAACGCACCGCTGGCCATCGGCCTGCTGCTGGCGCTGGCGCTCTTCCCGTGGCTGGCCGAGGCGGCCGGCCTGGACTTCTACGTCGGCTTCGCGACCCGGCTGCTGATCTTCTCGCTGGCCGCCAGCAGCCTCAACCTGATCCTGGGCTTCGGCGGCATGCCCAGCCTCGGGCACGCGGCCTACTTCGGCTTCGGCGCCTATGCGGTGGGCCTCCTGATGCAGCAGGGCGTCGAGTCGGCATGGATCGCCTGGCCGCTGGTGACGCTGGCCAGCGGCCTCCTGGCTCTGTGCATCGGCGCGGTCTCGCTGCGCACCCGCGGGGTGCACTTCATCATGATCACGCTGGCCTTCGCGCAGATGATGTTCTACGTCATGACCTCGCTGAAGGCCTTCGGCGGCGACGACGGCATGAGCCTCGACGCCCGCTCCACGCTCGGCGCCGGCATCGACCTCGGCTCGGCCACGGTCTTCTACTGGGTGGTGCTGGCGGTGAGCGCGGCGGCGCTCTTCGGGCTGCACCGGCTGGTCAACTCGCGCTTCGGCCGCGTGATCCAGGGCATTCGCGAGAACGAGGTGCGCATGGAAGCGCTGGGCTACGCGGTGTTCCGCTACAAGCTCGCCTGCTTCGCGATCGGCGGCGCGGTCGCCGGCCTGGCCGGCGCGCTGCTCGCCAACCAGAACCTGATGGTCACGCCGGCGCTGCTCAACTGGCTGCAGTCGGGCAGCCTGCTGGTGATGGTGATCCTCGGCGGCATGGGCTTCCTGTGGGGCGGCGTGCTCGGCGCGGTGGCGATGCTGGGGCTGGAAGAGATCCTCTCGGCCTGGACCACCTACTGGCAGATGGCGGTCGGCTTCATCCTGCTGGCGGCGGTGATGGTGTTCCCGCGCGGGCTGGCCGGCATGCTGGAGCGGGTCTTCCGCCGCAAGGGGCCGCAGTGAACCCGAAGGACGACACACCGCTGCTGCGGCTCGAAGGCCTGGTCAAGCGCTACGGCGGCCTGACCGTGACCAACGAGCTGGACCTGTCGGTCATGCCGCGCCAGGTGCACGCGATCATCGGCCCCAACGGCGCCGGCAAGACCACGCTGATCCAGCTGATCGCCGGCGCGCTCAGGCCGCAGCGCGGCCGCGTGATCTTCCAGGGCCGCGACCTCACGCATCGGGCGATGCACCAGCGGGTCGCCGCGGGCCTCGCGCGCTCCTACCAGATCACCCAGGTCTTCAAGGACTGCAGCGTGCGCGACAACCTCGCGTTGGCGGTGCAGGCGCGGAGCGGCAGCAGCATGCGCTTCTGGCGGCCGGTGGTCGCGGAAGGCGCGCTGTTCCGCGAGGCCGAGGCGCTGGCCGAACGGGTCGGCCTGGCCGATCGGCTGTCGTGGCTGGCCGGCCGGCTCTCGCACGGCGAGCAGCGCCAGCTGGAAGTCGGCCTGGCGCTGGGCAGCGCGCCGACCCTGCTGCTGCTGGACGAGCCGATGGCCGGCATGGGCGCCGAGGAATCGGCGCGGTTGCTGCCGCTGCTGCGGGAACTGGCCTCCACCATCACGCTGGTGCTGGTGGAGCACGACATGGACACCGTGTTCCAGCTGGCCGACCGCATCTCGGTGCTGGTCGCGGGCAGGATCATCGCCACCGGCAGCGCCGAGGAGATCCGCGGCAATGACGAGGTGCGCCGCGCCTACCTCGGCGAGGAGGCGGCGGCGTGAGCGCGGCCCCCTTGCTCGCGCTGGACGACCTCGACGCCGGCTACGGCCAGAGCCAGGTGCTGTTCGGCGTGCGCCTGGCGATCGCCGCCGGCGAGACCGCGACCCTGCTCGGCCGCAACGGCGCCGGCAAGACCACCACCGTGCGGGCGATCCTCGGCCTGGTGCCGGCGAGCCGCGGCCAGCTGCGCTTCGACGGCCGCCGGGTCGATGGCTGGCCGACCGAGCGCATCGCCCGGCTGGGCATCGCGCTGGTGCCGGAAGGGCGGCAGATCTTCCCCAACCTGTCGGTGCGCGAGAACCTGCTGGCCTTCGCCGCCAACCGCGCCGGCGCCGCCGCGCCCTGGACGCTCGCGCGCGTGCAGGCCCTGTTCCCGCGCCTGGCCGAGCGCGCCGGCCACATGGGCCACCAGCTGTCGGGCGGCGAGCAGCAGATGCTGGCGATCGGCCGTGCGCTGATGACCAACCCGCGCCTGCTGATCCTGGACGAGGTCACCGAAGGCCTCTCGCCGCTGGTGCGCGAGGAGATCTGGGCCTGCCTGCACCGCCTGCGTGCCGAAGGACAGGCGGCACTGGTGATCGACAAGTATGTTGAGCGGCTGCTGGGGCTGGCCGACCGGCACACGGTGATCGAGAAAGGGCGGGTGGTGTGGGAAGGGAGCAGCGAAGCGCTGCGGGCGGCGCCGGAGGTGTGGCACCGGCACGTGGGCGTCTGAGCGCCGGCGACCTGCGGCGGGGCCAGCGCCGGGCTAGCGTCGGCCTAGCGCCGCGCGGTCGCCGCCGGCGATTCCCCGAAGCGTTCCCGGTACGCCGCGCTGAAGCGCCCGACGTGATTGAAGCCCCAGCGCAGCGCCACCTCGGTCACCGGCAGCCCGCCGCCGCCCGCCAGTTCGCGCCGCGCGCCTTCGAGCCTCGCGGCCCGCGCATAGGCCATCGGCGACTGCTGCAGCTGCTTCTGGAAGGCCAGGCAGAGGCTGCGCACGCTGGTGCCGCTGGCGCGGGCGATCGACTCGAGGGTCAGCGGCTCGTGCAGCCGCGACTCGATGAAATGCTGCGCCGCCCGCACCTGGCGCGTGGCCGCGGGCCGATGCGGCTGCGCCAGCCGGCGCGTGTAGTTGCTGCCCTGGCGCAGCAGCAGGTGATGGATGAGCGCCTCCTCCTGATGCGACGGATGTGACGGATGCGCCGGCTGCGATGGCGTCTCCAGCTCGCACAGCCGACTCGCCAGCAGGTGCTGCCAGCCGCGCCCGGCCGGCTCGTCCAGCCGCATCTCCGGCGCGAATTCGATGGGCGCGGCCACCTCGTCGTCGAGCAGGCTGCGGCAGGCGCTCTCGACCCGCTGGCGCGGGATCTTGACCAGCAACTGGCGGCAGCCCTCGTGCCAGTCGAGCTCCAGCCCGAGGCTGGGCGAAATCACCGCGCCGGTGCGCGGCGTGGCCGCCACCCGCTGGCCGCCGACCCGGATCTCCGCCGAGCCCGCGATCGGCACCTGGAACAGCACGAAGCCCTGCAGCTGCCCCGGCTCGATGTGCACCGCTGCGCCGTACTGCAGCAGGAAGAAGGACAGCGAGCCGACCTCGGCGCCATAGAGCGCGGCGTCGACCCGGCCCGCGCGCCAGTGCAGCTCGTGCTCCTTGAAGGCGCCGGCGGTGCGGCGCTTGACCTCGTCGGGGTCGCTGGAGACGAAGAGCGGGTTGCGGCCGAGCGGCTGGAGTTCGGAGTTGAACCAGGCTTCCATGGGGTGTGTTGTCCTGCGGGAGCCGCTCGCAATATGCGTGCCCCCGGGTGGGCCGCAGTATCTCAGTCCCGGGGGCGCGCTGGCAGAATCTTCCATCCGAAGGAACCCTCATGCCGCTCACCACCCTCGACGCGAAAACCGCCCTGATCCTGATCGACCTGCAGAACGGCATCGTCGGCCTGCCGACCGCCCATCCCGCCGCCGAAGTGGTCCACCGCGGCGCCGCGCTGGCCGAGGCCTTCCGGCGGCACGGCCTGCCGGTGGTGCTGGTCAATGTCGACGGCGTGGCGCCGGGCCGCGCAGAGCAGGCCCGCAGCCTCGGCCAGCTGCCGCCCGGCTGGACCAACCTGGTGCCGGAGCTGAACCGGCAGCCGGGCGACATCCTGGTCACCAAGAAGCGCTGGGGCGCCTTCACCGGCACCGACCTGCAGCAGCGGCTGGGGGCGCTGGGCGTGACGCAGGTGGTGCTGGCCGGCGTCGCCACCAGCGCCGGCGTCGAATCGACCGCGCGCCATGCGCACGAGCTGGGCTTCAACGTGACGTTCGCGGTCGACGCGATGACCGACATGAGCATCGAGGCGCACGACCATGGGGTGCGGCGCATCTTTCCGCGGCTGGGAGAAACGGGGAGCACGGCCGAGGTCATCGCCTTGCTGGACCAGCGCGCCTGACGACGGCCCAATGACGAAAGGCCCTTCGTCGACTCGCGTCCGCACGAAGGGCCTTCGCAGTTCCGGAGTGCCTGCCGGTGTTGCCGGAACCGTGATGTCAATCTCGCGCCGATCGGGCGGCTGCGCATTCGGCCGCGCACTGATTCGCCGGCGAGCGGCGTCCTACGCGCGTCGGCGGCCGCCGCCGAACGCTCAAGCCTTCAGCCGCCAGCCGCTCCGGATGATCCAGCACGCGAAGAACAGCGCGATCACGAAGAACACCAGCGTCACCGAGAAACTGATGCCGATGTGCATTTCCGACTGGTCGAAGAAGCTCCAGCGGAAGCCGCTGATCAGGTAGACCGACGGATTCAGCATCGAGAGCTTCTGCCAGACCGGCGGCAGCATGCTCACCGAGTAGAACGGCCCGCCCAGGAAGGTCAGCGGCATCACGATGAGCATCGGGATCAGCTGCAGCTTCTCGAAGCCGTCGGCCCAGATGCCGATGATGAAGCCGAAGAGGCTGAAGGTGACCGCGGTGAGGATCAGGAACAGCGTCATCCATACCGGATGCGCGATGTGCAACGGCACGAACAGCGCCGCCGTCGCCAGGATGATCAGCCCGACCATCACCGACTTGGTGGCCGCCGCGCCGACGTAGCTCAGCACGATCTCCAGGTCGGAGATCGGCGCCGACAGCAGCTCGTAGATGGTGCCCGTGAACTTCGGGAAGTAGATGCCGAAGGACGCGTTGGCGATGCTCTGCGTCAGCACCGACAGCATGATCAGACCGGGCACGATGAAGGCGCCGTAGGGAATGTCGCCGACCTGGTTGATGCGGCTGCCGATGGCCGAGCCGAAGACCACGAAGTAGAGCGCGGTCGACAGCACCGGCGAGATGATGCTCTGGGTCACGGTGCGCCAGGTCCGTGCCATCTCGAACTGGTAGATGGCGCGCATCGCATGCAGGTTCATGGCGTTCATTCCTTCACCAGGCTCACGAAGATGTCCTCGAGCGAACTCTGCGTGGTGTGCAGGTCCTTCAGCCGGATGCCCTGGCCGTGCAGGTCGTCCAGCAGGTGCGAGACCGCGTCCTGCGAGCCGTGCGGCTCGTAGACGTAGGTCCATTCGGTGCCGTCGGCGCTGGCACTGAGGTTGTGGGCGGCCAGGCCGGCCGGGATCGTCGCGAGCGGATCGTGCAGCTGCATCGTCAGCTTCTTCTTGCCGAGCTCGCGCATCAGCGTGTTCTTCTCCTCGACCAGGATGATCTCGCCGTGGCGGATGACGCCGACCCGGTCGGCCATCTCCTGCGCTTCCTCGATGTAGTGGGTGGTCAGCACGATGGTCACACCTTGCGTGCGCAGCCGGTGGACCATGGCCCACATGTCCTTGCGCAGGGCCACGTCGACGCCCGCGCTCGGCTCGTCGAGGAACAGCACCCGCGGCTCGTGCGCCAGCGCCTTGGCGATCATCACGCGGCGCTTCATGCCACCGGACAGCGTGCGGATGCGGGCGTCCTTCTTGTCCCAGAGCGACAGGGCCTTGAGCACCTTCTCGACGTGCGCCGGCGAGGCCGACTTGCCGAAGAGCCCGCGGCTGAAGGACACCGTGGCCCAGACCGTCTCGAAGGCGTCGGTGGTCAGCTCCTGCGGCACCAGGCCGATCAGCTTGCGGGCGGCGCGGTAGTCGGCAACGATGTCGAAGCCGGCCACCTTGACGTGGCCGGGCTCGATCCGCACCAGGCCGCAGATGGCGCCGATCAGCGTGGTCTTGCCGGCGCCGTTGGGGCCGAGCAGGGCGAAGATCTCGCCGGGCTGGATATCCAGGTTGATCCGGTCGAGGGCCTTCGTGCCGGGGCCATAGGACTTGGAGAGGTCGTGGACGGAGATGATCGGGGTCATGCGGCGCGGTGAGTTGGCGGCTATTGTCATCGCCAGAACTATCATCGCGGCGTGAAAGCTTCTTTCGATGCGATCGTCATCGGTGCCGGCCAGGCCGGGCCGCCCCTGGCCGGGCGCCTCACCGCCGCCGGCATGAAGGTCGCGCTGGTCGAGCGCAAGCTCTTCGGCGGCACTTGCGTGAACACCGGCTGCATCCCCACCAAGGCGCTGGTCGCCAGCGCCTACGCGGCGCACCTGGCGCGCCGCGCGGCCGATTACGGGGTCGTGCTGGCCGGGCCGCCCGGCATCGACATGCCGGCGGTCAAGGCGCGCAAGGACCGCATCTCGGGCGTCTCGCGCGAAGGCGTGGAGTCGTGGCTGCGCAACATGGCCGGCTGCACCGTGTTCCAGGGCCAGGCGCGCTTCGTCTCGGCCACCGAACTGGCGGTCGGCGACGATCTGCTCGCCGCGCCGCGCATCTTCGTCAACGTCGGCGGCCGTGCCGTGGTGCCGCCGCTGCCCGGCATCGACGGGGTCGCGACCCTCACCAACACCACCATGCTGCAGCTGGACCGGGTGCCGCGGCACCTCGCGGTCATCGGCGGCAGCTACATCGGGCTGGAATTCGCGCAGATGTACCGGCGCTTCGGCGCCGAGGTGACCATCGTCGAGAAGGGACCGCGGCTGATCGCGCGCGAGGACCCGGACGTGTCCGACGCGATCCGCGGCATCCTCGAGGCCGAAGGCATCGCGGTCCGGCTGGACGCCGAATGCATCCGCTTCCGGCCCCACGGCGAGAGCGGTGACGTGGTGGTCGGCGTCGACTGCCGCGCCGGCGCGCCCGAGGTGGTCGCCTCCGACGTGCTGCTGGCGGTCGGCCGGCGTCCCAACACCGACGACCTCGGCCTGGAAGCCGCCGGCGTCGAGGTCGACGCGCACGGCTACATCGTGGTCGACGACGAGTTGCGCACTCGCACGCCCGGCATCTGGGCGCTGGGCGACTGCAACGGCCGCGGCGCCTTCACCCACACCGCCTACAACGACTTCGAGATCGTCGCGGCCAACCTGCTCGACGGCGAGCACCGCCGGGTCGGCGACCGCATTCCCTGCTATGCGCTCTACATCGACCCGCCGCTCGGCCGGGTCGGGCTCACCGAAGCCCAGGCGCGGGCCGCCGGCAAGTCGGTGCGCGTCGGCCAGCGGCCGATGACCCGGGTCGGCCGGGCCGTGGAGAAGGGCGAGACCGCGGGCTTCATGAAGCTGGTGGTCGAGGCCGGCAGCGACGCGATCCTCGGTGCCGCGATCCTCGGCGTCGGCGGCGACGAGGCGGTGCACGGCGTGCTCGACACGATGTCCGCCGGCGGCAGCGCCGACACCCTGCGGCGCACGATGCACATCCATCCGACCGTCTCGGAGCTCATTCCAACGGTGCTCGGGGAGCTCAAGCCGTAGTCTTCCGCCACCGCGGCGTCATCACTCATTCGGAGTATGGAAGCCGCGCCATCGACGGCGTATGGTCGGTCCCATGGCCGGCGCACGACCGGCCGATCCGGAGGGCAGCCGTGGATGCTGAAGTCGTGCTTCGCCGCGCGCTCGACGCGGCCCGCCATCTCGCCGATCCCGAACCGCCCTGGTTCGACCTACTGGACGGCGTGCGCCAGGTGGTCGGCGGCGACAGTGCCAGCTTCATCATGGTCGACGGCCAGGGCGCGCTGCTCGGCCTGGAGCAGTGCCGCATCGACCCCAAGGCCGAGCGCGACTACGTCGAGCACTTCGCCGCCCACGACATCGTGACGCCCGCCACCCTGGGCGCTAACGAGGGCAGCTGGTTCGACACCCAGGAAGCCTTCACGCCGGAGCAGCTGTCCCGGAGCAGCTACTACGTGGACTTCATGCTGCACCATCGCATGCCGCGCATGCTGACCTTCATCGCCGAGCAGGGGCCGCTGCGGCGCGCCGGCCTGTCGGTGCAGCGCGGCAGCGCCGACGGCCGGGTGCGGCGCCACCTCGAAAGCCAGCCGGTGCGGGCCCTGACCGACGCGGTGGTGCAGTCGCTGGTGCGGCGCCGGGCCCAGGCGCAGCACTGGCTCGACACGGTCGAGGCCGCGCTCGGCGCCTTCGACGAGGCGGTCTGCGTCGTCGACCGGCGC
>NZ_LMUW01000030.1 GCF_009765735.1 Xenophilus sp. L33
GGCAGGCCTGGGTCGCGGCGCGCAGCTGGTCGAGCGAGGTCGGTGCGCCCTCGCCCACCACCGGATGCAGCGCGATCGGCGCGCGGATGCGGCGCGCCGGCGTCGGCGGCGCCTCGATCATCGCGCCGGTGCGTGCCGCCGCCTCGTCGGACAGCGGCTGGATCAGCGCTGCTTCGGGCAGGTTGTGCCAGTAGCGGCGCGGCATCTCGCGCCGCATCATCGCCAGCTTGAGCCGCGCCGGATTGAAGATGTGCTGGTAATAGGTGAGCCACAGCGCCTCGCCGGCGTCCGGCGGCGGCCTCTGGTCGCGCTCGGCGCCGGGACCGAAGCGCAGTTGCGCGCCGTCCCATTCGACCGAGCGGCGCGGCGTGAGGATGGCCCAGCGCATCTGCGCGAAGCGGCGCATGAAGAAGGGTGCGTTGGCCTCGACGATGTGGTGCGCCGGTTCGAACCACGCCACGTGGCGCTGGTCGTCGACCTGCGTGAAGCGCACGAAGGCGCGCATCTTGTGGATGTCCAGCGATACCGCCTTGGCCAGCTGGCGGGCGCGCAGCATGTCGGGATCGAGCGGGTCGTGGCGCAGCCCGGGCTCGTGCACCAGCCGCCAGAGCAGGCGGTAGAGCAGCGCGAAGCGTTGCGGATCGGCGTGCAGCAGCGCCTGGTCGCAGAGCGTCCCGAATTCGGCCGGCACGCGGATGGTGGGCGGCGGCCGGGTCGGCGCCGCTTCGAGCGGATCGGCCGGCCCCGCATCCCACAGCGAGCCGGTCGCGCCGTCGCCGGGCGTCCCGGCGTCGGACCACTCGACGCAGTCCGGCGCGACGCTGGCGGCCAGCAGGCGACGCGCCTCGCGCCGGAAGCCCTCGGTGTCGGCCGGATCGTCCAGCCGCACGCGCACGCTCGCCGTGTCGCGAGGCGCATCGGCGAAGAGCGGCGCGGCCTGGACGCTCAAAACAGCGCCTCCTGCAACTGCGGCCGCCGCAGGTCCGGCTGCGCCGCGGCCGGCGCGCGCGCCGCCGGCCGATGGCCGTCCACGCAGACGAAGGGCAACACCTTGCGGGTCGGCACGTGCAGCCGCTGCAGGTCTTCGGCGCGCAGCCGCCGCACCCGCCGCGCCTGCAGGAGGCGCATGACCGCCTTCACGCCCAGGCCGGGCACCCGCAGCAGCAGCTCGCGCGGCGCGCGGTTCAGGTCGACCGGGAACTGCTCGGCATGCGCCAGCGCCCAGGCCAGCTTCGGGTCGACGTCCAGCCGCAGCAGGCCGTCGGGCGCGGCGACGATCTCGTCGTGCTCGAAGCCGTAGAAGCGCATCAGCCAGTCGGCCTGGTAGAGCCGGTGCTCGCGCATCAGCGGCGGCGCGCGCAGCGGCAGCGCGCGGGCCGCATCGGGGATGGGGCTGAAGGCCGAGTAGTAGACGCGCTTGAGGCGGTAGGCGCCATACAGGTGGGCGCTGGAGGCCAGGATGCCGCGGTCGTCGGTGGTGTCGGCGCCGACGATCATCTGCGTGCTCTGGCCGGCGGGCGCGAAGCGCGGCGGCCGCGCCGCCTTCGGGCGCGCGGCCGGCAGCGCGCGGATCGCGGGTTGCTGGCGCTGGTCGTCCTGCGCGGCGTCGATGTGCAGGCGCAGCCGGCCCATCGAGCGGCGGATCGCGCCGGCGTTCTTCTCGGGCGCCAGCGCTTCCAGGCCGTCGACCGTGGGCAGCTCGACATTGATGCTGAGCCGGTCGGCATAGCGGCCGGCGCGGGCGATCAGGTCGTCACTGGCGTCGGGAATGGTCTTCAGGTGGATGTAGCCGCGAAAGTCGTGGTCTTCGCGCAGCGAACGGGCGACCTCGATCACCTGCTCCATCGTGTGGTCGGGCGACTTGACAATGCCGCTCGAGAGGAAGAGCCCCTCGATGCAGTTGCGGCGGTAGAAGTCGAGCGTCAGCTGCACCACCTCTTCCACCTGGAAGCGGGCGCGCGGCACGTTGCTGGACGACCGGTTGACGCAATAGAGGCAGTCGTACTGGCAATGGTTGGTGAGCAGGATCTTGAGCAGCGAGATGCAGCGGCCGTCCGGCGCGTAGCTGTGGCAGATGCCGGCGCCCTCGGTCGAGCCGATGCCGCGCCCGCCGACAGAGTCGCGCTTGCTGGTGCCACTGGAGGCGCAGGAGGCGTCGTACTTGGCGGCGTCGGCGAGGATGGCGAGCTTGCGCTGGAGGTCCACGGTGCAAAAGACTGGATGAATATCCAGTGATTCTGCGCCGCCGGCCCCGCCCTAGCCAAGATCTTTTGACATACCTGACTCGCTGGCGCGGGCCAGGATGAAATCGATGAAGGTCTGGGTGGCCCGCGTGTGCTGCCGGTTCGGCATGTAGAGCATGAACATGCGGGTGCCGAAGATGCTCAGGCGCCAGTCGTCCAGGGCGGTGAACACCTCGCCGGCGCGCACGTCGTCCTGCACCACGTAGTCGGGCACGAGGCCGATGCCGAGCCCGGCCAGGATCGCCTGCCGCAGGAACAGGAAGTTCTCCGAGACCAGGGTCGGCTCCAGCACGATCTCGCGCCGCTCCTCGCCCTGGTAGGCCGACACCCGCAGCTGCCGCCCGACCACCGCCGCGGTCACCACCGGCGCGCCGCTCAACTGGTCGAGCACGCTCGGCAGGCCATGCGCCTCGGCATAGGCGCGCGAGGCGCAGGCGACGTAGCGCACCACGCCCAGCTCGCGGGCCACCAGGTTCTGCGGCGGCTCGGGGATCACCCGCACCGCGATGTCGACCTCGTCGCGCAGCAGGTCCTCGATCCGGTTCTCGAAGACCACGTCGAGCACGATGCCCGGGTAGAGCCGCTTGAAGTCGATCAGCCAGCCGGACATCACCAGCTGGCCGTAGCCGCTCGGCACGCTCAGCCGCACTCGCCCCTGCAGGCCTTGGCCGAGAGTGGTCACTGACTCGCGCGCGGCCGCCAGCTCGCCCTGGATCGCCAGGCCGTGCTGGTAGAGCCGCAGGCCGATCTCGGTCGGCTCGGCGCGCCGGGTGGTGCGCCGCACCAGCTGGGCGCCGACCGATCGCTCCAGCTGGTTCAGGTGGTAGCTGACATTGGCCCGGCTCATCTTGAGGCGGCGGGCAGCGGCGCTCAGGTTGCCGGCATCGAGGATTTCGACAAGCAAAGTGAGCGACTGCAGGTCCATTCGGCGATTGTGTCAAAACTTCTTTGACAGTCTGTCAATCGCGAATGCAATTGTCAAAGCGTCGGCGCGGATCAAGAATGCTCGGTTGCCGCCTGGAGGGCCGGGCGGCGTGCACCGGGAGACAAGACACCATGGCCGTTGCCGCCCCTTCCACTTCCCTCGTCAATCCATCGCGCCAGGGCGACCTGCTGGTCGTGACGATCGACAACCCGCCGGTCAATGCGCTGGGCGTCGACGTGCGCCGCGGCCTGGCGGCGGCCATCGGCGCAGCCGAGTCGGACGCGGGCGTGAAGGCGGTGCTGATCGTCGGCGCCGGCCGCAACTTCATCGCCGGCGCCGACATCCGCGAATTCGGCCAGACGCCGCAGCCGCCCTCGCTGCCGGAAGTCTGCGCCGCGATCGAGAACTGCAGCAAGCCGGTGGTGGCCGCGATCCACGGCGCCGCGCTCGGCGGGGGCCTCGAAGTGGCGCTGGCCGCGCACTACCGGCTGGCCGTTCCCTCGGCCAAGCTGGGCCTGCCCGAAGTGGCGCTCGGCCTGCTGCCGGGCTCCGGCGGCACGCAGCGCGCGCCGCGCCTGATCGGCGCCAAGGCCGCGCTCGAACTGATCCTGAGCGGCCGCCACGTGGGCGCCAAGGAAGCCCTGTCGCTGGGCCTGGTCGATCGCCTGGCCGAAGGCAGCGACGCGCTGGCCGCGGGCTTGGCCTACGCCGAGAAACTGGTCGCTGCGAAGGCGCCGGTGCGCCGCACCCGCGATGCGCAAGGCCTGGCCGATGCCGAAGCCAGCCGCGCCGCGCTGGAGGCCGCCCGCGCCGACACCGCCAGGAAGAGCCGCGGCCTCTTCTCGCCGATGAAGATCATCGAGGCGGTCGAGGCGGCGCTGACGAAGCCCTTCGACGAAGGCATGAAGATCGAGCGCCAGCTGTTCCTGCAGTGCATCGACAGCCCGCAGCGTGCCGGCCTGATCCACGCCTTCTTCGCCGAGCGCGAGGTGCTGAAGGCGCCCGAGACCAAGGCCGCCAAACCGCGGCCACTCGACACCGCGGGCATCGTCGGCGGCGGCACCATGGGCGCCGGCATCGCGGTGGCGATGCTCGACGCCGGCATGCCGGTCACCATGATCGAGCGCGACGAGACGCAGCTGGCGCGCGGCCGCGCGAACGTCGAGAAGGTCTACGACGGCCTGGTCAAGAAGGGGCGCATGACGCCCGAGGCCAAGGCCGCGGTGATGGCGCGCTTCGACGGATCGACCCGCTACGACGCGCTCGCGAAGGTCGACATCGTGGTCGAGGCGGTGTTCGAGGACATCGAGGTCAAGAAGGCGGTCTTCGCCGAGCTCGACCGGGTCTGCAAGCCCGGCTGCGTGCTGGCCACCAACACCTCCTACCTGGACATCGACCAGATCGCGGCCAGCATCTCGCGGCCCGGCGACGTGGTCGGCCTGCACTTCTTCTCGCCGGCCAACATCATGAAGCTGCTGGAGATCGTGGTGCCCGCCAAGGTCAGCGCCGACGTGGTCGCCACCGGCTTCGAGCTGGCCAAGAAGCTCAAGAAGGTGCCGGTGCGCGCCGGCGTCTGCGACGGCTTCATCGGCAACCGCATCCTGGCGGTGTACCGGCAGGCGGCCGACCACATGATGGAAGACGGCGCCTCGCCCTACGACATCGACGCCGCGGTGCGCGCCTTCGGCTACCCGATGGGCCCGTTCCAGGTCTCGGACCTGGCCGGCGGCGACATCGGCTGGGCCACGCGCAAGCGCAAGGCCGCCACCCGCGACCCGAAAGCCCGCTACGTGCAAGTGGCCGACCGCATCTGCGAACGCGGCTGGTTCGGCCAGAAGACCCAGCGCGGCTACTACCTCTATCCCGAAGGCGCCCGCACCGGCCAGCCCGACCCCGAGGTGCTGGCGATCATCGACGCCGAGCGCCAGCGTGCCGGCGTCACGCCGCGCAAGTTCAGCGAGGACGAGATCATGCGGCGCTACATGGCCGCGATGATCAACGAGGGCGCCAACGTCGTTCACCAGCGCATCGCGCTCAGGCCGCTCGACGTCGACGTCACCTTCCTCTACGGCTACGGCTTCCCGCGCTTTCGCGGCGGACCGATGAAGTACGCCGACACGGTGGGCCTGCCGAAGGTGCTGGCCGACATCCGCGAATTCGCCAAGGAGGATCCGGTGTTCTGGAAGCCGTCGCCGCTGCTGGTCGAGCTGGTCGAACGCGGCGCCGATTTCGCGAGCCTCAATCAATCCGAGTAATCCAATCCGAGCAAGCTGTTCCGAGGAGACAACCCCATGCGTGAAGCCGTCATCGTTTCAACCGCCCGCACCCCGCTCACCAAGGCGCACCGCGGCGAATTCAACATCACGCCGGGCGCGACCCTGGCCGCCTTCGCGGTGCGCGCGGCGGTCGAGCGTTCCGGGCTCGACCCGGCGCTGATCGAGGACGCGATCCTCGGCTGCGGCTACCCGGAAGGCACCACCGGCCGCAACGTCGCGCGCCAGAGCATCATCCGCGCCGGCCTGCCGATCTCGATCGCCGGCACCACGGTGAACCGCTTCTGCGCCTCCGGCCTGCAGGCGATCGCGATGGCCGCCGGGCGGATCGTGGTCGAGGGCGCGCCGGCGATGATCGCCGGCGGCGTCGAGAGCATCTCGCAGATCCGCACACGCAGCGCCACCGACGCCGGCGACAGCGGCATGGACCCGTGGATCGTCGAGCACAAGCCCGCGCTCTACATGGCGATGATCGACACCGCCGACATCGTGGCCCGCCGCTACGGCATCACGCGCGAGGCGCAGGACCGCTTCTCCGCGGAAAGCCAGCGCAAGACCGAAGAGGCGCAGCTGGCCGGCCGCTACAAGGAAGAGATCGTCGCCTGCACCACCACCATGGCGGTCACCGACAAGGAGACCAAGGCGGTGACGCAGCGCGAAGTCACGGCGACCGAGGACAACTGCAACCGCCGCGGCACCACCTACGAGGCGCTCGCCAAGCTGGCGCCGGTGATGGGTCCCGACCAGTTCGTCACCGCCGGCAACGCCTCGCAGCTGTCCGACGGCGCCTCGGCCTGCGTGATGATGGAAGCCAAGGACGCCGAGCGCGCCAACCTGAAGCCGCTCGGCGCCTTCCGCGGCCTGGCGGTGGCCGGCTGCGAGCCCGACGAGATGGGCATCGGCCCGGTCTTCGCGGTGCCCAAGCTGCTGGCGCGCAACGGCCTGAAGGTCGACGACATCGACCTCTGGGAGCTCAACGAAGCCTTTGCCTCGCAATCGATCTACTGCCAGGACAAGCTCGGCATCCCGTCGGAGCGGCTCAACGTCGACGGCGGTGCGATCTCGATCGGCCACCCCTTCGGCATGACCGGCGCGCGGCTCGCGGGCCACGTGCTGATCGAAGGCCGCCGCCGCGGCGCGAAGTACGCGGTGGTGACGATGTGCATCGCCGGCGGCATGGGCGCGGCCGGCCTCTTCGAGATCTACTGAGGCCATGGCCACGCCCGAGCCCCGGATCGCGGCACCCTTCGCCGCCTCCTTCCCTATCCACAGCCTGGCGGACGTGCGCCGGCTCGAAGAAGCGCGGCCGCTGGCCGAGGCGCTCACGGTGCGCAGCACCTACGAACTCTTCCGCAACGCGGCCGCGGCCTTCGGCGCCAAGACCGCGCTGACCTTCCTGCGCACCGCCGAACCGGAGGACGAGCCGATCCGCGTGTCGTACGCCGCGCTGCTGGCCGGCATCCACCAGACCGCCAACGCGCTGCACCGGCTCGGCGTCGGCCCGCAGGACGCGGTCGCGGTGCTGCTGCCCGGTTGCATCGACTACCACCTGGCCCTGTGGGGCGGCGAGGCCGCGGGCATCGTGCAGCCGCTCAACCCGCTGCTCACCGACGAGAAGCTGGTGTCGCTGATGACCGCCGGCCGCGCCAAGGTGCTGATCGCCTACGGCTCCGACGACGACAGCGGCATGTGGTCGAAGGCGATGCGGCTGCGCGGCCAGGTGCCGGGCCTGACGACCGTGCTGCGCGTGGCGCCGCACGACGAGCCTCCCGGCGCCGCCGGCGCCCTGCCCGACGGCGTGGCCGACTTCGCCGCCCTGCGCGCGGCCGAACCCGACGACCACCTGGTGAGCGGCCGCGACATCGGCCCCGCCGACATCGCCGCCTACTTCCACACCGGCGGCACCACCGGCGCGCCGAAGCTGGCGCGCCACAGCCATGGCGCGCAGGTCTTCAGCGCCTGGGCCAGCGTCCAGCTGGCCGGCCAGGGACCGACCGGCATCGCGATCAACGGCTACCCGCTCTTCCACGTCGCCGGCGTGCTGCCGGCCTCGCTGGCCTCGCTGTCGGCCGGGGTCGAGATGATCATCCCGACCACCGCGCTGATGCGCAACAAGCGGGTCATCGCCAACTACTGGCGGCTGGTCGAGAAATACCGCGCGACCTCGCTGTCGGCGGTGCCGACGGTGCTGGCGGCACTGGCCAACGTGCCGCTCGATGGCGCCGACATCTCGTCGATCAAGTACTGCCGCACCGGCGCCGCGGTGCTGTCGCCCGAGCTGGCGGCGCGCTTCGAGCGGCTCTTCGGCATCCACGTGCACGAGAGCCTGGGAATGACCGAGATGGCCGGCATCTCGACCATCACGCCGCCGGGCGTGATCGGGCCGGCCGGCTGCGTCGGCTTCCGGCTGCCCTACACGCAGCTGCGCGTCGTGGCGCTCGACGAGAACGGCAACGCCAGCGACCGCGACCTGCCCGAAGGCGAGCAGGGCATGGTGCTGTTCAAGTCGCCGAACCTGTTCTCGGGTTTCGTCGATCCGGCCGACAACGCCAAGGCCTTCACGCCCGACGGCTGGCTGGCCACCGGCGACCTCGGCTGGCTCGACCGCGAAGGCCGGCTCAACCTCAGCGGCCGCTCCAAGGACCTGATCATCCGCAGCGGCCACAACATCGACCCGAAGACGCTCGAAGACGCGCTCGGCGCGCACCCTTGCGTGCAGCTGTGCGCCGCGGTCGGCGCGCCCGACGCCTACGCGGGCGAACTGCCGGTGGCCTTCGCGACCCTGGTGCCCGGCACCACGGTGACCGAGGCCGAGTTGCTGGCCTTCACCTCCGCGCGCGTCGACGAGGCGCCGGCGCGGCCGAAGTCGGTGAGCATCATCGAGACCATGCCGATGACCAACGTCGGCAAGATCTACAAGCCGGAGCTGCGGGCCATGGCGGCGCGCGACGTCGCGGCGGCGATGGTCGCCGAGGCCTGCGACGCGCTCGGCGTCGAGGCCGCTTCGCGCCCGAAGGTGATCGCCGACGGCGACAGCGCGCTGAAGGTGATCGTGGACCCGGTCGCCGCTGGCGCGCAGTCGGTGCCCTTGCGCGCGAGGCTGCAGGAGGCGCTCGGCCGATTGCCTTTCAAGACCCAGGTCGTCTAGCAACCGCGCGCCCAGCAAAAAGCCCCGCGTCGCGGGGCTTTTTGCTGGGCCAAGCTCGCGTGGCCGCGAGCCTAGTGCGCCAGGATCTTGTTCAAGAAATCCTTCGTCCGCGGCTGCCGGTTCTCCGGATGGCTGAAGAACTCGTCCTTCGAGCAGTCTTCGAGAATGCGCCCGCCGACGTCGATGAAGATCACGCGGCTGGCCACCTTGCGCGCGAAGCCCATCTCGTGCGTGACCACCATCATGGTCATGCCTTCCTTGGCCAGCGCGACCATGACGTCGAGCACCTCGCCGACCATCTCGGGGTCGAGCGCCGAGGTCGGCTCGTCGAACAGCATCACGATCGGATCCATGCTGAGCGCGCGGGCGATCGCCACGCGCTGCTGCTGGCCGCCCGAGAGCTGGCCCGGGAACTTGTCCTTGTGCGCCATCAGGCCGACCCGGTCGAGCATCTTCAGCCCGCGGGTCTTGGCCTCGTCGGCGCTGCGGCCGAGCACCTTGATCTGCGCGATCGTCAGGTTCTCGGTCACCGACAGGTGCGGGAACAGCTCGAAGTGCTGGAACACCATGCCGACCTTGGAGCGCAGCTTGGGCAGGTTGGTCTTGGGGTCGTGCAGCGGAATGCCGTTGACCGTGATCTCGCCCTTCTGGAAGGGCTCGAGCGCGTTGACGGTCTTGATGAGCGTGGACTTGCCGGAGCCCGAGGGCCCGCAGACCACCACCACGTCGCCCTTGGCGATGTCGACCGAGCAGTCGTTGAGCACCTGGACCGGGCCGTACCACTTGGAGACGTTCTTGATTTCGATCATCTTGTCGGACATGTTCTTTCCTTCTTCATCAGCGGATGATGGCGATCTTCTTGTGCAGGCGCTTGACCAGCCAGGACAGCGAATAGCAAAGCACGAAATAGGTGGCCGCGGCCAGCAGGTAGGCCTCCTCGGGGCGGCCGTAGTTCTTGCCGGCGGTGTCGAAGCCCTTGAACAGGTCGTAGGCACCGATGGCGTAGACCAGCGAGGTGTCCTGGAACAGGATGATGGTCTGGGTCAGCAGCACCGGCAACATGTTGCGGAAGGCCTGCGGCAGGATCACCAGCTTCATGCTCTGGCTGTAGGTCATGCCCACCGCCTTGCCGGCATTCACCTGGCCGCGCGGGATCGACTGGATGCCCGCGCGCATGATCTCGCTGAAGTAGGCGGCCTCGAAGGCGACGAAGGTGATGATGGCCGAATACTCCGGCCCGATCGGCCGGCCGATGATGTTCGGCACCAGCAGGAAGAACCACAGGATCACCATCACCAGCGGAATGCTGCGCATCCCGTTGACGTAGATCGCGGCCGGCACGTCCAGCCACTTCTTGCCCGACAGGCGCATCAGCGCCAGCAGGGTGCCGAAGATGATGCCGCCGACCGTCGCGACGACGGTCAGCATCACGCTGAAGTAGAAGCCCTGCAGCAGGAAGCTGCTGACGAAGGCCCAGCTGAGGAAGGAGAAGTCGAGATTCATCTCAATGTCCTCCGCCGCCGCTGGCCACGATCAGGCCCGGCACGCGCACCTTCTTCTCGACCCACGCCATCAGGCGGTTGATGACCATCGCCGAGATCACGTAGAGCACGGTCACGGCCAGGTACATCTCGGTCACGCGCGAGGTCTCCTCGCCGGCCTGCATCGCGAACTGGATCATCTCGGGGATCGACACCGCGAAGGCCACCGACGAGTTCTTGAAGATGTTCATCGACTCGCTGGTGAGCGGCGGCAGGATGATCCGGTAGGCCATCGGCAGGATCACGTAGCGGTAATACTGCGGCGTGGTGAAGCCCATCGCCATGCCGGCGTAGCGCTGGCCCTTGGGCAGCGCCTGGATGCCCGAGCGCAGCTGCTCGGCGATCCGCGCCGAGGTGAAGAAGCCGAGCGCGAACACCACCAGCACAAAGGGCGAGACGCCCGCCATCACCGGGAACAGCTTCGGCACCACGTGGTACCAGAGGAAGATCTGCACCAGGAGCGGCACGTTGCGGAACAGCTCGACCCAGGCATTGCCCAGCCGCACCAGCCACGGGCTGTCGGGCAGCGTGCGCAGCACGCCGATCACCGAGCCCAGCACCAGCGCCACCACCAGGCCGCACAGCGACACCGCGAGGGTCCAGCCCCAGGCCTGCACCAGCCATTGCCAGTAGGTCGGTATCTTGCCGCCCGGATCCTCGAGGAACACGCTCCAGTCCAAACGTCCCATCTCAACTCCTGTCGTCTTTCCAAAACAAACGCCCGCCTGGATGGCGGGCGTCGAAGCGCGTGCGGCTCGCGCCTTACTGCTTGAACTCTTCCATCGGCTTGTTGTTCGGGCTGGCCCAGGCGGCCTTGGTGGCGTCCGACATCGGCAGGCCGACCTTGGTGTTGGTCGGCGGGATCGGCTGCATGAACCACTTGTCGTAGAGCTTGGCGAGCGAGCCGTCGGCGATCTGGCGCTTGATGCTGTCGTCGACCGCCTTCTTGAAGGCCGGGTCGTCCTTGGGCAGCATGCAGGCGATCGGCTCGGTCGAGAGCGGCTCGCCGACGATCTTGAAGTCGGCGGGCGACTTCGACTTGGCGATGTTGCCGGCGAGGATCTGGCCGTCCATCACGAAGGCGTCGGCGCGGCCCGATTCGAGCAGCAGGAAGCTGTCGGCGTGATCCTTGCCCATGACTTCCTTGAAGTCGATGCCGCTGGCGCGCTGGTTCTTGCGCAGCAGCTGCACCGAGGTGGTCCCGGTGGTGGTGACCACGGTCTTGTCGTTCAGGTCCTTGATCGAGTTGATGCCCGAGTTGGCCTTGACCGCGATGCGCACCTGCTCGATGTAGGTGTTGACCGCGAAGTCGACGTCCTTGGCGCGGGTGGCGTTGTTGGTGGTCGAGCCGCACTCGATGTCGACCGTGTGGTTCTGGATCAGCGGCACCCGGTTCTGCGAGGTGACCAGCTGCTCGTTGATCTTGAGCGTGGGCAGGCCGAGCTGCTTCTGGATGTCGGCCAGGATGACGCGGGTCATCTCGGTGTGGAAGCCGACGTACTTGTTGTCGCCGATGGTGTAGGCCAGCGCACCGGAGGAATCGCGCACGCCCATCGTGACTTCGCCCTTCGACTTGATCTTGGCCAGCGTGTCGTACGGCTCGGCCATGGCACCGCCGAATGCCATCGCGGCGATGGTCAGGGCCAACAATTGTTTCTTCATGGAAAGATCCTCCTCGTGTGTGCGCGAAATGCTGCGAAATGCCTTGAAAGGCGGCGGAATTCTAGACGCTCGATTTCAGAGCGCTACCGGGTCCAACCCGGTGCACCACGCACCGACGCCGGACTTCCGGCGTCGAATCCCCTCCGCCATGGTGCGTCGCGAGACGCACGCCTTCCAGACAAAGCAGCCTTTGTGCCTACGCGGACGGATCAGATCGGCGAAACCACGCCGCGACCCGAGAAATGCCCTTCGGCATTGGCCATGAAGCGGTCCAGCGAGGCCTGGTTGGCCTCCGGCGACCAGCCCGCCATGTGCGGCGTCAGCAGCACGTTGTCGAAGCCCATGAGCGCGGTCGGCGGTTTCGGCTCGCTCTCGTAGACGTCGAGGCCGGCGCCGGCGATGCGGCCGTCGCGCAGCGCCGCCGCCAGCGCCTCGGTGTCGACCACGCTGCCGCGCGAGATGTTGACCAGCCAGCCGCGCGGCCCCAGCGCATCCAGCACCTTCGCATCCACCAGGTGCCGCGTGCCGGGGCCGCCCGGCGTGGCCAGCAGCAGCACGTCGGCCCAGCCGGCGAGCGCCGGCAGGCTGTCGAAGTAGCGGTGCGCCGAGCCTTCGCGCGGCTTCCGGTTGTGGTAGCCGACCTCCATGTCGAAGCCGCCGGCACGCCGGGCGATCTTCTGGCCGATGTTGCCGAGGCCCAGGATGCCCAGCCGCTTGCCCGAGACGTTCGACGGCAGCGGGATGTCGTTGCGCCAGACGCCTTCGCGGCACAGCCGGTCGAGCTGGCGGAAGTTGCGCACCGTGGCGATGACCAGCCCGAAGGCATGGTCCGCCACGCAGTCGTCGTTGGTGCCGGCGCCGTTGGCCATGACGATGCCGCGGGCTCGCGCCGCTTCCAGCGGCAGCTGTTCGTAGCCGGCGCCCTTGCAGCACAGCAGCTCGACCTTCGGCATGGCCGCCAGTTCGTCGACGGTGACTCCGATCACGCCGATGGTCAGCACCACGCGGAATTCGGCGCCCCGCGCCGCCACCGCGGCCGCGCGCTCGGCCGGCGTCGGCGCGTAGGTCACGTCGTAGACAGCTGCGAGCTGCGCCAGGTGCGCCTCGGACAGGGTGTCGAGCACCAGCAAGGGAATCTTCTTCTCGGTCAATTGAATCGCTCCTGAATACGAAAACTACAGCACCGGCTCGGCCTCGAGCTTCTGCAGGCTCCACATCTGCGCGTAGGTGCCCTGCCGCTCCAGCAGGTCGTCGTGGGTGCCGCGCTCGACGACCACGCCGTTTTCCAGCACCAGGATCTCGTGCGCGTCGACCACGGTCGACAGCCGATGCGCGATCACCAGCGTGGTCTTGTTGCGCGCCGCGCTCTTCAGCTCGGACTGGATCGCCCGCTCGTTGGCGGTGTCGAGCGCCGAGGTCGCCTCGTCGAAGATCACGATCGGCGGGTTCTTGAGCAACGTACGCGCGATCGCGACCCGTTGCTTCTCGCCGCCGGAAAGCTTCAGGCCACGTTCGCCGACCATCGTCTGGTAGCCCTTGGGCGTGTGCGCGATGAAGTCGTGGATGCGCGCCGCCCGGGCCGCCGCCTCGACCTCCGCGTGGCTGGCGCCGGGCCGGCCGTAGGCGATGTTGTATTCGACCGTGTCGTTGAACAGCACCGTGTCCTGCGGCACGATGCCGATCGCCTGCCGCACGCTGGCCTGCGTGACGTCGCGGATGTCCTGGCCGCCGATGGTGATGCGGCCCTGCTGCACGTCGTAGAAGCGGTAGAGCAGCCGCGCCAGCGTCGACTTGCCCGCGCCCGACGGACCGACCACCGCCACCGTCTGCCCCGCCGGCACCTCGAAGCTGAGGTTCTTCAGGATCGGCCGCGCCGGCTCGTAGGCGAAGCTGACGTTCTCGAAGCGGATCGTCGAATCGGCCGCCAGCAGGGGCTCGGCGCCGGGCGCGTCGCGCACCTCGCGCTCCTTTTCCATCAGCACGAACATCTTGTCGACGTCGGTCAGGCTCTGCTTGATCTCGCGGTAGATGACGCCGAGGAAGTTGAGCGGGATGTAGAGCTGGATCATGAAGGCGTTGACCATCACCAGGTCGCCCAGGGTCATGTGGCCCTGCACCACGCCGTTGGTGGCGCGGTAGAGCATCGCCACCAGGCTGACCGCGATCAGGCACTGCTGGCCCGAGTTGAGCATGCTCAAGGTGGTCTGGCTCTTGACCGCCGCCTTGCGGTAGCGCTCCAGGCTGGCGTCGTAGCGGCCGGCCTCGAAATTCTCGTTGTTGAAATACTTGACCGTCTCGTAGTTCAGCAGCGAATCGACCGCGCGGCTCTGGGCCACCGAATCGAGCTCGTTCATGGTCTTGCGGAACTGGGTGCGCCATTCGGTCACCGTCACGGTGAAGCCGATGTAGAGCACCAGCGCCGCCAGCGTGATCCAGACGAAGCCCGAATCGAACTTCACGCCCAGGATCGACAGCACCAGCACCAGCTCGATGATCGTCGGCACGATGCTGTAGAGCGACATCGAGATCAGCGAATGCACGCCGCGGGTGCCGCGCTCGATGTCGCGGGTCATGCCGCCGGTCTGCCGCTCCAGGTGGAAGCGCAGGCTCAGCGCATGCAGATGCTGGAAGACCTCCAGCGAGATCTTGCGCGCCGCGCCCTCGGTGGCCTTGGCGAAGACCAGCTCGCGCAGCTCGTTGAAGACCGCGGTCGACAGCCGCAGCAGCCCGTAGGCCAGCAAGAGGCCGAGCGGCACGACCAGCAGCGATGCGGCGCTGCCCGGCTTGATCGTCATCGCGTCGACCAGGCGCTTCAACAAGAGCGGCACGCCGACGTTGGCGACCTTGGCGCCGACCATGAAGCTCAGCGCGGCGATCACCCGCCACTTGTAATGCCAGATGTAAGGAAAGAGCCGCCGCAGCGTGGCCCAGTCGGAGCGGTCGCTGCGCGCCGGCTGGCCGGCGGCGGGAGGAGTCGAAATGGCTTCGCCGTGATGGCGCATCGTGGACAATCGTGGGCTGTAATTTGCTTCAGATTGTGCCCATGTCCGCTACTTCCAGTGCCAACGTGGCCGCCAAACTCAAGAGCCTGCCGGCCGACATGGAGCTGGTGCTCAAGGTCATCCCGATGCCGGCCGACTGCAACGCCAACGGCGACATCTTCGGCGGCTGGGTCATGGCCCAATGCGACCTGGCCGGATCGGTGATCCCGGCGCGCCATGCCAAGGGCCGCATGGCGACGGTCGCGGTCAACGAATTCATCTTCAAGCAGCCGGTGCGGCTCGGCGACATCCTGTCGTTCTACTCGAAGCTGGAGCGCATCGGCCGGACCTCGATCACGGTGACGGTCGAGGTCTTCGCCGAGCGCTTCAAGTCGCAGGGCGAATACATCAAGGTGACCCAGGCCACCTTCACCTACGTCGCGATCGACGACAACGGCCGGCCGCGGCCGATCGCGACGAGCTGAGCTGAGCTACCAGCCCGCCTGCATCTGATTGTTGCCGTGGATGTTGCCGGCGATGCCGCCGGCCACCGCGCCGATGGCCGCGCCGGTCCACGCGTCGCCGCCGGCGATCGCCGCGATGCCCGCACCGCCGAGCGCGCCGAGGCCGGCACCGGTCACCGTGCCCTGCTGGGCCGGATTCATGTTGGTGCAGCCGGCGGCGAGCGTCACGGCTGCAGCGATCGCCGCGAGTTGAAGCTTCTTCATGGTCGTGGACTCCTTGATTTCCGTTATTTCTTCATGCCGGGGACGGCCATCTCGAACCAGATGATGTCGAGCACCGGGCGCTTCAGGCGCGTCGGGTTGGCGGCATACCACTTGTCGAGGCTCATGCGCACGCTGTCGACGCTCTGGCCTTGCATGCCGCGGGCCAGGCGCGGCACGAAGCTCTGCTCGTCGCTCGGCGGGTTCTTGGCGTGGTAGGCGACCTCGGCCTGCACCATGTTGGCCAGGCCGACCAGGTAGGCCTTCTTGACCGCGTCGCTGGAGGTGGTCCATTGCTCGCCGGTGACCATCGCGACGTCGGCCCGGGCGGGCGCGGCGACCAGGGTCAGGGCCAGGCAGGTGGCGGCCAGTGCGGCGCGCATTTCTAGTTTCATTGCCATCTATTTCTCCTTCTGGAGCGGCAGTTATACGCCTGCATGCCGACGAAAGTCAGCCCAGCAAACCCCGATGCAGCCGGATCGCCTCGTCCACCACCGGATGGAGGTCGCCGCCGCCGTCGGCGTCGACATGCGACAGCAACTCGCGGCGCATGCGCGGCTCCCAGAACTTCTTCAGGTGCTGGGCCAGGTCGTGCAGCGCCTCGGCGCGATCGGGCATGGCCTCGAAGAAGGTGCCGATCTGGTTGGCCATGCGCACCAGCGAATCAACGTGCATGAACCGCTCCTTCGGCGTCGGCTTCGAGCGCCAGCCGGTCGGCATGGCAATAGACCGACAGGTCCTGGCCGCGCGCGAAGCCGACCAGCGTGATGCCGGCGCGCTCGGCGGTCGCCACCGCCAGCGAGGTCGGCGCCGACACCGCGGCCAGCAGCGACACGCCGGCCATGGCGGTCTTCTGCACCATCTCGAAGCTGGCGCGGCTGGTGACCGCGATGAAGCCGCCGGCGGTGTCGACCTCGTTCGTGGCCAGCGCGCCGACCAGCTTGTCGAGCGCGTTGTGCCGGCCGACGTCCTCGCGCAGCCATTCCACTTCGCCGGCCGCGTTGCACCAGGCGGCGGCATGCACCGCGCCGGTGGCCTGCTGCAGGGTCTGCAAATCGGCGAACTGCCCCATCGCGCGGGCGATCGCCTCGCGCCGCCAGGGCGCCGCGGCGGCCGCGGCTCGTGTCGGCAGGTTGCGGCAGACCTGGTCGAGGCTCTCGGTGCCGCAGAGGCCGCAGCCGGTGCGGCCGGTGAGCGAACGGCGCCGCTCCTTGAGCCTCGCGAAGGCGCCGCTGGCGACTTCGAGGTGCAGCGTGATGCCGAGGTCGGAGCGCTCTTCTTCCATCGCGTACAGCTCGTGCGGCGAGGCCAGGATGCCTTCGCTGAGCGAGAAGCCGAGGGCGAAGTCTTCCAGGTCGAGCGGCGTCGCCAGCATCACGGCGTGCGAGATGCCGTTGTATTCGAGCGCGACCGGCACCTCGTCGGCCAGCCAGTCCTCGCGGGCGAAGGCGCGGCCGCCGCGCACGCCGCGCACCGGCAGCGCGGTCGCGCCTTCGCAGAAGGTCGGCGCCGGGACGTCTTCGTCCACGCTCACTTGGCCGGCACCGTCTCGGCGCTGTCGATGCGCCCTTCGAGCAGCGCCTGTTGCATGCGGTCGAAGCGGCTGTATTCGCGCTGCCAGTCGGACGGCTGCATCACCGGCATGACCTGCACCGCGGTCACCTTGTATTCCGGGCAGTTGGTGGCCCAGTCGGAGTTGTCGGTGGTGATCACGTTGGCGCCCGACTCCGGGAAGTGGAAGGTGGTGTAGACCACGCCCGGCTGCATGCGCTCGCTGACCGTGGCGCGCAGCACCGTCTCGCCGGCGCGGCTCTGGATGCCGACCCAGTCGTCGTTCCGGATGCCGCGCTCCTCGGCGTCGTGCGGATGGATTTCCAGCCGGTCTTCGCTGTGCCATTCGTTGTTGGGCGTGCGCCGGGTCTGGGCGCCGACGTTGTATTGCGACAGGATCCGGCCGGTGGTGAGCAGCAGCGGGAACTTGCGCGTGACCTTCTCGTCGGTGGCGACGTACTTCGTGATGATGAAGCGGCCCTTGCCGCGCACGAACTTGTCGATGTGCATGGTCGGCGTGCCTTCCGGCGCGGCCTCGTTGCACGGCCACTGGATGCTGCCCAGTTCGTCGAGCCGCTGGTAGCTGACGCCGCTGAAGGTCGGGGTCAGCGCCGCGATCTCGTCCATGATCGCCTCGGGGCTGGCGTAGTTCATCGGATAGCCCAGCGCCTCGGCCAGCTTCACGGTCACTTCCCAGTCGGCGTAGCCGGCCTTCGGCGGCATCACCTTGCGGACCCGCGAGATGCGGCGCTCGGCGTTGGTGAAGGTGCCGTCCTTCTCGAGGAAGGACGAGCCCGGCAGGAACACGTGTGCGTACTTGGCGGTCTCGTTGAGGAAGATGTCCTGCACCACCACGCATTCCATCGCCATCATCGCGGCGGCCACGTGCTGCGTGTTCGGGTCCGACTGGACGATGTCCTCGCCTTCGCAGTAGAGGCCCTTGAAGCTGCCGGTCAGCGCGGCGTCGAACATGTTCGGGATGCGCAGGCCCGGCTCGGGATCGATCTCGACGCCCCAGGCCGCCTCGAAGCTGGCGCGGGTGGTGCTGTCGGACACGTGGCGGTAGCCCGGCAGCTCGTGCGGGAACGAACCCATGTCGCAGGAGCCCTGCACGTTGTTCTGGCCGCGCAACGGGTTGACGCCGACGCCTTCGCGTCCGACGTTGCCGGTGGCCATCGCCAGGTTGGCGATGCCCATCACCATGGTCGAGCCCTGGCTGTGCTCGGTCACGCCGAGGCCGTAGTAGATGGCGCCGTTGCCGGCTTCGGCGTAGAGCCGGGCCGCGGCGCGCAGTTCGTCGGCGGGCACGCCGCTGGCGGCCTGCATCGCCTCGGGCGAATTCTCTTCGCGCGCGACGAACTCGCGCCACTCGGCGAAGGACTTCGGATCGCAGCGCTCGGCCACGAAGGCCTCGTCGACCAGGCCTTCGGTGACGATCACGTGCGCCATCGCGGTGATTACCGCGACGTTGGTGCCGGGCCTGAGCTTCAGGTGGTGCTCGGCCTGGATGTGCGGCGAGCGCACGATGTCGATGCGGCGCGGGTCGATGACGATGAGCTTCGCGCCCTCGCGCAGCCGCTTCTTCATGCGCGACGCGAACACCGGATGCCCGTCGGTCGGGTTGGCGCCGATCACCATGATCACGTCGGCCTTCTCGACCGACTTGAAGGTCTGGGTGCCGGCCGAGGTGCCGAGCGTCTGGCCGAGGCCGTAGCCGGTCGGCGAATGGCATACGCGCGCGCAGGTGTCGACGTTGTTGTTGCCGAAGGCGGCGCGCACCAGCTTCTGCACCAGGTAGGTTTCCTCGTTGGTGCAGCGCGAAGAGGTGATGCCGCCGATCGAATCCTTGCCGTACTTGGTCTGCAGGCGCTTGAATTCGCTCGTGGCGTGGTTCAGCGCCACTTCCCAGCTGACCTCGCGCCACGGGTCGGTGATCTTCTCGCGGATCATCGGCTTCAGCATGCGGTCCTGGTGGGTCGCGTAGCCCCAGGCGAAGCGGCCCTTGACGCAGGAGTGGCCCTCGTTGGCCTTGCCGTCCTTCCACGGCACCATGCGCACCACCTCGTTGCCCTTCATCTCGGCCTTGAAGCCGCAGCCGACGCCGCAGTAGGCGCAGGTGGTGAGCACGCTGTGCTCCGGCTGGCCGAGCCAGATGACCGACTTCTCCTGCAGGGTGGCGGTCGGGCAGGCCTCGACGCAGGCGCCGCAGCTGACGCATTCGGATTCCATGAAGGACTGGTCCTGGCCCGGCGAGACGCGCGACTCGAAGCCGCGGCCGCTGATCGTCAGCGCGAAGGTGCCCTGCGTCTCTTCGCAGGCGCGCACGCAGCGGTTGCAGACGATGCACTTGGACGGGTCGTAGCTGAAGTACGGATTCGATTCGTCCTTCCGGCTCTTCAGGTGGTTGGCGCCGTCGAAGCCGTAGCGCACGTTGCGCAGGCCGGTGACGCCGGCCATGTCCTGCAGCTCGCAGTTGCCGTTGGCCGAGCAGGTCAGGCAGTCGAGCGGATGGTCGGAGATGTAGAGCTCCATCACGCCCTTGCGCAGCTGCTGCAGCTTCGGCGTCTGGGTGCGGACCTTCATGCCGGCCTCGGCCGGCGTGGTGCAGGAAGCCGGGAAGCCCTTGCGGCCGTCGATCTCGACCAGGCAGAGCCGGCAGGAGCCGAAGGGCTCCAGGCTGTCGGTGGCGCAGAGCTTCGGCACCTGGATGCCGGCATCGACCGCGGCGCGCATCAGCGAGGTGCCGGCCGGCACGGTGACGCTGTTGCCGTCGATCTCGAGCGTGACTTCGGTGGTCGATTCACGCCGGGGCGTGCCCCAGTCGGCTTCCTTCAGGTGGTCGAGCATCGGTGGTCCTCTCTTTTCAGGCGGTGACGCGCTCGGACGCGGCGATGCCGAAGTCCTGCGGAAAATGGTCGAGTGCCGACAGCACCGGGAAGGGCGTCATGCCGCCCATCGCGCAGAGCGAGCCGTTCACCATGGTGTCGCACAGGTCGCGCAGCAGCACGACCTGCTGCGCGCGGTCCTGCCCGGCGCGGATGCGGTCGATGACCTCGACGCCGCGGGTCGAGCCGATGCGGCAGGGCGTGCACTTGCCGCAGGATTCGATGGCGCAGAACTCCATCGCGTAGCGCGCCAGCTTCGACAGGTCGGCCGTGTCGTCGTGCACCACGATGCCGCCGTGGCCGACGGTGCCGCCGGCGGCCGCATAGGCCTCGTAGTCCAGCGGCAGGTCCCACTTCGATTCGGGCAGGTAGGCGCCCAGCGGGCCGCCGACCTGCACCGCCTTGATCGGCCGGCCCGAGGCCGAGCCGCCGCCATAGTCGTAGAGCAGTTCGCGCATCGTCACGCCGAAGGCCTTCTCGACCAGGCCGCCATGCTTGATGTTGCCGGCCAGCTGGATCGGCAGGGTGCCGCGCGAACGCCCGACCCCGAAGTCCTTGTAGAAGCCGGCGCCGCGCGCCAGGATCACCGGCACGCTGGCCAGGGTGATGACGTTCTGGATCAGCGTCGGCCGGCCGAACAGGCCGGTGATCGCCGGCAGCGGCGGTTTGGCGCGCACGATGCCGCGCTTGCCCTCGATGCTGTCGAGCAGCGCAGTTTCCTCGCCGCAGACGTACGAGCCGGCGCCCTTGCGCACTTCGAGCGAGAAGCGATGCCCGGAGCCGAGCACGTCGGCGCCCAGGAAGCCGGCCGCCTCGGCGAGCCGGATCGCCTCGTTCAAGGTCGCGATCGCATGCGGGTATTCGGAGCGCACGTAGACGTAGCCCTGCGTGGCGCCGGTGGCGATGCCGGCGATGGTCATGCCCTCGATCAGCATGAACGGGTCGCCCTCCATCGTCATGCGGTCGGAGAAGGTGCCGGAGTCGCCCTCGTCGGCATTGCAGACCACGTATTTCTGCGCCGCGGGCGTGCCGAGCACCGTCTTCCACTTGATGCCGGCCGGGAAGGCGGCGCCGCCGCGGCCGCGCAGGCCGGCGTCGAGCACCTGCTGCGCGATGTCGGCCGGCGCCATCGTGAGCGCGCGGCGCAGTCCGGCGAAGCCTTCGTGCGCCTCGTAGTCGGCCAGCGACAGCGGGTCGGTGGTGCCCATGCGGGCGAAGGTCAGGCGCTCCTGGCGCTGCAGGTAGGGAATGCGGTCCGTCAGGCCGTGTTGCAGCGGATGCGCCGCGCCTTCGACCAAGCCCGCGTCGAAAAGCCCGGCGACATCGTCGACGCCGACCGGCCCGTAGGCCACGCGGCCGAGCGGCGTCGCGACCTCCAGCAGCGGCTCCAGCCACAGCAGCCCGCGCGAACCGTTGCGCACCAGCCGGACGTCGATGCCGCGCGCCGCGGCTTCGGCCTGGATGCGGCGGGCCACGCGGTCGGCGCCGACGGCGAGCGCCGCGGAATCGCGCGGCAGGTAGAGCGTGGTGGTCATGCGTCGCTCCCGGCGATCAATGCGTCGAGCGACTTGGGCGTGACGCGGGCGTGCAGTTCGTCGTCGAGCATCAGGGCCGGCGAGGAGGCGCAGAGGCCGAGGCAGAAGACGGGTTCGAGCGTGAAGCGGCCGTCCGCCGACCGGCCATGCGCGCTGCAGCCGAGGCGCAGCTCGGCGTGGGCCAGCAGCGCGTCGGCGCCCATCGACTGGCAGGCTTCGGCGCGGCAGATCTGCAGCACGTGGCGGGCGGCCGGCTCGGAGCGGAAGTGGTGGTAGTAGGTGACGACGCCGTGGACCTCGGCACGCGACAGGTTCAGCGCCTCGGCGATCTGCGGCAGTTCCTGCGGCGGCACATGGCCGAGCGCGTCCTGGATGTCGTGGAGGATCGGCAGCAGCGCGCCGGCTTCGGCAGCGCGGCGCGCCAGGATGTCGCGGACGACGGCCGAGGCCGCCACCGGCTCGGCATTCGGCTCGGGGATGGAAGGAGATCGGGAATCGAGGGAAGTGCCAGCGTTCATCGTGGGCCGCGCTCCGGGCGCATGTTGTCACCTGGCAGTATCGGCACGGCGCTGCCGGCGGTCCAATTCAATCGAGAAATGGGGCGATGCGGGCGGGTGATCGGCACGCCCGCTGCGTTCAGCCGTCCAGCGCCCCCGAATGCCGCCCCGCCTCCGCCAGCCATTCCGCGTCCTGCGCGAAGGCCAGTGCTGCCGCCAGCGTGCGCGACGGGCGGTTGCTGTCGTGCACCAGGAAGGCGATCGGCATCTCGACGCGCGGCTGGACCAGCGGCAGCGCCTCCAGCTCGCCATGGCCGCGCACCGCGTCGACCAGCGCGCCCGGCATGACGCTGCAGACCCGGCCGGCGCCGACGCTCAAGGCCAGGGTCAGCACCGAGTTGGTCTCGATCGCCGGCTCGGGCTTCGCGCCGACCGAGGCGAAGGCGCGGTCGACCACGGTGCGGTTGTGCATCTCGGCGCTCAGGAGGCACAGCGACAGGCCGGCGGCTTCACGCCAGGTGGTCGGCGCGCCCAGCTGCAGGCCGCCGCGCTTCTCGCGCTTGGCCTTGCGGAGCAGGAAGTAGTGCTCCACGTATTGCGGCACCACCTTGAGCGGCGCGCGCTTGCCGTCGATGCGCTCGGTGTAGCCGAGGCCCATGTCGAGCGCCAGGTTCTCCAAACCGGTCTCCAGTTCGATCGAGCTCATCGAGCGCAGCGTCGGCACGATGCCGGGATGGCGGTCCTGCAGCATGGCGACGAAGCGCGCGGCGATCGGCATCGAGGTCGGCACCGCGCCGATCAGCAGGTGGCCGGCGGGGGCGCCTTCGCGGCTGTGCAGGTCCTGCTGCAGCAGCTCGTGCTCGCGCAGCATGCGGCGCCCGGTGGCCAGGATGCGTTCGCCTTCTTCGGTGAAGCCCGCGAAGTTGCGGCCGCGCTTGACGATCGAGACGCCGAAGTTCTCCTCCAGCGCCCGCAACGCGTTCGACAGGGCCGGCTGCGTGACGTGGCAGGCCAGCGCCGCGCGGCCGAAATGCCGGTGATCGTCCAGCGCGACCAGGTACTTGAGCGAGACGAACAGGTTCATCGCGCGGACTCTAACTGTCCGCCGGCGCGGTCAGAGCTTCGAGAAGTCGGGACGGCGCTTTTCCATGAAGGCGGTGAAGGCTTCGCGCGCGGCCGGCTCGCGCAGCATGCGGGCGAAGCTTTCGCCCTCCTCGCCCATGCGCTCGAGCAGCTGCGGCAGCTGCGACTTCTTCATCAACCGCTTGATCTCGATCAGCACGCTGAGCGGCTTGGCCGCCAGCTTGCGCGCCTGCGCCTGGGCGATGCCGTTGGCCTCGGTCGGCGGCACCACGCGGTTGACCAGGCCCACTTCGAGTGCTGCCTCGGCCATGAAGGGCTCGCCCAGCAGCAGCGCCTCGGCGGCGCGGTGGTAGCCGAACATCTGCGGCACCAGCAGGCTCGAGGCTGCTTCCGGGCACAGGCCGAGGTTCACGAAGGGCATCGAGAAGGCGGCGTTGTCGCCGGCATAGACCAGGTCGCAATGGAACAGCAGGGTGGTGCCGATGCCCACGGCCGGCCCGCACACCGCGGCCACGATCGGCTTCGGGAAGCTGGCGATGCCGCGCAGGAAGCGGAACACCGACGACTCGCCGGACGACGGCGGCTTGTTGAGGAAGTCGCCGATGTCGTTGCCGGCGCTGAAGATGGTGGCGTCGCCCTGGATCAGCACGGCGCGCACCTCGCTCGACTGCTCGGCCGTGGCCAGCGCGTCGGCCAGCACGCCGTACATCTCGCCGGTGATCGAGTTCTTCTTGTCGAGGCGGTTGAAGGTCAGGGTCATCACACCGGCTTCGGTGTGGACGAGGATGTCGCTCATGGTTTTTCCTTGGGTTGTTCGAGTGCTTCGCGCACGAAATCGAGGCGGTCCTGACCCCAGAACATTTCATCGCCGACGAACATGGTCGGCGCGCCGAAGAGGCCGCGCTCGATCGCGGCCTGGGTATTGGACTTCAAGAGATCCTTGGTCTCCTGCGCATTCGCCAGCGCCAGCAGCGCGGCCGGATCGAAGCCCGCGCCCTGCAGCACGGCGCCGACGACGGCCGGGTCGTTGAGGTTGCGCGGCTCGACCCAGATCGCGTGGAACACCGCGTCGACATAGGCGCCGAAGCGCGCCGGCTCGCGCAACTGCAGGCCGGTGGCGCCGCGCATCAGGAGCAGCGTGTTGATCGGGAAGTGCGGGTTGTGCCGGTAGGGCACCTGGTAGCGCCGGGCGAAGCGCTTCAGGTCCTCGTCCATGTAGCTGCCCTTGGCCGGCACCTCGGCCGGCGAGCGGTTGCCGGTGGCCTGGAAGACGCCGCCCAGCAGGATCGGCTTCCAGACCAGCGCGGCGCCGGTGTCGGCGCAGATGTGCGGCAGTTGCGTGGCGGCCAGATAGGCGGTCGGGCTGCCGAAGTCGAAGTAGAAATCGACGCTCTTCATTGCAGGCTCCCTTCTCAAAGGTTGACGGACCGGCGCCGGGCCGCCCCAAGGCGGTCCGCGGCCCCCTCGGGGGGCAGCGCGTACACGAAGTGACGGAGCGTGGGGGCCACATTCACTCCTTGAAGTAGACGATCTGGTTGCTGGTGGCGAGCAGCGCGCCGGCTTCGCTCCACAGCTGCGCCGCCTGGTCGAAGTAGCCGTTGCGGAACTGCTGGCCCTTGGCCACGCCCAGCAGGTGGCCGGTGCCGACCTCGGCCAGCATCGCGGCGTCGACGTGGAAGTAGGTGGTGATCGAGACGGTGCCGATCGGCACCGGATTGGCGCGGCGCAGCCACACGCGCGGGAAGAAGCAGTCGCTCATCGCCATCAGGGCGGCGAAGTCGAGCGGACGCGGCTCGTCGTCGCGCAGCCACATGCGGGTCTCGCTGGCGTCGCCGCTGCCGTCCCATTCGGCCGGGATCGAACCGATGATCGGGCGCATGTCGTAGCGCTGGATCCATTCGGCGCGCGCCGGGCCGATGCGCTGGCGCTGCACCGCATCGGGCGGCGGCACCTCGGGCATCGGCAGGTCGGTGGTGCCCCAGGTGTCGCGCCGCACCGCGCTGACCGCGGTGCCGGTGGTGGTGACGTGCGGCTTGCCGTCGGGGCCGGCCTGCGACATCTGGATCGTCCAGTGCTGGGTCGAGCGGTTGGTACGCACCGGGATCGCCAGGATCTCGAAGGGGCCTTCGCTCAACGCGGATGCGTAGTTGACGGTCGCCGAGATCGGCGCGCCGAGCAGGTCCGGATGCCGCAGGACCGCCTGCAGCATCACCGCCGCGGTGGTGCCACCGAAGGGACCGACCATGTTCCAGTAGTCCGGGCTGGTGGCGCCGGTGAAGAGGCCGACCCGGATGTCGCTGTGCGCGAGCGCCAGGGTCTTGTCGAGGGGATGTGTCTTCATGACCGAAGTGTGCCTCCGGCGTCGGCGCCGCCGCAGTCGTGTCGGAGACGCCTCGGCATGCCTGCAAACCCTAGTCTTCAGACCCGCTCGAAGATGCCCGCCGCGCCCTGTCCCATGCCGACGCACATGGTGACCATGCCGTACTTCAGCTTCTTGCGCTGCAACGCATGCACCACCGTGGCCGAACGGATCGCGCCGGTGGCACCGAGCGGATGGCCGAGCGCGATCGCGCCGCCCATCGGGTTCACCTTGGCGGGGTCGAGGCCGAGGGTGTTGATCACCGCCAGCGACTGCGCCGCGAAGGCTTCGTTGAGCTCGATCCAGTCGATCGCGTCCTGCGTCAGGCCGGCGTAGCGCAGCGCCGCCGGGATCGCCTCGATCGGGCCGATGCCCATGATCTGCGGCGGCACGCCCTTGCTGGCGAAGCTGACGAAGCGGGCCATCGGCTTCAGGTCGTATTGCAGGCAGGCCTTCTCGCTGGCCAGGATCAGCGCGCCGGCGCCGTCGGAGGTCTGCGAGCTGTTGCCGGCGGTGACCGAGCCGCGCGCCGCGAACACGGTGCGCAGCCTGGCCAGGCCTTCGATGCTGGTGTCGGGGCGCGGGCCTTCGTCGAGGCTGACGACGCGCGACCTGGCCTTGACCTCGCCGGTGGCGAGGTCCGGCGTGCGGTCGGTGACCTCGATCGGCGTGATCTCGTCGGCGAATTCGCCGGCCTGCTGCGCGGCCAGCGCGCGCTGGTGCGACTGCAGCGCGAAGGCGTCCTGCGCCTCGCGGCTCACCTTCCATTGCTGGGCCACCTTCTCGGCGGTCAGGCCCATGCCGTAGGCGATGCCAACGTCGCCTTCGCGCTCGAAGATCGAGGGCGACAGCGAGGGCGAGTTGCCCATCATCGGCACCATGCTCATGCTCTCGACGCCGGCGGCGATCATCACCTCGGCCTCGCCGACGCGGATGCGGTCGGCGGCCATCTGCACCGCCGACAGGCCCGACGCGCAGAAGCGGTTCACCGTGATGCCGCCGATGCTGGTCGGCAGCCCGGCCAGCACCGCGCCGATGCGCGCCACGTTGAGGCCCTGCTGCGATTCGGGGATCGCGCAGCCGCAGACGATGTCCTCGATCGCCTTCGGGTCGAGCCCCGGGACCGCCGCGAGCGCCGCCTTGAGCGTGGTCGCGAGCAGGTCGTCGGGCCGGTAGTTGCGGAAGAAGCCGCGGTGCGAACGCCCGATCGGCGTGCGGGTGGCGGAGACGATGTAGGCGTCCTGGATTTGCTTCATGAAGGCTCCTGTGACTCGCTGTTCGGGGAACACCGCGGAACCGGCTTTGCCGGGCCGCTGGTGTTGCCCCCTTGAGGGGGTGTCCGGCTGCACGAAGTGAGCCGGCTCGGGGGTGGGCTAGTTCCGCACGGGCTTGCCGGTCGACAGCATTCCCATGATCCGTTCCTGCGTCTTCGGATGCACGATCAGCGAGCAGAAGGCCTTGCGCTCCAGCGCCATCAGGTATTCCTCGGTGACCAGCGAGCCGGCATCGACGTCGCCGCCGGTGACCACGCCGGCGATCAGGCTGGCGATGTGGAAGTCGTGGGCGCTGATGAAGCCGCCGTCGCGCATGTTGACCAGCTGGCCCTGGATGGTGGCGGCGCCGCTGCGGCCCGCGACCTTGAAGGCGCGCCGCAGCGGCGGCCGCCAGCCGGCATCGGCCATCGACTTCGCCTGCTGCAGGGCGACGTAGAGCAGCTCGTCCTTGTTCGGCACGATCACGTCGCCGTCGAGCAGGTAGCCCAGCTTCTTCGAGTCGAGCGCGCCGGTGCCGACCTTGGCCATCGCCGCGGCGGTGAAGCCTTCGGTGAGGAAGGGAAGCAGGTCGGCGCCGGTGGAGGCGGCCGCGTTCTCGGCCGCGCGGCGGGCGATGTAGGTCAGGCCGCCGGCGCCCGGCACCAGGCCGACGCCTACCTCGACCAGGCCGATGTAGCTTTCCATCGCGGCCACCCGGCGAGCCGAATGCACCGCCAGCTCGCAGCCGCCGCCGAGCGCCAGGCCGCGCACCGCGGAGACCACCGGCACGCTGGCGTAGCGGATCTTCAGCATCGTCTTCTGCAGCTCGTGCTCCGCGCCCTCGACCGCGCCGATGCCGGCGACCACGAAGGCCGGCAGCATCGCCTGCAGGTCGGCGCCGACCGAGAACATCTCGTCGGGCGACCAGATCACCAGCGCCTTGTAGTCGCGCTCGGCCAGGTCGACCGCGGTCGACAGCGCCTCGGCGACGTCCGGGCTGATCGCGTGCATCTTCGAATGGATGCTGGCGATCAGCACTTCACCGTCGAGCGTCCACAGGCGCACGTCGCCTTCGTCCTGGACCGTGGTGCCGGCCTTGTTCGCATCGGGCGCATCGGCGCCGAGCACGCTCTCGGGGAACAGCTGGCGCTCGTGCACCGGCAGCCGGCGCGGCGCGACGAATTCGCCCTTCGAGGCGCTCCAGGAGCCCTTCGGCGTGTGGACGCCGCCGGCCTCGGCCACCGGGCCTTCGAAGACCCACTTCGGCAGCGGCGCGCTCGACAGGGCGCGGCCCGCGTCGATGTCTTCCTGGATCCACTTCGCGACCTGCAGCCAGCCGGCCTGCTGCCACAGCTCGAAGGGGCCCTGCTTCATGCCGAAGCCCCAGCGCATCGCCAGGTCGATGTCGCGCGCGCTCTCGGCGATGGTCGCCAGGTGCACCGCCGCGTAGTGGAAGCCGTCGCGCAGGATCGCCCAGAGGAATTGCCCCTGCGCGCCTTCGCTCTCGCGCAGCAGTTTGAGCCGCTCGGGCGCCGGCTTCCTGAGCATGCGGCCGTAGACCTCGTCGGCCTTGTCGCCCGAAGGCACGTAGTCGCCCTTCTTCAGGTCGAAGCGCAGGATGTCGCGGCCGGCCTTCTTGAAGAAGCCGGCCTTGGTCTTCTGCCCGAGGTTGCCCAGCTCCAGCAGCTTCGCCAGCACCGGCGGCGTCGCGAAGTTGGCATAGAACGGATCGCTCTTCTCGTCGAGGTTGTCCTGCAGCGTCTTCACCACGTGCGCCATGGTGTCGAGGCCCACCACGTCGGCGGTGCGGAAGGTGCCCGAGCTGGCGCGGCCGAGCTTCTTGCCGGTGAGGTCGTCCACCACGTCGGGCGTGAGGCCGAACTTCTCGACTTCCTTCAGGGTCGCCAGCATGCCGGCGATGCCGACCCGGTTGGCGATGAAGTTGGGCGTGTCGTGGGCCCGCACCACGCCCTTGCCGAGCGCGCTGGTGACGAAGGTCTCGAGCTGGTCGAGCACTTCGGCCTCGGTGGTCGGCGTGTCGATCAGCTCGACCAGGAACATGTAGCGCGGCGGGTTGAAGAAGTGGATGCCGCAGAAGCGCGGCTTGAGCGCCTCGGGCAGGGCCTCGCTCAGCCTGGTGATCGACAGGCCCGAGGTGTTCGACGCCAGGATCGCGTGCTTCGCGACGTGCGGCGCGATCTTCCGGTAGAGGTCGAGCTTCCAGTCCATGCGCTCGGCGATCGCCTCGATCACCAGGTCGCAGTCACCGAGCTTGGCCAGGTCGTCCTCGTAGTTGGCGACCTCGATCAGCGCGGCGTCGGCCACGTCGCCGAGCGGCGCGGGCTTGAGCTTCTTGAGGTTGTCGACGGCGCGCGTGACGATGCCGTTCTTCGCGCCTTCCTTGGCCGGCAGGTCGAACAGCACGACCGGCACGCGCACGTTGACGAGATGCGCCGCGATCTGCGCGCCCATCACGCCGGCGCCGAGCACGGCGACCTTCTTGACTTGGAACTTGTTCATGGTGTTTAGGAAAGAGGTTGCGGTGTCGCGCTCACTGCGCGCGGAGCCAGGTCTGGGTGCGCCAGAAGGGGCCCAGATAGCCGCGCACTTCCAGCTTCCTGCCGCCGTCGATCGGGGTGAAGCTGGCGCGGTATTCCTTGCCGTTCTCGGGGTCGAGGATGCGGCCGTTCTCCCAGGCGTCCTTGCCCTCGGCCTTCTTGCCGCCGCGGATGATCTCCAGGCCGACCATCGGCTTGCCCTTGCGGTCGTCGCCGCATTCGTCGCAGACCTCGTCGGGCTTCGCGTCCTTGCGCAGCACCTTCTCGATGCGGCCCTGCAGGCCATTCGGCGTGTCGGCGATGCGGATCTCAGCCTTGGTCTCGCCGGTCTTGTCGTCGACGTTGCGCCAGAGGCCGACCGGGCTCATCTGCGCCATCGCGGCGGCGGCGCCGGTGGCGAGCAAAAAGGCGGTGACGAGGCTTTTCATGGCGTGCTCGCTGTTCAGGCCAGGGCGGCTTCGGTGTTCATCAGCGGCGCGGCGCCGGCGCGGGCGGTGCGCATCAGGGTCGCGGTCTCGGGGAAGAGCTTGGCGAAGTAGAAGCGCGCGGTCTGCAGCTTGGCGACGTAGAACGGATCGGCGTTGCCGGCCGCGATCTCGCGCAGCGCGACCCGCGCCATCAGCGCGAACATGTAGCCGAAGACGAAGTGGCCGGCCACGCGCAGGTAGTCGACCGCGGCGGCGCCCATCTCGTCGGGGTTCTGGAAGCTCTTGAAGCCGATCTCGGTCGTGAACTTGGTGAGCTGCTCGCCCAGCACCGCCACCGGCGTGATGAATTCGCTCATCTTCTCGTTGACGCCCTCTTCCTCCACCAGCTTGCCGACCAGCTTGCCGAACTTGCGCAAGGTCGCGCCGTTGTTGGCCAGCACCTTGCGGCCCAGCAGGTCGAGCGACTGGATCGTGTTGGTGCCCTCGTAGATCATGTTGATGCGGTTGTCGCGCACGAACTGCTCCATGCCCCATTCCTTGATGAAGCCGTGGCCGCCGAAGACCTGCATGCAGGCGTTGGTCGAGGTGTGGCCGTTGTCGGTGATGAAGGCCTTCACGATCGGGGTCAGCAGCGCGACGATCTCGCCGGAGTCCTTGCGCACCTTCTCGTCCGGATGGTGGTGCTCGCGCTCCAGCAGCAGGGTGCAGAACATGGCCATCGCGCGGCCGCCTTCGGCGTAGGCCTTGGCGGTCATCAGCATCTTGCGCACGTCGGGGTGGACGATGATCGGATCGGCGTCCTTGTCCTTGGCCTTGACGCCCGACAGCGAACGCATCTGGGTGCGGTCCTTGGCATAGGCCAGCGCGTTCTGGAAGGCCACCTCGGTCAGGCCGAGCGACTGGTTGCCGACGCCCAGGCGGGCCGCGTTCATCATCACGAACATCGCCGCCAGGCCCTTGTTCGGTTCGCCGACCAGGCTGCCGACGGCGCCGTCCAGGACGATCTGCGCGGTCGCGTTGCCGTGGATGCCCATCTTGTGCTCCAGGCCGCCGCAGTAGATCGGGTTGCGGCTGCCGAGCGAACCGTCGGCCTTGACGTTGAACTTCGGCACTGCGAAGAGGCTGATGCCCTTGCTTCCCTTGGGCGCGTCCGGCAGGCGGGCCAGCACCAGGTGGATGATGTTGTCGGCCATGTCGTGCTCGCCGGCCGAGATGAAGATCTTGTTGCCGCTCAGCTTGTAGCTGCCGTCCGGCTGCGGCTCGGCCTTGGTGCGCAGGAGGCCGAGGTCGGTGCCGCAATGCGGCTCGGTCAGGCACATGGTGCCGGTCCATTCGCCGCTCACCAGCTTGGGCAGGTAGGTCTTCTTCTGCTCGTCGGTGCCGTGCGCCATGAGCGCCTCGTAGGCGCCGTGCGACAGGCCCGGGTACATGGTCCAGGCCTGGTTGGCCGAGTTGAGCATCTCGTAGACGCACTGGTTGACGATGTAGGGCAGGCCCTGGCCGCCGACCGACGGGTCGCAGGCGAGCGCCGCCCAGCCGCCTTCGACGAACTGCTTGTAGGCCTCCTTGAAGCCCTTGGGCGTCTTGACCGTGTGGGTCTCGCGGTCGAGCACGCAGCCCTCTTCGTCGCCGTTGATGTTGAGCGGGAAGATCACCTCGGCGGCGAACTTGCCGCCTTCCTCGAGGATCGCGTTGATCGTGTCGGCATCGACTTCGGCATGCCGGGGCATCGCCTTGAGCGCTTCGGTGATGTTCAGCACTTCGTGCATCACGAACTGCATGTCGCGCAGGGGCGGGTTGTAGGTGGGCATGGGGAAATCTCCGGGAACTGAAAGGAAAGGAAAAAGGGTTCGGCCGAGACCGCTCAGCCGGCGCTGCGGTTGCGGCGCGAGGCCGGCGCGGGTTTCGAGGCAGGAAGCGCCGCCGGCGGCGCGTCGGCCGACAGGCTGCGCGCCAGGATGTTGTCGAAGCCGATGTTGGCGCGCTCCAGCGATTCGGGCGAGCGCAGAAAGCGGGCCTCGTAGTGGAGCGCCAGGATCAGCGCATGGATCTCGAAGGCGATCTGCTTCTCGTCGGCGTCGGCGCGCAGGTGGCCTTCGGCCTTGGCCTGTACCACCGCGCGGTACATCGCGGCCAGCCAGGTGTTGACCGAGTCGGCCAGCGCGTCGCGGACCGGGCCGGTGCGGTCGTCGAACTCGACCGCACCGCTGATATAGATGCAGCCGGAATCGATCTCGGCGGAGGTGCGCTTCATCCAGTTGGCGAACATGGCGCGCAGGCGCGGCAAGCCGCGCGGCTGCTTGAGCGCCGGGAAGAACACTTCCTGCTCGAAGCGCTGGTGGTATTCGCGCACCACCGAGATCTGCAGTTCCTCGCGCGAGCCGAAGTGGGCGAAGACGCCCGACTTGCTCATCTGCGTGACTTCGGCCAGGGCGCCGATCGAGAGGCCCTCGAGGCCGATCTGGGCGGCCAGGCCAAGGGCTGCGTCGATGATGACGGCCTTGGTCTGCTGGCCCTTGGCGGGTGCGCGGGACGGCTTGGCGAGGGCGACGGGGGCGGTCATCGAGGGATTTGGAATAAAACGAACGGTCGTGCTATTTTGCAGGACATTTCGGCCGGCCGGTGGGGAAAGTCCTACTTGCACGTAGGTCTTTAACGGCCGTCCGCCATAGCCCATGGTGAGTATTGACTTGTTACGAATCCGTAGCGCACACTTACATGAATACTTCCTGCTTAATGCCTTTTTGAGGCACATAGGAAGTTCATCGCGTGACGCCTCGAGGGCGGCGTCGCCTTCACGAGTTTCAAACTACGACTGTCGGAGAAGTGCATGCAAAGCATCTTGGAGGACTATTTGTTGCCAGGCGTGAGACTCGTTCCCAAGGGCGAGTACTACGAGGCTCCGATCGAGCACCCGTCGCCCGCGATCGAAGCCAACGCCTTCTATTTCGGCAACACGGAATGGGCGCAGGAGTACCTGGACTTTTGCCATCGGACGGAGAGCTTCAAGGAACGCTGGCAAGCCGCCATGGGCGACTGGACCGGCAAGACGGTGGTCGACATCGGCTGCGGCCCCGGCAACGTCTACGCCACGCTGGGTGGCAAGCCCGGCGTGCTGATCGGCCTGGACGTCGCGCCGGGCTCGCTCGAACTGGCCGCCAAGCAGGGCTACACGGCGATCCGCGCCGACGCGCAGCACGTGCCGCTGCGTTCGGAGATCGCCGACATCGTGGTCATCAACGCCTCCATCCACCACTGCCAGGACATGAACGCGGTGATCCTGGAAGCGGCGCGGCTGGTCAAGCCGGGCGGCCTCCTCATCACCGACCATGACCCGCAACGCTCGGCCTGGGACTTCAAGGGTCCGGCCAAGCTGCTGTGGAACGCCCGCCTGCTGGTCTACCGGGTCATGGGCCGCGGCTTCCACAAGACGCTGAGCCAGCAGTCCTGGGGCCTGGCCACCGAGATCCACCACAAGCCGGGCCACGGCGTCAGCGAGGAGTTCTATCGCGACGCGCTGGAGCCGCTCGGCTTCGAGGTGAGCGTGCATCCGCACAACCACGAGACGGGCGCAGAAGTGCTCAAGGGCGACTGGGGCAAGGCCGAGCTGAAGTACCGGGTCGGCAACCTGCTGTCGGGCCGCAACCCGGAAGCGCCGGGCAGCGCGCTGTCGCTGATGTGCGTGGCGCGCAGGTCGGAAGCGATGCCTTCGCGCGCCGCCGGCCGCCAGGCCGTGCCGCAGGCGCAGGCCGAAGCCACGCTGCAGTTGCAGTGAACCGGGGCCGCGCGGACGCGGCCTCCATCGTCAGATCACGATCGGCTCGAAGCGCCTGCGGGCGGCGAGCTGGTCGACGTCCCATTCGATCCCCAGGCCCAGCGTCTCGGGCGCCAGCGCATGGCCGTCCTCGATCGCCAGCCGGCTGGTCGTGAGGTCGTCCAGCTGCGGGATGTATTCGACCCAGCGCGAATTGGGCACCGCCGCGCACAGGCTCACGTGCAGCTCCATCAGGAAGTGCGGGCACACGGCGAGGTTGTGCGCCTCGGCCAGGTGGGCGATCTTCAGCCAGGGCGTGATGCCGCCGACCCGCGCGACGTCGGCCTGCACGATCGAGCAGGCGCCCTGCTTCGCGTATTCGCCGAACTGCGACAGGTGGTACATCGATTCGCCGACCGCGATCGGCACCGATGTGCTGGCCAGCAGCTGCGCATGCGCGGCGACATGCTCGGCCGGCATCGGTTCCTCGAACCAGGCGAGGTCGAGTTCGGCGTAGTGGGCCGCGCGCCGGATCGCCTCGGGCAGGGAGAAGGCCTGGTTGGCGTCGACCATCAGCTCGAAGCCGGCGCCGACCGCCTGCCGCACCGCCGACAGGCGGGCCATGTCCTGCGCCACGTGCGGCTTGCCGACCTTGATCTTGGCGCCGAGGAAGCCGTCGGCCTTGGCCGCCAGCGTCTGCGCGACCAGCTCGGCGGGCTCCAGGTGCAGCCAGCCGCCCTCGGTGGTGTAGACCGGCACCCGCGACCTGGCGCCGCCGGCCGCGCGCCACAGCGGCAGGCCGGCGACCCGGCAGTTGCGGTCCCACAGGGCGGTGTCGATCGCCGCCAACGACAGGCTGGTGATTGCACCGACCGCGGTGGCATGCGTGTGGAAGAACAGGTCGCGCCAGATCGCCTCGACCGCCTGCGGGTCGCGCCCGCGCAGCAGCGGCGCCAGGTGGTCGCGCAGCAGCGCCACGATCGACGAGCCGCCGGTGCCGATGGTGTAGGTGTAGCCGGTGCCGGCCGAGCCGTCGTCGCAGCGCACCGTGACCATCACCGTCTCCTGCGTCACGAAGGACTGGATGGCGTCGGTGCGCCGCACCTTGGGCGCGATGTCGACCTGCGTGATCTCGACCCGATCGATCAGCGCCATGTCAGTCCGCCCGCCGGGCCGGCGAAATTACGAAGTGATGAACGTGGGGGCTCATTGACCGACCTTGGTCACTTCGTCCGGCAGGTCGGCGCCGTGGAACTTGCGATAGATCGCGTTCAGCTTGCCGTTCTTGAGGTTGGCGCGGATCGAGTCGTCGACCTTGGCCTTCAGCCGGTCCTCGCCCTTGCGCAGGCCGACGGCCAGCATGTTGACCTTCATCACGAACTTGACCTCCATCTGCTTGGCCGGGTTCTTCTCGTTGATGGCCTTCAGGAGCGGCGGCGCGGTCGCGAAGATGTCGCCCTGGCCGCTGACGATCGCGGTGATCGAGGTGGCGTCGTCGTCGAAGCGCACGATGCTCGCGTCCTTCGGCAGGATCTTGGTCACCTCCTGGTCGTTGGTGGTGCTGCGGGTGGCGATCACCTTCTTGCCCGCCAGGTCGGCGGCGCTCTTGATGTCCATGCTCTTCGGCGCGCCGACCACCGCGGCGATGCCGGCATAGGGGATGGAGAAGTCGATCACCTTGGCGCGCTCGGGCGTGACCGACAGGCTGGAGATGACGATGTCGGCCTTGTCGGTCTGCAGAAAGGGAATGCGGTTGGCGCCGGTGGTCGGCACGATCTCCAGCTCGAGGCCGAGGTCCTTGGCCAGCAGCTGCGCGGTCTCGACGTCGCTGCCGGTGGAGTTGAGCTTGTCGTCCTTCATGCCGTAGGGCGGCACGCCGAGGTCGATCGCCACGCGCAGCTTCTTGGCGGCGGTGATGGTGTCGAGCTGGTCGGCATGGGCGGCCGTACCGAGGCCGAGCGCGGCGCCGGCGAGCAGCAGGCCCGAGAGCACCAGGTGAAGGCGGCGTTGCTTGGAATGGCTCATGTCTCGTGGATCCTTGTTGTGCAAATGGAAATGGATGTCAAAGGCCGTTGCCGAGGAACTGGCGCAGCTCCGGCGTCTTCGGGTCGGCGAGCATCGAAGCGTCGCCCTCCTCCCAGACCTGGCCCTGGTGCATGAAGATGATCTTGTCGGCGACGCCGCGGGCGAAGGCCATCTCGTGCGTCACCAGCACCATGGTCATGCCTTCCTCGGCCAGCTTCTCGATCACCTTGAGCACCTCGCCGGTCAGTTCCGGGTCGAGCGCGGAGGTGACCTCGTCGAACAGCATCACCTGCGGCTTCATCGCCAGCGAACGGGCGATGGCCACGCGCTGCTGCTGGCCGCCGGAAAGCTGCTCGGGATAGGAGGCCGCCTTCTCGGACAGGCCGACATGCGCCAGCGTCTCCATCGCGATCGCTTTCGCCTCGGCCGCGGGCAGCCGCTTGACCGAGGTCAGGCCGAGCGTGATGTTCTGTAGCACCGTCAGGTGCGGGAACAGGTTGTAGCTCTGGAACACGATGCCGACGTCGCGCCGGAGCGCCCGCACGTCGAGCGACGGGTCGTGCACCGCATGGCCGCAGACGTCGATGCGGCCGCCGTCGACCGTCTCCAGCCGATCGATGCAGCGCAGCGCGGTGCTCTTGCCCGAGCCGCTCTTGCCGATGATCGCGACCACCTGGCCCTTGGTGACCGAGAACGAAACGCCGCGCAGCACGTGCAGCGCGCCGAAGCGCTTGTGGACCTGGTCGAGTTCAACCACGGCGGGCATGCAATTTCCTTTCGAGGCCGCGGCTCCAGCGCGACAGCGGATAGCACATCGCGAAGTACAGCAGCGCGGCGCAGCCGAAGTAGACGAAGGGCTGGAAGGTCGAGTTGTTCAACACCTTGGCGTTGTACGAAAGCTCGGCGAAGCCGATCACCAGCGAGGCGATCGAGGTGTTCTTGATGATCTGCACCATGAAGCCGACGGTCGGTGGCGTCGCGATGCGCAGCGCCTGCGGCAGCACCACCTGGCGCATGCGCTGCCAGCGCGTGAGGCCGATGCATTCGGCCGCTTCCCATTGGCTCTTGTGCACCGACTGGATGCAGCCGCGCCAGATCTCGCCGAGGAAGGCGCTCGAATAGATCGTCATCGCCAGCGCCGCCGCGAGCAGCGCCGGCACCGAGCCGAAGCCGAGGATGTTCGGCCCGTAGAAGGCCAACCCCATCAGCACCAGCAGCGGCGTGCCCTGGATCACCTGGATCCAGGCCGCGGCGGCCGTGCGCACCGCGCGCGCCGGCGAGATGCGGGCCAGCGCCACCGCCAGGCCGGCGACGCCGCCGGCGATGAAGGTGAGGATCGACAGCTCCAGCGTGCCGATGGCGCCCAGCAGCAGGTACAGCGCCTGCTCGTGAGTCATAGCGGCGTACCGAGCTTGCGCCGGCGCGTGAACACGATCTGGCCCAGCAGCCAGAAGCCGCCGCGCATCAGATAGGAAAGCGCGAGGTACGCCACCCACAGCACGATGAAGATCTCGAAGTTGCGGAAGGTGTCGGACTGGATGCGGTTGGCGATGCCGAACAGTTCCTCGGCACCGATCGAGGACATGATGCTGGAGGCCAGCATGAGCAGCACGAACTGGCTGGTGAGCGAGGGGTAGACCCGCTCCACCGCCGGCCGCAGGATGACGTGCCAGAACACCTGCAGCTTCGACATGCCGAGGCAGTCGGCCGCTTCCAGCTGGCCCTTGTGGATCGACTCGATGCCCGCGCGGATGATCTCGCAGGTGTAGGCGCCGATGTTGATCACCAGCGCCAGCACCGCGCCGACCATGATCGGCATCGTGACGCCGATGCTCGACAGCCCGAAGATCAGGAAGTAGCTCTGGATCAGCAGCGGCGTGTTGCGGATCGCCTCGACATAGAAGCCGACCAGCCGCCGCAGCCACGCGTGCCGGCTGCCGCGCCCGACCGCGCAGAGCGCGCCGAGCACGAAGCCGATCACGGTCGAGAGGAAGGACAGCTGCACCGTGACCCAGGCGCCTTCGAGCAGCAGTGGCCACTGTTCGAGGACGGTGGCGAAGTCGAACTGGTAGTGCACCGTCTTCCGTCCTCGTGGGTTCAGCGGGAGATCAGCGTTTGAAGGCGACGACTTCCTGGCGCTGCTCGCCGAGGCCGTCGATGCCCAAGGTCATCACGTCGCCCTTCTTCAGGAAGACCTGCGGCTTCATGCCCATGCCCACGCCCGGCGGCGTGCCGGTGGTGATGATGTCGCCCGGCTCCAGCGTGTTGAGCTGGCTGACGTAGCTCACCAGCTTGGCGACGTTGAAGATCATGGTCTTGGTGTTGCCGGTCTGCACCCGCTTGCCGTTGAGGTCGAGCCACATGCCGAGCTTCTGCGGGCTGGGCACTTCATCGCGCGTCACCAGCCAGGGGCCGATCGGGCCGAAGGTGTCGAAGCCCTTGCCCTTGTCCCAGGTGAGGCCGTGCTCGATCTGCCATTCGCGTTCGCTGACGTCGTTGATGACGCAGTAGCCGGCGACGAAGTCGAGCGCTTCCTTTTGCGAAACGTAGCGCGCGCGCGTGCCGATGACCACGCCGAGCTCGACCTCCCAGTCGCCCTTGACCGAGTTCTTGGGCAGCATGACCGGATCGTTCGGGCCCTGGATGCAGCTGTTGGCCTTGGTGAAGACCACCGGCTCCTTCGGGATCGGGTTGCCGGACTCGATCGCATGGTCGACGTAGTTCAGGCCGATGGCGATGAACTTGCCGACGTTGGCCACCGGACAGCCGAAGCGCGGCGTGCCGCGCACCAATGGCAGCTTGTCGGTCTTGAGCTTGCGCAGCTTGGCCAGCGCGGCATCGCCGAGCGCGGCGCCGTCGAAGTCCTTGACGACCGCGCTGAGGTCGCGCAGCTTGCCCTCGGCATCGACCAGGCCGGGCTTTTCCTTGCTGGGGTTGCCATAGCGAACGAGTTTCATGTGTGTGTCTTTCTTGCGTTGACGGTGGATCGGATCGCCACGCCGTTGTCAGCCGGCGCGCGCCCGTGCTTATACGCCAGCCTCGCCTGCCTCAGTAGGTCGAGCGGCCACCCGAGAGGTCGAAGGTGGCGCCGGTGGAGAAGGAGCAGTCCTCGGTGCAAAGCCACGCCACCAGCGCGGCGATCTCGTCGACCGTGCCGAAGCGGCCCATCGGGATCTTCGACAGCATGAAGGCGATGTGCTCGGCGGTCATCTGGTCGAAGATCGCGGTCTTGACCGCGGCCGGCGTCACGCAGTTCACGCGCACGCCGGTGTCGGCCAGTTCCTTGCCGAGCGACTTGGTCAGCGCGATCACGCCGGCCTTGCTGGCGCTGTAGGCGCTGGCGTTCGGGTTGCCGTCCTTGCCCGCGACCGAGGCGATGTTGACGATGCGCCCGTAGCCTTGCGTGCGCATCTGTCCCACCACCTCGCGGCAGCAGATGAAGACGCCGGTGAGGTTCACCTCCATCACCTGGCGCCAGGCGTCGACCGGATAGTCCCAGACCTTGGTGTTCGGCCCGGTGATGCCGGCGCTGTTGACCAGCGCGTCGATGCGACCGGCATGGGCCAGCGTGGCCGCCACCGCCTTGGCGACCGAAGGCTGCTGGCTGACGTCGACCGCCAGCGCATGCGCCTTCGCGCCCAGCGCGGCCGCGGCCTTGGCGGCGGCGTCGAAGTCGCGGTCCCACAGGCTCACGCTGCCGCCAGAGGCCAGCAGGCGTTGTGCGATGCCGAAGCCCAGCCCGGTGGCGCCGCCGGTCACGACCGCATGGCGGCCCTGGAAGTCGAGCTGGTTCATATCGTGATGCCGCCGTCGACGGTGAAGGCCTGGCCGGTGGCGAAGACCGATTCGTCGCTAGCCAGGAAGGTGACCACCGGCGCGATCTCCTCGGCCTGCGCCAGCCGGCCCATCGGCTGGCGCGCGATGAAGGCCTTGCGCGCTTCGGCCGGGTCGTCGTAGGCGTTGATGCGGTCGCCCAGCGACGGCGTGTCGACCGTGCCCGGGCAGACCGCGTTGCAGCGGATGCCCTTGGTGACGTAGTCGGCGGCCACGCTCTTGGTGAGGCCCAGCACCGCCGCCTTGGTGGCGCCGTAGACGAAGCGGTTCGGCAGGCCCTTCATGCTGGAGCAGACGCTCGCCATGTTGATGATGCTGCCGCGCCCTGCCTTCAGCATGCCCGGCAATGCCGCGCGGATGGTCCAGAACTGGGCCCGCACGTTGAGGTTGAAGGCGAAGGCCAGGTCGGCGTCGGTGGCGTCCATGACGGTGCCGTTGTGGACCACGCCGGCGCAGTTGAAGAGCACGTCGAGCGGCGGCAGCGCGCCGATCAGCGTGTCGATCGCGGCCTTGTCGAGCACGTCGAGCCTGGCGACGTGGATGTTGGCGACGCCGGCATAGGCGTCGAGCAGCTTCTCGTTGACGTCGGTGGCCCAGACCTGGGCGCCTTCGGCGGCCATCGCCAGTGCGCTGGCGCGGCCGATGCCCTGGCCGGCGGCGGTCACCAGGACCTTCTTTCCTCGGAGTCGCATGGGGTTTCCTTTGCTCTTGTTCGAAGCGCTCGACGGTCGGCGCAGCGTTCAGGGTTTCGCCCGATGGCTGCACGCCGTGGCGGACCGTATTCTGAATTGGCCTGACCACCTGTCCAATTAAGGACAACCCTTAAAGCCTGCAAATCCCCAACGTGCCGCTGCAGACCCTCGAACCGAAGCGCCTCTACCGCCAGATCGCCGACCAGCTGCGCACGCTGATCGCCTCCGGCGAATTCGCGGTCGGCGCGCGGCTGCCGGCCGAGCGCGACCTGGCGCAGCAGCTCGGCGTCAGCCGGCCGTCGGTGCGCGAGGCGCTGATCGCGCTGGAGGTCGAAGGCCGGGTCGAGGTGCGCACCGGCTCCGGCGTCTACGTGCTGGACCGCTCTGCGCGGCGCGCGGTGCCGGTCGAGGCGCTCGGCTGGGGGCCGCTCGAACTGATCCGCGCGCGCCGTGTGGTCGAGGGCGAGACCGCCGCGCTGGCGGCGCAATCGGCCAAGCGCGCCGACCGCGAGGCGATCGCGAGCGCGCTCGACGAGATGCGCGCCCTGGCCGAGCGCGGCGTGATGCCGCTCGACGCCGACCGCGCCTTCCATGTCGCGATCGTGCAGGCCAGCGGCAACGCTGTGCTGATCGAGACGGTGCAGGGCTTCCTCGATTCCCGCCTCGGCCCTCTGTTCAAGCGGCTCGGCGGCCATTTCGAGACCGGCAAGTCATGGCAAAGCGCGATCGTCGAGCACGAAGCGATCGCAGCTGCCATCATGGCGCGCGACCCCGATGCCGCCCGCGCCGCGATGCACGAACACATGGACCGTGCCCACCAGCGCTTCAGCGTCAGCTGGCGCCGGGCGCACGCACCCTAGAAAAGAGCCACAAGGACATCCCCACATGAACCCCTTCATCCGCCTCCATCCCGCCGACGACGTGGTCATCGCGCGTTCGCAGCTCGTCGGCGGCACGCAGGTCGAGAACGTCGTCTCGCGCGGCCTGATCCCGCCGGGCCACAAGATCGCGGTGCGCGCCATCGCGCAGGGCGAGCCGGTGCGCCGCTACAACCAGATCATCGGCTTCGCCAGCAAGCCGATCGCGCCCGGCGAGCACGTGCACACGCACAACCTCGACATGGGTCCCGACAAGGGCCACTTCGAGCGCGACTACGCGTTCGGCGCCGACGTCAAGCCGGCACCGGCGAAGCGCGAAGCCACCTTCATGGGCATCCGTCGCGCCGACGGCCGGGTCGCCACCCGCAACTACATCGGCGTGCTGACCAGCGTCAACTGCTCGGCCACCGCCGCCCGCGCGATCGCCGACCATTTCTCGCGCCACACCAACCCCGAGGCGCTGGCCGACTTCCCGAATGTCGACGGCGTGGTCGCCCTCACGCACGGCACCGGCTGCGGCATGGACGCCGGCGGCATGGGCATGCAGATCCTCGAGCGCACGCTCACCGGCTACGCCACGCATGCCAACTTCGCCGCGGTGCTGGTGGTCGGCCTCGGCTGCGAGGCCAACCAGATCAACGCCTGGCTCGCCACCGGCAACCTCGCCGAAGGCGAGAACCTGCGCGTCTTCAACATCCAGGACACCGGCGGCACCCGCAAGACGGTCGAGAAGGGCGTGGCGCTCATCAACGAGATGCTGCCGCGCGCCAACGCGGTGAAGCGCGAGCCGGTGAGCGCGGCGCACATCACGATCGGACTGCAGTGCGGCGGCTCCGACGGCTATTCGGGCATCAGCGCCAACCCGGCACTGGGCGCGGCGGTCGACCTGCTGGTGGCGCACGGCGGCACCGCGATCCTGTCGGAGACGCCCGAGGTCTACGGCGCCGAGCACCTGCTGACCCGCCGCGCGGTGCGCAGGGAGATCGGCGAGAAGCTGGTCGAGCGCATCCGCTGGTGGGAGCACTACACCGAGATCAACCAGGGCGAGATGAACAACAACCCGTCGCCGGGCAACAAGGCCGGCGGCCTCACCACCATCCTCGAGAAGTCGCTCGGCGCGGTCGCCAAGGGCGGCACCAGCAACCTCGAGGCGGTCTACGAATACGCCGAGCCGGTGACCGCGCACGGCTTCGTCTACATGGACACGCCGGGCTACGACCCGGTCAGCGCCACCGGCCAGGTCGCGGGCGGCGCCAACCTCATCTGCTTCACCACCGGCCGCGGCTCGGCCTACGGCTGCGCGCCCTCGCCTTCGCTCAAGCTGGCGACCAACTCGGCGCTCTGGCAGCGCCAGGAAGAAGACATGGACATCAACTGCGGCGAGATCGTCGAAGGCACGGTGTCGATCCAGGAGATGGGCCAGCGCATCTTCGAGCGGATCCTGGCGACCGCCTCGGGCGTGCACTCCAAGAGCGAGCAGCACGGCTACGGACAGAACGAGTTCGTGCCCTGGCAGGTCGGCGCGGTGATGTAGCACCGGGCTTTTCGTCTGCCTTCAGGCGCCGAACCTGCCGTGCCGGCCCGCGCCCTCGACGAAGCGCGCCGCGCCGGCCAGCGCCTCGTCGAAGACTACCGGCACGCCCGCTGCGCCCTCGCGGCGCAACGCATCGGCCAGCGGCAGGTCCCACTGCGCGTAGGCCGAGGCGCGGTCGGTCAGCATGCAGCGCCGCGGAAAGGCCGCGATCTCGCGCGCCAGGGCCTCGGCCTCCTGGCGCGCGCTGCCGGGCTCGACCACGCGGTTCGCAAGGCCCATCGACAGCGCTTCGTCGGCGGCCACCGCACGCCCGGTCAGGATCATGTCGAGCGCCCGGCCCATGCCGACGACGCGCGGCAGCCGCACCGTGCCGCCGTCGATCAGCGGCACCCCCCAGCGCCGGCAGAAGACGCCGAAGACCGCATCGCGCTCGACCACCCGCAGGTCGGCGAGCAGGGACAGCTCGAGGCCGCCGGCCACCGCGTAGCCGCTGACCGCGGCGATCAGCGGCTTCGACAAGGCCATGCGGCTCGGCCCCATCGGGCCGCCGCCGCCACCTTGCGGGTCGAGTTCGTGGCGGCGCGCCGGATCGCCGATCGCGCCGAGATCGGCGCCGGCGCAGAAGTGGCCGCCCGCGCCCCATAGCACCGCGACCTGCAGCGCCGGGTCGGCCTCGAAGGCCTCGAAGGCGCGCTTCAGTTCGGCGGCCATCGGGCCGTCGACCGCGTTGCGCACCGACGGCCGGTCGATGACGATGGTGCAGACCGGGCCGTCGACCTCGGTGCGGATGAATGCATTCGGCATGGTGTCTCCTTCGTATCCGGGAGAGGTTAAACCGTCGAGGGTTTCGCCGGATGGTTGCGCGCCCGGCACCGCCCGTATGCTGAATCGGCCTGACCACCTGTCCAATGAACCATCTCCCCGGCCCTCCCTACGGCGCCCTCGAAGGCACCGGCATCGAACAGCACGACGCCCGCTTCCACCGGCTGGTCCCCGGTCCCGAGAAGGTCGAGCGGCTCTGGACCGGCGCCCGCTGGTGCGAAGGCCCGGCCTGGTTCGCCGCGCATCGCAACCTGGTCTGGTCGGACATTCCCAACAACCGGATGCTGCGGCTGGACGAGCGCAACGGCGGCGTCGCGGTGTTCCGCGAACCGGCCGACAACACCAACGGCAACACGGTCGACCGCGAAGGTCGGCTGGTCAGCTGCGAACATCTCACGCGCCGCGTCACCCGCACCGAGCACGACGGCCGCATCACCGTGCTGGCCGATCGTTGGCAAGGCCGCCGGCTCAATTCGCCCAACGACGTGGTGGTGCATTCGGACGGCGGCATCTGGTTCACCGACCCGAGCTACGGCATCCTGTCGGACTACGAAGGCCTGCGTGCCGAGAGCGAGATCGGCGCCTGCCACGTCTACCGCATCGATCCGGCGAGTGGCGCGGTCGACCGGGTCGCCGACGACTTCGTCAAGCCCAACGGCCTGGCCTTCTCGCCCGACGAGTCGATGCTCTACATCGCCGACACCGGCGCCAGCCATGCGGCCGACGGCCCGCGCCACATCCGGCGGCTGGCGGTGAGGAGCGACGGCAAGTCGCTCGGCGAAGGCAGCGTCTTCGCCGAATGCACCCAGGGCATGTTCGACGGCTTCCGGCTCGACACCGAAGGCCGCATCTGGACCAGCGCCGGCGACGGCGTGCACGTCTACCACCCGGACGGCAGCCTGCTCGGCAAGATCCTGCTGCCCGAGCGGGTCGCCAACGTCTGCTTCGGCGGCCCCAAGCGCAACCGGCTCTTCATCTGTGCGACCAGCTCGCTCTACGCCATCACCCTGAACGCCCGCGGCGCCTGAACCTCATGTCCAAGACCCTCGACCCCGACAGCCTGCAGCGCCAGGTCGCGCAGATCATCGCCGCCGCCGGCAGCGCGCCGGCCGAGGCCGAGCAGGTCGCGGCCAACCTGGTGCTGGCCAATCTCAGCGGCCACGATTCGCACGGCGTCGGCATGGTGCCGCGCTATGTCGACGCGGTGGCCGAAGGCGGCCTGGTGCCCAACAACGCCATGGCGGTCCGGCTCGACGGCGGCGCGATGCTGTCGATCGACGGCCAGCGCGGCTACGGCCAGGTGGTCGGCGTGCAGGCGATGGAACTCGGCATCGCCCGCGCCAAGCTGCACGGCAGCTGCATCCTCTCGCTGGCCAATGCGCACCACCTGGGCCGCATCGGCCACTTCGCGGAAATGGCGGTGGCCGAGGACCTGGTCGCGCTGCACTTCGTCAACGTGCTGTCGCGGCCGGTGGTCGCGCCCTGGGGCGGCGGCGACGGCCGCTTCGGCACCAATCCATGCTGCATCGGCGTGCCGCTCGCGGGCGCGGCGCCCTTCGTGCTCGACTTCGCGACCAGCCGGGTGGCGCAGGGAAAGATGCGCGTGGCCTACAACAAGGGCGAGAAGGTGGCGGCCGGCACCCTGATCGACGAGAAGGGTGCGCCGACCGACGATCCCGGCGTGGTGGTGGTGCCGCAGGCCGGCGGCCTCTTCGGCGCGCTCATGACCTTCGGCGAGCACAAGGGCTACGGCCTGGCGGTGGCCTGCGAACTGCTCGGCGGCGCCTTGAGCGGCGGCGGCACCTGGCACCGGCCGGCCGACACCGCGCGCAGCGTGCTGAACGGCATGCTGGCGATCCTGATCGACCCGGCGCGGCTCGGCACGCAGGCCGCCTTCGAGCAGGAAGCCGCCGCCTTCGTCGACTGGCTGCGCCAGAGCCCGCCCGGCGCCGGCTTCGACGGCGTGCAGATCGCCGGCGAGCCCGAGCGCAAGGCGCGCTCCGCGCGGCGCCGCGACGGCATCGTGGTGGACGACGCCACCTGGAGCGAGATCGTCGAGGCGGGGCGCAAGGTCGGGGTCGCGGTCTAGCTGTTGAGTTGCAATAGGTTCTTCCCGCCAAGTCTGGAAGCGGGAGG
>NZ_LMUW01000126.1:0-28500 GCF_009765735.1 Xenophilus sp. L33
GACCACGCCGGAGCGCGCCTTCTTGGCGTTGTGCAGATTGGCAAGTCCGTTGGCCAGGCCGGGGCCGAGGTGCAGCAGGGTCGCGGCCGGCTTGCCCGCCATGCGGTAGTAGCCGTCGGCGGCGCCGGTGACCACGCCTTCGAAGAGGCCGAGCACGCAGCGCATGCCGGGCACGCGGTCGAGCGCGGCCACGAAGTGCATCTCCGACGTGCCGGGATTGGTGAAGCAGACATCGACCTCGCTCGCGAGCAGCGTGCGTACCAGGAGTTCGGCGCCGTTGGGCGCGTGCGCCGCGTCCTGTGGATTCGTGGATGGCATGGAGGATCCTCTCGACGCGTCAGCCGGCGCAATCCTGCACGAAGGCGTCGAGCAGCGCGTCGAAGGCGGCGTGCTGCTCCCATTGCAGCGCGTGGCCGGCGTCCGCGATCACCTGCACCTTGCCGCGCCACAGTTCGGGAATCGACGGCGCGATCGCGTCGAGATAGCCCTGCGCGACCACCTGCTCGCGGGCGCCGTGCAGGATCGCCAGCGGCTTCGCGAGCGTCTTCACCAGCATCGCCTCGTCGCGGTAGCCGATGGTGCCGAGGCTCGCCGCCAGCGATCCGCGGGCGTGGCCATCGGTGCGAAGCGCGTCTTCCAAGAGGAAGGCCGGCGGCGTGGCGCCGGCGACCAGGAAGTCGTCGACGTATTCGCGCGCCTCTTCGGGCGTCCAGTCCTGCTGGAAGCCGAGGCCCAGCTTGAGGAAGGCGCCGCCGAGGTCCGGCGGCAGCGGGAAGGGCAAGGGCGGCGCGCCGAAGACCATGAAGCCGGCGGCGTCCGGCAGCTCGGGGCTCGCCTCCAGCACCGCATGGCCGCCGAGGCTCCAGCCGACGACCACCGCGCGATCGAGCGACAGCTTGCGGACGACGTCGCGGATCACCGCGGCGTAGCCCGGGATGCTGTACGCGGTCGCGCGATCGGCGGGCGCGGCGTCCGCGGACTGGCCGTGGCCGGGCAGGTCGATCGTCACCAGCCGGTACTTGTCGGCCAGCGGCCCGGCGAGCGTGCGCTGCCAGATGCGCGAGGAAGACGAGTTGCCGTGCACCAGCACGACCGCGGGACCGCGCCCGCTGGTTTCGAGGATGGCGATGCGCGAGGCGCCGATTTCGAGGGTCTGGCTCGACAGGCGCGGCTGTTCGGACATGGATGAGGCCTCCGGGGATGATGAGAACTCATGTTAAGGGCGGCGCCGACACCGCGCCAGGACGTGCGGTGGCTCAGGCCGAAGCGGCCGCGCGGAAGCGGTGCGGCGCCACGCCGCGCGAACGCTGGAACTGACGCGCGAAATGCGACGGGTCGAGAAAGCCGCAGCGGCGGCCGATCTCGGCGATGCTGAGCTCGCGAAAGCGCCGGTCGGCCAGCATGCGCGCCCCGGCGTCGGCCCGCAGTTGCATCAGCACGCCGGCGAAGGTGCGGCCCTCGGCGGCGAAGCGGCGGTGCAGCGTGCGGACCGAGACACCGCAGGCCAGCGCGACTTCCGAGGCCGCCAGCCCGGGCCGCGACAGGCGCTCGCGCATCGCCTGCAGCAGCCGGTCGCGCAGCATCGGATCGGCCGGCTTCGGTATCGCCTCGGCCGCCGAGGCCAGCGCCAACAACGCGCCGAGCTGGTCCTGCACCAGTTCGTCCGGCAGCGCGAGGTCGACCAGGTGGCGAGGCGCGAGCGCCTCCTTGGCGCCGCGCAGCGCGAGACCCCAGCCGCTCGCGGCCTGGAGCGGACGGCCGACCACCTGCAGCGGATCGGGCAGCCAGCGTTCGACGAACGAGACCGACAGTTCGACCGACAGGTCGTCCAGCCCGAAGGGAAAGCCGAAGGCGTAGGGGATGCGCGAATCGATCAGCACCGTCTCGCCCGGCTGCACCCGCACCTCCTGCCCGGCGTGGTCGCTGCGCCAGGCGTGGCGCGGCTGGGAGACGAGGTAGTAGGCACTCTTGGCGCCGCGCGCGATCTCGACCCGGTTGCGGCTGAGCTTCTGCGGCGAACCCCAGGCCTGGTGCGGCGAGATGCCGGCGAGCGGACAGAAGTCGATGCGGCTGAAGAAGTCGCTTCGCTGCTCGGGTCGCAGGTCCATCTCGACCACGCCTTCGTGCAGCGTGTCGCGCCAGAAGCGCAGGCGCTGCTCGGGCGCTACCTCGCCGGTGGACCGGCTCGTCAGGGTTCGCATGGATGTCTCCAGGTCCGCTTGCCGGACCGGCATTGTTCTTGGCTTCCAGCGCGGGATTGTTCGGCTTTCGACTGGGGCTGGCAAGCGCGGACCCCGTGGCACGCAGCGGCCTGCAGCGTGGCACGCAACGGCGCGCGGACCGCGCCGGCGCGGCCTAGGCTGCGAGCCCGAAGGAGACAACCACCATGACCGCATCGAACATCCGCAAGGGCAGCGTCACCGTCGACAAGGGCGTGCGCCTCAACTACCTCGAAGCCGGCACCGGCCACGGCCGGACGCTGGTGCTGGTGCCCGGCTGGTCACAGACCGCCGAGCAGTTCAGGTTCCAGCTCGAGGGCCTTTCGGATCGCTACCGCGTGATCGCGTTCGACCTGCGCGGCCACGGCGATTCCGACAAGCCGGACCACGGCTATCGCATCCAGCGCCTGGCGCAGGACCTGCACCAGGCCCTCGCCGCGCTCGTCCTGGGCGACGTCACCATCCTCGGGCACTCGATGGGCTGCTCGGTGCTGTGGTGCTACTTCGACCTCTTCGGCGCTGACCGGATCGCGCGCTACGTGTTCTGCGACCAGGCGTCCTTCCTCACGACCGACCCGGCATGGACAGCCGAGCAGACCGCGAACCACGGATCGATCTTCACGCCCGAGACGGTCAGCGGTACCGCGACCGCCCTGCGCGGCGCCGACGGCGCGGTGGCGACCGAAGGCTTCCTGCGCACCATGGCGACCGAAGGCATTGACGCCGAGCAGTTCCGCTGGATCGTGGAGGTCAACCTCAAAATGCCGCGCGCGCACGCGGCGACGCTGCTCTACAACCACTGTCACCAGGACTGGCGCGACGTGCTCCCGCGCATCGACCGCCCGAGCCTCTTCATCGGCGGCAAGGCCAGCCTGGTGCCGACGACGTGCATCGCCTGGAACGCGTCGCAGGTGCCGGGAGCGAAGCTGGAGATCTTCGAGGTCGACGAGAAGGGGTCGCACTTCATGTTCATCGAGAACCCGGCGAAGTTCAACGAGGTGGTGGCGGGGTTCATGGAGGCCGCGTAAGGGACCGGCCTTTTTGCATACATTCACAGGAGGATGTCCCCCGGGACACTCCGTGCAAGCATCCGGCCATGCCTCCATGAATCCCAGCGGCCGGGCCACAGGTCGCCAACCAAGGACCGACCATGAGGGACCTGGCATCCGGCAGCACCTCGCATCCGACGCACAGCGGACTGCTTCGCACCTTCTACCGCGCGGTGTGCGTACGCAGCGTGACCGACCTCAGCCCCGACGAGTCCGCGTCCACCCTGTTTCGCTTCTTTCGCTCGAAGCACGTCACTGAATTGCGACTGATCTTCTGGCTGGGTGTAATCGTCGCGGCGATAAGCCTCTTTTGTCTTCTCATGTGCCTGGCCGGCTCCGCCGAGGGGCCGCTGAGGACGATCTCGACCTACGCCGGTCCGCTGCTGACCGCGGCCGGCGTGATCGTCGCGTGGGCCTACCGCTCGGCATCGACCCGGCTCGGCGTGGTGGACCTGTTCGCCTGCGAGATCAGCACCATCTGCCGGGTGGCCACGATCCTGGACGCCGGCAAGCGATTCGTCGAACTGTACGAAGACCTGCTGCAAGCCAACGGCGCCGCGCCCCCGGCGGTGACCGCCGGTGAGGCGGCCATTGCACGCTCGGCCTACGCGTTCGTCGCGGAGGAACAGTACTTCCCCGTGTTCGACAGCAATGCGCGCGACCTGCAGTTGCTCGAGGCGCATGTGGTCAACAACATCGTCGAGTTCTATACCTACATGAAGGCGGCCCGCGACTGCATGCGCAAGCTCGCGGCCTTGCCGGACCTGGTCGCAGGCAGGGAGGCCCGCAGGCAGGCGATCCTCAGCGTGGTGTACATGCTCTACCTCGCCAACGAAAGCGCCCGACTGTCGGTGCGTGACCTGGTCGAGTTCGAGCCGGCCGAGGCCGAACGCACCGTGACGATTCTGGTGACCGAGTTGAAATGCTATGCGCTGCTGGTGTGCTGCTTCGAACCCGAAGACCATCGGTACAAGCGACTGCGACTGCGGCTGGAGGACTATCAGAAGGAGGTCTACCGCCTCCACGAGAAGGTGGATGCGCACGCGGACCACCGGGATTGGGAGAAGGCGCGCAGGACGCTGCAGGAATTGGACGAACGCTTTCTGGAGGTGCAGCTGGTGGCGCAAGGGGCCGCCGGAGGCGGAGGCGATCCGGTGGTGTAGGTGAATCGCGTCGTGGAGGAACTGCTGCCCTTGGTCGATCGCTGGCGGAGAGTGTGAGATTCGAACTCACGGACGCTTTCACGTCGGCAGTTTTCAAGACTGCTGGTTTAAACCACTCACCCAACTCTCCCGGTTTCGTTCGCACCGCCTTCGTCGCGCAGGAAGGCAGGCGGGGGACGATTCTATTCGCTGGCCACAGACGCATCCCCGGCGCGGCCGTTGGACGAGGCCTCGCCGGCCGAGCCGGAAGACGCGCCCTCCGGCGCCCAGCCGCGCATCACCAGGTCGACGATGCCTTCGGCCCAGACGCGGCGTTCCTCGACGCCCAGCGGCTTGGAGATGAAGAAGCGCACGCCGCCGAAGGCCAGGGTGGACAGTTGCACCGCCGCCAGTTCCGGATCGGGCACGTGCAGCCGCCCGTCCTTGTGGGCCTCCGCCAGGTAGCCGACGACCGGCGCCAGCACGTAGCTGTTCTCGGCATAGACCGACTTGGCCAGTTCCGGGAAGCGCAGCGCCTCGGCGATCACCAGGCGCAGCAGCGACAGCGTCTTCGGCTCGGTGGCGCCCAGGTACATGCGCTCGACCAGGTCGACCAGCACCATGCGCTCGTCGGCGCCGCGGCGCACCAGCGTGGCCTGCATGTGGTCCCGGGCGTCGCCGACGGCGCGGTGGATGACCTCGTGGAACAAGGCCTCCTTGTTGTCGAACTGGCGGTAGATGGTGATCTTGGCGACGCCGGCGTCGCGGGCGATCGCCTCGATGCTGGTGGCCGCATAGCCGTTCTGCAGGAAGGATTCCAGCGCCGCCTGCAGGAACGATTCGCGCAACGCCGCCGCCTGCGCCGGGCTGGGCCGACCGCGCGTCCGGCGCTGGGTGGCGGGCGTGGGGTCGGTGGGCTTGTCCATGGCGAGGCCGTTCATCGATCGATCGGGCCGCTCAGTCCGGCAGGAAGAGCGACTGCAGGTCGCTCAGGAAGTCGAAGCCACGGGTGGTCGGCCAGACGCGCGCCAGGCCGCGCCCGATCAGTCCCTTGCGCTCGGCCTCTTCCAGGCCTTTCCGGATCGCGGTCACGGCCAGGCCGGTGCGTTCGCCGAACTGCATCAGCGTGAACCCGTCCTTGAGCCGGAGGGCATTCAGCATGAACTCGAAAGGCAAGGCAGCGATGGCGGTCTCCTCGTTCTGCGCGACCGCGTGACCCGCGAGCGCGCTGTCCATGTACCGACGCGGCTCCCTGAACCGCACTTGCCGCACGACCCTGTGCGCGAAGCTCAATTTGCTGTGGGCGCCGGCGCCGATCCCGAGATAGTCGCCGAACTGCCAATAGTTCAAATTGTGCGCGCAATGGTGCCCGGTTCGTCCATAGGCAGAAACCTCATACCGATGGAGGCCGGCAGCCTCGGTGCGTTCCGTGATGCGGTCGAGCATCTCGTAGGCTGCATCGTCCTCGGGCAGGGCCTTGGGCGGGAACTTGGCGAAGTAGGTGTTGGGCTCGATGGTCAGGTGATAGACCGACAGGTGCGGCGGCTGCAGCGCCAGCGCCTGGTCGAGGTCGCGGTCGAGGCCCTCGAGCGTCTGCCCCGGCAGCGCGTACATCAGGTCGATGTTGAAGGTGTCGAAGGCGGCGGCGGCCTCCTCCACCGCCGCGATGGCCTGCGCCCGGTCGTGCACCCGGCCGAGCGCCTTCAGGTGGGCGTCGTCGAAACTCTGCACGCCGACCGACAGCCGGGTCACACCGGCCGCCCGGAAGGCGCGGAAGCGGTCGCGCTCGAAGGTGCCCGGGTTGGCTTCCAGCGTGATCTCGCAGTCCGGCGTGAGCTTCAGGCGCGCCCGCAGGTCGCCGATCAACCGGTCGACGGAGGCCGGCGAGAACAGGCTGGGCGTGCCGCCGCCGATGAAGATGGTGTGCACCGTGCGGCCCCAGATGAGCGGCAGCGCCGCATCGAGGTCGGCGACCAGCGCGTCGATGTAGCGGGCCTCGGGCAAGGCGCCGACATCGGCAGCGTCGCCGGCACGCCATTCGTGCGAATTGAAGTCGCAATAGGGGCACTTGCGCAGGCACCACGGCAGGTGCACGTAGAGCGACAGCGGCGGCAGCGCGCTCAGCTGCAGTGGGCCCGGCCGCATCATGTGCAGCACGTCGTTGGCGTCCGGGGCGCCGCCGGCGTCGACCGGATCGGTCGAGCCGCCCGAGCCCGCGGCATCGGGCTCCGGCGCGATCGGGATGACGAGGCTCACAGCCAGCGCTCGCGCATCAGCGCCAGCATCGCCCGGGCCGCCTGGCCGCGATGGCTGTTGGCGTTCTTCACCTCGGTGGGCAGCTGGGCGAAGGTCTGGCCGAATTGCGGCAGGAACATGACCGGGTCGAAGCCGAAGCCGTTCTCGCCGATCCGCTCGCGGGTGATCTCGCCCGGCGCCCGGCCGACAGCGATCAGCGGTTCTGGATCGTCCGCGCTGCGCAGCGCGACCAGGGTGCTGACCAGCGCGGCGCGCCGGTCGTCGATGTGCGCCATCTGCTCGAGCAGCGCGCGCACGTTGTTCGCGTCGCCCTTGGGATAGCCGAACTGCGTCGCGTAGTAGGCGGTGTCGACGCCCGGCAGCCCGCCGAAGGCTTCGACGCAGAGGCCGGCGTCGTCGGCGATCGTCGGCAGGCCGGTGACGGCGGCGGCGTGCCGCGCCTTGGCCAGCGCGTTCTCGACGAAGGTGCGAAAGGGTTCTTCGGCCTCGCCGACGTTCAGCTCGGACTGCCGCACCAGCTCGACCCCGAGCGGTGCGAACAGCGCCTGCAGTTCGGCCAGCTTGCCGGCGTTGTTGGAAGCGAGGACCAGTTTCATCGGCAGGATGCTACGCCGGGCGCGGCCTTATTTGGCGGCCAGCGCCTGCGTCTGCAGCACGGTCAGCTCGGCGATGCCCTTCTCGGCCAGCGCCAGCAGCGCGTTCATTTCCTCGCGCGAGAAGGCGGCGCCCTCGGCGGTGCCCTGCACTTCCACGTAGTGGCCGGCGCCGGTCATGACGACGTTCATGTCGGTGTCGCAGGCCGAGTCCTCGATGTATTCGAGGTCGAGCAGCGGCGTGCCCTGCACGATCCCGACCGAGATGGCAGCCACGTGGCTGCGGATCGGCGAGGCGGCGATCTTACCGGCGGCCAGCAGCTTCGCGACCGCGTCCTGGGCGGCGACGAAAGCGCCGGTGATCGCCGCGGTGCGGGTGCCGCCGTCGGCCTGCAGCACGTCGCAGTCGAGGTGGATGGTGCGTTCGCCGAGCGCGGCGAGGTCGAAGACGGCGCGCATCGAGCGGCCGATCAGGCGCTGGATCTCCTGCGTGCGGCCGCTCTGCTTGCCGCGCGCGGCTTCACGGTCGCTGCGGGTGTGGGTGGCTCGCGGCAGCATCCCGTATTCGGCGGTGACCCAGCCTTCGCCGCTGCCGCGCTTGTGCGGCGGCACCTTCTCTTCGACAGAGGCGGTGCACAGCACGCGGGTCTGGCCGAACTCGATCAGCACCGAGCCTTCGGCATGGATGGTGAAACCGCGGGTGATGCGCACGGGGCGCAGCTGGTCGGCGGCGCGGCCGCCGCTTCGAACGAAAGCTGTCATGGTGGTCTGGAAGGTCGGCCCGCGGCCCGGCGAGCGGGGCGAAGGCGTGGCACGGAAGGACGAAAAAAGAGGGCGCGATATTAGCCCTTGCGGGCGGCCGATCGGCGAATGGCTTCGTTGATCTCGGCGATCGAGCGCTCGATGGCGTCGTCGTCGAGGTCGTCCAGCTCGCTGTCCGAAGGCATGCCGGCCTGGATGGTCGAGGCGAAGACGCCGTCGCTGATGCTGTCGGTGGAGACGCCGCGGCGCTGCCCGGGCGCGTCGGGCGTTTCCCAGTCGAGCGCGATCAGGGTGACGTTGTCGCTGTGGGTGCCGCCGCTGCGCAGGGCCATTTCGGCCAGATCGGGCGCGGCGTCGGAGACCGGCTTGCCCGAGGAAAGGATGTGCACGATCACGCTGTCGTCCAGCACGCCCCAGACGCCGTCGGAGCACAGCATCAGGCGGTCGCCGCGCTGCAGTTGCAGCGGCGGCGAGATGTCGAAGAGCGGCGTGGTCGGCGAGCCGAGGCAGGTCAGGAGCAGGTTGCGGTTGACCGGCTCCGGGCCGGCGTTGGCGCGCGGCCGCTCGGCATGCGAGTGGTCGCGCGTGCGCACCAGCAGCTCGCCGTCGCGCACCACGTAGAGGCGCGAATCGCCGCAGTGGATCCACATCGCCGTGTTGCCCTGGATGACCGCCGCCACCACGGTGGTGCGCGGCGTGTCGAGCATGGCCTTGTTGCCGGCGTACCGCATGATCTGCTGGTGCGCGGCCATGACCGAGGACGTGAGGAAGGCCTTGACATCCTTGACCACCGGCCGGGCCTCGCGCTGGTAGAGCGCGGCGATGGTCTGCAGCGCCAGTTGCGCCGCCACTTCGCCTTCGGGGTGGCCGCCCATGCCGTCGGCCAATACGAACAGGCCGGATTCCCGCGTGTAGCAGTAACCCATCCGGTCTTCGTTCTTGAGGCGGCCGCCCTTGCGGCTGACCTGGAATACGGAAAACTTCATGCTGGCCGCGTGGTCGGGGCCGCTGCTTTGGGCAGGCCCTTCTTTTCGAATGAACGCATGTTGTCGATGGACAGCCGGACCTTCTCGCCGACCGTCAGCTTGGTGTAGCGGCGCTCGCCTTCGCGGCTGAGCTCCTTTTGCAGCGCGAACACCGACTGCGGGCGCGACAGCGGATCGAGCGACATGCACCACTCGACCACCTCGATCAGGTTGTCCGAGTAGATGCCGCGCAGCCGCGACAGCGACAGGCCGAGCCGGTCCTTCTCGATGCGCTGCGGCGCGTCGTTGGGCGGGTAGCCCTGCATGCAGGCGTAGATGCAGGCGCCGATGGCGTAGATGTCGGTCCACGGCCCCATCGACGAATCGCGCCGGTACATTTCGGGCGCGGCGAAGCCGGGCGTGTACATCGGGCGGATGAAGTTGCCTTCCTTGGACAGCACCTCGCGGGCGGCGCCGAAGTCGATCATCACGGCCCTGTCATCGTCGGTGACGAAGATGTTCGCGGGCTTGATGTCGAGGTGAAGCATCTTGTGCTGGTGGACGATGCGCAGGCCGCGCAGGATCTCGTCGAACAGCGAGCGGATGGTCGACTCGCGGAACACCTTCTGCTTCTTGAGGTCGCGCGCGGTGACGATGAAGTCCTGCAGGGTCGCGCCCTCCAGGTAGTTCATGACCATGTAGACGGTCTCGTTCTCGCGGAAGAAGTTGAGCACGCTGACCACCGAGGCATGCGAGATCTGCGCCAGCGAGCGGCCTTCCTCGAAGAAGCTCTTCAGGCCGAGCCGGTAGAGCGAGAGTTTTTCGGGCGAGACCTGGGGGGCCAGCTCGCCGGTGCCGCGGGTGGCGAGCGACGAGGGCAGGTATTCCTTGATCGCGACCTGCTGGCCGCTGTGATCGACCGCCAGATAGACGACGCCGAAGCCGCCGGCCGACAGCCGCCGCACGACGCGGTAGCCGCCAATGACCGTATCGGGCAGCAAGGGCGAAGGTTTGACCTTTGACATAATCCGGGAGTTTCGCCCGAAGGCGACGGTGCGGCAAGCGAACGCAGTGCCGACGCGACGGTGAAAAACCACAAAATTCACAGCGAGGCGCAATGCCAGTTTACAGCATGACCGGCTATGCCAGCGGCCAGAGCGGCCCCTCGGGCAGCCCCGCAGACGCCGAAACGCGGCCCGCCGCGTCAGCCCGCCTGGGGGTCGAGATCCGCTCGGTCAACAGCCGATTCCTCGACCTCACCTTCAAGCTGCCAGAGGAACTGCGCCAGCACGAACCGGCGCTGCGCGAGCTGCTCACTGCGCAGCTCAAGCGCGGCAAGGTCGAGCTGCGAGCCTCGATCGAAGGAACCTCGACGGCCGGCATCGGCGACCCGTCGCCCAAGCTGCTGCAGCGCCTGAACGGTGCGCAGGACAGCATCAAGGCCTGGTTGCCCGGCGCCCGCGAATTGAGCGTGGCCGAGGTGCTGCGGCTGGCGGCCGGCGATTCGGCGCCGCGCGGCGACTTCGGCGCCGATCTGGTCGAGGTGGCCGAGAAGGCGCTGAAGGCCCTGCTCTCGGCCCGCGAGCGCGAAGGCGCCCGCCTGGCCAGGATGCTGCTGGATCACCTTTCGCAATTGCGCAAGCTGGCGGCACAGGCGCTGCCGCTGGTGCCGCAACTGGTCGAGCAGCAGCGCAACCGCTTCCTGGAGCGCTGGCAGGAAGCGATGGGCCTGGGCGGCGGCGCCGTGGTGCCCGAGAGCGCCCAGGACCGCGCGCTCTCCGAGGCCACCGCCTTCGCCATCCGCATCGACGTCGCCGAGGAATTGACCCGGCTCGATTCGCACCTGGACGAGATCGAATGGCTGGTGAAGAAGGGCGGCGAGATCGGCAAGCGGCTGGATTTCCTGATCCAGGAGCTTCACCGGGAGGCCAACACCCTGGGCTCGAAGTCCGCGACCCTGGAGCTGACCCGCATCGGGGTCGACATGAAGGTGCTGGTGGAGCAGATGCGCGAGCAGGTGCAGAACATCGAGTGAGGATCAACCCGCCGGCTGCCTGGCGGCATGCGCGCCGCGGCCAGTACGCGCCTGCAATTCATCGATCCGCCGCGAGGCGTCGGCCTTGCTGAGGCTGTCGTCGAAGGGCTCGTGGGCCTCTTCCGACAGGGTCTTCAGGTAGGAATGCTGCGCGCCGGTCATCGGCTCGTCGCCGGTGGTCCAGTCGGCCGGGTCCTTTTCCATGTTGCTTTCGCTGGCGTGCTGCTGGGCGGTCTTGTCGGTCATGTCGGTTCCTTCTGGTTGGAACGACAACTGTATGAATTCACAGTGACCGACGCGTAGGACGGTGTCGCGAGCGGAGGTCCGAACGGTCGGCGGCGCAAGCCTGTGTCTTTTGACACTTCAGGTCCCGGGCGGCCGGGCGTACGGTAAAGCCATGCCCTGGCTCATCGTGGTTCCCGTCGCCGTCTTCCTGTTCGACCTGGTGGTCGTTGCCGTGGCCTGGATCGCGGCCGAGCGCCGCCGCGCGGCCCTGCGCGAGCCTGCGGAAGATGGCCGCCGCTCGGCGCGGCTGCACCGCTACCACTGAGTCGATTCGGAATTCGCGCGGCCGCCGACCTGCAGCCAGGCCGGGAACTGGCGATCGAAGTCCTGCGGCGCGACTTCGGCGAAGCATTCGCAGGCGCGCTCGGGCAGCGCGACGCTGACCTCGTCGTGCCACAGCGGCACGCCGAAAAGCCGCCAGACCCGGATGCGCTCCTCGCGCGGCGCCGGGAATTCGCTCAGGTGCGCGGGGATCTTGCGCATGCCGACCCGGCGCCGAACCTCGATGCCGATCCAGCCGCGCCGCTCTCTCAGGATGCGCAGCGTGTCGCCGAGCCAGGCCTCCAGGTAGAGCGCCCGCACCGCCGCCACGAACAGGAGCAGCAGCAGGAAGGTGCGCATGCGGATCTCAAGCGGCGTGGTGGCCGTGGCTTTCCGCGATGCCGCGCAGCAGCGGCAGGAAATGCTCGAGCGCCAGCGTGGCCAGCCCCGCGATCTTCGCGCGGTCATCGTAGCGCCGCAGTCGCGCGGCTTCGTGCGCGTAGGGCTGGGCGATGAAGCGTGCGGCGCCCGACGCATCCAGCACGCCGCCCTGCAGTTCCAGGCTGTGCTTGGAGGCCGGCGAGAGCGTGTCCCAGTAGCCCGGCTCGGCCTGGCAGAGGTAGCGCTTGGCGTCGACATGCAGGCGGATCGGCGCCAGCACCGCCTCCGGCAGCAGCGGCCGCAGGAAGGGCAGCGCGATGAACTGGTGCATGTCGTCGCGCTCGGGCGGGCTGCCGCTTTCATGGACCGCGCCACGGACCGCGCCGCGGCTCGCCAGCAGGTGGCCGAGGTCGTGCAGCAGCGCCGCGACCACGGTCGCCTCGGATTCGCCGGCCTCCTCGGCCAGCTGCGCGCACTGCAGCGCATGGTCGAGCTGGCTGACGGCCTCGCGGCCGTACTGCCGCTGCCCCTGGGTGGCGAGGAGCTGCGCGATCTCGTCGACGGTGAGGGCCACGAGCCGCTCCTTGACTGCGTTCGTCATACGAGGAACTTGCGCAGGCGCGCCGACAGCAGGTCGATCGCGGTGACGCTGACGATCACGATGATCATCACGGCGCAGGTCTCGGGATACTGGAAGCCGCGGATGATCTCCCACAGCACCACGCCGATGCCGCCCGCGCCCACCATGCCGACCACGGTGGCCGAGCGCACGTTGGATTCGAAGCGGTACATGGTGAACGAGATCCACAGCGGCAGCACCTGCGGCAACACGCCGTAGACGATCTCGTGCAGCGCGCTGGCGCCGGTCGAGCGGATGCCTTCGATCGGCTGCGGATCGATCGCCTCGACCGCTTCGGAGAACAGCTTGGCCAGCACGCCGGTGGTGTGCACCCACAGCGCCAGCACGCCCGCGAAGGGGCCGAGGCCGACGGCCACCACGAACAGCATCGCGAAGACCATCTCGTTGATCGCGCGGCAGCTGTCGAGCACCCGGCGCACCGGCTGGTAGATCCACCAGGGCACGATGTTGGCCGAGGCCAGCAGCCCCAGCGGCACCGCGCTCACCACCGCCAGCGCGGTGCCCCAGAGCGCGATCTGCAGGGTGACGACCATCTCCTCGACGTAGCTGCGCCACTGCGTGAAGTTGGGCGGGAAGAAGTCCGCCGCATAGGTGGCCATGTTGCTGCCGTCGCGCCAGAGGTCGAGCGGCCGCATGTCGGCGCCCTTCCACGAGGCGGCCAGCAGCACCAGCAGCACGCCCCAGGCGAACTGCCAGGCCAGGCTGCGCCGGGGCGGTTGCACCGGCGCGGGCGCGGTGCGGGAAGCGAGGGCCGCGGGGTTCATGGCTCGGTGCGCTCGGTCGGCTCGACGGCGATCAGTTCGGCGCGATCGCGGCCAGCTTCTTGTCGATCTCGGCGAGCTTGGCCTGCTTGTCGCCATCGCTCATCGCGGCATCGGCCTCGACCTTGGTGCGCTGGCCGAAGAGGTCGATCTGGCGGATCGGGATCAGCTGCTTGTCGCTCGACTCCTTGAAGCCCGACAGCTTGTTGATCTTCATCACGACTTCCTTCTCGTGCGGATCGGTCTTGGCGTAGTTGTAGAAGAAGGTGCGGATCTTCTCCTTGGTCTCGGGCGGCAGGTCCTTGCGCATCACCAGCGGGTCGAGCGGGATCAGCGGCGAGGTCCAGATGACCTTGATCTCCTTGAACTTGTCCGGGAAGTGCTCCTGGATCTTGCCGAGCTCCTCGCTGTTGTCGGTGGCGACGTCGATCTGCTTGTTGGCCACGGCCAGCGCGTTGGCCTCGTGGTTGCCGCTGCGCGTGACCTTGAAGATGGTCTTGGCGTCGACCTTGTTCTTGGCGAAGACGTAGAAGCCGGGCACCAGGTAGCCCGAGGTGGAATTCGGATCGCCGTTGCCGAAGCTCAGGTTCTTGGCGTTCTTCAGCACGTCGTCGACGTTGTTGAGCGGGCTGTCCTTGTTGACGATCAGGTGCGAGTAGTAGCCGAGGGTGCCGTCGGCGTTGACCATCTGCGCGAAGATCTCGCCGTTGGCGCGGTCGACCGCTTCCATGGCCGACTTGTTGCCGAACCAGGCCATCTGCACCTTGTTGAAGCGCATGCCTTCGATGATGCCGGCGTAGTCGGAGGCGAAGAAGGCGGTGACCTTCAGGCCGGTCTTGCGGTTCATGTCGTCGATGAGCGGCTGCCAGTCCTGCTTGAGGTTCTGCGACGCCTCGGTCGAGATGATCCCGAAGTTGATGTCCTGCGCATGCGCGCCCGCCAGGCCCAGGCTCAGGAGCGCTGCGGCACAGAGTTGCTTGATCATTCGTGTTTCCTCCAGTGTGTAAAAAGTTCAGGCCGCGCGCGCCGCCTGGCTCGGCCAGGGGGTCGAGAGCGGCGGGGTTCCGGCCAGCGGCAGCACGTGCACGTTGTCGGCCTCGGCATCGGGTCGAGTCGGAAGCAGTTCCTCGACCTGCACGCCGTACAGCTCGCGCAGCAGCGCCGGCGTGAGCTCGGACGACGGGCCGTCGTAGACCACCTGGCCCTGGTGCAGCGCCACCACGCGCGGGCAATACCTGATCGCGATGTCGACCTGGTGCAGCGAGACGATGACGGTGCACTGGTCCTCGCGGTTGATGCGCGCCAGGATCTCCATCACGTTGCGCGACGACTCCGGGTCGAGCGAGGCGATCGGCTCGTCGGCCAGCACCACGTTCGCGCCCTGCACCAGCGTGCGGGCGATGGCGGCGCGCTGCTGCTGGCCGCCGGAAAGCGTCGAGGCGCGCTGCGCCTGGCAGTCGGCGATGCCCACGCGGGCCAGCGCGTCGAGCGCCAGGGCCCGTTCGGCCTTGGGGAACACGCGGGTCCAGCCGCGCCACCACGAGATGCGATGCAGGCTGCCGACCAGCACGTTGACCAGCACCGGCAGCCGCGCCACCAGGTTGAACTGCTGGAACACGAAGCCGACCTGCGCGCGCAGCTGCCGGATGTCGCGGTCGATGCGGCCGCGGCGCTGCACCGGGCGGCCGTCGATCTCGATCAGCGACTCCGAGCCGCTGTCGCCGACCACCAGGCCGGCCACGTGCCGCAGCAGGGTCGACTTGCCGGAGCCGGAGGCACCGATCAGCGCGACCATCTCGCCGGCCTGCACCTGCAGGTTGATGTCCCGCAAGGCATGACGGCCGTTGGCGAAATGCTTGTCGAGCTGGCGGATGGAGAGGCGTGGTGTCACTTCGGGCTCCGATGGGTACAGGTCCGATGAGTCTGGTGACGCTCGATGACGGGCTGGCGACAAAGGCGGGTCACAGGTGTGTCAGGCTGCAAGGATTGCAAGCGCTGCATCAGAGGACGCGCCGGCCTTCGCGCCAGACCGCGCGCACCACCGGATGGCGCACGCCCTGCGGCAGGGTCGCCATGTGCACCTGCACCAGATCCGCGCGCAGTCCCGGTTGCAGCGCGCCGCGGTCGTCGAGGCCGGCGGCGCGCGCGGGCGCCAGCGTCATCGTCGCCACCGCCGCCGGCAGGTCGAGGATGCCGTCGTTGACCAGCCGCACCGCCGCGCCCATCAGGCTGCTCGGCACGTAGTCGGAAGACAGGATGTCGAGCAGCCCTTCGCGCGCCAGGTCGGCCGCCGCGACGTTGCCGGAATGCGAGCCGCCGCGCACCACGTTCGGGCCGCCCATCACGTTGAAGAGCCCGCGTTCGCGGGCCGCCCGCGCCGCCGCCAGCGTGGTCGGGAATTCCGACATGCTGGCGCCTTCGGCATGCGCTTGCTCGACATGCGCGACCGTGGTGTCGTCGTGGCTGGCCAGCGCGATCTCGTGGGTCTGGCAGTAGTCGACGAAGAAGGCGCGGTGCGGCTTGGCGTAGCGCGACTGCAGGCCTTCGGCCGCCGCCACGGTGCCCTCGAACTTGTCCTGGCTCCAGCCCTTCTTGCCGGTGTAGTAGATGCGCGCCAGCTCGATGTCCTCCCACTGGCGCTGGCCCGGCGTGTGGTCCATGAGCGAGATCAGCGACAGCCGCGGATGGCCGATGAAGGGCTCGAAGAGGTCGATGGTGTTGGGCGCCGGCAGCTCGCAGCGCACGTGCAGGTGGTGGTCGGCGCGCAGCAGGTCCTGCGCCTGGCAGGCGTCGAGGGTCTTGAGCACCGAGGCCCAGGTGCTGCCGCGCAGGCTCTCGGTGTCGGCCTCGCCCACGCCGAGCGCGTCGAAGACGGTGGTGATGCCGGCGGCGGTGACCTCGGCGTCGTGCGCCAGCAGCGCCGGCAGCTCGGCCCAGCTGACCTTCGGCCGCGGCATCAGGTGGCGCTCGAAGTTGTCGGTGTGGACCTCGACCAGGCCGGGGATCAGGTAGTCGTCCCCGAGGTCGATCGCCGGCACGCGCGAGTCGCCGCCGTCGAGCGATCGGATCCTGCCGTCGCGCACCTCGAGGCTGCCGTGCAGCACCTCGGTGGGCAGCACCAGGCGTGCGTTCTTGAAGACCGTTTCGTCGCTCATGGGGTGCTCCTGAAATCACCGACGTGGACATGACGGGTGGCGACCGCCGCGCCGACCTCCGCGTCGTGGAAGATGCCGACCGTGGCCGTGCCGCGCGCGGTCGCCTCGCGGATCAGCTCGATCACCGTGGTCGCGTTGGCGGCGTCGAGCGAGGCGGTCGGCTCGTCGAGCAGCAGCAGCGGCTTGGGCTTGATGAGGCTGCGCGCGATGTTGATGCGCTGCTGCTCGCCGCCCGAGAAGGTCGCGGGCGGCAGGTTCCAGAGCCGCTCGGGAATGCGCAGGCGGGTCAGCCAGCGGCGCGCTTCCTCGCGGGCCCGCTCCAGCGCCGCCGGGTCGTCGCCGGCGTCCTCGGCCAGCGGCTCGGCCACCACGTCGAGCGCCGCCACCCGCGGGATGACCCGCAGGAACTGGCTGACGTAGCCGATGGTGTCGCGCCGCAGCCGCACCAGTTCGCGCGGCGCGACCTCGGTCAGCTCGACCTCGCCGCCCTCCGGCGGCAGCACCGTGATGCGGCCGGCGCTGGCGCGGTAGTTGCCGTAGATCATCTTGAGCAGGGTGCTCTTGCCGAGGCCGGAAGCGCCGTCGAGCACCACGCATTCACCGCCCGCGACCTCCAGGTCGACGCTGTCGAAGACGGCCAGTTCCAGCGCATCCTGGTGATGCAGGGTGAAGCGCTTGGCGACGCCGGAGAGGCGCAGTCGAAGATCGTTCATGGTTGCAGCACCGAGGAGACGAGCAGTTGGGTGTAGGCGTGCTGCGGATCGTCCAGCAGCTGGTCGGTGAGGCCGGCCTCGACCACGCGGCCGCGGTGCATCACCATCATCCGGTGCGCCAGGAGGCGCGCCACCGCGAGGTCGTGCGTGACCACGATCGCTGCCAGCTGCATCTGCCGGGTCAGCTGGCGCAGCAGGTCGAGCAGGCGGGCCTGCACCGAGACGTCGAGGCCGGAGGTGGGCTCGTCCATGAACACCAGCCGCGGCCGGGTCACCAGGTTGCGCGCGATCTGCAGCCGCTGGCGCATGCCGCCGGAGAAAGTGCGCGGCGCGTCGTCGACCCGGCCCGGGTCGATCTCGACCCGCTCCAGCCATTCGCAGGCGGTGGCGCGCAGCCGGCCGTAGTGGCGCTCGCCCAGACCCATGAGCCGCTCGCCGACGTTGGCGCCGGCGGAGACGTCCATGCGCAGGCCGTCGGCGGCGTTCTGGTGGACGAAGCCCCAGTCGGTGCGCGCCAGCAGGCGCTGCTCGGCTTCGGACACGTCGAAGACCTCGCGCAGCGCGCCGTCGCCGTTGCGGTAGCGCACGCTGCCGGCGTCCGGCCGGGCCCGCGCGGCCACGGCGTTCAGCAAGGTGGTCTTGCCCGAGCCGGATTCGCCGACCACCGCCAGCACCTCGCCGGGCCAGAGGTCGAAGGAGACGTCCTCCAGCGCCACGCGATCGCCGTAGCGGTGCGAGATGCCGCGCACGCTCAGGAGCGGGTCGCTCTGCTTCATGCGGGCTCCTTCTGGCGGACCGGCGCCGCGGCGGGCGGCGACGGTTCCTGTGCGGCCTCGGTGCGCGAGCGGCAGTAGTCCGAATCCGAGCAGACGTGCATGCGCGCGCCGGCGTCGTCCATCACGATCTCGTCGAGGAAGCTGTCGGTCGCGCCGCACAGGGCGCAGGGCACGTTCCAGCGCTGCAGCTCGAAGGGATGGTCCTCGAAGCCCAGGCTCTCGACCGCGGTGTACGGCGGCACCGCGTAGATGCGCTTCTCGCGGCCGGCGCCGAACAGCTGCAGCGCGGCGTTCATGTGCATCTTCGGGTTGTCGAACTTCGGGATCGGCGACGGCGACATGACGTAGCGGTGGTTGACCAGCACCGGGTAGTCGTAGCTGGTCGCGATGTGGCCGTAGCGGGCGATGTCCTCGTACAGCTTGACATGCATCAGGCCGTATTCGGCCAGCGCATGCAGCGTGCGGGTGGTCGCCTGGCGCGGCTCCAGCTTCTGCATCGGCTCGGGCAGCGGCACCTGGTAGACCAGCACCTGGCCTTCGGCGAGCGGCGCCTCGGGAATGCGGTGGCGGGTCTGGATCAGGGTCGCCTCGCGGGTGCGGGTGGTGGTCTCGACCTGCGTGGTGCGCTCGAAGAAGCGCCGGATGTTGACCGCGTTGACCGTGTCGTCCGAGCCCTGGTCGATGACCTTCAACACGTCGTCGGGGCCGATCACCGCCGCGGTCACCTGGATGCCGCCGGTGCCCCAGCCGTAGGGCAGCGGCATCTCTCGGGCGCCGAAGGGCACCTGGTAACCGGGGATCGCGACCGCCTTCAGGATCGAGCGGCGGATCATCCGCTTGGTGCGCTCGTCCAGGTAGGCGAAGTTGAAGTCGGGCGTCTTGAATTCGTTCATGCCTCGTTCTCCCCTCGTTCGTGCTGGCCGGCCTGCAGGCGCATCTTGCGCACCAGTTCCAGCTCGGCCTGGAAGTCGACATAGTGCGGCAGCTTCAGGTGCTGCACGAAGCCCGAGGCCTCCAGGCTGTCGCTGTGCGACAGCACGAATTCCTGCATCTGCGCCGGCGCCACGATGGCCTCGCCCAGCTCGTCGGCCCGGAGCGCGCGGTCGACCAGGCTCATGGCCATCGCCTTGCGCTCGTTGTGGCCGAAGGCCAGGCCGTAGCCGCGCGTGAACTGCGGCGGCTCGGTCTTGCTGCCGGCGAACTGGTTGACCATCTCGCATTCGGTCAACTCGACGTCGCCGATCGAGATCGGAAAGCCCAGCTCCTCGGGCTCGATCCGCAGCTCGGCGCTGCCGACCCGGATCTCGCCGACGAAGGGATGGCTGTTGGCGTAACCGCGCTGGGTCGAATAGGCCATGGCCAGCAGGAAGCCCTCGTCGCCGCGCGCCAGGTTCTGCAGGCGGGTCGCGCGGTCGGCCGGGAAGCGCAGCGGCTCGCGGGTGAGGTCGCGCGGCGCAGGGTCGCCGGCCGGGATCGCGCGGGTCTCGATCAGGCTTTCGTCGTCGAGCAGGTCGACCACGCGCGGCACCGGCTGCGGCTCGGCGGCGGCGCCTTGCGGCGTCGGAAGCGTTTCTTCGGGCTCACCGTCGGCCAGCAGCGAGAAGTCGAGCAGCCGCTGCGTGTAGTCGTAGGTCGGGCCCAGCACCTGGCCGCCCGGCAGGTCCTTGAAGGTGGCCGAGATGCGGCGGTCGAGCTGCATGCGCGACGTGTCCAGCGGCAGGCTGCTGCCCAGGCGCGGCAAGGTGGCGCGGTAGGCGCGCAACAGGAAGATCGCCTCGACCAGGTCGCCGGCCGACTGCTTGATCGCCAGTGCCGCCAGTTCGGGGTCGAAGACCGAGCCTTCGGCCATCACGCGGTCGACCGCCAGCCCGAGCGATTCACGGATCTGCCGCACCGCGAGGCCCGGCGTGCCGGCGGCGCCGCGGCGGCGCTCGGCCAGGAGGCGGTAGCTCTGGAGGATGGCGGCCTCGCCGCCTTTCACTGCAACGTACATCTCAGGCTCCCAGCGCGATGCGCGTGGTGCGCGGCAGTCCGACGATCTGCCGCTCGGTCGCCAGGAACAGGTCGACGCCGCGCGGAAAGGCCGCGTGGCTGGCGGCCCGCTGCGCGACCAGCGCCTCGGCGGCCGCCGGTGCCAGGCCGCCGACCTTCAAGCGGCAGGCGTCGCGGATGCCCGGGCCTTCGAGGCGCCAGGCATCGGCATCGACATCCCCGACCGCCAGCGCCGGCACGTCCAGCACGCAGGTGGTCGACTGGTCGGGCGCGGCATCGGTGCCGCTGGCGAAGCTCTGCAGGCTGGGGATCGGGTCGCTGGCCGCGACCCAGGCGAACTGCGCCTTGTCCGGCTCGGCCACCAGCGCGCACCCGCTGTGAAAGCGCAGCCAGGCGGCGGCGTCGCTGCCGACCAGCGAAGGCGACAGCCACAGGCCGCAGTCCGGGTCGAGCAGCGCCAGCAGCAGCGCCGCCGCGGCGGCATGGCCGCGCGTAGGCACCTGGGCGTCGTGCGTCACGTCGACCAGGCGGCCCGGGTGCGACAGCGCCTGCAGCGCCGCGCGGAACACCGCCTGGCTGCCGAGCGCCGGGTCGGAGAAGCCGGCGCCGATGCGCGCCAGGTCGTCGGGATTCATGAAGCCTCCTCGTCGTCGTCCGCGCCGCCGCCGGCCTCGCGCGCCACGGTGAAGAACTCGACCTTGCTGGCCTGCGCCCGCGCATGACGCTCGGCCCGCTCGCGCGCCAGGTGGGCGCGGGCCGGTGCCAGCAGCTGCGCGTCGAGCCGGTCGTGGTGCACCGGGTCCTGCAGCAGCGCATCCGCCACCGCGGCCAGTTGCGCGTGGCGGCGCGAGCGGCCGAGCACGTAGGCCACGCCGACCGCGGCCTCTTCGCGGGGCACCTCGGCCAGGCGCAGCGCGCAGCGGGTGACCGTGACTTCGCCGACGTTGAAGCGTTCGCCGGTGCCGCCGACCCGGCCCTGCACCATCATCAGGCCGGTCTCGGGCGCGCGCAGCCAGCGCGGCGCGAAGCACAGGTGCGGGGCCAGCGCCGACTCCAGCAGCGGCAGCGGCGTGCGCGCCAGCACCGCCATCCAGCCGGCGCGGTCCGGCGCCGGTGGCTGGCCAGGCTTGCCGGGGTTGTCAAAGTCATGAAACATGGGCGTGCTACCCTGAAAAAGTTGTATAGACAAATCGAACAACACGGCAACTCTAGGCCGCACGCATGTACCTTTCATGACAGCCATCGCCTCTTCTTCATCAGCGCCGGCGCCCCGCGCGCCGCGCGACGCCTTCTGGACCCGGATCGCGGCCGAGCTGGCCGAATCGATCCGCCGCGGCATCTATCCACCGGGCCAGCGCCTGCCCTCGGAGCACGCGCTGGCCGAGCAGTTCGGCGTGCATCGCCACACCATCCGGCGCTCGCTCGCGAGCCTCTGCGAACAGGGCCTGCTGCGCGCGGCGCAGGGCAGCGGCACCTATGTCGAGGACTTCGCGGTCGACCTGGTGCTGGCCAAGCGCACGCGGCACCAGCAGAACATGGCGCTGGCCGGCATGCGCGGCGCGCTGCGGGTGCTGGCGTCGGCCCACACGCGGGCCAACGCGGCCGAAGCGCGCGCGCTGCAGGTGCCGGCGCGCAGCGCGCTGCTGCGCCTGGAAGTGCTGGGCGAGGCCGAGACGCAGCCGCTGCACTTCAGCGAGCGCTACTTCCCGCTGCCCCGCTTCGCCGGCCTGGCGGAGGTGGTGCGCGAGACCGGCTCGATCACCGCCGGCTTCACGGCCCACGGCGTGGCCGACTACACCCGGCGCGAGAGCCGCATCACCTCGCAGATGCCCGACGCCAACGTGGCGGCGCAGTTGCGCCAGCCGGTGTCGCGGCCGGTGCTGTGCGTGGAGAGCGTCAACGTCGACACCGAAGGCGTCCCGATCGAATTCGCGCGTGCCTGGTTCGCCGGCGACCGCGTCACCCTGACGGTGGCGCATGACGACTGAGCGCTTCGCCGTCTATTTCGCGCCGTCGGCGGACGGCCCCTGGTGGGACGCGGGCAGCGAATGGCTCGGCCGCTGCGCCGAGCGCGCGATCGAACTGCCGCAGCCCGCGATCCCCGGCATGTCCGCCGAAGCGCAGCGCCGCTGGACCCGCGCGCCGCGCCGCTACGGCTGGCATGCGACGCTGAAGGCGCCGTTCACGCTGGCCGAGGGCGTCGACCTCGATGCGCTGCTCGGCGCGACCCGGGCGGTCGGCCGGCGCTTCCAGCCCTTCGTGATGCCGCGCCTGCGCGTCGCGCGGCTGGACGATTTCCTGGCGCTGGTGCCGGACGACCCGACCGCGGTGGCCGCCGTGGCCGAGGCCTGCGTGCAGGACCTGCAGCCGCTGGCGGCGCCGCTCTCGGAGGCCGAGCTCGCACGCCGCCGCGCGGCCGGCCTGACGCCGCAGGAAGACGCCTTGCTGCTGCGCTGGGGCTACCCCTTCGTCGGCGAGCGCTTCCGCTTCCACCTGTCGCTCACCGGCAGCCTGCGCGAAGCCGCGCCGGCCGAGATCGACGCCCTGCAGGCGGCCGCCGCGCGGCACTTCGACCCGCTGCCGCCCTGCCGCTTCGATGCGATCGCGCTCTTCGCCGAACCGGCGCCGGGCGCCGACTTCGAGCTGGTGGAGCGGCTGGAGCTGGGCCGATGAACGGCCCCGTGCCCGGCCGCCTGGTCTACGTCATGGGCCCGTCGGGCGCCGGCAAGGACAGCCTGCTGGCCTGGCTGCAGTCGCACCTGCCCCCCGAGGCGCGCATCCGGCTGGCGCAGCGCACGATCACGCGGCCGGTGCGGGCCGGCGACGAGCAGCACCACAGCGTGGACCTGCCGGCCTTCGAGCGGCTGGCCGAGCGCGGCGCCTTCGCCTTCGACTGGGAGGCGAACGCGATGCGCTACGGCATCCGCCACAGCGAACTGGCACCGCTGCAGGACGGCTGGCAGGTGCTGGTGAACGGATCGCGCGGCTACCTGCCGCGGGCGCGGGCGGCCTTTCCCGAATTGAAGGTGGTGCACGTCACCGCCAGCCTCGAGACGCTGCGCGCGCGCCTGCATGGCCGCGGACGCGAGGAAGCCGAGCGGGTCGAGGCGCGGCTGCAGCGGGCGCTGGCCTTCGAGGCACCGGCGGACGCGCTGGAGATCCGCAACGACGGGACGCTCGAAGCGGCGGGCCTGAAGCTCCTCGCGGCGCTGCAAGTCGTCTAGACCTGTCGGGCGTTGTCACGCGCCGGTCACATCGGCGCGATGCAATCCCGGTTTTTTCGGGTGCCCATGTCCACCGCTCTCCAACGCATCCTGCGCACCAGCGCACTGGCCCTCGGCCTGGTCGCCGGCTCGGCGATGGCGCAGACCGCCATCTGCTACAACTGCCCGCCCGAATGGGCCGACTGGGCCGCCCAGATCCGCGCGATCAAGGCGAAGACCGGCGTCACGGTGCCGCCCGACAACAAGAATTCCGGCCAGGCGCTGGCCCAGATGACGGCCGAGAAGGCCAGCCCGGTGGCCGACGTCGCCTACCTCGGCGTGACCTTCGCGATCCAGGCGGCGCAGGACGGCCTGGTCGCCGCCTACCAGCCCGCCGGCTGGCAGGACATCCCGGCCGGGCTCAAGGATCCGGCCGGCCGCTGGTTCACGATCCACTCCGGCACGCTGGGCTTCATGGTCAACGTCGACGCCCTGCACGGCAAGCCGATTCCCACTTCCTGGGCCGACCTGCTCAAGCCCGACTACAAGGGCCTCATCGGCTACCTCGACCCGGCCTCGGCCTTCGTCGGCTATGTCGGCGCGGTGGCGGTCAACCAGGCGCGCGGCGGCACGCTCGACAACTTCGGCCCGGGCATCGACTACTTCAAGGCGCTGCAGAAGAACGAGCCGATCGTGCCCAAGCAGACCTCGTACGCACGCGTGCTGTCCGGCGAGATCGCGATCCTGCTGGACTACGACTTCAACGCCTACCGCGCCCGCTACAAGGACAAGGCCAACGTCGCCTTCGTCATCCCGTCCGAAGGCACGGTGGTGGTGCCCTACGTCATGAGCCTGGTGGCCAACGCGCCGCACGCGGCCGACGGCAGGAAGGTGCTCGACTTCGTGCTCTCCGACGAAGGCCAGGCACTCTGGGCCAAGGCCTACCTGCGGCCGGTGCGGGCGTCCGCGATGCCCAAGGACGTCGAGAGCCAGTTCCTGCCCGCCGCCGACTACGCGCGCGCCAAGCCGGTCGACTACGCCCACATGGCGCAGGTGCAGCGCGGCTTCTCCGACCGCTACCTGAAGGAAGTGAACTGAGCCTTCCTGCGAACGGGGTCCCGCGCTGGCTGCTGCCGGCCTGCGCGGCGCCCGCGGGCATCTTCTTCCTGGCCTTCTGGCTGCTGCCGGTCAGCCGGCTGGTCGCGCTGCCGGCCGCGCAGGGCTGGCGCACCTATGTCGCGGTGCTGGCGGACCGGCGCTACCTGGCGAGCCTGGCCGACACGCTGGCGCTGTCGGTCGCGGTGACGATCGCGGCACTGGCGCTGGGCGGGGCGGTCGGCCTCTTCCTCGGGCGCAGCCGCTTCCGCGGGCGTCAGCTGCTGCTCTCGCTGCTGACCCTGCCGCTGTCGTTCCCCGGCGTGATCGTCGGCTTCTTCATCATCCTGCTCGGCGGCCGGCAAGGGCTCTTCGCCGAGCTCGGCGCGCGCTTCGGGCTGGAACGCATCAGCTTCGCCTACGGCCTGGCCGGCCTCTTCCTCGGCTACCTCTACTTCTCGCTGCCGCGCGCCATCGCCAGCTACGCGGCCGCCGCCGCCGGCATGGACGCGCAACTGGAGGAGGCGGTGCGCACGCTCGGCGCCTCGCGCTGGCAAGTGGTGCGCGACGTCTGGATGCCGGAGCTGGCATCCACCACGCTGGCCGCCGGCGCGATCCTGTTCGCCACCTCGATGGGCGCCTTCGGCACCGCCTTCACGCTGGCGAGCAAGTTCGAGGTGCTGCCGATCACGATCTACGACGAGTTCACCAACTACGCCAACTTCGCGCTGGCCGCCTCGCTGTCGATCGCGCTCGGCCTCGTGACCTGGCTGGCCCTGTTCGTCGCGCGTCGCTTCGGCGCCGACCCGACCGGAGGCTGAACGCATGTCCTTGCGCGCTCCGGCCTCGCCCGTCCTGCTCGCCATCAGCGTGGTGGTAAGCGCCTTCCTGCTGCTGCCGATGGGCCTGTCGATCGGCGCCGGGCTGGTCGCGAACTACAGCGCGGGCCTCGGCAGCGGGCTCACCCTGCGCTGGCTCGGCGAGGTGTGGGAAGGCTACGGCGACACGGTCGCCGCATCGCTCGTGCTGGCACTGTGCTGCGTGGCGGCGACGCTGGCGATCGGCGTGCCCTGCGCCTATGCACTGGCGCGCAGCCGGACGCGGCTGGCCCGCGCCTTCGAGGAACTGATCATCCTGCCGGTGGCGGTGCCTGGCCTGGCGACCGCGCTGGCGCTCATCCTCGCCTACGGCCGCTTCGGCGGCTTCCGGCAGAGCTTCGCCTTCATCGGGGTCGGCCACGTCGTGTTCACCCTGCCCTTCATGGTGCGCACCGTGTCGGCGGCCTTCCAGCGGCGCGAACTGGTGGTGCTGGAGGAAGCGGCGCGCTCGCTCGGTGCCGGCTTCGGCCAGCGCTTCCTCGGCGTGCTGGTGCCGGCGGTGTTCCCGTCGATCGTCGCGGCCAGCCTGATGGTGTTCACGCTCTCGGTGGGCGAATTCAACCTCACCTGGATGCTGCACACGCCGCTGACCCGCACCCTGCCGGTCGGTCTGGCCGACAGCTACGCCTCGATGCGGCTGGAGATCGGCTCGGCCTACACGCTGGTCTTCTTCCTCGTGATCCTCCCCGTGATGTGGGCCTTGCAGGCGATCGCCCACCTGCTGGAAAAGCGCCATGGACGGTGAACGGGTCCCGGTCGAGGTGATCGACTGCGCCAAGACTTATGCCAACGGCGAGCGCGGGCTGCATCCGACCACCCTGCGGGTCGAGCCGGGCGAGGTGCTGGCGCTGCTCGGGCCCTCGGGCTGCGGCAAGACCACGCTGCTGCGGCTGATCGCCGGGCTCGAGCGCGCCGACGCGGGCGGCCGCATCCTCTTCGGTGGCCAGGAGGTGACGCATCGGCCGGTCGAGCGACGCGACGTCGGCATGGTGTTCCAGAGCTACGCGCTCTTCCCGCAGATGACGGTGGAAGCCAACATCGGCTACGGCCTGCGCATCCGCGGCGTCGCGCGCGACGAGATCCGCCGCCGGGTCGGCGAACTGGTGGACCTGGTGCGCCTGGGCGGCCTCGAAGGCAAGCGCCCGGCGCAACTCTCCGGCGGCCAGCGTCAGCGCGTGGCGCTGGCCCGCGCGGTGGCGGTGCGGCCGCGCGTGCTGCTGCTGGACGAGCCGCTGGCGGCGCTGGACGCCAAGCTCAAGGAGTCGCTGCGCGACGAACTGGCCGAGCTGCTGCGCCGGCTGCACATCACCGCGATCCACGTGACCCACGACCAGCAGGAGGCGATGGCGATCGCCGACCGGCTGGCCGTGATGCACGCGGGCCGCATCGTGCAGACCGGCCGCGCCGAGGACCTGTACCGCGCGCCGCGCCATGCCTTCGTCGCCGGATTCCTCGGCCGCGTGAACCGCGTGCAACGCAGCGCCGACGACCGCGCGCGCGGCACGGTGACGCTCGGCGGCGCGACAATGCCCTGCGCCACCGCGGCGGCCGGCCACGCCAGCGTGCTGGTGCGGCCGGAGGATGTCCGGGTCGGTGCGTTGCAACCCGGCTGGGGCGAGGCCCGGGTCGTGCAGCGCACCTTCCTCGGCGACCGCGTGCAGTTGCGGCTCTCGGCCGGCGAGCAGGCCTTGACCGCCGATGTCGGCCGCGATGCACGCTTCGAGGCCGGCGACACCGTCGGCGTCCTCGTCGACCCGGACCGCTGGATGACGCCACAGGGAAACGAAGAATGACCCTCACGATCCTCGCGCAACTGAGCGACCTCCACATCCGCGAGCCGGGCCGGCTGGCCTACGGCCGCATCGACACCGCGCCCTACCTCGAGCGCGCGGTGCAGACCCTGCTGGCGCTGCCGCAGCGGCCCGACGCGGTGGTCATCAGCGGCGACCTGACCGACTTCGGCCGCGCGGCGGAATACGCGCATCTCGCGCGCCTGCTGGCGCCGCTGCCGATGCCGGTCTACCTCATGCCCGGCAACCACGACGACCGCACCACCCTGCGCCGCGCCTTCCCGACGCACCGCTACCTGGGCACGCAAGGCTTCGTCCAGTACGTCGCGCGCATCGGCAACCTGCGTCTGCTGGCGCTCGACACCGTGGTGCCCGAGCAGAGCCACGGCACGCTCTGCGACGAGCGGCTCGACTGGCTCGAGGCGCAACTGGCCGAGGCCGGCGACGATCCGGTGGTGGTCGCGATGCACCATCCGCCCTTCGAGACGCTGATCGGCCACATGGACGAGATCGGCCTGCGCGAAGGCGCCGGGCGGCTCGAAGCGCTGCTGCGCCGGCATGCCAACGTGGAGCGGGTGATCTGCGGGCACCTGCATCGCGCGATCGAGGTGCGCTTCGGCGGCAGCATCGCCTGCACCGCGCCGTCGCCGGCGCACCAGGTGTGCCTCGACCTGGCGCCCGACGCGCCTTCGGCCTGGGTCCTGGAGCCGCCCGGGCTGCGCCTGTTCGCCTGGCACGACGGCGGGCCGGTGGTGGGCCACCTGGTGCCGATCGGCCACTTCGACGGGCCCTATCCCTTCCACGACGACGCAGGGCTGATCGACTGAGGAGCCGACAGGCTGCCTTGCGGCTGTCACGTTGTTGTCATATTGTTCGGCTCAACTCCCCCGGCCGCGGCTTTCGCAGCCACGGCGCCCCCACGTGATTCGATGACGGTGCCGCTTCGCCCGAACGCTGCCCGCCTGCCCCACCCCATGAATTCGGTTGCCGCTCCCACTCTCGCCCACGCGCCGCATTCCGGCCGCCCGCATCTCGACGCCAAGCCCGGTCCGCTCACCCTGATCGCCTTCGCCGGCCTCCTGGCCATCGGCCTGTTCTACACGGCCTACAGCCTGGCCCAGGACGTCAGTGCCTCGGGCACGCCGGTGACGACCTACGTGCCCTTCTTCCTGCTGGGCGTGGCCTTGCTGATCGCGCTGGGCTTCGAGTTCGTCAACGGCTTCCACGACACGGCGAACGCCGTCGCGACCGTCATCTACACCCATTCGCTGGCGCCCAACTTCGCGGTGGTCTGGTCGGGCTTCTTCAACTTCCTCGGCGTGCTGGTCTCCAGCGGCGCGGTGGCCTTCAGCGTCATCTCGCTGCTGCCGGTGGAGCTGATCCTGAAGGTCGGCTCCGGCGCGGGCTTCGCGATGGTCTTCGCGCTGCTGATCGCCGCGATCATCTGGAACCTCGGAACCTGGTGGCTGGGCCTGCCGGCCTCGTCCTCGCACACCTTGATCGGCTCGATCATCGGCGTCGGCGTCGCCAACGCGCTGATGCACGGCCG
>NZ_LMUW01000126.1:28510-30586 GCF_009765735.1 Xenophilus sp. L33
GCGCCCGGCGCCACGCCCGAATGCATCGCGACCGCCTTGAAATGCGAGGGATAGCGGGTCGCCAGCAAGGCCGCCATGCTGGCGCCCGCCGACAGGCCGGCCAGCGCCACCCGCTCGCGGTCGACCGCATAGAGCATCAGCACCTGGTCGATCGCGGCCAGCAGGGTCGCCGCCTCCGCGTCGGCCTTGCCGGAGCGGCGGTCGTACCAGTTCCAGCAACCCTGCGCATTGGCCATGCGGTCCTGTTCCGGGTAGAGCACCAGGAAGCGCTCCCGGTCGGCCACGCGGTTCATGCGGGTGCTGGTGGCGAAGTCGCGGCCGGTCTGGCCGCAGCCGTGCAGCATGACCATGAGCGGCAGCTTCTCGCCCAGGGCGAGCGCGAGGCCGGGCGGCCGGTAGAGGTGGTAGCGCCGGGCGCCGGCCGGGCCGAGCGCCATGCCGGCGATCCAGTCGCCGCGCCCGGGCGGCGGCTTGAGCTGCTGGGTGGCCGCGCGCCGCACGCCGCTGGCGACCTTCTTGCCGCTCTTGAGCGTGGCCTTGGTGAGTGCCCGGAGGTTGCGCTGGTAGGCGCGCGTCAGCGGGGAGAGGGAACGGCGGGACATCGGCGTGCAGGCAGCGTATGGCGCACGGTAGCAGCTTCAAAGGCCGCCAACCATGGGAGCTGCACCGGTGCGCCGATGCTGCGGCGCCGCAGGCTCAGTAGATTTCCGGCACGTACATGCTGGCCGGCACCGGATGGCGCAGGTAGTCGGGCTTGCGCACCCGTTCCGGCAGCGCCATGGGCGGGTGCTCGACCTCGGTGTAGGGCATCTGGGCCAGCAGGTGGCTGATGCAGTTCAGCCGGGCCTTCTTTTTGTCGTCCGCATGGACGACCCACCAGGGCGCCTCGGGGATGTGGGTGCGCTCCAGCATCACTTCCTTGGCCTTGGTGTATTCCTCCCAGCGGCGGCGCGACTCCAGGTCCATGGGGCTCAGCTTCCACTGCTTGAGCGGGTCGTGCATGCGGCCGAGGAAGCGGGTGTGCTGCTCCTCGTCGCTGATCGAGAACCAGTACTTGATCAGCTTGATCCCCGAGCGCACCAGCATGCGCTCGAAGTCCGGCACGGTGCGGAAGAACTCCTCGTACTCGTCGTCGGTGCAAAAACCCATCACCCGCTCGACGCCGGCGCGGTTGTACCAGCTGCGGTCGAACAGCACCATCTCGCCGGCGGCCGGCAGGTGCGTCACGTAGCGCTGGAAGTACCACTGGGTGCGTTCGCGGTCGTTCGGCGCCGGCAGCGCGGCGACCCGGGCGACCCGCGGGTTGAGCCGCTGCGTGATCCGCTTGATCACGCCGCCCTTGCCCGCCGCGTCGCGGCCCTCGAACAGGATCACGACCTTCTGCTTGCTCAGCTGGACCCAGTCCTGCAGCTTGACCAGCTCGGCCTGCAGCCGGAACAGCTCCTTGAAATAGGCCTGGCGGCCGGCCCGGTCGGTCACCTTGCCGCTCTCGAGCTCGTCGAGGCTGCGGTCTTCGAGCTCGAGCTCGATCTCTTCGTCGTAGCTGTCGACCAGGTCGCGCGCGATGCGCTCCATCAGGTCGTTCTGGCCATCCGGGCCGTTCAAGGAGTTCGGCAGCGTCATGTGTGTTTCCCCGCAGGTGACTGTCAATATCAATGTAACTCCCCATGCTGCAATCGTCGAATGACGGTCCTGTGACAGCGCGGCCGGCCGAAAGCAGCCGTCACGCGCCTGTCACAGGCCGGTTGGACCATTGCGCACCCCGTCCACAACGCCTGCCGCCCCAACGGAGATTCAGGATTCACACCATGAGCTCGATCGCAGCCACCCCCAACGTCACCACAGGCCAGCCCAGCGGCCGACCCCGGTTGGACAGCAAGCCCGGACCGGTCACCCTTATCGTCTTCGTCGCCCTGCTGGCCATCGGCCTGTTCTACACGGCCTACAGCCTGGCCCAGGACGTCAGCGCCTCGGGCGCGCCGGTCACGACCTACCTGCCCTTCGTCCTGCTCGGCGTGGCGCTCCTGATCGCGCTGGGCTTCGAGTTCGTCAACGGCTTCCACGACACGGCGAACG
>NZ_LMUW01000126.1:30596-31759 GCF_009765735.1 Xenophilus sp. L33
GGTCGCGACCGTCATCTACACCCACTCGCTGGCGCCGAACTTCGCGGTGATCTGGTCGGGCTTCTTCAACTTCCTCGGCGTGCTGGTCTCCAGCGGCGCGGTGGCCTTCGGCATCATCTCGCTGCTGCCGGTGGAGCTGATCCTGCAGGTCGGCTCGGGCTCCGGCTTCGCGATGGTCTTCGCGCTGCTGATCGCAGCGATCATCTGGAACCTCGGCACCTGGTGGCTGGGCCTGCCGGCCTCGTCCTCGCACACGCTGATCGGCTCGATCATCGGCGTCGGCGTCGCCAACGCGCTGATGCACGGCCGCGACGGCACCAGCGGTGTCGACTGGGGCCAGGCCACCTCGGTGGGCTACGCGCTGCTGCTCTCGCCGATCGTCGGCTTCGTCTTCTCGGCGCTGCTGCTGTGGGCGCTCAAGCTCTTCGTCAAGAACCGCGAACTGTACGAACAACCCAAGAGCAACGATCCGCCGCCCGGCTGGATCCGCGGCCTGCTGATCCTCACCTGCACCGGCGTGTCGTTCGCGCACGGTTCCAACGACGGCCAGAAGGGCATGGGCCTGATCATGCTGATCCTGGTCGGCACGTTGCCGATGGCCTACGCGCTGAACCGCGCGATGCCGGCGGACCACGTGATCCAGTTCGTCGCGGTGTCGGAGCTGGCGCAGAACGCGCTGCAGCGCGCCGAGCCGGTGCCGGTCGCGCCGGCGCTGCAGCCGTCGCGCGACGTCGCCGCCACCTTCATCCGCACGCATGAATACGGCCCGGCCGTGGTGCCGGCGATCGCGACGCTGGTCGGCAGCATCGGCCGCCAGGTCGGCGACAACGGCTCGCTCTCGGGCATGCCGGCCGCGGCGGTGACCAACGTGCGCAACGACATGTACCTGGCCTCGGAGGCGCTGCGCCGGCTCGAGGCGAGCGGCGCCGCGCACTTCGACGCCGACACCAAGGCCCGTGTCGACGCCTTCCGCAAGGAGATCGACGAAGCGACCAAGTTCATCCCGCTGTGGGTCAAGGTGGTGGTCGCGATCGCCCTCGGCCTGGGCACCATGGTCGGCTGGAAACGCATCGTCATCACCGTCGGCGAGAAGATCGGCAAGACCCATCTCACCTACGCCCAGGGCGCCTCGGCCGAGGTCGTGGCCATGCTCACCATCGGCG
>NZ_LMUW01000126.1:31769-45819 GCF_009765735.1 Xenophilus sp. L33
CTCGACCACCCACGTGCTGTCGTCCGGCGTGGCCGGCACCATGGCCGCCAGCGGCTCGGGCCTGCAGTGGGGCACCCTGCGCAACCTCGCCCTGGCCTGGGTGCTCACCCTGCCGGCGGCGATGCTGCTGTCGGGTTCGCTCTACTGGCTGTTCACGCGGCTCTTCTGAAGACCGCCCGTTGCCAGCACTCCAGGACACCGCCGGCGCAGCGCACGGCTCCTACGGCAGCGACGAGGCCGGGCTGATCTGCGGCTACCTGTTCGACCCGGGCGCGGCCCAGCCGGCGCAGGTCGTCCAGTCGGCGCAGGCGGCCGAATGGCTGGCCCGCATCGATGACGCGCCGATCGACGGCCGCTACATGTGGCTGCACTTCAACCTCGGCCATGCCCAGGCCGAACGCTGGCTGGAGCGCCACGCGGGCCTGTCGGAGCTGTTCTTCGAGACCTTGCACGAAGGCCTGCACTCGACCCGCATCGAGCGCGCCGACGACTCGCTGATCGCGGTCATCAACGACGTGCACTTCGAGTTCAGCTTCGAGCCCTCGGACATCTCGACGCTCTGGATCAGCGTCGGCCCGCGCCTGGTGGTGACGGCGCGCACCCATCCGCTGCGCTCGGTCGACGGCCTGCGCACCGCGGTGAAGGCGGGCGACGTGCCGCGCTCCACCGCCGAGCTGCTGGAGCACCTGCTGCGGGTGCAGGCCGACATGCTGGTGGACATCGTGCGCGGCGTGACCTCGCGCATCGACGACGTCGAGGACGAGCTGCTGGCCGGCCGCCTCGACCACAAGCGGGCCCGCCTCGGCGTCTCGCGCCGGCTGCTGGTGCGGCTGCAGCGTCTGCTGGCACCCGAGCCGTCGGCGCTGTTCCGGTTGCTGCAGCGGCCGCCACCGTGGATGACCGAGCTCGACGCCCAGGAGCTGCGCGGCTCGACCGAGGCCTTCTCGGAGGTGCTGCGCGACATGGGCGGCCTGCAGGAGCGCATCAAGCTGCTGCAGGAAGAGGTCGCGGCCAACGTCAACGAGGAGACCAACCGCAGCCTCTTCGTGCTGACGGTGGTGACCGTGCTGGCGCTGCCGATCAACATCACCGCGGGCCTCTTCGGCATGAACGTCGGCGGCATCCCGCTGGCCGAGCACAAGAGCGGCTTCTGGATCGTGGTGGCAGTGGTCACCGCGTTCACCGCGATCGCCGCCTGGATCGCGTTCCGCAAGAAGAGCTGAAGCACGCGGCCCGACATCGACGCGTGCGCGCCACGGTGTCACGGCACCGACTTGTTTCCTAGGCATAAACCCGGGCTGGAGAACGCTTCGGGATCGGTCGTGCGCGACGTTCGGAGCGTTTTCTGACTTCCCGAGTCAGGGGCCGCAGGGGCCTCGCCCCGAGGCACTGCCGACGTGAAATCCACCTTCCAAAAACACCCCGTCCTCTGGATCGCGCTGATCCTCGTCCTCATCGCCGCCTGCGTCTGGCTGGTTCGACGGCCGTCCGCCGCGCCGGTCGCGGTCGCGGCACCGCGGCCGCTGCTGGAGCGCAAGGGCAACCGCCTCTTCGTGCCCGAGGACTCGGCGCTGCGCCAGCGGCTGGCGGTCGCCACGGTCGACGACCAGGCCTCGGTGCACGAGGTCACCCTGCCGGCGGTGGTCGAAGCCGATCCGTCGAGCGTGGTCGCCATCCTGCCGCCGACCACCGGCCGCGTGGTCGAGCTGAAGGTGCGTCTGGGCGACACGGTCCGGCGCGGCCAGCTGCTGGCCACGCTCAGCTCCTCGGACTACGCGCAGGCCGAAGCCGACCTGCAGAAGGCGCGCGACGCGCTGGCGCTGGCGCAGCTCGCGCTGACCCGCGCGCGCGGCGTCAACGAGGCCGGCTCCAACGCCACCAAGGACGTGGAATCCGCCGAGAGCGCGGTCATCCAGCAGACCGCCGAACTGCGCCGCGCCGAACTGCGGCTGCGCAGCCTGAGCCCGGCCGATGCCGGCGGCGCTGCGCTCGCCACCCGGGCCACGGGCAAGGCCGCCGCCAGCGGCGGCACGCTGCTGAACGTCATGGCGCCGGTGAGCGGCGTCGTGACCACGCTCGGCACCGCGCCCGGCGCGGTGGTCAACGACGCGACCGTGGCGCTGATGACCGTCTCGAACCTGGAGCATGTCTGGGTCACCGCCAACGTGCCCGAGAACCTCGCCGGCGCGGTGGCTGCCGGGCAGGACGTGGCGGTGCGGCTGGCCGCCTATCCGCGCCAGGTGCTGAGCGGCAAGGTCGCCTTCGTCGGCTCGGTGCTCGACGCCGACACCCGGCGGGTCAAGGCGCGCATCGTCTTCGCCAACCCGACCGGCATGTTCAAGCCGAACATGTACGCGAGCGCCCGGGTGGCGCAGCCCCAGTCGCGCGCGCCGGAGGTGCCGACCTCGGCGCTGCTCATGAACAACGACAACGTGAGCGTGTTCGTCGAGGCCGACCCGTGGACCTTCGTGCGCCGCACGGTCGAGCTGGGCAGCGAGGACGGCGAGCGGGTCAGGATTCGCAGCGGACTGCAATCAGGAGAACGCGTGGTGGTGCGCGGAGGCGTGCTGCTCAATGATTAACCTGATCATCACCCAGTTCTTCAAGCACAGGCACCTGGCCTGGGCGATGTCGATCGCGTTGCTGCTGTTCGGTGCCTGGTCGTGGACCCAGCTGACGGTGGAGGCCTACCCGGACCTCGGCGACGTCACGGTGCAGGTCACGACCCAGGTCAACGGCTTGGCCGCCGAGGAGATCGAGCAGCAGATCACCACGCCGCTGGAGCGCGCGCTCGGCAACACGCCGGGACTGGCCTCGATCCGCTCGAGCAGCACCTTCGGCCTGTCGCTGATCAACCTGGTCTTCAAGGACGGCAGCGACGACTACTTCGTGCGCCAGCGCGTGACCGAGCGGATCGCGCAGGTGACCCTGCCGACCGGCGCACAGCCCGGGCTCGATCCGGTGGCCGGGCCGGCCGGCGAGATCTACCGCTACACGCTCGAGTCGGACACCAAGAACCTGATGGAGCTGTCGGAGATCCAGCGCTGGACCGTGATCCCGGCGCTGCGCCAGGTGGCCGGCGTGGTCGACGTCACCAACTTCGGCGGCTTCACCAAGGAGTTCCAGCTGGAGCTCGACCCGGCCAAGCTGGAGGCGCACGGCCTGGTGCTGAGCGATGTCGTGACCGCGATCAACAACAGCAGCGCCAACGGCGGCGGCGGCCGCATCGCGCGTGGCGAGCAGAGCTACGTGATCCGCGGCATCGGCCTGGTGCATTCGCTGGACGACCTCGGCACCGTGGTGGTCGCGCAGAGCAGCGGCTCGCCGGTGCTGGTGCGCGACCTCGGCCGGCTGCAGTTCGGCCACCAGGAGCGCGGCGGCATCGTCGGCAAGGACACCAACCCCGACACCATCGAAGGCATCGTGCTGATGCTGAAGTACGAGAACCCGTCGCACGTGCTCGAAGGCGTGCATGCCAAGGTCGACGAACTGCAGAAGCGGCTGGCGCCGATGGGCGTGAAGATCGTGCCCTACATCGACCGCGACGACCTGGTGAAGCTGACGGTCGACAAGGTCACGCACACGGTGCTGGAGGGCATGGTGCTGGTGACGATCGTGCTGGTGCTGTTTTTGGGCAGCCCGCGCAGCGCGGTGGTGGCGGCGGTGGCGATCCCGATGTCGCTGGTGACCGTGTTCATCATCATGCGGTTCACCCGCATGCCGGCCAACCTGTTCTCGCTCGGCGCGATCGACTTCGGCATCATCGTCGACGGCGCGATCGTGGTGATGGAAGCCATCCTGCGGCGCCGCGAGGAAGAGCCCGAGGCGCTGCTCACCGAGAGCAACATCCTGGAGACGGTGAGCCACGTGTCGGGGCCGATCTTCTTCGCCACCTTGATCATCATCACCGCCTATTTCCCGTTGTTCGCCTTCGAGCGGGCCGAGGGCAAGCTCTTCAAGCCGATGGCCTTCACGGTCAGCTACGCGCTGGTCGGCGCGCTGCTGTGCGCGCTGACCCTCATACCGAGCCTGGCCTACGTGGCGCTGCGCAAGCCGCGCAAGCCCTTCGTCAACAAGCCGCTGGTGTGGCTCACCGGCGCCTACACACGGGTGCTGGGCAAGCTGCTGGACCTGCCCGCGATCGCCTACGGCCTGAGCGCGCTGGCGCTGGCCGCGGTGGCGATCCTGGGCGCGACCGCCGGCAAGGAATTCCTGCCCGACATCGACGAGGGCTCGCTCTGGCTGCAGGTGCAGCTGCCCTCGGGCCTGTCGCTGGACAAGGCCAGCGACATGGCGACCGACCTGCGCCGGGTGCTGCTCGAATACCCGGAGGTGTCCTTCGTGCTGACGCAGGTCGGCCGCAACGACGACGGCACCGACCCGTGGACGCCTTCGCACATCGAGGTGCCGGTCGGCCTCAAGCCGTACGCGGAGTGGCCGGTGGGCGTGAACAAGGCCGCCTTCGTGCGCACCCTGACCGAGCGCTTCGCCAAGATGCCGGGCTACGACATCGGCATCAGCCAGCCGATCATCGACGGCGTCAACGACGCGGTCGGCGGCGCCCACAGCCCGCTGGTGCTGCGCATCTACGGCGACGACCTCAAGGAGAGCCGGCGCATCGGCGAGCAGGTGGTCGACCTGCTCGGCACCATCCGCGGCACCGCCTCGGCCTCGCTGTTCCAGGAGCCGCCGATCCCGCAGGTGGTGATCACGCTCGACCGCGAGGCGGCGGCGCGCTTCGGAGTCAATGCGTCCGACGTCGCCAACCTGATCCAGACCGGCATGGGCGGCGCGCCGGTGATCGCGGTCTATGTCGGCGACCGCACCTACAACGTCGCGGTCAAGTGGCCGCGCGACGCCAAGAGCGGCACCGAGGCGATGGGCGCGCTGCTGCTCAACGGCACCGGCGGCGCCCGCATTCCGCTGTCGCAGGTGGCTTCGATCCAGCTGCAGACCGGCGAGAGCACCATCTCGCACGAGATGAACGAGCGCCAGATTACGGTGCGGGTCGACAACCGCGACCGCGATCTCGCGTCCTACCTGGAAGAGGCGCAGCGCCGCATCGCCTCGGACATCAAGATCGACCCGTCGCGCTTCCGCCTGCAATGGGCCGGCCAGTTCGAGAACCAGCAGCGGGCCCAGGCGCGGCTGATGCTCTCGCTGGCGATCGTGGTGTGCATCATGTCGGTGCTGCTGTTCTTCCAGTTCGGCAAGGTGCGGCTGGTGGTGCTGATCCTCGGCGTGGTGCCGATGGCGATGCTCGGCGGCCTGATCGCGGTGCACGTGGCGGGCGAGACGCTCAACGTGGCGACCGCGGTCGGCTTCATCGCGCTGTTCGGCGTGTCGATCCAGAACGGCATCATCATGGTGGCGAACTTCAGGCGGGTGCGCGGCGAAGGCCTCGGCCTGCAGGCCTCGGTGCTCGAAGGCGCCACCGAGCGGCTGCGGCCGGTGCTGATGACGGCCACGGTGGCCTCCATCGGCATGCTGCCGGCGGCGCTGGCCACCGGCGTCGGCACCGACGTGCAGCGCGGGCTGGCGACCGTGGTGGTCGGCGGGCTGGTCATCTCGACCCTGCTCACGCTGTTCATCCTGCCGACGCTCTACTTCGCGATGGAGCGCGCCTTCGAACGCACCGGCTGGGGCGTGCGACTGCGCCGCAACCGTTGAGGACGCCCATGACGAAGACCACCACTCTGCTGCTCGCCTGCGGCCTCCTGGCCGGTTGCGCGGTCGGGCCCGACTACCAGCGGCCGCCGCTGGCGCTGCCGGACCGTTTCGCGCCCGGCACCTTGCCGGCGCTGGCGGCGCCCGCGCCCGGCGCCACGCCCACCGCCGACGATCCGCCGCCGCAGCGGCTGGTGCCCGCGACCGACGTGCCGGCCGAATGGTGGCGCACCTTCCATTCGCCGGCACTCGACGAATGGGTCGGTGCCGCGCTGGCCCACAACCCCAACGTGGAAGCGGCGGAGGCCGCCTTGCGGGTCGCACGCGAAAACGCCGCGGCCGAGAACGGTGCCTTCTGGCCGAGCGTCGCTCTCAACTTCCAGCCGACCCGGCAGAAGGTCTCGCAGGACGTCGCCAGCCCGGTGGCCAACAACGCCACCCTGTTCAACCTGCACACCGCGCAGGTGACCGTGTCCTATGCGCCGGACGTCTTCGGCGCCACCCGGCGTTCGGTCGAGGCTGCCAACGCACAGTCGGAGCAGCAGCGCTTCCAGCTCGAGGCGAGCAAGCTGGCGCTGACTTCCAACGTGGTGGTGGCGGCGATCACCGAAGCCTCGCTGCGGGCCCAGCTGGCGGCGACGCACGAGATCATCGAGGAGCAGGCCGCGGTCCTGCGCAGCTACCAGCGGCAGCAGGCGCTGGGCCAGGTGTCGGCGGCCGACGTCGATGCCCAGGTCGCCAACCTGGCCGCCAGCGAAGCCACGCTGCCGCCGCTCGACAAGCAGCTGGCGGCGCAGCGCAACCAGCTGCTGGCGATGGCCGGCCGCTACCCGGCCGACGACGGCCCGCAGCATTTCGAGCTGGATGCGATCGCGCTGCCGGCCGAGCTGCCGCTGGTGCTGCCCGCGTCGCTGGTCGAGCACCGGCCCGACGTCAAGGCCGCCGAGGCGCAGCTGCAGGCGGCCAGCGCCGGCATCGGCGTCGCGGTGGCCGCGCGGCTGCCGAACGTGCTGCTGGGGGTCAATGCCTACGGCTCGTCGGCCTATTCGCTCGGGCAGCTGTTCACCTCGTCGACCACCTTCTGGACCCTGGCCGCCAACGTGACGCAGCCGCTGATCGACGGCGGCACGCTGAAGCACCGCGAAGCGGCCGCCCGCGCCACCTTCGACCAGAGCGCCGCCCAATACCGCGCGACCGTGCTGCAGGCCTTCCAGGACGTCGCCAATGCGCTGCAGGCGCTGGACGCCGACACCCGCATCCTGCGCACCGCCGCCACCGCCGACCGCACCGCCGCCAAGAGCCTGCAGCGCAGCCGCGACCAGCTGCGCCTGGGCGACGGCAGCGCGCTGGCGGTGCTGCAGGCGCAGCAGGCCGCGCAGCAGGCCCGACTGAACCTGGTGCAGGCCCGCGCGGCGCGCCTCGCCGACACCGCCGCGCTCTTCCTCGCGCTCGGCGGCGGCTGGTGGCATGTCGCCGACGGCGATGCCGTCGCCGTGACACACTGATCGTTCCCCAAGAACCGAGAGAGAGAGACATCCCCGCCATGAACATCACCCGACACGAAATGGGCGACCGCTTCAGCGAACTGGTCACCGTCGACCTGGGCAGCGCCCGGCTGCTCTATCTCTCGGGCCAGGTCGCGGAAGACGCATCGCTCGACATCACCGGCCAGACCCGCCAGGTGCTGCAACGCATCGACGAACTGCTGGCCGCCGGCGGCGCCAGCCGCGAGAACCTGGTGAGCGCCACCATCTACCTGCGCACGGTCGGCGACTATCCGGCGATGAACGCGATCTGGGACGAATGGGTGCCCGAAGGCCACGCGCCGGCGCGTGCCACGGTCGGCGCCAAGCTGATCGATTCCGAATACCGGGTCGAGATCCAGGCGGTGGCGGCGATCGCCAAGCCGACCGCCTGAGTCCGGACCCGAGAAGCGGCCGCCTCAGTGCGGCGTGCGCCAGGCGTCCTGCATCAAGGTCTGCACCAGGCTCGCGATCTCCCCCGACTTGACGCAGAAGTTCGGATGGTCGCTGCGCAGCGCATGGCGCGGCATCAGCGGCTCGACCGCGTCCTCCGGGTCCTGCACGATGCCGATGCCGCCGGCATCCTCGATGTCCCGCAGGCCCTTCGCGCCTTCCTTCGAATTGCCGCTCAACACGATGCCGATGACCCGGTCGCCGTAGACCTTGGCGGCCGATGAGAAGAGCCGGTTGACCGAAGGCGTGTTGGCGTCCGAGGGCACGCCGTTCTCCAGCCGCAGCACGCCGCCTGCCGAGACGCTCATGTGCTTGCCCTGCGGCGACAGGTAGATCTTGCCGAGCCGCACCTGTTCGGCCTGCACCGCGAAGTCGACGTCGATCGCGGCATAGCTCTTGAGGATCTGCAGCACCATGGCCGCCGGCTGCTGTGGTGTCGCCAGGGCCACCAGCACCGAGGCCTGCAATCCCTGGGGCCAGCTCTTGGCGAGCTTGGCGATGGCGCTGATGCCGCCGAGGGCCGCGCCGATCACCACGATGTTTCTTTGTTCGTTCATGACTCGTTTATGCAAGTCACGGCACGAAGCGTCTATCCGATACCGTACCCATGCGGCCGCAACGCGAATCCGGGTCGCGAACATTGCACACTATTCTCAATTTGCGACATGAATACTTTAGGCACGTCGAATTGCGGCGTCGTGTCCTACATCGAACTAATTCCGCCGATACAACGATACGGAACCTCAACCCACGGAGAGACAGCATGAAGTTCGTTCTGGTCCCAGAGCTTCGCGGACGTTGGACTTGGGAGTTGCGCAGTGTCGACGGGCAAGCCGCCGCGCGAAGCGCGATGAGCTTCAGCAGCCCGCAGCAGGCGCTGACCAGCATCCAGGCTTTTCGGAATGTCGTTCCGGGGTTGTCGGTGGAAAAGGCGGGCGGCAAGAAGCCGAATTGAGCCGACCCATCCGAAGCGCTGCCAGAGCGCTTCGGATGCATTCTCAGGCGCCGTGCTGCAGGTTGCCGATGAGATCGAAGATCAACGACTGCGGTGCCTTCGACTGGATGCGCCGCAAGTCGTCGAGCAGCAACTCCCGCGTCTTGAAGCCGGTCGCGCTGCGAGCGACAGGCCCGCTGTCCTCGCTTTCGAGCACCCAATGCCACAGGCCCGTGGCCCTGTCCTGAGAGATCAGGAAGGTCGCGTCCCTCATGCCCTTCACGTCTCTCGACTTTCGCAAACGCTCGGCAAACGGATCATCCATGGGAGTCTCCTGAGTCGAATCCTGCGCATGAAGATGCCGCATCGACGACGCGCCATCTATCCGGCACCGTACATACACGCAGCCTCGCTCTGTACGGCATCGGACAGACGAAAGCGAAACGGCTGTCTACAAACGGTCGAACGCAATGGGGGGAACCGCAAGGGATGCGCAATCAGTTTCGGTCGAATGCGCAGGTGCTCGAGCTTGCGTGGTGGATGGCGCGTCGACTCCCGGGCCTGGCCATACGGCTGGACATGCCGCACTCGACCTTCGTGCCCGGCGGCCTGCGTGCCGACACCGTCTTCGGGCGACTCGTGCCCGATCACTTTCGATGGCGACTCGGCGGCATGGCCACCGGCACCTGGCAGGAGACGCTGCTGCGCCTGCGATCGCTCGCGGTGGTGCTGCGGCAGGGCGTCGCCCGCCACGACGTGCCCGCGACCCTGCAGGCCTGCCGGGACATCGCCGACTGGGGCGTCGACCGCAACGCACGCGTCGGCGCCACCGCCTTCGTGCTGAACCTCGGCGACGAGTTGCCCGACTATCTCGAGCGGGTGCGCGACGCGATGTGGCTCGCCTCGCCGGATCCGACCGGGCGCTTTCGCATGATTCCGCGCATGAACTCGACGCTGTGCAAGATCCATTCGCTCTGCGCCGCGGACGGCCTGCCGATCTACGAGTCGCGGGTGGCGGCCGCCATCTCGGTGCTGGTCGAGGCCTGGCGCCGCGAGAGCGGCCGCGATGCGCAACCGCTGCCGCCCGAATTGCGCTTCCCGGCGGTGGGCAGCCAACTGCATCGGCGAGTGCGCCAACTGTTCCCGCAGGCGGACGATCCCGGCATCCTCGCCTATGCCAACAGTTCCGAGGTCGCGACCGCCGGCCGCTGGGCCGACGCCACCGTGCGCCTGGGCCTCCTGATGGAGCTGGTGCTGCAGCACAGCGACCCGTCCTTCTGCGTCGCCTGGCCCGCCGACGCCGTGTCGCACGCGCGGACCGCGCGCATGGCGGCGCTCGCGTCCTCCCTGTTCGTCGCGGGCTACGACCTGCAATGCATGAGCGCGCTGCGCCTTCGCGTCGGCGACTAGTCACTTCGTTCTAAGCTGCTTCATCGCGCCGCGCGGCGGGTGTTCCCGTGCTGCATCGAAGGTTGAAAGCCCCTGTGGTGTAAATCACGGATGGGGTCATTCGTTCAATGACCGGCTTGACCCGGACCGCGCGATTCGGCGATGCGTCGCGCACACCGAATCAAGACGTCTTCAAGCATTTCGCGGCCGCGCTGGCCAGCGGTCGTCGATCGCGCATGTCGACTACTTCACGGTCTTCGGTGCTGCCAATTGCACATAGCCCATTGGTATTCAACTGAAAAATCGTCTCTCAATTGGCATGCGAATTGCCCTTCGATCAATTGCACGAATTAGCGGAGTCGGCGGCCCGTTGTGACTGCAAATTGCCTGCGATACATTTTCTTCGCCGAGGCAATTCAACCCCCTTCATTCAACCCATCTCGAGGATCAACATGTCCAAAGCCATCTCCAGGTTCCTGCGCGACGAACGCGGTGCCACTGCCATCGAATACGGAATCATCGCGGGCCTCATGGCGATCGTCCTGATCGCCATCTTCGGCAGCAAGGGCAGCATCGCGGGCGCCCTGGAAAACACCTTCACCTACATCGCCGCCCAACTGCCGAGCGGCACCTGACGGCCACCGGGACCCCATGTCGTCGCTGCAACCCCTGGTCTCGCTGGCCTGGCCGCAATGGCTCGGCTGCGCCGCCGCGGCGGTCTTCCTGTCGAGCGTGCTGTGCTTCGACCTGTTGCAGCGGCGGGTGCCGAACCTCCTCCTGGCCATCGGCGCGCTGGGCGCACTGGCGGTGCTGGCCAGCGGCAGCGCGCCCTTCGGCCTGCGCTGGGCCTCGGCCCTGACGGCGGCGACGATGGCCTTCGCCGCCCTGCTGGCCGCGTATGCGGCAGGCGTGATGGGCGCGGGCGACGTCAAGTTCGCGGCGGTGCTCGGGCTCTGGGTCGGTGCGCCCTTGCTCGGGCCGATCGCGATCGGCGCCGGCCTGCTCGCCGGACTGCACGCGCTGCTCTGGCTCGGCGTGAAGGTCGTCCGGCCGCTGGCCATGCCCTACAGCCCGGCGATGCCCGCCGGACGCTGGGAACAGATTCCCTTTGCCGCCTACCTCGCATTGGCAGCGCTCGCCTGGATCGGCCGCTGCCTCATGCCCGGCTTCGCCTGAACGCGACGCTCTCACCGCCTCCCGATACCTCCCCATGATCCACTTCACCAAGATCGTCGCGGCGCTGCTGATCCTGCTGGCCGTCGCGCTCGGCGGCTACGCCGCCTGGCTCTCGCGACGGCCGCCCGTGGCCGTGCAGCAGCCGATCGCAGCCGCGGCCGCAAAACCGGCCGAGGTCCTGTATCCGGTGGTGGTGACCCGGCATCCGGTGGCCGCCGGCCTGCCGCTCGCAGCGGACGCCTTGCGGGTCGCGCAACTGCCGGTCAATCCGGCCGACGCGCTGCACGACGTGGCCTCCGCGGTCGGCCGCGTGCCGCTCGCCAACCTCGGCGAAGGCACGCCGGTCATGGAGACGCAACTGGCCACCGGCCTGGCGCTGCGCCTCGGCGAAGGCGAGCGTGCGGTCGCCGTCAAGGCCGACGAGGTGATGGGCGTGGGCAACCGGCTGCACCCCGGCGACTTCGTCGACGTCTTCCTGCTGCTCAAGACCGACAACCGCGAGATCGAACGCAGCCAGGCGCGCCTGCTGCTGTCGCGGCTGCGCGTGCTGGCCTACGGCGCGCTGCCGATCGACAACGCGACGCCACCGCCCGAAGGCGGCGCCCAGGCCACGCGCAGCGCACCGACCGGCAGGGTCGAGGCCGCCCGCACCGCGGTGCTGGCGGTGCCCGTGGCCGACGTGGCGCAACTGGCGCTCGGCGACAGCCAGGGCCACCTGCTGCTCGCGCTGCGCCATCCCGAGGACATGGCGCTGCCGCAGCCCGACCTCTTCGCCGCGCTGCCCGGTGCGATCCAGCCGGTGGGCGGCAAGGCCGGCGCGCCGCAACGCGTGGCGATGACCCCCATCGACCGGGCCGAGGCCGGGCTGGCGATGGAAGACCTGGCACGCGGCGGCACCGCGGCCACCACGAAGAACGGCTCCACCGCGATGGCGATCGCCGCCTCGATGGCGCGGATGCCGTCCGCCGCGCCACGCCGCGGCGCGGCGCCGCCGCGCGGCACCGAAGTCGAAATGATCCGCGGCGACAAGCGCGAAACGCTCAGCTACTGAGGCCCCACCGCCGTGACACAGACCTCCGTCTCTCCTCTCCTGCGCCGGCACCGCCGACGCGGCGTCGCCCTGTGCACCCTCGCCGGCCTGCTCGCAATGCCTTCGGTGCCGGACGCCGCGCCGGCGCCTGCGCCACCGGCCGCGCCGGTCGATGAAGCCCGCAACGTCCTCACGCTCGCCGCCGGCACGCAGCAGACTCTCGCGGTGCCCCGCGGCGTCGAGCGGCTGGCGCTCGCCGACGACACGGTCGCGTCGGTGCTGGTCACGCGTAAGCGGCCCGACGGCCCGGGCGCGATGCTGGTCGTCACCGGCCGCGCCGCCGGCAGCACCACCTTGATGGTCTGGGAGAAGGGCAGCGCCAGCGCCCGCACCTATCGCCTGGACGTGCGGCGCCGCGAGGCTGCGGTGACCGGCGCCACCGACGGCCTGGTCGCTCATGCGCAGGCGGTCGATGCGGCGCAGGGCGCGAGCCCCAAGGACGCGCCGCTGGTCGACAGCTCGGTGGTCCGGATCAGGAGCCAGACGGTGCAGGTGGAGGTGAAGATCGTCGAGTTCAGCCGCAGCGTGCTGAAGGAAGTCGGCTTCCAGCTGTCGCCCTACGGCCCCAACAACCACGGCTTCAGCTTCACCAGCGTGACGCCCGGTGCCCTGGCCGACGCCTTCAACCTGGCGCTGGGCTTCGGCAATGCCAACCAGGGCCGCGGCCTCACGCTCACCCTGAACCTGCTGCAGAGCAACGGCCTGGCGCGGGTGCTGGCCGAGCCGACCCTGGTCGCGCTGTCGGGCCAGAGCGCGAGCTTCCTGGCCGGCGGCGAGCTGCCGATCCCGGTGCCGCAAGGGTTGGGCACCACCACCATCCAGTACAAGTCCTTCGGCATCGGCCTGTCTGTCACGCCGACGGTGCTGGCCGACGACCGCATTGCACTCAAGGTCGCGCCCGAAGCCAGCGACCTCGACTACACCAACGCGATCAGCATCGACGGCGTCGCGGTGCCGGCCATCAGCACCCGGCGCGCGGACACCACGGTCGAGCTGGGCGACGGCGAGAGCTTCGTCATCGGCGGGCTGGTCAGCCGCACCACCGTGGCCCAGGTCGACAAGGTGCCGCTCCTGGGCGACCTGCCGATCATCGGCAACTTCTTCAAGTCGCAGACCTTCAACCGCAACGAGAAGGAGCTGGTGATCATGGTCACGCCGCATCTCGTGAAGCCGATCAAGGCCGGTGTCGACCTCACGGCCCAGCTGCCGGGCGCCGCGGAACAGGCCGACCCGGCCGTGTGGCGCGCGATGTTCTTCGGCGGCGCCTCGCCCGACGCCCTGCCCGGTTTCTCCCGCTGAAGCACCAACGCCATGAACACCATGAACGCGCTGCACCGTCTCCAGACCCACCTCACGAATGCGCCCATGAGACCTGCCCCGATGCTCGTTCCCGACCTGCCGGTCAACCGCGCGCCCGCGCCGGGCGCCGACACCTACCTGCTGGTCTCCAACGACTGCCGGCACATCGTCTGGTTGACCCATGCGCTGCAGCGCGAAGGCGCCGCGGTGTCGCACCTGCTGGGCCCGGACAACCTGGACGAGCGCATCGGCGTGCTCAACCCTCAAGCGGTGCTGCTCGACTTCTCGGGCGATCAGGCGGCCGCCGCCGCCGAGGCCTTCCGGCAGCTCAAGCGCGACTGGCCGGCGATCGCGGTGCTGGGCACCGGCGACTCCACCGACCCGGGCGCGATGCTCAGCGCCTTGCGCGTGGGCGTCGACGACTTCGTCGACACCGCCGGCGCGCCGGCGGAGGCCTGCGTCGTCCTCGGCGCGCTGCTGCAGCGCCGCGCGGCCCTGCAGGCCAGCACCCGCGGCCGC
>NZ_LMUW01000126.1:45829-101165 GCF_009765735.1 Xenophilus sp. L33
GCTGTACGAACAACCCAAGAGCAACGATCCGCCGCCGGCCTGGATCCGCGGCCTGCTGATCCTCACCTGCACCGGCGTGTCGTTTGCGCACGGTTCGAACGACGGCCAGAAGGGCATGGGCCTGATCATGCTGATCCTGGTCGGCACCCTGCCGATGGCCTACGCGCTGAACCGCTCGATGCCGGCCGACGACGTGGTCAAGTTCGCCGCCGTGGCCCAGGTCGCGCAAGCCGCTCTTCGCAGCAGCACGCCCAACGAGCAACCGGCACCGACGCCGACCCAGGCCCGCGAGATCGCCGCGACCTTCGTGCGCACCAAGGAATTCAACCCGACCGTGGTGCCGGCGATCGCCACCCTGGCCGGCAGCATCGGCCAGCTGGTGAAGGAAAACGGTTCGCTCAACGGCTTGCCGGCCGCCGCCGTCACCAACGTGCGCAACGACATGTACCTCACCTCCGAGGCGCTGCGCCGCCTCGACGCCAGCGGCGCCGCCAACTTCGATCCCGACACCAAGGCCAAGGTCGGCGCCTTCCGCAAGGAGATCGACGAAGCGACCAAGTTCATCCCGCTGTGGGTCAAGGTGGTGGTCGCCATCGCCCTCGGCCTGGGCACCATGGTCGGCTGGAAGCGCATCGTCATCACCGTCGGCGAGAAGATCGGCAAGACCCACCTGACCTACGCCCAGGGCGCCTCGGCCGAGGTCGTGGCCATGCTCACCATCGGCGCGGCCGACATGTGGGGCCTGCCGGTGTCGACCACCCACGTGCTGTCCTCCGGCGTGGCCGGCACCATGGCCGCCAGCGGCTCCGGCCTGCAGTGGGGCACCCTGCGCAACCTCGCCCTGGCCTGGGTGCTCACGCTGCCGGCGGCGATGCTGCTGTCGGGCTTGCTGTACTACGTCTTCAGCCACGTTTTCTGAGCCCGGCAGGACGGCCCGCGAGCGTTCCGGCGCTCGGCGGGCCGTGTCCCGCAAGGCCGCGGGTCCATTCGAGAAAGCATAAGATCGTGGCGTGACCGCCATCCTCAACGCCGACCTGCATTGCCACTCCGTGGTGTCCGACGGCACCCTGACGCCCGAAGCACTGGCCGCTCGCGCAGCCGCCAACGGGGTCGAGCTCTGGGCCCTGACCGACCATGACGAGATCGGCGGCCAGCACCGCGCCGCCGCCGCGGCCCGCGAGCAGGGCATGAAGTACCTCACCGGCACCGAGATCTCGGTCACCTTCGCCGGCGAGACAGTCCACATCGTAGGTCTCGGCTTCGACGTCGACGACGCGGCCATCACCGAAGGCCTCTACGACACCCGAGGCGGCCGCGGCAAGCGGGCCCTCGAGATGTCCGAAGGCCTCGCCAAGGTCGGCATCCACGGCGCCTACGACGGCGCGCTGAAATTCGTCGGCAACCCGGAACTGATCTCGCGCACCCACTTCGCCCGCTTCCTGGTGGAAGCCGGCCACTGCCGCGACACGCCCGAGGTGTTTCGCCGCTACCTCACCGAAGGCAAGCCCGGCTACGTGCCGCACCGCTGGGCCACGCTCAAGGACGCGGTGCAGTGGATCACCAATGCCAAGGGCCTGGCGGTGATCGCGCACCCGGGCCGCTACAAGTTCACCGCCAACGAGGAATACGCGCTCTTCGTCGAATTCAAGGCGCACGGCGGCCAGGCGATCGAGGTGGTCACCGGCAGCCACACCGCGGCCGAGTTCGTCGAATACGCCGACAAGGCGCTCGAATTCGACTTCGCCGCCTCGCGCGGCAGCGACTTCCACAGCCCCGACGAGAGCCACTGCGACCTCGGCATGCTGCCGCCCCTGCCCGGCAAGCTGACGCCGGTCTGGGATCTGCTCGAAGACCGCATCCTCTGATCGCGGGACCGTGATCGCACGCGGCCCGCCTGCGCGGGCGCGGCGCAGGCGGCAGAATCGGCCATGGCCCAGTATTTCGAAGTCCACCCCGAGAACCCGCAGCAGCGGCTGCTCAAGCAGGCCGCCGCGCTGCTCGCCCGCGGCGAGATCGTCGCCGTGCCCACCGATTCGAGCTACGCGCTCGCCTGCCACCTAGACGACAAGGACGCGGTCGACCAGCTGCGACGCATCCGCCAGGTCGACGAGAAGCACCACCTCACACTGCTGTGCCGGGACCTGAGCGAGCTGTCGAACTACGCCCGGGTCGACAACAAGCAGTACCGGCTGCTCAAGGCCGCCACGCCCGGGCCCTACACCTTCCTGCTCGAGGCCACCAAGGAAGTGCCTCGGCGGGTCAGCCATCCGCAGCGCAAGACCATCGGCCTCCGGGTGCCCGACCACAAGGTGCTGCACGAGCTGCTCACCCTGCACGGCGAACCGCTCCTGGCCACCACGCTGATCGCGCCCGGCGAGACCGCCGCGATGAACGACGCCACCCAGATCCGCGAGCGCTTCGAGAAGCAGATCGGCGCGGTCATCGACGCCGGCGCCTGCCCGTCCGAGCCGACCACGGTGGTCGACCTGACGCCGATGGGCACCGGCGGCGACCCGGTCATCGTGCGGGTCGGCCGCGGGCCGCTGGCCGGCCTCGGGCTCTGAGCCGGGGCGTTCCCGGGCCGTTCGGCCACGTCTGAGACAATCCATCGGTGGATATTTCAAACCTCGTTCAAGCCGTTCTCATCTATGCGCTGCCGGTGATCTTCGCGATCACGATCCACGAGGCCGCCCACGGCTACGTCGCGCGCTACCTCGGCGACAACACCGCCTACGTGCTGGGCCGCGTCACCCTCAACCCGTTGCGGCACATCGACCCCATCGGCACGATCCTGATGCCGCTGCTGCTCTACTTCGCCACCTCGGGCGCCTTCCTCTTCGGCTATGCCAAGCCGGTGCCGGTCAATTTCAACCGCCTCAACAATCCCAAGCGCGACATGGTCTGGGTGGCGCTGGCGGGCCCGGCGTCGAACTTCATCCAGGCGATCCTGTGGGCGCTGTTCCTGGTCGGGCTGGTCGGCGCCGGCATCAACGAGCCCTTCTTTCTCAAGATGGCGCGCGGCGGCGTGCTGGTCAACCTGGTGATGTGGGCCTTCAACCTGTTCCCGCTGCCGCCGCTGGACGGCGGCCGGGTGCTGGCCGGCCTGCTGCCGCGCGGCGGCGCGCAGATGTTCCTGGCCCGCATCGAGCCCTACGGCTTCTTCATCGTGATGGCGCTGGTCATCGCGGGCGTGGTCAGCACCTGGTGGCTGAGCCCGCTCATGGCCTTCGGCTACCAGGTCATCAACCTGCTGCTGTCGCCGCTCACCGCCCTCATTCGCTGATTCCTGCTGCTGATCCCCATGGCCAATCCCACCGACACTCCCGCCGCGCCGACGCGCTACCTCACCGGCATCACCACCAGCGGCACGCCGCACCTGGGCAACTACGTCGGCTCGGTGCGCCATTCGGTGCGCTTCAGCCGGCAGGACGACGTCCAGAGCTTCTACTTCCTGGCCGACTTCCACGCCCTCATCAAGGTCGACGAGCCGGCGCGCATCCAGCGCTCGACGCTCGAGATCGCGGTCACCTGGCTGGCCTGCGGGCTCGACCCCGACAAGGTCACCTTCTACCGCCAGTCGGACATCCCCGAGATCCCGGAGCTCACCTGGTTCCTCACCTGCGTGAGCGGCAAGGGCATGCTCAACCGCGCCCATGCCTACAAGGCGCAGGTCGACAAGAACGCGGCCCGGGGCGAAGACCCGGACGCCGACGTCAACGCCGGCCTCTTCATGTACCCGGTGCTGATGGGCGCCGACATCCTGATGTTCAACGCCCACTACGTGCCGGTCGGGCGCGACCAGGTGCAGCACATCGAGATGGCGCGCGACATGGCGCAGCATTTCAACCACCTCTACGGCGACCACTTCACCCTGCCCGAAGCCGCGATCGACGACATGGTGGCGACCTTGCCCGGCCTGGACGGCCGCAAGATGAGCAAGAGCTACGACAACACGATCCCGCTGTTCGCACCCAAAGCCCGCCTGCAGAAGCTCATCTCGAGCATCGTGACCGACTCGAAAGTGCCCGGCGAACCCAAGGAAACCGAAGGGTCGGCCATCTTCGAGATCTACCGCGCCTTCGCCGACAGCGAGGAAACCGAGACCCTGCGCCGCGCCTACGACGACGGAATCGGCTGGGGCGACGCCAAGCAGCTGCTGTTCGAGCGCATCGACCGCGAGATCGCGCCGATGCGCAAGCACTACGAGGCGCTGCTGGCCGACCCGGCCAGGATCGAGCTGATCCTGCGCACCGGCGCCGAGAAGGCCCGCGCGCTGTCGCAGCCCTTCATGGCCGAGCTGCGCCATGCGGTCGGCCTGCGCAACCTGGCGGTGCGCGACAGCAACGACGGCCGCGCCAAGGCAAACAAGGCGGCGCGTCCCAGTTTCAAACAGTATCGCGAAGCCGATAATCTCTTCTACTTCAAATTGCTCGACGCAGACGGCAAGCAACTGTTACAAAGTCGGGGGTTCGCGACACCGCAAGAAGCCGGCAGCGCGATCGGCAGCCTGCGCCGGCAACCCGGCGCGGCGTTGGCCGCACTGGCGGAACAGCTGGAGCCGGTCGACGACGAAACGATGCGGTCGGCGACGGCCGCCCTGGAAGTGCTGAGCGCCGATGCGGCGAGCGAGAAGAGCTGAAGGTCCATCTACCGGGGCGAAGGAAAACCGAGCCACGGACACTGCGAGAAAAACATGAGCATCTATGTCATCGACGATCACCCCCTGATGCGCGACGCCATCGTGATGGTGCTGCGGCGCCTCCGGCCGGCCGAGAACATCGTCGAGCTCGAACGGCTCGACAAGCTGGGGGCAGCGGTCAAGCAGCACGGCGCGCCGGGCCTCTTCTGCCTCGACCTGAAGCTGCCGGACACCACCGGCGTCTCGGGCGTGGTGGCTGTCAAGCTGGCCTATCCGGAAGTGCCGATCGCGGTCTACTCCGCCTCGCCCTCCGCCGACATGGAAGAAGCCTGCATCGAGGCCGGTGCCGACACCTACATCGAGAAATCGGCCAGCTCGGCCGAACTCACCGCGGCCCTGCGCGGCCTGCTGATGGCCGACACCGAGGCCGAGGAGCCGGTCGCCGCCGCCAACAGCAAGCTGTCCAAGCGCCAGACCCAGCTGATCGCGATGCTCGACCAGGGCATGAGCAACCGCGACATCGCCACCGAACTCGACATCAGCGAGCACACGGTGAAGGTACACCTGTGGCGCCTGTTCCGCCGGCTGGGCGTGAAGAGCCGCACCCAGGCGCTGCACCACGCCCGCACCAACGGCCTGTTGTCCGGCTGAACCGGCGGCGCGGTTCCGGCTGCCTAGCCGACCGCGCCTGAAATTCGCGTCTGCGCCTGCGTCTCGTCCGCGTCGTGCAGCGCGACCCGGAACACGCTGCCGCGCCCCAGCCGCGAGCGCACGCTGACCGGATGACCGAGCGCGTGCGACAGGCGCGCGACGATCGCCAGGCCGAGGCCGAAGCCGTCCGAGGTGCCGGCATGGTCGGCCACCTTGTAGAACTCCAGGAAGACGTCGCGCAGGTGCTCGCGCGCGATGCCGATGCCGGTGTCCCAGACTTCCACCCGCAAGCCGTCGCGGGTGTGGCGCGAGGCCAGCAGCACGCCGCCCTCGACCGTGTACTTGATCGCGTTGGCCACCAGGTTGCCGATCATCCGGCGCACCCGGATCGGATCGGTCAGCACCGTGCCCGAGCTCACGTGGACCTTGAAGCGCAGCCCCTTGGCCTCGGCCACCGGGCGGTATTGCAGCTCCAGGTCGTGCAGCAGCTGGGCCACGTCGACCCGCTCGATGTGCAGCCGCACCTGCCCGGAGTCGATCCGCGCCAGGTCGAACAGCGAGTCGAAGAGCGCATTGACCGCGTGGGTGGCGCGCACGATCTTGGGCGCGATCTCGGCCACCAGCTCGGGCTCGTTGCGCAGCCAGTCGGCGTAGAGCGAGAGCGCCAGCACCGGCTGGCGCATGTCGTGCGCGGCGCTCGCCAGGAAGCGGTTCTTCATCGCCACCGCAGACACCGCCGCCTGCCGCTGCTGGGTCAGCGAGTTGATCAGGATGTGGTTGTGGAAGAGCAGCTCGAAGCTGTTGCGCGCGGTCTCGTGGATGCGCCGGCCGGCCCGCAGCAGCAGCCACCAGTGCAGCCCCGGCAGCAGCAGGAAGCCGTAGTTGAAATGCGGCCGCTCGAACTTCAGCTCGATCACCCGCAGGATGATCGCCATCAGCATGGTGAAGAAGAGCGTGTTGACGTAGCGCCGCAGGAGCGGCGGATGCAGCGCCAGGCCGTTGAGCGGGAAGGTCGCCACGCCGGCGACGATCAGCCAGCTCATGAACTGGTTCACCAGCGGCGTGCGCTCGAAGAAGATCAGGATCGACAGGCCCCAGGCGAAGCCGCTGGCGCTCCAGAGCAGCCGGTAGTGCTCGACGAAATACTGCTGGGCGGCCGAATCGCGGTCGGCGTAGCGGCGCGCGTAGAGCTGCTCGCCCCAGATGCGGCAGATGGTGGCCGCGATACCGATGATCAGCCAGGCCACCAGCTGCCAGGTCGGCACGTAGCCCCAGCTGAGCGCGACCATCGCCGGCATCAGCGCGCCGGCCAGCAGGTAGGAGCCGCGCGAGGCCCGCATCAGGCTGCGGATCAGCTCGCCGCGAACCCACGGCTCGGCCTCGTCCGCGGTGGCGGGAGCCGGAGTGAGGCTCGCGAAGGACGAGTTGCCCAGTCCCGCGAACGACGAATTACCCATCATGGCTTGAACGCCCTATTCAGCCAGCCCACAAAAAAGGCCCCTCTCGAGGGGCCCTGCATGCGGCACTGTGCCTTGCAAATTGAAAAGCTCGGCGGCGGCTGCCGCCTGGCTGCACGATCGTTCGATCTTATGGCCGCGACCGGCGGCAGCCCTCAATTGTTGCCGGAATCGTCGCGCGCGCACAACGTGGGCCGCCACGCAGGAGCGCTGCCGGCCTACGCCACGCGGTCATCGAAGGGCTTGAAAATGGGTCCACGAAAGGTCCACCATGAATCCAGAACCCAATTCCACGCCGCAACCCGCACCCCTGGCGAAGGCGCCCGACGGACCGTCCGACGCGCTGGTCGTCTTCGGCGCCACCGGCGACCTGGCCTACAAGAAGATCTTCCCGGCGCTCTATGCCATGTGCAGGAGTGGCGCGTTGAAGGTGCCGGTCATCGGCGTGGCGACCCGGCCCTGGAGCAGCGAGCAGCTGCGCGACCATGCCCGCGAAAGCATCCTGAAGGACAACCCGAAGGCCGACACCCAGGTGATCGACCGGCTGCTCGGCCTGGTGCAGTACGTCAGCGGCAACTACAAGGAATCGGGCACCTTCGACAAGCTCAAGCAGACGCTCGGCGGGGCCAGGACGCCGGCGCACTACCTGGCGATCCCGCCGACGCTGTTCCCGACGGTCATCGAAGGCCTCGGCAAGAGCGGCCTGGCCGCCAACGCCCGCGTCATCGTCGAGAAGCCCTTCGGCCGCGACCTGGCCTCGGCCAAGGAGCTGAACCGGGTGGCGCTGGAGGTCTTCCCGAACGACGCGATCTTCCGCATCGATCACTTCCTGGGCAAGGAAGCGATCATGAACATCCTGTACTTCCGCTTCGCCAACTCGATCTTCGAGCCGCTCTGGAACCGCCACCACATCGAAAGCGTGCAGGTCACGCTGGCCGAGAAGTTCGGCGTCGAGGACCGCGGCTCCTTCTACGAGAGCGCCGGTTGCCTGCGCGACGTGGTGCAGAACCACCTGATGCAGATCGTCGCCCTGCTGGCGATGGAGCCGCCGGCCAGCCGCGGCTTCGAGTCGGTGCACCGCCACAAGGCCGAGGTCTTCGAGGCGATGGAGCCGCTGCAGGCCAAGGACATGGTGCGCGGCCAGTACGAGGGCTACCGGAGCGAGCCCGGCGTCGCCCCCGATTCGGACGTCGAGACCTTCTGCGCGATCCGGCTGCACATCGACTCGTGGCGCTGGTCCGGCGTGCCCTGGTACCTGCGCTCGGGCAAGCACCTGCCCGATTCCGCCTGCGAGGTGCTGGTGCGCTTCCGGGCGCCGCCGCAGAACCTGTTCGACGACGACGCCAAGACCGAAGAAGCCAACTACCTGCGCCTGCGCCTGCAGCCGCACTCGGCGATCGCGCTGGCCGCGCGGGTGAAGCGGGCCGGCAAGGACTTCACCGGCGAGCAGCGCGAATTCGCCCTGCAGGAAGAAGAGCCGGGCGAGCAGACCGCCTACGAACGCCTCCTGACCGACGCTCTCCACGGCGACGACTCGCTCTTCGCCCGCGAGGACGCGATCGAGGCCGCCTGGGCGGTGGTCGAGCCGGTGCTGAACGATCCGCCGCCTTCGATCCCCTATGCCAAGGACAGCTGGGGCCCGAAGGAGGCCGACGGGCTGATCGCCGGGGACGGCGGTTGGCACAACCCCGCGGCCTGAGAACGCCGCGAGCGGCTCAATGCGCCGCCACCACCGCGATGCCGCGGATCTGCCCGGCCTTGCCTTCGACCACCGGCCGCGGATAGCGCGCCGGCGCGAAGCGATGCAGCAACTCGGCCTCGCGGCCGCGGGTCAGCGCCAGGTTGGCCAGCTTGACGTGGCCGTAGCCGCGGATCGCCAGCGGCAGCGCCGCGATCTGCGCCGCCAGCTTCTGGTTGGCGGATGACAGCTCGGCCGCCAGTTCGTCCAGGCGGGCCTCGAACTGGCCGATCAGCTGGCGCTCCAGGCGCCGCTCCTCGGTGTAGCCGAAGACGTCTAGCGCGGTGCCGCGCAGCGCCTTGCCGTGGGCCAGCAGCTTCAGCACCGGCTGCATCCAGGCGCCGAGCCGGATCTTGACCGGCGGCTGGCCGTTCTTCGGCCTGGCGATGAAGGGCGGTGCCATGTGGTATTCGAGCTTCAGCGGGCCTTCGAACTGCTCGGCCAACCGGGCCTGGAAGCTGCCGTCGGTGTAGAGGCGCGCGACCTCGTACTCGTCCTTGTAGCTCATCAGCTTGAGCAAGCTGCGGGCCGCGTTGCGGGTGACCGGCAGGCTCGGATCGCCGCCGGCGAGCGCCGCCTCGCGCTGCCGCAAGGCGGCGATGCGGGCCTCGTAGCGGCGGGCCCAGGCGGCGTTCTGGTAGGCGCCCAGCTGCTTCACGGCGCGCGCCACCAGCGCGTCCGGCGATTCGTCGAGGACCTCGGCCACCGGCGCGGCGCGCAGTGCCTCGATCGCCTCAGGCGCGCCGGCCGCCAGGCGGCCGAGCGAGAAGGCCATCTGGTTGGACGCGACCGCGACGCCGTTCAACTCGATCGCGCGGGTGAGCGACTCCAGCCCGAGCGGGATCAGGCCGCGCTGCCAGGCGTAGCCGGCGGCCAGGATGTTCGAGGCCAGCGTGTCGCCAAGGAATTCCTCGGCCAGCGTCTGCGCGTCGAAGGTCTCGACCTGTTCGTCGCCGGCGACGAAGCGCATCTTCTCGAGCAGCAGGTCGACGTGCAGGTCCGCGTCCGGGTTGCGCAGCGATTCGGCGACCGGAATCTCGTGCGTGTTGGCCAGGATCCGGGTGCGGCCGTGGCGCACCGTCTGCAGGGCATCGGCCGAGGCGCCGACCACCACGTCGCAGGCCAGGATGGCGTCGGCCTGCTGGGTGTCGATGCGCACCTGGTTGAGCCGCTCCGGCCGGTCCGCGAGGCGCACGAAGCTCAGCACCGCCCCGCCCTTCTGGGCGAAGCCCATGAAGTCGAGCACGCTGGCCGACTTGCCTTCCAGGTGCGCGGCCATCGCGATCACCGCGCCCACGGTCACCACGCCGGTGCCGCCGACGCCGGTCACCAGCAGGTCGTAGGGCGCGTCCCAGGCGCGTTCGGCCGGCCGCGCGAGCGCCGCGACGTGCGCCAGGAAGGCTTCCTTGCCGGCGGCCAGCGCGCCGCTCTTCTTGCGCGGCGCACCGCCGGTGACGCCGACGAAGCTCGGGCAGAAGCCCTTCTCGCAGGAATAGTCCTTGTTGCAGCTGGTCTGGTCGATCTTGCGCTTGCGGCCAAGGTCGGTCTCGTGCGGCAGCACCGCCACGCAGTTGCTCTGCACGGTGCAGTCGCCGCAGCCCTCGCAGACCGCCTCGTTGATGAAGAGGCGCTTGGCCGGATCGGCCATCTCGCCCTTCTTGCGGCGGCGGCGCTTCTCGGCGGCGCAGGTCTGCTCGTAGATGAGCACCGTCACGCCCGGCACCTCGCGCAACCGGCGCTGCACCGCGTCCAGTTCGCTGCGGTCGTGGAATTCGGTACCGGCCGGGAAGCGGTCCTTGATGCCGTCGTAGTGGCCGATGGCGTCGCTCACCACCACCACCTTCTTGACGCCTTCGGACTCCACCTGGCGCGCGATCGCGTCGACGCTGATCACGCCGTCGACCGGCTGGCCGCCGGTCATCGCGACGGCGTCGTTGAAGAGGATCTTGTAGGTCAGCGTGGCCTTGGCCGCGACCGCCTGCCGGATCGCCAGGTAGCCCGAGTGGTAGTAGGTGCCGTCGCCGAGGTTCTGGAACACGTGCGGCGTCTTGGTGAACATCGAGTGCGACACCCAGTCGACGCCCTCGCCGCCCATCTGGATCAGCCCGGCGGTGCTGCGGTCCATCCAGTTGGCCATGAAATGGCAGCCGATGCCGGCGCGGGCGGTCGAGCCTTCGGGCACCTTGGTGCTGGTGTTGTGCGGGCAGCCGGCGCAGAAGTAGGGCAGCCGCTTGACCGCGTCGCCGCCGTTGCTGAGCAGCTCCGGCGGCGTGAAGTCGCGCACGTGCTGCAGGTGGTCGCCGAGTTCGGTGTTGTCCGGGAAGTGCTTCGCCAGCCACTCGGCGACCAGCTCGATCAGCCGCGAGGGCCGCAGCTCGCCCAGCGCCGACACCAGCGGCCGGCCTTCGCGGTCGAGCTTGCCGACCAGCGCCGGGCGGGCCTCGGGCGGCGCGTTGTAGAACATGTCGCGCAACTGGGTCTCGACCACCGCGCCCTTCTCCTCGACCACCAGGATCTCGTCCAGGTCTTGCGCGAATTCGCGCATGCGGCCCTGTTCGAGCGGGAAGCTCAGGCCGACCTTGTAGAGCCGCAGCCCGGCGCTGGCCAGGCTGGCCGGCGTCACCTCCAGCCGGCGCAGCACTTCCATCAGGTCGAAGTGCGCCTTGCCGCAGGTGACGATGCCGACCTTGGCGCGCGGGCTCTCGATCACCTGCCGGTCGACGCTGTTGACGCGGCTGAAGGCGGCCACCGCCTTCAGCTTGTCGGCCAGCCGGGCCTCGATCGAGAGCGAAGGCAGGTCCGGCCAGCGGTAGTGCAGCCCGTCGGCCGGCGGCCGGTGGCCGGTCGCGGCGCGCACCGTGTCGGCGTCGGCCCAGGCCGCGACCCGGGCATTGACGAGATCGAGGTCGACCGTGCCGGCGCTTTCCACCACTTCCGACAGGGCGGCCATGCCGACCCAGGCGCCGGAATAGCGCGACAGCTCGTAGCCGTAGAGGCCGAACTCCAGGTACTCGGCGACGCTCGCCGGCTGCAGCACCGGCATGCTCCAGGCGACTAAGGCCTGGTCGCTCTGGTGCGGCATAGAGGACGAGACGCAGCCGTGGTCGTCGCCCGCCACCACCAGCACGCCGCCGTGCGGCGACGAGCCGTAGGCGTTGCCGTGCTTGAGCGCGTCGCCGGCGCGGTCGACGCCGGGGCCCTTGCCGTACCACATCGCGAAGACGCCCTCGACCGTGCGTTCCGGGTCCGACTCGACCCGCTGCGTGCCGAGCACCTGGGTCGCGCCCAGCTCCTCGTTGATCGCGGGAACGAAGCGGATGCCGGCTTCCTTGAAGTCCGGGCCGGCCTTCCAGATCGCCTGGTCGACCATGCCGAGCGGCGAGCCGCGGTAGCCGCTGACGAAGCCCTGGCTGTCGATGCCGCGGGCGGCGTCGCGCTGGCGCTGCATCAGCAGCACCCGCACCAGCGCCTGGGTGCCGGTCAGGAAGATTGCGCCGGAGCGGGCCCAGAGGCTGTCGGCCAGGCGGTAGCCGGGGCGTGCCAGTTCGGCCGCGGGATTGGGGGTCGGTGGGGAGCTGTCCATGCAATAAATTGTTGTGCCGCCGGACAGGAAAGTGCTTCTTCAATACACTAGCGGATCACCCTATCTGGAGAATTTCATTCTCCAAAATCGCCATGAACGTCGATTCCATTCTTCTGGACAGCCACAGCCTGAAGATTCTTTTCGAACTTCAGCGCGACGCGCGGCAGACCGTGCAGCAGATATCGGAAGCGGTCGGCCTCTCGCCCACGCCCTGCTGGAAGCGCATCAAGGACATGGAAGCGGCCGGCGTCATCCAGGGCTACACCGCCGTCATCGACCGCGAGAAGGTCGGCCTGCACGTCGCCGCGGTGGCCGAGGTGAACCTCGACCGGCACAGCGAATCCCAGGTGCAGTTGTTCGAGCAGGCGGTCGCGGCCAGCCCGCAGATCATCCGTTGCGTCTCGGCGACCGGGCCGGCCGACTACATCCTGACGGTGCTGGTGCAGGACATGAAGCACTACGAACGTTTTCTGCACGAGACGCTGTTCAGCCTGCCGGGCGTGACGCACGTGCGCTCCAGCATCGTGCTGCGGGAGATCAAGTCGGAGGTCGCGCTGCCGATCGAGCAACACCCTTCGAAGCCGGCCGCCGCCCCCCGCGCCCGCCGGCGCTGACACACGGGGGCTGGATCGAATCGTGCATAGTCCATTCGGACCTTCCGACTCGAGACGCACGAGAATCACGTTTTGAGGCCTCGACATGCATCTCCAAAAGGGAAATCCCATGCCCCAGACCCTCCGCGAACTGCTGCTGGCCATTGATTCCGGCCAGGACGCGTTCGAAGCCCCCGACCGATCGGCCTCCGAATGGCCGAAATTCATCCAGTTGTTCAATTGCGCCATGCAGGCCGAGACCGACGGCTTCATCCAGGGACTGGAAGTGCGGCGCTCGAAAGGCGTCAGCTCCTATGGCTGGCCGGTGAAGTTCCGGGTCAAGCAGATCACTCCGCTGGGCAAGAAGGAACTGGAGGAAATGCGCTTCTGATCGAGCGACTTCAGCGTCCGAAGCCGGCTTCCCGTTTGATTTCGGCGTCGGGCGCTGCGTCCGTGCGTGGCGCCCGACGGGCCGGCTTGCGCGGTCCGAGGCTCGCCAGAAGGGGCAAGGCGTCGTCCGGCAAGGTTTCGCCCGGTGCCTTCGCCGCGGCGGTCTCCATCAACGCGCCCATGCCGCGGGCGAAATCACGAACGCCGCGCTCGAAGTCGGCAACGGCCTGAAGGTATTCGCGGCGGGCGGTCTTGGCGCTCATGCAACGCATTCTGCGCGGAAGGGGCTGAATCGGGAAGCGAAGCGTCGCGGCGGGCCGTCGTCTCTTTAGTCACTTTTCAGGTCGCGGCTTCAACCCGGGTGAGGAAGAACGCACCGCGCAAGCGCGTTCGTAGAGCCCGATCGCCGACCGGTTGTCGCTCAGCACATGCAGGAACGCAAGCGCCCTGCGGGCCTCGATCCGCTCGCACATCGCGTTCACCAGGCGCCCGGCGATGCCCCGGCCGCGCCACGCATCGTCGACGCAGACGGCGCTGATCTCGACGCCGCCTTCCATGCGCATGCGCTCGCCGGCCATCGCGACCAGGCGGCCCTGCTGCCGGATGCCGATGAATTCGCCCATCTCCATCGTTCGCGCGGCGAAAGGGCCCGGGCGCGTGCGCTGCACCAGGGCCTGGACCTCGTCGGCATCCGCTGCGCCGAGCCGGACCGCCGAGGCATCGACGTCGCGGGGCGCGGGCGACCGTGCAGCCACCATCTGGTGGACGACGCCCAGCGGCGTGGCCCGCAACGTGGCGACCTCGACGGCGGGCCGCAGCGACTGCACGATCGCCGGCTCGTGCGAGCGGACGAGCTCGCCCAGCGCCTGCCAGGCATCGGGGCCTTCGCTGGAAAGCCCCGCGAAGGGCGACACCGCCGGCAGATAGCGACGCACGACGTCGTTGCCGACGCCCAGGTCCTGCTGCAGGGTCGTGAGTGCCGCCCAGGCGGGGCGGTCGAGTCGGGCTTCCAATGTGAGGTTCATGGCACCGAGCGTAGGTCCGCAAGCCTGCGACTACCATGGTCGCAAATGACATTCCCGGCATCGTTCGCGACATGCGCCTGACCGTCCTCGCCCTCGACGGTGTCTTCGACACCGGCCTGACCGTGTTCCTGGACACCTTCGCCACCGCCAACGAACTGGCCGCCGCCCGCGGCGACGTCCATGCGCTCTTCGAGGTGCAGGTCGTTGGCGTACGGCCGCAGGTGCGCACGGCGCTGGGCCTGACCATGGCCGTCGACAACGCCGACGCGGTCGCCAGGCCGGACTGGGTGCTGGTGCCGGCGCTGAATGCCAAGCAGCCGCCTGCCCTGGCGCTCGCCCTCGACCGGCCGGACGTGAAGGAGGCCGTGGCCCACCTGCAGGCCTGGCACGCCCGCGGCATCGGGCTGGCCGCGGCCTGCGTCGGCACCTTTCTCCTGGCCGAGGGCGGCCTGCTGGACGGCCAGGAAGCCACGACCACCTGGTCGCTGGCGCCCTGGTTCCGCCAGCGCTATCCGATGGTGCGGCTCGACGAAGCGCGCATGGTGAGCGTCTCGGGCCGCACCGTCACCGCGGGCTCCGCGATGGGCCACCTCGACCTCGCGCTCTGGCTGGTCCGCCAGGCCAGCCCGGAAATGGCCACGCTCGTCGCCCGCTTCATGCTGATCGACCAGCGGCCCTCGCAGGCGAAATACATCATCCCGGACCATCTCGCGCATGCCGATCCCCTGGTCGAGCGCTTCGAGCGCTGGGCCCGCGACCACCTCTCGGTCGGCTTCTCGCTGAAGGACGCGGCCAGTGCCCTGGCCGTCACCACCCGCACCCTGCAACGCCGGACCGAGGCGGTGCTCGGCAAATCGCCGCTGGCCTTCTTCCAGGACATCCGCGTCGAGCGCGCGCAGCACCTGGTGTCGATCGGCGAAGGCCTGGAGGACGTCGCCGCGCAGGTCGGCTACGCCGATGCCCGGACCCTGCTCGCCTTCCTGCGACGACGGCTCGGGCGCGGCGTGCGGGAGCTGCGGGCCGGTCCCTGAACGCCGATCACGCATGTCGCAAATGCATCCCTGAATGTCATTGGCGACCATGGCCGAGAGCGCCTGGGCTTTCTACATTGGACCTGTCGATCCGACATGAAACCAAGTGGAGTGCAAAGTGAAGATCCTGGCCATTGGAACCCTCGAGCCGCTCACCGACGAACAGTCCAAGCGCATCTTTCCGAACGAAGTCCCCGCGACCCTGAAGCTGTATCTCGACGGCAAGATCGAGCAGTTCTGGCTGCGCGACGAAATGAAGGGCGCGGTGTTCCTCATGAACGTCGACTCGCAGGCGGAAGCCGAGAAGTTGCTCGGCGCGCTGCCTTTCACCGCGGAGAACCTGCATTCGTTCGACTACTACCCGGTGGGGCCACTGCTGCCGCTGGGGTTCCTGATCCAGTAGGCGATCGGGAATGAAAAAGCCCCAGTGCGCGTTGCGCCTGGGGCTTTTCGTGAACCGTCGGGGACGTGTTCTGGAGCATTGGAGCGTCGGCATGTTGCCTTGGAACCCGCGCCGGTGCGGTGTTTTGCTCCGGGCGCTCGGTGCTGTTCCCCCGGTTCATTCCCCATCTATCGCTGAGTCGCCAACACACGGGGGCAAATAGAAGTCAAGCCTCGTCGAACCCCAGCATCGCCATGGCTACGCGACCGAATCGCAGTCATACTCGCGGCGCCCTCAGAGAAGATTCCATGACCACCATCGGCCCCGTCACCCGCGCCCACGAATGGCTCGCTGACCGCTCAAAGAGCTCAGCGCCGTCTTCGCTGCCGCTTGCAGACAACGCTGGGAGGGTCGCCCCAGTAGGACGTGTCTACCTCGCGCCTCTCGACGGACTGCGCTTCGTTGCCTTTATGTTCGTGTTGCTCAGCCACGTCAGTCCTCCAGATTCAATAGCCGGACACGGGTGGGTGGGGGTCGATCTATTTTTTGTGATCTCGTCCTTTCTTTTCTTCACCCTCTTTCAGGTTGAGTACCAGAGGACAGGGCGAATCGCGCTCGTTGATTTTTTTATCCGGCGCCTGCTGCGGGTCTACCCGTTGATGATCTTGGCGCCGCTAGTGTTTATGGCCGTCATGCACGGCAGCTACGACGCCGCGGCCGCTTGGTCGGAATTTCTAACGATCGCCACGTTCGGCGACAACATCCTTGGTAACCCCTGGTTCAGACGCGCAATCCCGTTTGCGAGCCACCTATGGACGCTGTCATTCGAGTACCAGTTCTACCTCGTGCTTCCTGCGTTTTTTTACGCGTGCGTGTGGTTGGGAAGGTCCAAGGCGCTGTGCCTACTGCTAGTCGTCTGGCTAGCCTGTGTCCTCCTGCGAGCCCACTACGCCTACGCGCCGCACCCGACCATCTACTTCAACCCGATTCTGCGGCCTGACAGTGTTCTCTTGGGCATGGCATTGGCACTGATCGTCAAAGAGGTGTCTGATCATTTATGGATCGCGGCAGCATGCCTGATCGCATCAGCTATCGCTCTGATTTGGCTTCCGTCGATCTTTGTGTCTGGGCCAGGGAATGTGGCGCTTTACGCTGCAGCAGCGCTATTTGCAGGCTCTTGCCTATGGCTTGCCCTGAAGGCTCCATGGGCGGCAGCATTTTTGAGCACGAAGCCAATGGTTTACCTTGGCAAGCGATCGTTCGGTCTTTATGTGTTCCATCTTGCCGCGAGCTACTTCGTGAGCACTGCGCTTATGCCTTTGATCGGAGGCAACGCAGGTGCACGAGGCCTCTACTTCCTCCTCTTGACGTTGCTAGTCGCGACGATCATGGCGGTGGTGAGCTACCGCTTCATTGAACGCCCATTCCTCATCATGAAAGACAAGCGTGCAGTCGTTCTTTCGCGGCCGATCTAGCCCCGCTCAGGCCGGAGATGAGAGCCGTAGTGGATGGTTCATGCCTTAAACCGCTCGCCGCCGACAATCCTGCCAGCCACGATCCCCTCAACGACGCCCTCGCCGATCAGCTCAACGATCGCTTCCTTGTTGCGGAACAAGGCCGGGCCCAGCACCGGCCGCGGCGGCATCTTCTCGGTACCGAACTCGTGGAAGACCATCACCGGGTCGGTGCTGCCGATGATGGCGGTATTGCCGTCAACCTGGTGCCCGATGCTCTTCTGCAGATCGCCGGTGGCCAGCAGCGGCGCGTCTGCCGGGTAGCCCTTCTGGGCCTTCTGCGCCTCGGTGCTGTCGGCCAGTGGCTGCCAGGCCTCGAACGGTCCCCAGGCGGGTTGCTGGACACCGATCTCCTCCTTGGCCGTCTTCTCGACCAGGATCGCAGCGTTCTCGAGCGCGCTGTGCTCCACGGTCTTCAGGAAGCCGCCCATTCCGGCGAGGTAGGTCGCCAGCGCGGCCATTGATTCGAACTGCATGTCAGTGCACCGGGTTCGGTGGGCCGACTTCGTCCGGCTCGCTTGCCGCGGTGCAAATGGTGAGCAGCACACCGGAGAACAGCGCCTCGAGCACTGGCATGTCGGCGCAGCGATGATGCTCAACGATCGCACGCAGGCAGAGCTGATGCATCGTCTCCCCTGCCTCTGGCTCGACTAGTTGACCGTCGATCTCGACTGCCCACACGCCATCATCTCCTATGCCCGGCTCAAAGCGCTCGATGCTTCCATTCACCCGACGCACCAGGTCATACGACCGGGACGGCGCGACGCCTCTTTCAACTGCCCGCATGCGAGCTTTCAGTGATGTGCTGACCATTGCGCGGCCTCCTTCTGTTGCAGTTGTTCGAGCCGATCGAGCCGCTCTTCCAGGTCGCTGCCCTCGATCAGGCGACCGAGGATGCTCAGCATGTTCGCCAGGCGAGATGCATCCTGCGATTCGATCTTCTGAGCCCGGGCCTCACGGTACAGGCGACCAAGCTCGGTCCGCACATCGCCGATGGTGTTGAGCCGCATGCGAAGCCGAACGGGGGGTGCAGACGTCTCTACAGCGGGCGATGCCGGTTTGGGCGTGCGTTTGGACGCCGTTAAGGGGGTCTTTTTAGTCATGAAATCACTGTCAAAAGCAGACCCAGCGCCAGCGACGCGGGGAAGGATCGGGGGAAGCGCAACCCCGCGGCAAAAGACGCAATGAGGCTGCGCGCCGTCGCACGTTGGTTTTGAGAATGCATGGACAGCATTGCATCGGCCAGCGCGCAGGAAATGTCTCGCACAGGTCGGGAAGACGAGTACTCTGCGCCCATGCTGCTACGCCACCGCGTCCACGAAATGCTTGCCGATCGCCTGTCCTGGGTGCAGTACCCGGACATCAGGGCGGATCTGCAGCGCCGACGGCAGCGACAGCCCTTCTTCAAATACGCGATGCCGCTGTACCAGCGGTTCGCGCTCTTGTGCTTCGGGCTGTGTCTGATCCTGATCGCGGCGGCGATGGCGACCGTCATCGGCGTGTGTCTCTGGTCGCTCATTACAGCTTGACCCTTAGACGGGCTTGAAGCCCATGCCGATGGCTTGGTTCACCCAGGCTTGCGGCACCTTGGCGACGCCCGAGGTAACTGCCGACGTGGTGCTGTCGGGCCAGGTGATCGTCGATCCGAAGGCACCGCCGACAGGGACGTTCATGCGCACGAGCCGCGCGCCGGGCCAGTTTTCGCTCGGGCCGACCTGGTAGCCCATGCGCTGGGCGATCTCGACGTCTTCCGGGTTGCACGAGAAGACGCCGTTGGTGACGGTGTACGTCGCGCCGCTCGGCGGCAAGAGGGTGATGCTGTAAGCGGTGCCGGGGTTGTAGCCGGACATTTGGATAGTTGCCATGATGGTTTCCTTGATTTAGTTGAAGCCGTAGAGCCGGCGAAGCGAGGTCCAGCCCAGGATCTCGAGGGCGGGAATGAACTGCAGCGGCACGTCGAGCGCGCCGCCATAGGGAGTCGGCCGAACCAGCACCGAGCCGTCCGGCATGTCGAACGCCGGATCGTCAGCAAGGGCGTCAGGCGGCGCCATGACGCCGACGCGCGGCGGCCAAGCGATCGCGGTCTGATAGCCACGGTCCTGAGCGGCTTTGACGAAGGCGAACGGCACCATCAGGCGGCCGTCCTTGATCGTCAGTCGCACGTCGACGCTGCCGGTGCTCAAGTGCTCCAAGCCCTCTTGGCGACCCGTCGAATGGGTCATCGGGAGCGCGATCATCGGCATCACTCTTCCGACAGCTTGGCGATGGCTTCGGCCACGGGTCCGGCATGCACCCGGAACTGCCGGGAGAGCGCGACGACTTCGACCGCGGCGGCGATGCACTCGTCGCTCAGCAGGCGCCGGATGGTGACGTGCGCCTGCTTCAAGCGATCACGCTCCGCACTTTCGGTCCTGATCGACATGGTCGAACTCAGGGCGATCAACGTTGGGTGATGTCCTGCGGCGGCAGCCTGCATCTCTTGCTCGACGCCTTCCAGGACTTTCTTTGCCCGGTCGATGTCGGCGATGAGATTGCTCGCTTGCTGCATGCACTGCGCAGCGTGCGCTGGGGTGCTGTTCTGCGCCGCCTCTGCATGCAGCTTCTGCACGCGCTGGCGCAGCTCAGCGATGCGGGCGGTGGGTTCGGCGCGGCCGAGGCCGATCTGTTCGATCAACGCGACGCGTTCGGTCTCGAACTCAGTTGCGAGCTGGGCCATGGTGGATTGCGCTACGGGCTGCGCGGCTTCGGCCTTGCGGGCCTTCGTGGGTTGTTCTGCAACTGCGATCATGGGGTGTTCCTGGTTGGTGATGAAAGGGTTCAGCCGCGGGTGACGGCACGGCGGGCCGCCGCGTACTCGTCGGCGCTCATGTCGCGCACGGTCTTCGGCGGATTGGCGCGATCGATCTCGCGCGTCGGCGCCGGCGGCTTGTTCAGGTCCTTGACGGCCTGGCGGTACTCGGCTGGCGACATGTCCTGGACGTTCTTGGTGCTCATGGTCAGTCGTAGGTGACGGCGACGGTCTGGCCGGTGCCGGGGGTGACGACGATTCCCGAGAGCATCGGGAAGTCGACGAGGAAGCTGCCAGCCGTGTTCGGGATAGCGCAGACTTGGTTCGCGGGGGCCGCTGCGGCGACCGTGGCGGCGTCGTTCACGCTGCCTGGGGTAGTACCGGCGACAACCACCGAAACGCGCGCCAGGCGGCATTGACCGCGGGCGAAGTCGGTCGGCACGGTCGCGACGACGGTGGGCGTCGCGATGTTCAAGGAGCTGGCCCGGCCCTGGCGGACGTAGATGCCGTCGCTCATGCATATTCCTCGAGGATGATCAGGCCAGGTGCACCGGCGCCGCCGCCGGCAGGGCCGCCGCTCGCGCCGAGAACGCCTCCAGAGCCACCCGCACCGTAGCTGGTGGCTGCGTTGCCGCCGCTCGTGCCCGAGACGAATGGCGCGCCTGCGCCCATGATCGAGTGGCCGCCCGGGCCACTGATAGAGCCGTTCGTCGTCACGATGCTGTAGAAGCCGATGCCCCCGAGGCCATTGGTATCGCCGCCTGAGCCCGCGCCACCAGCGGCCTGGCCCGAGATGGTCACGATCGATGTCGATGCCGCCACATTCAGCGGGCCGCCACCGCCGCCCGCGGCGCTGGCCGTGCTGAAGCTCGTCGTGCCTCCGGCATTGCCGGATGCGTTCACGACAGAAGTGCCACCGGCACCGATGGTCATCGTCATACCGGCCACAGCCGTGACCGCGAAGCGCTTGCGACACCAGCCACCGCCGGCGCCTCCCGGCCCTGCCGCGTTTTGTCCGGCGCTGGTTACCGGGCAGCCGGCACCCGCGCCGCCAGCGCCGACCAGGAGCGCATCGACGTTCACTGCACCAGGCGTCGGAATGTAGGCTTGAGTGCTGGTGATGTACCGGCGAGCCAAAAGTCGGCCACTCGCCAGAGGTTGGCTCAACACAGGCGCACCGGTGTAGGTGTTGATGTTGGCGTTGACGATGGTCGAGGCACCAAATGCCACTGTGACCACGTACAGACCGATCCAACCGCTGTCGGGGGTCGGCGTGACCTGAGTTCCTGTCGTCGCTGCAGAGCCCGCCTTCACCTGCCAAGCGATGATGCCTTTGCGATATGTGTTGCTCGAAGTGCCGGTGTTGTTCGGGCCGCTCCACGGCGTGGCCGGGTTGGACGAGTTGTAGAAGTTCAGTACGACTGGCGAAGCGCCCGTGACCGGATCAATGCTTACGTCCTGGTCTTGATACTGGGCTTCGATCAGGTAGTTGATCGACTGGCCCGAAGTGCCAGGGGTGGCAAACGTCGACGAGGCCGGCAGGTTGTAGGGCGTCGCCGATCCGAGCAAGATGCCTTGCTTCAGGATCGTGTTCGTCGTGTCCGCGGGCAGCGTCGCGCATGGGGTCGCCTCAAGCGAGTTCAGCTGGTACAGCTCGCCCTGCCCAATCGACACCTGCATCGACGGGACAGTAGTCTGGGTGCACGCCAGGCCGTTGGCCATGCCGCCGGCGCCGAACATGGCGGACGTGATCTTTGCGATCGCCACCATGGTGTTTTGATCGGGCTTCGAATAGTTCGACTCCAGAATGTTTTGTCCGACGTAAGTGCTGATGCGATCCATGGTTACTGCTCCGAGACGTTGATTGCCGGCGGGGCCTGCAGAGGGGTGGGGTCGCATTGAGCGACGCCGCACTGAGCGACGCCGGCGAACGGGCGGTAAGCGTTAGCCTGGAATGCTGGCGCTTTGGGGTCGGCCTCGCCGACAGGTTGAGTGGAAAGGTCTTGGGTCATGGTTTCCTCGTTATGGTTTGAGGGTTTGGGGGCACGGCGCGGGGGCAATGCCACGCACACGTCTTGAGATGCCGCGCCATTGCTGGCGCGACGGGGTTGATGCGAACGGTTGGGTGCCGTTCGAAGTGCAGGACCGCCGAATTTCGGCAGGGCGAAACGGCTGGAGCGGGCGCGCGAGTCAAAGGCTTTCGTGCGGATCGAAGCGTTGTGGGAGCGCGCGGCGTTCTTGCTCATGCCATCACTCCGTCAAAGGTTTCCATCGCCGTGAGGACGCCGGCCGATTCTTTGACCTTCCATGCAACAGCGGCAGGCGACGCCAAGCCGTAGTACTGCAAGCTTCCTTCGACCCACTGCGCGCCGATCGGGCGCCGGGTGCAGTCGTAGTGCTCGTCGTCCTTGTCCAGGCGAGACACAAAGAAGAAGCCGGGGTGGCGGCTGGAGGGCTCGACCAAGTACAGCGTGCCGTCGACCCGGGCATGACCGTAACAAAGGTGCACCTCCGGAACGAAGTCCGGATCTGCATCGCCGGGAATCAGGCGAGGCGCAGCGACTTCCAAATGCGAAATGGATTTCGTATTTGGCTTCGCCGGTTCGTCGGGTCCGAACAATGCCTTCGTCACCACGGGCTTGCCCTGCGCCGCACGCATGTACTGCTGGCAGCGCCGCGGCGTCACCCAGATGTTCGACTCCAGCCACGGCAACCATTCGCCATGTGGCAGAGCGGCCTTCGCTTCCAGCAGCAGCTTTCCGGCCTCGATCGCATGACCGATAGCTTCGCCGGCTTTGGCGTCGGCAAGCTCGTGCGCCCGGTTGATGTCGGCCGCTAGGTTCAGTCGGAGTGCGGTCATGCGGGCACCCCCGAGCGGTGCGCTCCGCTGTGGAGATGGCTACGCTCTATATGGTGACCGCCTGGCGGGACAGAGAAAGCACCGAAAAGGGCCCTCATAGTCCCGTGGGGCGGGACAGTAGCGAGATCCTCTGTCCCGTGGGGCGGGACTATGCAGGCGTCTCCTGTCCCGCCAGGCGGTCTAAGGACTGCGTTTTTGCTGGCCGATCCCATTTCCGAAAAAGCTGCTCGCGCGTCGGCTTGACCGGCAGCGCCTCGCCCATCCGGTACGCGCCGCGCACGAAGCTTTCCGCCGCACCGGGGTCGTACCCGTCGAGCTTGTCGAGCTTCTGCCACGTCACCGCGAACCAGGCCGCCCTGTTCGGTCGCCGCCCCATCACGGTCATGTGCAGCAGCTTGGCCTCGATCAGCTCCTTGGTGCACTTGGTCAGCATGTCGTTCGATTTCCAGCCCAGCGGTGCCATCTGCGCGCGAGAGGCCAGCAGGGAACCGTTGTTGAAGCCGCTGAACTGCCGGGCCACGTCGATCAGGAAGGCTCGAGCATGCACGGAGAGGCCCCTGTACGCCTTCGAATCGATCACGGCATGGGGTAGGGCCACAAACGTGCCCGATTCGCGGCTCTGGCCGCTGTAGCGCGAAGTCTTTGACATCGATCATTGCCCCGCCCCTTCCGGCTTGCCGAGAAGGCTATACAAGGCGACACCGTGGTGCGTATAGGAGTCCGAATCAACCGTAGTGATTCGATCCGACTTGATCACGTAGCCGCGCTGCTGCAGGTTCAGGACGCGCCCTGCAGGATGGCTGATGCCACACTGGCGAAGCTCGTAGGTATGGTGCGGCCGCATGCAGAGTCGAGCAAGGAGCTTCGACAATTGCGCTTCCGTTGCGGTCGACTTCGCGCTAAACTCGAGCTGTTGGGAAGTACTTTCGAGAGGGCTCCGGTTGCCGCCGGGGCCTTTCTCATTTTTGGGGTTGTCTCTCATGCTGCGGCCCCCTGTGCTTCGAGCCATTCACGGACGGCACTGACCCGCCACCGGGTGCATCTCGAAGACAAGCGCACCGGCTCGGGAAATTCGCCCCTGGCCAATCGCTTGTAGATCGAGTCTGGAGACTTGAAGCCGGTAGCCGCGCAGACGGTCCGGACGTTAATCAGCGCCGCATCGCCCAGTTCTCTGGGAAGTGCGACCCCTTGGTCGGTAGATAACTTCATCTAAAGCCCGTGTTGTTGAACAAGAGCTTTGATGGTGCCGACGGGTGTCGGCTATGTCAGTGTCATAGCGATCGCTATGACACTAGATAGTTTTCTTGGCCGCTCGATATCGGCGAGCGAGAGTGCTGTCGTCGCGATCGACACCGAAGTGCGACGCTGCTTCGAGCATCAGCTGCTTGTGCTTCATCCCGGGCCGCTCCTTCACAAAGACGGTGAATTGCTCCGGCGGCACGTTGCGACCGCCCTTCCTCGGCTTCCGCGCGTTCTGCTTGTTTTTGTCGTTCACCGAACGCTGATGCTTCTCGGCTGCGCGCGCGGCCTCTTCCTTTTCGATTTCCCGAAGCAGTCCGCGCCTTTCGCGCCAGACCGGCGATGCAGGGCCGACGTCAGCATGCTCGATCAGATACCGAACCAGCGCGAGTGCCTTGACGCGCTGATCGGCCAGAGCACGCGCGGTGCCTCCTGGGCGAGTGAATGCGGTTTGAAGCGTCGGTAGGAAAGCGTCTCCAAGTTCCAAAAGCTTCACCGATTCAACTTCGTTGCGGGAAAAGCCTTCAGCAAGTAGGTGGCCAGCAATCTCAGTGCCAATCATGAAGAGGTCGTAAATCTCCGGCTGGTCGATGTCAGCATGGATCAGGTACGCCAATGCGAGAGGTCGAGACGTCTTCATTCGTGCAACTTTGGGGAATCGAAAGGGGGAAGCGCAGCACCGCACTGGCCCGAAGGCCAAGCGCGGTGCGAGCTGCGCGCGATGATCACGACGCTGCATCCTCGGCCGAAGCCTTTTTGCGCTTCGCCCGGACCTGCCGAAGGAGCACCACACGGGCGCGAGCCAAGTGAGCACGAGTTTCCTCGGCGCGGTAGCGTGGGCGTGGCTTGGTCGGCACGATCAGTCTCGGTAGATGACGACGCTGCCGTAGCGAGCGCGCAGGACCGCCAGCGCCTGGGCCGCTCGATCGCGACTCGAGAACCAGGGCGACTGATGCTCTCGCCCGGCGTTCAGGTAGAGAACACACCAGCGGGCCGCGGCGCTCATGCTTGCCTCCGAGCGCGCTCGCGCAGCCTTGCCCGCAGGATCTGTTGATCCTCGTCGGACAGCATGGCGAAGTTATCCAAGATCTCGCGCTGGCTCGGCTCCAGGCGGGACGTCGGCCGTGCCGTCCACCTTAGCGACTCGTCGTCGCCACCTTGATCCCTGAGCGGAAAAAGGTCCCGGTCATAAAAGTTCGTGCGCATGGCGCTCGGAGCCGTTTCGCCGTTATCTAGCCAGACTTGAAAAAGCGGCAGGCCGAGCGATTCCACCGACCAGGCCGGGCGCCCGTAGATTCGTTCGACTTCCGTGTCTCGCTCAAGAACGGCGACGAACTTGCCGAAGTTGCGAAACCGCGGATTGAAGACGACGGCGATATCGCCTGGCCGGCAGCGCAGACCTGCAGTCGACTCAGCCATGGACCATCTCCTTGGCCGTGTCCCTCATCTGCTCGACCAGCAGGCATTGATGGGTCAACAAAAGCGCCATGCCGTCGACCGCCTGGGACCTTGTCCAGCTCGCGGCCGCGATGCGGACCTCGCGCTCTTCCAGGGCCTCGGCGAACTCGGCGTCAGCGTCTGCCCACTCCTGCATCTTCTCGATGACAGTGCGGGCTGCGCTGCACCAAGTCACGAGCGCGTTGAGAGCGAGCACTTCTTCGCTCAGACAGTCAATGTCTGCCGCGCGGCACGCATCAAGTGTCGGTTCGGTGATTTGCTTCGCAGTAGGCGCGCGTGCGGCTCCGCTAGACTTCGTAGTAGCCATGATGTGCGTTTCCTTCAAGTGGTGCACGTTGTGGTTAGCTGGCCTTGGTGTTCCACCACCTTGGCCGGCGCCTAGATTGCCCCAGAATAAACCGGGCACCGGGTGCCTGGTTTCGCCCTGAGGCACGGCGTTATTCCTGCGGGTCTTTTGCCCGATCGATCCGATCGCGCACCCACGGCGCGCCGCCGAGACGTTGCAGCTTGGCCTTCTGCGGCTCGGTCATTTTGATCATCACCGGCACCGTCGAGACACCTGGTTGCAGGCGCTTTCTGCCGCTGCCCGGACGGGCCCCGCCGCTTTGCTTTGCTGTTTCCATGACTGAAATTGTAAACCTTTTTCACACTCAAAGCAAGGACAATCTCAAGCCAAGACTGGCCGGCTCTATGCCGAGCTGCTATGAAGTTCCCCAATCAGCCGCAAAGCGACCGAGACATCAGTGCCTTGTATCGCTGCATGGTGCCTTCGATGTTCTGTCGCCACACCAACCACGGGAAAGCCAAACGTGAAATCGATAGGCCGATCCGAGTCGAACAGCAGGATCGGGCCGCCGCTCATACCGCGAGGATTTGGAAAGTCGATACGGCCACCGCGCCCTGAAAACTGCTGGCGCTGCTTGAATGCGATCAGGATGTGGCTTTCCTCGCTCAACCCCAGCAGCTCATACGCACTCAACGCGGACGATGGTCCGTGATAGGTATAAGTAGTCATAACCACTTGGCTGTCGGCCCGCCTGAAGACGTTCTTAGTTGCCGGGTAACCGAGGACCAAATATTCATTGCCGCCGCGCGGCAACATCCGCGGGCGCAGTTGATAGATGTCGAAAGCGAGTTTTTCTATGTCGCGGTAGGGTGGAGCGCTGATATCGCGATGCAGCTGCGCGACCGCGACATCCACCCCCTCGCGCGAAGTTGTGAGCAGGCGCCCTGAAAGAATCGATGCCTTAAGTCTAGAACCGCAATAGAAGTACAGATCGCCTCGAACACGATGCTCCAGTACGTGCGCGGCGGTGACGAGGTAATGCCGCCCTTGAAACCGGACGATAAAACAGGTGCCGACTTGATCTGGATATCCGCGTTCGTCGTCAACGTAGACCGGTAAGACGTAGCGTGTGAGCTCGTCCGACGCTAGTTGCAGGTGCGAAGGCATGCGCTCATCGAGCCGCTTTGAACGGCAGGATCTTCGCACCCTGGCGCAGCGCATCGAGGTGATCGGCCCAGTCCTGCATCATCTTCCGGCGCTGCGGCAGGTAGGTCGCGAAGTTGTACGCCGCGCTGACCTCGTTGCGCTCCTGGTGGGCCAGTTGCAGTTCGATGATGTCGTGCCGGTACTCAAGCTCGTGCAGGATGGTCGACGCCACGCCGCGAAAGCCGTGGCCAGTCATCCGGCCGGCGTAGCCCATGCGCTTCAGGGCACCAAGGATCGTGTTGTTCGACATCGGCTTCTCGTGGTCACGCTCGCCTTGGAACAGCAAGCCGCTCAAGCCGCGGATCTCGCGTACCGATGCGAGCACCTCGAGCGCCTGCTTCGACAAAGGCACGATGTGCGGGGTCTTCATCTTCATCCGCTCGGCAGGGATGCGCCATTCCGCCGCCTCAAGATCGAACTCATCCCAGCGCGCGCCGATCAGTTCGCCAGTTCTAACGAATGTCAGTGCCATGAGCTTCATCGAAAGCCGGGTGGCGGGGGTGCCCGGATAGGCTTCGATCTTCCGAAGCAGCTCTGGCATTTCCTTGGCCTCCACCCGCGCATAGTTCCGCTTCTTCCGTGGCTTAAGAGCGTCCGCTGGCTTGACGTCGGTGGCCGGGTTGCGCTCGATCAACCCGTGCGCCACGGCGTAGCGAAAGATCTGGCCGGCGGTCTGCCAGGCGCGCTTCGCGATGTCGACCGCGCCTCGGGCCTCGATCTTCTTGACCGTTGCCAGCAGCATCGGCGCCGTGATGGTGGCGATCGCCTTTCCCCCAAGGTGGGGGAACATGTCAGCCTCCAGCCGGGTGATCACGTAGCCGGCGTGCCGCGGCGACTTCGTTTCCTTCCAGCTGGCGAACCAGTCTCGGGCCACCGCTTCGAAGGTGTTCTCCCGCTGGACCTTGGCGACGAGCTTTTCATCCTTTTTGGTCGCCACTGGGTCGTTGCCAGCCTTGAGCACGATCCGGGCGTCATCGCGGGCCCGTCGGGCGCTGGCCAAGGTGATCGACGGGTAGCTGCCCAGCGCAAGCCGCTTCTCCTTTCCCCCGAATCGGTACTTCCAGTACCAATGCTTTCCCCCGGTCGACGCGACCTCGAGGTAAAGGCCGCCCGCGTCCGCGAAGCGGGTCCGCGGCTTGTCCGCCAGGCATTTGGCGTTCTTGCATGAGGTGTCGGTCAGGGCCATTTGGGGGAAAAATTCCAGTGGGCGGGGGCAAAACGCCTCCCGTTCCCCCGAATTTGCCCCCAAACTGGCAACGCTGTCAAAGTTGAACGTAGGTGGTCAGAAGTCAAAAAAGCCCCGTCTGGCGGGGCTTTCGGGGCTAGATGTGGATGACATAGGTCATCAAAATAGCCACTTCTGGAGGAGAGGGAGGGATTCGAACCCTCGGTGGGCTATGAACCCACGCCTGATTTCGAGTCAGGTACATTAGACCACTCTGCCACCTCTCCGGTGTTGGTCGAGCCTGCGATTCTAGCAGACTCCCAAGCAAGCATTTTTGCCGTTTCAGGCCCGCAGCACCGCGAGGCCGCCCAGGTAGGGCCTGAGCGCCACCGGCACCGCGATCGATCCGTCTTCCTGCTGGTGGTTCTCCAGCACCGCCACCAGCGCACGGCCGACTGCGAGGCCGGAGCCGTTCAGGGTGTGCACCAGCTCGTTCTTGCCGTGCGCGTTCTTGAAGCGCGCCTGCAGCCGGCGCGCCTGGAAGGCCTCGCAGTTGGAAACCGAGCTGATCTCGCGGTAGGTGTCCTGCGCCGGCAGCCAGACTTCCAGGTCGTAGGTCTTGCTGGAGCCGAAGCCCATGTCGCCGGTGCACAGCAGCACCACGCGGTACGGCAGCTCCAGCGCCTTCAGCACCGCCTCGGCATGGCCGGTCATGGCCTCGAGCGCCTCGTAGCTGTGCTCGGGATGGACGATCTGAACCATCTCGACCTTGTCGAACTGGTGCTGGCGGATCATCCCGCGGGTGTCGCGGCCGGCGCTGCCCGCTTCCGAGCGGAAGCAGGGCGTGTGGGCGGTGAGGCGGATCGGCAACTGCGCCTCGGGCACAACCTCGTCGCGCACGAAATTGGTCAGCGGCACCTCGCTGGTCGGGATCAGGTAGAGCGCGGCATGGTCGGGCGCGGGCTCGCCATCCTGGCCGCCCTTCTTGGCGGCGAAGAGGTCGCCCTCGAACTTCGGCAGCTGGCCGGTGCCGCGCATCGAGTCGGCATTCACGACGTAGGGTACGTAGCACTCGGTGTAGCCGTGCTGGCTGGTCTGCAGGTCGAGCATGAACTGGGCGAGCGCCCGGTGCAGCCGCGCGATCGGGCCCTTCATCACGCTGAAGCGCGAGCCGGCCAGCTTGGTGCCCATCTCGAAATCGAGCCCCAGCGGCGCGCCGAGGTCGACGTGGTCGCGCGGCACGAAGTCGAGCGGCGTGGCGGAGGCGCCCTCGCCGCCCTGCGGGCTCCAGCGCCGCATCTCGACGTTGGCATGCTCGTCCTCGCCGACCGGCACGCTGGCGTGCGGCAGGTTGGGCACCGCGAGCAGCAGCGCCTGCAGTTCGGGCTGGATCGCGTCGAGCCGCCCGGCGGAGGCCTCCTGCTCGACCTTGAGCGCGTTGACCTCGGTCATGAGCGCATCGACGGACTCGCCCTTGGCCTTCAGCGGGCCGATCTGCTTGTTGAGGCTGTTGCGGCGCGCCTGCAGTTCCTCGCTGCGGGTCTGCAGCGTCTTGCGCTCGGCCTCGAGCGCGCTGAAGCTGGCGACGTCGAGGAAGGTCTGGTTCTTCTTGCGGGTTTCGAGGCGGGCAACGACCGAGGGCAGGTCCTTGCGTAACAGGGTGATATCGAGCATCGGGCGATTTTAGGTGCGCGTAGCATGGTCACCCCGAAAGACGAACCTACCCAGGAGACCCGCGATGCAAGCCTATCTGACCTTCAACGGCAACGCGGCGGAGGCACTCGCCTTCTATGCCCAGTGCCTCGGCGGCAAGGTCCTCTTCAGCATGACCTACGGCGAAAGCCCGATGGGCGCCGACATGGCGCCCGAGCAGAAGAAGAAGCTCATGCACGGCTCGATGGAAGCCCGCGGCCACCAGTTGATGGCCTCCGACGCCCCGCCCGAATATCCCTTCGAGGGCTACAAGGGCTTCACCCTCTCCGTGCAGAGCAACGACGTGAAGGAAGCCGAGAAGCTCTTCGATGCGCTCGGCGCCGGCGGCCAGGTCACGATGCCCTATGCGCCGACCTTCTGGGCGGCCGGCTTCGGCATGGTGATCGACAAGTTCGGCGTGCCGTGGATGGTCAACGTCGAGGCGCCCGCCAAGGCTTGAGCGCGACCGCTCAGTTCAGGCTCGCAGGATCCAGGTTGGCCCCGCAGACGATCAGGCACACCTTCTCGCGCTCGCGCGGCCGGTAGGCGCCGCTTCGCAGCGCGGCCAGCGGCAAGGCCGCCGCCGGCTCGACCGCCAGCTTCAGTTCGCGCCAGAGCCAGATCTGCGCCGCCCGGATCGAATCGTCGGACAGCAACGACGCGGTGTCGACGTGGCGTTCGGTGAGCGTCCACGCGATCGCGCCGAGCCGGCGCGCACCGAGCGAATCGGCAGCGATGCCGCCGACCTCGACGTCGACCGGCGCGCCCGCTTCGCGGGCCCGGAACAGGGTCGGCGCGCGCTCCGGCTCCAGCGCCACCACGCGGGCGCGGCGCTCGAACCAGGCGGCCAGGCCGCCGATCAGGCCGCCGCCGCCGACGCTCACCAGCACCGAACCCGGCAGGCCGCCCTGCAGTTCGACCTCGCGCCCGAGCGTGCCGGCGCCGGCCACCACCTCGGGCTGGTCGTAGGCATGCGTGAGCAGCGCGCCGGTCTGGCGCTGGCGTTCGAGGCAGGCGGCCAGCGCATCGCCGTAGGCTTCGCCGCCGACCACCACCGTGGCGCCCAGCGCCCGCAGCCGGGCCCGCTTGGCCTCGGACGACAGCGACGGCAGGTAGACCTCGCAAGGCACGCCCAGCGCCTGCGCTGCGGCGGCCGTGGCGATGCCGGCATTGCCGCCGGAAGCGACGATCACGCCGGCGGCCGGAATGTCGTGCGCCAGCAGCCGGCTCATCATCCCGCGGGCCTTGAAGCTGCCGCTGGTCTGCAGCTGCTCCAGCTTGAGCCAGACCTCGACGCCCGGCGTGTCGATGCCAAGCGCCCGGCCTGGCAGCTTCCACAGCGGTGTTTCGCGCAGGAAGTGCGGCACGCGCGCCCGCAGCCGCTCGGCCGCAGCCTCGATGTCCGCGCGCCAGTCGTTTGCCGCGGCGTCGCTCACGAGATGTGCCCCGGCGGCGGAATGTCCTCGAGCTTGAGGCCCTTGGGCAGCGGGAACTTGAGCGTCTCGCGGATGCCGTCCATGGTGCGCACCGACACCGCGCCGAGCGCCTTGATGCGCTCGATCACCTCGCGCACCAGCACCTCGGGCGCCGAGGCGCCGGCGGTGAGGCCGACACGGCTCTTGCCCTCGAACCATTCGGGCTGCAGCTCGGCGGCGGAGTCGACCATGTAGCTCTCGCAGCCCAGGCGCTGCGCCAGTTCGCGCAGGCGGTTGCTGTTGGAGCTGGTCGGGCTGCCGACCACGATCACCAGGTCGACCTGCGGGCTCAGGAGCTTGACCGCGTCCTGCCGGTTCTGGGTCGCATAGCAGATGTCCTGCTGCTTGGGCTCGCGCACGCGCGGAAAGCGCTGGCGCACCGCGGCGGAGATCTCGGCCGCGTCGTCGACCGACAGCGTGGTCTGGGTGACCACCGCCAGCTTCTCCGATTGCGCCGGGGTCACGCGGGCCACGTCGGCCACGCTCTCGACCAGGTGGATGCCGCTCGACAGCTGCCCCATCGTGCCCTCGACCTCGGGATGCCCCTTGTGGCCGATCATGATGAATTCGTAGCCTTCCTTGGCCAGCTTGGCGACCTCGACGTGCACCTTGGTCACCAGCGGGCAGGTGGCGTCGAAGACCTCGAAGCCGCGCTCGCGCGCCTCGGCCTGCACCGCCTTGCTGACGCCGTGCGCGCTGAAGACCAGCGTCGCGCCCGGCGGCACCTCGGCCAGGTCCTCGATGAAGATCGCGCCCTTGGACTTCAGCTCGTTCACGACGTAGGTGTTGTGCACGATCTCGTGGCGCACGTAGATCGGCGCGCCGAACTTCGCAATGGCCCGCTCGACGATCTCGATCGCGCGGTCGACGCCGGCGCAGAAGCCGCGCGGCTCGGCCAGGAGGACTTCGTCCAGGCGGTTCACGGCGCTCACAGGACGCCGATCAACTGCACCTCGAAGGTCACCGGCTGACTCGCGAGCGGATGGTTGAAGTCGAAGCGCACCGCAGTGGCGTTCGACTCGACCACCGCACCGGCGTAGCTGCCGGTGCCGTCGGGCGTCGGGAACTGGACCACGTCGCCGACGGCGTATTGCTCGTCGGGGTCGCCCATCTGGGCCAGCAGCGTGCGCGCGACCCATTGCTGCATCTCGGGGTTGCGCTCGCCGAAGGCATCGCCGGGCGGCAGCTCGAAGGTGGCGTGGTCGCCTTCGGCCATGCCGATCAGGCGCTGCTCGACCGCCGGCGACAGCTCGCCGGTGCCCAGCGACAGCGTGGCCGCCTTGTCCTGGAAGGTGTTGATGATGTCGCCCGCGGGTCCGGCCAGCCGGTAGTGCAAGGTGAGGAAGGAGCCGGCCGTGACGACGGCGGCGGCATGAGGGGTCGAAGACAAGGTAGGCGCGCCCGATAAACTGAGGCACGTATTTTAGGGAGTGGGGCTCAAAGACCCCGAAGAGCGATGTCTTTCAAGGACTTGCCGGCCGGCGCACGGCCGCGCGAAAAGCTGATCGCGCTGGGCGCGGGTGCACTGGTGGACGCCGAGCTGCTGGCGCTCCTGCTGCGCACCGGCATCGCCGGCAAGAACGTGCTGCAGCTGGCACAGGAGCTCCTCGACGCCTTCGGCGGCCTGGCCGGCCTGCTGCGGGCCGGGCCCGACGACCTGCGGCGCATCAAGGGGCTCGGCGGCAGCGCCAAGCGGGCCGAGCTGGCGGCGGTGCTGGAGCTGGCCCGGCGCGCCATGGCCGAGCAGCTGAAGGAGCGCGCGGTCTTCGAGTCGCCCGGCGCGGTCGCGCAATACCTGCAGCTGCACATGGCGTCGCTGCCGCACGAGGTCTTCGCCGCCCTCTTCCTCGACACCAGGCACCGGCTGATCGCGATGGAGGAGCTGTTCCGCGGCACCCTGTCGCAGACCAGCGTCTAGACGCGGCAGGGGACGACTTAAAACGGAGCGCACCCTCAAGCGAAGCCGCAAGCTTCCCTAACTCCGCGAGCTCCTCCGGATTAAATCGTCGCGCACAACCCTGAGCGCTTTCCGCCTCGTAGATCTCCGCAACTCTCGTGAGCGCACCCGAAAAATCTACGATGCTTCCCCGAGCCTCATATGCAAAGTAGACGGAGCCGTCAGCCACTACCTTGGTAATAAAAATCCCTCGGCTTCCACTTCTTTTGTTTCTACCATCCCGATCGAACCGGGTGCTTTTGCCGCCGCCGAAAAACAAACCCAACAGGGCCTTCTTCGCCTTGTGGGGCCAATGCATGGGAGCATGTCCGTGAAGGCCGACGAGGGACACGAGGGTATCCGCAAAGCGCCTTGCTGAGTCCTTGGGCATCTCTACCACCTTCAGCGCACTCCGGATCTCGACGATGCGGTCCGCAATGCGTACGAGCAGCGCATTTTGATCATCGACCTTCTCTTGCGCGAGCGCGGCTGCAGGGCTGCCCTTCTGCTCATAGACCACCTCAAGCGCGTTCGCCATAACTCGCCTAGCGCTTTTTTCGTTGTTGCGCATTTCCTCCAGTTCAGCTTTCAGCCGCTGCACATCACCTGTGTCGGTGACCAAGCCAGCGCGGACAGCTCCTACGAGCTGGTCGGAGTCGGCAAGCAGTTGGCCCAATCGAGATAGGATCTCATCTTCGAGGTGCTGGGCAGGAACGGTGATGACGCATCCAGCATCTTTGCGATTTCGCGCAATATGAAGGTAGTAAGGGCGCTGCTTCGGCGCCTCCCCCGGGACAAGGTATTTCGTCCGATTTTCCGTCGTTTGGTGTCCCGACAAGTTCGACCAACCACACGCCGGATTCGAACATCGCAAGTAGCTGGAAAGCGGATACTCGCGCGTCCGTCCGGGCCAGTTGGCACGCTCGATCTGATTCTGCTTTGCCCGCTCATGGAGCAAGATGATCTGCGTCGCGGTGAACAGAGGCGGAATGGCGGTCTTGACCTCAACCTTCTCTCCGGTCGCCGGATCCACGAAACTCCTAATCCATACCGGACCTCCCTGCTCCATCAGGATTCGTCGAACCGTTTCGGGGTTCATCCCAACTTGCTTGCCGACCTGAGTAAGGTTTAGCCCTTTGCCTATATAGAGGCGGTACATCTCGGCAGCTAGCACCGCTTTGGCCGGATTGAGGCTCCAGACGGCGTCGAGATTCTGTCGATTCTTAACCTTGGACACTGCCCTTCCAAAGGGCAGCATCCCTGAATGGGGCCAGCCTCTCAATGCACGCTCTAGCCGGCTTGCGCAAGCTGACCATTTCAACCGATTCACAGAATACTCCCCGATCAGCGCCTGAATGCCTCGGTTCAGTCGACCCTCGGCAGATCTCAGGTTGTGCTCGTCGCTGCCCTCGTAGAGGTGGATTCCGAATTTGCGCAGATTGCTCTCCACGTGTGAGAGCACCTCCACCGATCTTGATAGCCGGTCAAGTTTGCAGACCATCACGGCATCGAAGTTCCCTGCCGCCGCATCCCTGAACAGGCGCGTGAGCGACGGCCTCTCGCGGCCAGGCATCGCGCTTTCCTGCGCCGAGTACACCTCGGTAACCGTGGCATTTAGCCGCATTGCGGCCGTTCTCATCATGTCCACTTGGGTAGAAAGGGACTGCCCTTCCTCCTCCTGAGCTTCGGTGGAAACGCGAGCGTATAGCGCGATGCGCGGGCCGGATTGCTTCATCATCTTTGTTCCTTTGGTTTGAAGAGCACCTCTATACGGCCGCCTACAAGATGCGGCCCCCATGCGAAGTACTTCAATCGGGGGACGCAGAACGGCAATAGCGCTTAACCGTCGCCTCTGACAGTTTCCAGTGGACTGCTGTGGCAGCGATACTGGATTTCGCCTCGCGCTTCCAGGCAACAACCGCCGCGGGATCAACGACATGTCCAGCGACACGCCCCAAGGGTCTTCCCAGGGAAACCTTGCCCCTATGTGTCTTTCCGGTTGCCGCCAGCGAATCACGGGCCTTGGCTCGCCCCGCAGCGGTCCGCTCGTTGATACGGCTGCGCTCCATGTCGGCAACTTGAGCCAGCACTGCAAGAATCAATTCGCCGACGCCGCGCCCGATCTGTCCGAGTCCAAGCACCTCGACTACAACGCCGCGCTCAAGGAGTGACCGGACGGTCGTTTGAACATCGAGGGCATCCCTTCCGAGCCGGTCTACCGCGTAGACGTGCAACACGTCTCCCTTGCGAACAAAGGCTAGCAGTTTGGAGAAGCCGGGGCGTCGGGCTGCAGGGATGGCACCGCTGATACCCTCGTCAAGAAATTCCTCGTCGAAGGCTTGCGCGGACGACTTGGTCATAGCGTAGCGCTGAGAGTCAACTGACTGGTCGGTGGTTGATACACGATAGTAGGCGATTGCGGCCATAGTTAGCTCAGAAGATATTCTCGCTATTTTGAGCTGGTTCGAAACTCTTGTCAGTATCTTTTGAGCTAAAAAACGCGATGCACAACTGCCTTGGTCAGAACCTAGACCTTTTGCGCTATCCGCAACAGGCCCCTCGACTTTGCGCGCTCGCACATTCCTCGATCGGCCGGCATTCAAAGAGCGGTCCTTCACAGTTTCCTATGTCTTGAGGCGTTCTCTGCCTGGATGCCCCCCACGAACCGCTCTTGGAAAACGCCCCGGCTGTGCGGAATTCCCTCGCCATGGCGCCGCCGTGTCAGCACAGTGCGCTGCATGGATGCAGCCGAGCGAATCGAGAAGCTGACTGGCGAAATGGCCGCCCTCACAGCTTTCTGCGTGGCCGTGATCGGGACACACCCCGATCGTGCCGCGCTTAGCCAGAGGTTCGCCGCGCTGGCGGAAACGCTGACGGCCCGATCGCTCGCCATGCCCGTCCCCGAGCAGCGTCTTCAAGGGATGCGCGACCTGGTGACGCGGCTGCAAGAGGCTGCTGGCCATTTCGACAAAGGCAGTTCCACTTCATGACGACGCCTCCGCCCGACTATTGCTTGCTGTGGATGGGCTATTGGTGGTCATGCATGTCGAAGACGGAATGGTCGGGCTGGGTTCAGGCTGTTGGCTCAATCTTGGCCATCCTTGCAACTGGCTGGGGGGTCTGGTTCGCGCAGCGCGCCCAGGAGCGCCAGCGACTTCGGGCCGACCACACCGAATACACGCGGCTCCTTGAGGCGGTCTTTCAGCTCGTGGGCGGTGCGCACCAGATCGCACGCAAGATCCACGACTACGTCGCACCGTTCAACGGCAAGCCAATCGCGGCCGCTTCCGTCAGGACCATGCGCGCCGAACTCTTCGCCGTCCTTTCAGCGCTGGAGCGTGTCGACGTCACGCGGCTCGATCGCTTCGAATTCGTTCAGGCGGTGCTCATCGCAAACGCGGTAGTCCCCGACCTGCTGCTGGAACTCGATAACGCGATCATCAGAAAGACCCTCTCGGACGAGACCGACGGAAGCGAGATCGACTTTCGCGCCCAGGAGACCGCCGAGGTGCTTAAGCCCCACGGCAAGTTGCTACTCGACGCGATCGACAAAAGGGGCGGCGCAGCCAGCAGCGACACGTTTCCAGGATAACTAGCGGACCCGCCAACCGTGCCGATGCGAGACCTATGACATATTTACGCCCGGCGTCGACTTGGCGCTTTAGGAGATGGAATGGGATTCGTGGACAGCGTTACCTACGGCTTCGCTTGCAAATGCGGCGCAACCGAGTCGATCAAGCTCGTCGAGTACGGATCGTCCTATGGCTCGCGCTGGAGCGATCCCAAGCCGATGAAGAACTTCGAGGTGAAATGGGCTCGCGGCTTCGTGCCCTCGATCCAATCGGCGACGTGCAAGAAATGCGGCGGCACTCCGACCATTACGTAGGGCCGCGCTACCCCGACCGAGGCCAGCCCAAGAATGCTTCACAGGAGACCCGATGGCGAGCAAACGGACTGCCTATCAGCACCGCATGCCCAAGTTCGTGTTGGCGGGTCAGATCTATGGCGTTGCGAGCATTGCCCTGATCTTGTTGGGCGTGCTGTCGCTGGGCCATGTTCGTTGGCGTCAGCGTCTAGCTTGTCGCCAACACGCTGGCCAGCGGATTCGACGCCCTGTTCGATTCCCTGGGGCGAGCGCCTGAACATGCAATCGTCCTGGCTTGATATCCGACTGCAAGCGCTATGAGCAAGCCCTCGGAGCGGAATCTGGATGGTGCTGAGTACAAGGAACGGATAACACTGATCTTTCAGCGAGCGCAAATCGAGGAAAAAATTAGGCGTTAAGCGCACCCAGCGCCTCACCTTCTCCACGCTTCAAACTCGCACACACCCCGGAACCAAACCATGATCATCCACGTGGCCGAGTGGGTCGCTTCGCTCCTTTTTCTGATAGCGGTCGCCGCCGTTGGAACAGCGCTGCTCTGGCGATTCAGAATCGCTGTCACTCGCGTGCTGATTGCATTCGTTGGCCTGACCGTGCTCGCGGGCTTCGGCATCTACTGGTGGAACGATCGAGCGGCCGCGCAGGCCGCGGAACAAGCACGCGTCGCGGCGGTAAAGCAGCGTGACGCCGAAACTGCACAGCGTGAGTCAGAGGCCCGGCTGTTACAGGACTCGATCGTCACTGCCCAGACTGCAGCGATCGCGAACGCCGCCCCGCCGATACCCGAGTTCACGGACGTGAACGAACGACTCGCATACCTTCGTTGGCTTGGAGAAATGTCGGGTCGACTCATCGGCCGCATGCCCGACTGGGCCGTCCGAAAGGAGTTTCTGCAGACCCTCTGGTACGAGTCAAGGAGAGCAGGATTGGACACATCGCTGGTGCTGGGCCTGATCCAAAGCTCATCCAACTTCCAGAAGTTCTATGTCAGCGATCGGGGCAGTCGCGGCTTTCTGGCGGTAGGTCCGCACTGGGTTGCCGACCTCGGCGATGGCGACGTCCAAAAGCTCTTCCACATGCAGACAAATCTGCGATACGGGTGTGTGATGTTGCGGCACTACATCGATCAGAACAGAGGCGACCTTTTTCTGTCGCTCCAGCAATACCTCGCCGATAGTCGCGGCCTGACCCCAAACAGCCCTGCGATGACCACAGCGGTCGACGGCGTTTTCGCGGCTCAAGGGCTCTGGGTCTTCTCCGACGTGCACCTGCCACCGCCCTTAAATCCAGGCGGGTAGTTGCCTCGCCAACCGGGCATACGGGAGTTCGGAACTCAGCGCTATCAGGCGCACGCCACTCGTGCGTGGTCTTCGCTCGGCTACTTGAGCTTGGCGCTACACACCGGGCACACACGCACCGCTTTGCTCGCGATCGGGTTCTTGCAGTTCCCGCAGCGCCACGTCATCGCGAGCGAGGAGCCTTTGATGAACAAGATCAGCATGATCGCCAAGCCAGCTCCTGCGCCGGGGAAACCAAACCACCAGTACAGGAGGACCGGAGCCAAAACCCCTAGCGCCTGAACGGCACAGCCAGTCCCTGCGAAAGAACTAACGCGCTCACGTTTTGCTACCAGCATAGGTTCGGCCATTGATCGGGTACGTCCTCGGGCACGTTGGATTTCAGCAGTTTTAAACCTCGCACCGGCATCCCGCTAGGAAGGGGAAGAGATTCAAAACAAGAATTTTGAATAATTTTAGCGGAGAACCATAAGGACGGCTTGCACCAGCCAAGCAGTTCTTGAAAACCACTAGCCATCCCGCCTACGCCACGCTGCTCGCCAAGCTCAAGGCCCGTCGAAGGGCGCTCGACTGGACGCAGGTTGAACTAGGAGCAGTGCTTAGACGTCCGCAGGCATACGTCGCCAAGGTCGAGGCGGGCGAGCAAAGGGTCGATCTGATCGAGTTCTACTACTGGGCGAAGGCCTTGCAGTTGGACCCGAGCGTGCTAGTAGGTGAGCTCTTCGCGGACTTGGATAACTTTCTCCCCGTCCGCAGGAGAGGGTTACTCGGCGATCGACATCCAAAGCCGTCTCGGAAATCCTCCTAGCAACGACCATTGAATTGAATTAGTTGATTTTAAATCAATATTCGAATATTGAATTAGAAACGCCGCGCCCTTGGTAGCGCATTTCGACGCCCGGGGCGACAAGGGTATCGACATCACTCGCCGGCGGCTAGAAGGTGCCACTAGAGCCCGCGGAGAGCTGATGTTGCAGCGGCGAAATAGAAATCGTCGGGTGTGCTTGTCCAACGACGAGTCAGCACGCCCGACGTTGAAGAAGTCGTAGTAGCGCGCGGTGCCTGATGGCTATTAGTCCATCTCGGTTGTTTCACCGAACCAGCGCAGCTGAGCGCTTTCCACATCTACCAGCCGTTTTCCAAAAACGCGCCGCCCGAGGCGCTCGACGGTCAACTGCGCGCGCACATCGATCCGATTACCCCAGTAGACGCGATCCTCGTCCTGCTCGACGGAGACGACGCCGTCGAACTCCATGCTCAAGTCATTTCCGTCGAAGTCCTCAATCCGGTCCCACCAGGGAAGATCGACCCAGGTTTGGGGAGACCCGCCATTCGTCATCGCAACTTGTGAGTTGACCGACTCGTCCTTGACGAGTGCCAGCTCGAAGTGCAACTGCACGTCCTCCGCCCACTCGTCGTGATGCCCATATACCCGGGCATTCACAAGGTGTTCCGACAGGGCGGCCGTCAGCACGGATGCGAATGCGTGGCCGTCGTGGCCAAGGACGCTTGCTCGTGCCAGGAGACGCTCTCGGTCAAGCACGATGTCAGATGCCTCGGCCAGTGCTGCGTCGTCACCTAATTGCTGGTAGGACGCAAGGTTGTTGTGACCGAGGGCTGCGGCTACCAGCTGCTGCACGTGGCCGGTAGCTAGCGTGATGCCATTGGCCGAAAGCGATTTGCGAACGGCGTAGCCGACGGCGGACAGATTTACCATGTCGTGTGCTCCAAAAGTTGCACAGGATCTCGAGCGATTCCGACCCTGCGCGTGCGGGCAGCACGATTGGTCAAAAAAGTTGCATACAACAAGCGTTGCCTAGTTTGAGCCGCTCGAAGCTCTGGCGGGCGCCTGAAAGAAAGTCTAGCAGTCCCATGTATCTGATGCCAACTATTGGGCTCGTCTTTTTCAGCAGTAGAAATTTCGCCTGCGGGCTTGAAAAGCGAGATGGACGACTCGCGTTGACGACTGCGAGAGAGATCGAACGAGCCCTAGCAGGCGCTCTTGATCGAGGTTGCGGGCATCCCCTTCCCCAACCATGAAAGATCGCCAGTAGCCCCTTCTAGCCCCTTCTACGGCCAGGCCCAGAAGGCCTTGCGCGGCTGACGCGAGCAAGACCCGGGCCCGGCCTCCTCACGCGCTCGGAGGCGAACGGCGCAAGCGTCGAGACACAACATCCCCGAAGATCGAACCCCATGAAGAAATCCCCTGCTACAGGGCCCGACCTGGATGCCGCGGCCGCATACCGAGCCGAAGACGGTGAAAGTTGGCCGCCCAAGACGACGCATGAATACGCTCAGTCGTACATCGATTCGGTTTTCCTCACATCCAGCCGCCTCATCCATCCTGGGTTTGTCGCGGAGATGAGGCAATCGTGCGGCACGATCTATCCTCCGAAGATGCACACCTTCGATCGGGGCCTCTCGGTGACGATGGCCCTTCACCAGCCGAGCAAGGAAGCCATCGCGCGACTTGCGGACGAGCCGATGATCAAGATCACGGGTGTCCAGGTGGCGCTCGACCTCGTGACTCGAACGTTCACAGAGGCCGATCGCATGCAGAGCTTCCTTCGCACGCGCTTGGTATCCCGGTCGCGGAACGGCAAGGGGATCGTCCGCAGGGGAAGTACCGACTACTTCGGCCTCGAACGCCACCAAGGTCCCAACACGGGCTTCGCAATGTACGCAGGCAAGCCTAGCAAGCCGTCCGAGAACCGCCCTTGTGCGCACCTTGAAATCCGAGTTCGCGGCGCCGCGCACCTCCGGCGACTAGGCCTACGGAGCCCCGAGGAACTGATCAGCCTAAATCACACCACTTTCTGGAAACAGATATTCCGAGACAAGCACCTCGAACTCCTTGAACCACCAGCGCCGAAGAAGTTGGGCGCAGTCTGGCTCAGGCACCTCGCCAAGCAGGCCGACGGCCGCAACAAGACGTTGCCATACAAGACGGCTCAGATGACTCCCGTCGGCGGTCGGGAGTACGCTGCCCGGAGAATTGGCGGATTAGTGCTCAGGCTCGCCATGGAACAAGAAGACGACGAGGCGCCCGCTGCGAGGATCCTCAGGACCATCAGGATGCATCCGAAGTTGCTAGGAAAGCCGAACGCCCGTCACCTTTTCAAGAGGGTCGACTTTCGGCCGCTGCTCCCTCCACCCGAAAATGCCCTATGGACGGCAAATCTAGAAAAAAGTTGAATGTCGACAACAACTTATATAGTGCTCGACGTCTAAGCACTACTTACTATCCTGAAGAGCGAGGCTCCTCAAGCCCACTGGGAGCGTCGCCAACATCACATAGGTTAATCAGGCTTCACCTCGCTTGCTTGGTACTGCGCTCATTGGCGGCCGAACGGCCGAACCGCATCGGTTCTGGAGAGTGCACTTCATGTCGCTGCGAGAGCAGCAGAGCAGCAGCAATACACTGCAGCGCGAAAGTCGTTTGTTAAGGGGGTGCAGAGTGAATACGCTAGTCGCGGAGAAGGAAATCGATCAGTTCAAGCTTGAAGTCGATTTGAACGTCCTGAATCATCTGGGGATCGGGCTCTACAGCAGTACTCCCGCCGTTGTGACGGAGATCGTCGCGAACGCGTGGGACGCCGATGCCGAACGAGTCGACATCCGCATCAAGGACGGAGAGATCATCGTTCAAGACGATGGTCACGGCATGGGGTCCGTCGAACTGCAGCGTCGATTCCTGAAGGTCGGCTATGCCCGCCGAGAAGAGCTAGGCGGAGATCGAAGTTCCAAATACTCGCGCCCAGTAATGGGCCGAAAGGGGATCGGCAAGCTGGCCATGTTTTCGCTGGCAAATAGGATCGACATTTGGTCAAAAAAACAGGATTGTCCCGCCGTATCCGGTGCGGTCCTCGTAGATCGACTGAAGGAGAGGATCCGTCGGAACGACACTTACATCCTAGAAGGTGTAAACAAGTCGTACGATTGGAGCACGCCCTCTGGCACACGAATCGTACTGTCCCAACTCAACGCTGGCACAGACAAGACTGAAGCATTTTTGCGCCCGCGTATCGCTCGCCGATTCAGCGTCGTCGGTGATCGCTTTAAATTCAAAGTCTACATCAATGGAGTTGAAGTTACCACTCGTGACCGCGGGTACCACAATGACCTGCAGTTTTGGTGGGATCTCGACGCAGAGACACGCACAGAGCAACTTCAATTGGTGAGGTCCCTGGCATGCGACGAGGACGGGCGCAAGTGCGTCGCCCGACTCGACAATGTGGTGCTTTACGAAGATCAGGTCTATCGACTACAAGGATTTATTGCCACGGTCGCGAAGCCGAAGCAACTGAAGAAGACTGATGACAACATCAATCAGATCTCTCTCTTCGCCAACGGACGCGTTTTTCAGGAAGACCTCCTGAAGGACATCGGCAATGCGAAGATCTTTAACAGCTATCTTGTCGGCGAAATCCATGCCGATTTTCTAGATTCTGACGGAATCGACAGAGCTACCGCCAACCGTGAGGCGGTCAAAACCGGCGACCCGATGGTTTCTGCCGTCAGGCAATGGCTCAAAGATGCGTTAGCCAAGATAGCAGATCAGTGGGATGAATGGCGTCGTCAACAGAATATTGAGAGCGACGACGAACAGACCAAGCTCGCACTGGAAACTTGGTACGCCTCCCTCGATGACTTGCGAGATGTGAAACTCGCGAAGAGGCTTATTACACCTATCCTTTCGACGGAGCACTCCAATGACGACGCCAAAAACAATGCGATTAAGCGTGACCTAGTCCGAAGTGCGATTGTTGGATTCGAAAAACTCAGAATTCGAAAGCAGCTTGATCGGCTTGATCCGATCAAAGATGTGATGTCCCTTGAGTTCCAGAAGATCTTTCACACCATCGACGACCTTGAGGCTAGTCACTATCACGAGATCACGCGCTCTCGGCTGCAGGTAATCGAGAAGTTCGAAAAGGAGATTGTGGATGCCGGTGCGCTGGAAAAAGTCGCCCAGAGTTACTTGTTTGAGCACCTCTGGCTTCTTGATCCAACATGGGGACCGGTCGGTGAGAGCAAGGTAATGGAGCAGACCCTCACCAAAGAACTAAAGGCGATCGATCCGGACACCGAAACGGGCGCGCGTCTCGACATTGCCTATCGCACTTCGAGTGGAAGACACGTCATCGTCGAACTCAAACGTCCGGGTTTGAAGTCAGTCGAGGTGGAAGACCTCATTAAGCAAGGGAAGAAGTACAAGGCCGGCCTGACAGAATACCTGCGAAAGCATCCTGACTTGAGTGGATACAACGGGAGACTTCCCCCGATCGATGTTTGTTTCGTAACCGAAGAGTTGCCCAAGACACCATTCGGCGACGCATTGGAAGACTTGCGCAAGCAAGACATGCAGGCGTTCACATACCGAGGAATGATTGCGAACGCTAAGCGGGCTTATCAAGAATACATTGAGAAGTCACCCGACGTCTCCAAGATCGAGGACATCATCCGGCACATAATCTGATTCACGTCGAAGGGCAGGCACCCATAGAGGCAAGGTACTGACGCTACCGCAAGTCCGCAGCAAGCGCTGCTGACTCGCACCATACGCACGCAGCCGTGCATTTTAAAAAATGGATCTGGTAGATCAAAAAACGCGCTCGCGAATTATGGCAAGCGTGAAACAACGCAACACGAAACCTGAACTCGTACTCCGTCATGCTTTGCATGCGTTGGGACTACGGTACAGATTGCATGCAGATTACCTACCCGGTAAACCAGACCTTGTTTTCACCAAGTTCAGCGCGGTGGTCTTTGTCCATGGGTGTTATTGGCATGCCCACAACTGCACTTACGGAACGACGCCATCAACCAGAGTTTCTTTTTGGACAGCTAAGTTTGAAGTCAACAAGAAACGAGACGCAAGGAACCTGGATGATCTGCACGAGCTTGGATGGCGCACCCTAGTAGTCTGGGAATGCGCGCTCAAGCCCTATGACGTCGCTCGCACCGTTGAACTTGCTGAGCGCATCAGGACATGGCTGACGACGGAGAAGTCATCGAGCGAGTTCGCTGGTCAGACGCCTAACTCGAACTAGCTCGTGAAACCGCCTATGCTCGAAGCCTGTTCATCGACATCTCAGGCGAAATGACCTACGGAACTCAGATACTTGCCCGTTCGCTCAGCGTTCCTTCGAGCGGAGCGAATGGCTACGCACATGGGAATCTTTGGCAGTACCACCCAAGGTCCGATCGTCATTCGAAGATCGTCTGCTGGGGGGTTTTCTTTGACTTGCTGCTGCGTGAGAGCCTTATTTTTCGGCACGTGCAAGATGGGAAGGTCGCATTCGGCATCAATCACCGCATGCGTGATTTTCAAAACGACCGGCAAAAGGATCTTGACCTAGTGATATGCCGGCGGGCACACGCAGAATCTTCGGCCGGCCTGCGCACGCTTGCAGAGATGATTCCTGCTTACGGCATCATGTTGTCCCCAGCCGAGCAGTCACTGTTTAGTAGGCTTCCTGATATTCCCATCACCAGCGTCCAAACCGCGCTGATCGCGATGGAGGCGAAGGCCGCCTTCACGGAGTTCGGCAAGGCGCGCCCGCGGCTGTACGACGAGTTAAATAGTTCGCATCTGACCATCCACGGCGATACCGACTCCGCAATAGCGGCAGGTCTCGCCTTGATCAACGTAGCTGACAGCTTTGTGAGCCCCCTTCGAAATCCTTGGAGCATAGGCACTCATCCAACGGTCATAAATGCTCACAACCAGCCGAAAGACGCCGCAGGAGCGATCGCCAAGATATCGCAACTTCCGCGACGTTCGTCAACAGGGGAACGCGGATTCGATGCCGTCGGCGCCGTGGTCATCGACTGCAAGAATGACGGGAGTTTGGTTCGGCTAGTGGCAAGCCAGCCCTCTCCCCAAAAAGGCGAAGCGTTTCACTACGACTCATTCATAGAACGCATCGACACCATTTACGCCGCCCGGTTCGGTGGCATCTGAACGAATGCGCAAAAACTATGCAGCTTTACGAAGCTGCATCCGATGCGGTGGAATCACTCCCCCTAAGCCCTCAACATGCAACTCGATGGCCTTGATGAACGCAGGATCGAACCTGAGCTTTGCGCTGCGCGTTCGAGTCAGAAAACCGAGCGCTGCTCTCAATGACAGGGGCTCGCCTCCGTGCGCCAGAAAGCCCGCAAGGCTAGGAGCACGAACGCCGAGCGGGTCCTGACTGATCGTTACGGCAAAACGCCGTTTACCATCGAATCGGGCTGCCCGTGGTGCTTTTCCTTCCAACTGAAAACCAGTGTCGCGGAGCAAGTTGTATTGGCCTGGTCGAATAAGTCGCTTGCCGAGCCATTCAGCCACCGGCACGCTCACCGCGCTACCTACCAAACCCCATCGACTCGAGCGCTTCGCCACCCGTTCGGCGGCTGATGTCCAGCCAGCTTGAAACCCCTGAAGGCGCTCGGCGTCCTCTAGACTAGGCTTCACGATGCGACCATCGGGCATCACAATCGCAGGCGGCGAAGGGATACCTATCGTGGAGCCGTTCTTGAGCGTCGGGATAGCGTCTACCGCCCATCCAAGGCCGCTGGTGCCTTCGGTCCAATAAAACCCGTGCGCGACGCTGCCCATCGCAGTCTGAGGCCGCGCAATCGGCTTGTCGTCCGCCAGAAGTACGGCAGTCGGATCCAGCGATCTTGACGCCACAAGAAAAACCCGCTCTCGCCGCTGGGGCAACCCGAAAGAAAAGGAGTCGACGACGCGATATGCCCACCGATAGCCGCGCCGCTCGAATTCATCGACGATCGCACGGATAGCATTGCCGCCGTTAAGCTGCAGCATGAAGGGAACGTTTTCCACTATCACCGTGGGCACGCGTCTCCTGCTTAGAAGCCGGAAGACCTCCCCTATAAGCCCGGATTGATCACCTTGAAGTCCGGCGGTCCGGCCTGCTTGACTCAGATCTTGGCAGGGAAACCCGCCGCAGATCACGTCAACGTCAGAAGGAAGCGAGCGTAGTTCCCGGATGTCGCGGTGAAATTCGACGTTGGCGAACCTTTCACCGAGGACCGCCTCGGAAGCTGGCAGCACGTCACATAGCAATCGGCTTGTAAGTCCGGCTCGTTCAAGACCGAGCTCAAAACCACCGATACCCGCGAAAAGACCAGCAACTTTCATATGTATAAATATACAGCGGGAATCGCTAGGATGCTATGAAGTCGTAGGCATTGTGCATATGACGTCAGCCGGCAAGAGTTCCTGCTCATCCTGCAAGCGAGCCAGCAGGTGGAAATCGTCCTGCGCCAACTTCGCTGCTACCTTTCCGCAGCGTTCCATGGAACCGCAGCGGCAATGCGACAACCCCGTTGCTTCCCGATCGATTTACATCGTTACCCGTGCGTCTACCCGCGCGAGGTGGTCACCCGCGCGCTGCACCACGGCGCCGCGGCGGTGGTGCTGGCCCACAACCATCCGAGCGGCTCGGTCGAGCCGTCGCGCGCCGACGAACTGCTCACGCACAACCTGCAGGCCGCGTTGGCGCTGGTCGACGTGCGGGTGCTCGACCACCTGATCGTGGCGCCGGGCCAGTCGCTGTCGATGGCCGAGCGCGGGCTGATCTGAAACGGCGGCGCCCGGGGCGGCATACTGGCCCACATGCCGCCCAAATCCACCCACCTGAAGAGCCTTTCCGACCTCAAGCAGGTCCAGCGCTCGCTCGCCGAGCAGCGCGAGCGCGAGGCCGTCGCCGCGGCGGCCCAGGCAGCGGCGGCGAAGAAGCGGCTGGCCGAGCAGGACCTGTTCGCCCGCGCCATCGGCGCCACCCAGCCGCTGCGCAAGACCGCGTCGGTGCAGCTGGCGCCGGAGCCGCCGGCGCCGATCCCGGTACAGCAGCAACTCGACGAGCAGCGCGTGATGCGCGAGACCATGTCCGACGAATTCGACGTCAGCACCCTGCTCGACGCCGACGACGCGATGAGCTTTCGGCGCCCCGGCATCGGCACCGAGGTCACGCGCAAGCTGCGCGCCGGCGAATGGTCCATCCAGCGCCAGCTCGACCTGCACGGCATGCGCACCGACGAGGCGCGCGAGGCGCTCGGCAACTTCATCCGCGAAGCCTGGAAGCAGGGCCTGCGCTGCGTGCGCGTGGTGCACGGCAAGGGCCTCGGCTCGCCCGGCCGGCAGCCGGTGCTCAAGGCCAAGGTGCAGCGCTGGCTGATTCAGAAGAACGAGACGCTGGCCTTCGTCCAGGCCAAGCCGGCGGAGGGCGGCGCGGGGGCGCTGCTGGTGCTGCTCGCGCCCGCCCGGCGCTGAGCGCTACCGGTTGCGCATCCAGTCGGCGGTCTGGAAGAACGACCCGCGCAGCCGCTCGCGCAAGGCCTCCGGCACGCCGGTCTCGCCCATCGCCTGGTCCATGCAGGCCAGCCATTGGTCGCGCTCCTTGATGCCGATGGTGTGGCCGCCGATGCTCTGCGGCATGTGGCGCGCCCGCAGCATCGGATGGCCGAAGCGGTCGGTGTAGTGCTGCGGGCCGCCGAGCCAGCCGCACAGGAACCAGAAGAGCCGCTGACGCGCGTTGTCGAGCGTGCTGCCGTGCACCGCGCGCAGCGCCGCGTAGGCCGGCTCGAGGTCCATCAGGTCGTAGAAGCGCTCGACCAGCGCGTGAACCTTGTCTTCGCCGCCGATCCACTCGAAGGGCGTGTCGAAGGGCGGCTTGTCCTGTATCTGCATGGCCCGATTGTCTCCGCGCACGCGGCGCTCATTCCGAAGCGCGCCGCAGGGTCGCCACCACCGGCCGGTTCAGCACCTCGCGCAGGCCCCACCAGCCGGCAGCCAGCGCCAGCACCGCGCCGGCCAGCGCGCCGACGATCGGCACCGTCCAGGACGCGGTCCAGTCGAAGTCGAAGACGTAGCGCGCCAGGCCCCAGCCGATCGCCGACGCGACGATGCTCGCCAGGAAGCCCGCCAGGAGCCCGACGCCGGCCAGCTCGGCCCGCTGCACCTGGCGCAGCAGGCTGGCCCGGGCGCCGACCGCGCGCATCACCGCGAATTCGCGGGCCCGCTCCTCGCGGGTCGCGGTGACCGCGGCGAACAGCACCACCAGCCCGGCCGCCAGGGTGAAGCCGAACAGGAACTCGACCGCGCGGATCACCTGGTCCAGCACGCGCTGCACCTGCTCGATGGTGGCGCTCATGTCGACGTTGGTGACGTTCGGGTAGGTGCGCACCAGCGTGTTATCGAAGCCCTTGACCGCCGGCGCGCGGTAGGCGCCCATGTAGGTCACCGGCACGTCCGGCAACTCGGCCACGGTGTACATGACGAAGAAGTTCGCATGCATCGAGCCCCAGTCGACCTTGCGCAGCGACGTGATGCGGGCCTCGTTTTGGATGCCGCCGATGTCGAAGCGCAGCGTGTCGCCGAGCTTCATGCCGAGCGTCTGGGCGAGCCCCTCCTCGACGCTCAGCTCGCCCGGCGCGCCCGGTGTCCAGCGGCCGGCGGTGATCAGGTTGTAGGGCGGCGCCTCGGCCGCGTTGCTGAGGTTGAACTCGCGATCGACCAGCCGCTTGGCGCGGTCGTCGGTGTAGTCGTCCGGCGAGACGGTGCGGCCGTCGATCGCCACCAGCCGGCCGCGGATCATCGGGTACCAGTCGAACTTGCCGACGCCGCTGTCGCGCAGGGTCTTCTGGAAGGCCTCGCTCTGGTCCGGCATGACGTTGATGACGAAGCGGTTGGGCGCGTCCGGCGGCGTCGCCCGGCGCCAGCTGTCGACCAGGTCGGTGCGCAGCAGCACGAGCAGGATCAGCGCCAGGAGGCCGACCGCCAGCGCGCTCACCTGCACCACCGCGTACGCCGGGCGCGCCGAGATCTGCCGCGTCGCCAGCACCAGCCAGCGGGGCGCGATCGTCTCGTCGACGCTTCGCCGCAGCAGCAGCACCGCCAGCCAGCTCAGGAGCGCGAACAGCGCGACCGCGCCGGCGAAGCCACCGACCGCGATCAGGCCCAGCTTGAGGTCGCTGCTCGCCGCCACCAGCAGCGCGGCGAATCCGGCGACGCCGATGCCCAGCACCGCGATCGACGCCGGCTTCAGGTTGCCGACGTCGCGCCGCATGACCCGCAGCGGCGGCACCCGCGCCAGCTGCAGCACCGGCGGCAGGCCGAAGGCGAACAGCAGGGTCAGGCCGACGCCGAGCCCGAACGCGACCGGCCAGGCGGTCGGCGGCGGCAGCGCGCTGTCGACCAGGCCGGCCAGCAGCAGCACGAAGCCGTAGTGCACGCACCAGCCGATCGCCACGCCCAGTGCGCTGGCCACCAGCCCGATGACCGCGAACTCGAAGGTGTAGGCGGCCGCGATCGTGCGCTGGCTCAAGCCCAGCACCCGCAGCATCGCGCAGTCGTCGAGGTGGCTGGCGGCGAAGCCGCGCGCCGCCAGCGCCACCGCGACCGCCGACAGGAGCGCCGCCAGCAGTGCCACCAGGTTGAGGAATTTCTCGGCGCGGTCGAGGGTCTGGCGCATCTCGGGCCGGCCGCTCTCGAAGGATTCGAGCCGGGCGCCGCGCAGCTCGCCCCGCTTCGCGGCGGCGTCGACCTCGTCGCTGAAGCGCTTCACCGCCGCCGCGCCGCCGGCCACCGCGAAGCGGTAGTTGACCCGGCTGGCCGGTTGCACGAGGCCGGTGCGAGCGACATCGGCCTGGTTCAGCATCAGGCGCGGCGCGAAGCTCATGAAGCCGGTGCCGCGGTCGGGCTCCAGCGCGATCACGCCGGCGATGCGCAGTTCGCTGTCGCCGACCAGCAGCGGGTCGCCGACCTTCAGCGCCAGCGCATCGAGCAGCGAGGCATCGACCCAGACCTGGCCCGGCGCCGGCACCTCGTGCGTGACCTGGCCGGGCGCGTCCGGCCCGGCCGCCAGCTGCAGGTTGCCGCGCAGGGGATAGCCGCTCGCCACCGCCTTCAACGCCACCAGCTTGCTGGCGCCGCCCTGGGCATCGGCGGCGCGCGCCATCGTCGGGAAGCCGTAGGTCATCGCCGCCTGCAGGCCCAGCGCCTTGGCCCGCTCGACGAAGGCGGGCGGCGTCGGGTTGTCGCTGGCGAGCACCGCGTCGCCGCCGAGCAATTGGCGCGCATCGCGCTGCAGGCCGCCCTTGAGGCGGTCGGCGAAGAAGCCGACGGCGGTCAGTGCCGCCACCGCCAGCAGCACCGCGACGATCAGGAGGCGCAGCTCGCCGGCGCGCAGGTCGCGCCACAGCGTGCGCCAGCCCAGTCGAAGAAAAGCATTCATGCCGCACGATAGCCGAGTGCGCGGCGCGTCCGGCCGCCAGGGGTTGCTGCCAGCCCGGCCCCGCTTTCGTGACAAAGGTCCGAAGCCACCCCGAATCCGGCGGCGCGACAGGCCAGGCCGCGGCGCTTGTGCGTTTCAATGGACCTCATTGCCTTGGAGATCCGGACATGAGCTACTACGACGCCGACCGCGCACTCGCCGCCCTGGAGGTGAAGGTGTCCGAGCTGCTCATCGCGACGCCGGCCATGAGCGATCCGCTGCTCGACCCGGCGGTCGGCCAGGTCCTGAAGCTGCTGCGCGACCAGCACGGCATGGACGCCGCCTTCGCCTGCGAGATGATCGGCGGCCAGCGCATCTCGCCGCGCCGCCAGCCGACCGACCGCGCCCAGTTCATCGACGAGCAGGACGAGCCGCTGGAGCAGGCCTTCTGCACGCAGGTGCTGAGCGCCAAGGTGCCGGCCGGCTGCTACCTCAGCGCGCCGGTGATGCTCTGCGCGGGCGGCGGCTACTACGGCACGCTGTATTCGTTCAGCTTCAATCCCGATCCGGCGATCGAGGCGCGCGACGTCAAGAAGCTGGAGATGGCGGCCCAGCTGACCGCGCGGCTGATCAACGAACGTCATCCGGCGGCTTCCGGCCGGGCGCTCGAGGCCCAGCCGGGCTGAGGCACCGGGCCGGCCTTCAGGCCGTCGTCGTCGTGGTTGTTGCCGTTGTCGCCTTGGTCTTCCCGCGACCGCCGAAGCGCATCTCCAGGAAATCGATCAGCGCCCGCAGCGCGGCGCTGTTGTGTCGGCGCTGCAGGTAGGCGGCCGAGAACCACATGTCGCTGCGGGTGAAGTCCTGCAGCACCGGCACCAGCTCGCCGTGGTCGATGTGGCCCTGCACCAGCATCTCGGGCATGTAGACCACGCCGAAGCCCTGCATCGCGACCTGGATCAGCGGCGCCGCCTCGGTGGCGTCCATGCGGCTCTTCACGTCGACGTCGAAGGGCTCACCGTCGACCTCGAAGCGCCACTGCGGATGGCTGCCCAGCCGCGACTGGGTCAGCGCGTCGTGGTCGGCCAGCTCGCGCGGATGGGTCGGCTTGCCGTGCTTCTTCCAGTAGACCGGCGAGGCGCAGACCACCACGTCGCGCCGCGAGAGCTTGCGCACGATCAGGTTGTCGTCCTCGATCGGGCCGAAGTAGAGCGCCAGGTCGACCGCGTCCTCGGCCATGTCGATCACCCGGTTGGTCAGCTCCAGGCTGATGCTGACGTCGGGGTAGTGGCCCATGAACTGGCCGAGCGCCTTCGGCAGGTCGCCCTGGCCGGAGCCGAGCGGCGCGGTGATGCGCAGGCGCCCGGTCGGATGGCTGGCATGTTCCTGGATCTCGGCGCGGGCCTGCTCGAACAATTCCATCATCGGCTTGCTGCGCTCCAGCAGCAGCGCGCCGGCATCGGTGAGGCTCACCGCGCGCGTGGAGCGGTTCAGCAATCGCACGCCGAGCCGGCTCTCGAGCTCGGCGATGTACTTGCTGACTGTCGCCTTGGAGATGTCGAGCCGGGTGGCGGCGCGGGAGAAGCTGCCGTGGGAGGCGACTTCGCGAAAGGTCTTGATCAAATCGATGCTGTCCATGGCTGGCGACGATTGTCGCCCGCCACCCGGTTCCGGGCTGGCGCCCGGCCGGAAAGCCTCAATGGAAGAACTGCGCCGCGCTCTGCAAGGTCTTCCAGACGCCCCAGGCCAACGGCAGGCCGACCGCCAGCCAGGCCAGCACCACGGTCGAGCCTGCGCTGGCGGCGCCGTCGTGGCGCACGGCCGCTGGACCCGATTCGGCGACCGCCGCCTTCTCGTGCGCCAGCTGCTTCTCGTGCGCCAGTTCGGCGTCGCTCATGAAGTACTTGTCGGCCACCGGCCGCACCAAGAGGTTGGCGACCAGCCCGACCGCCAGCATGCCGACCAGGATGTACATGGTCTGGTTGTAGACCTGCTCGCGCGGGATGCCCAAGCCGAGCTGGTATTCGCGCATGTAGTTCACCACCACCGGGCCGAGGATGCCGGCGGTGGCCCAGGCGGTCAGCAGCCGGCCGTGGATCGCGCCCACCATCTGGGTGCCGAAGAGGTCGGCCAGGTAGGCCGGCACGGTCGCGAAGCCGCCGCCGTACATCGACAGGATGATGCAGAAGGCCCCCACGAAGAGCAGCTTGCTGCCGGCGCCGGCCGCCGACGGAATGCTGAAGTACAGCAGGCCGCCGAGGATGAAGAAGATGCTGTAGGTCATCCGCCGGCCGAGCCGGTCCGACAGGCTCGCCCAGAAGAAGCGCCCGCCGATGTTGAAGAGCGACAGCAGCGCGGTGAAGCCGCCGGCCACCGCCGCGATCGCCGCCAGCTGCGCCTTGTCGAGCTCGCCGAACTTCTTCGGCACCTCGATCAGGCCGCCGCCGAAGACTTCCTGCAGCATCGGCGACGAGATGCCGATCACGCCGATCGCCGCGCTGACATTCATGCACAGCACCAGCCACACCAGCCAGAACTGCGGGATGCCCCAGACCTTCTTCACGTGCACGTGGCGCCGCGTGATCATCGCGTTGGTCCCGGCGTTGACCGGCGGCGTCCAGCCGGCCGGCTGCCAGCCGCTGGGCGGCACCCGGTAGCCGAGCGCGCCGCCCATCATGAAGACGAAGTAGATCAGCGCCATCGCCAGGAAGGTCGGCGCGACGCCGACGTCGGTGGCGGTCGCGAAGTGCTTCATCAGCGCCACCGCCAGCGGCGAGCCGATCAGCGCGCCGCCGCCGAAGCCCATGATCGCCATGCCGGTGGCCATGCCGCGACGGTCGGGAAACCACTTGATCAGCGTGCTGACCGGCGAGATGTAGCCCAGCCCGAGCCCGACGCCGCCGATCACGCCCGATCCCAGCAGCATCAGCCAGAACTGGTGCAGCTGGATGCCGAGCGCCGACACCGCCATGCCGCCGCACCAGCACACCGCCGAGACCACGCCGGCCTTGCGCGGGCCGACCCGCTCCAGCCAGCCGCCCCAGAGCGCGGCCGAGCAGCCGAGGATCACGAAGAAGAGCGTGTACATCCAGCCGAGCGTGGCGATGCGCCAGTCGCAGCCGGTGGCGAACATCTCGGCGAAGAAGCTCATGTCCTTGCCGCAGGCCTGCGCGCCGCTGCCGGACGCGGCGAGCGCCTTCGACAGCGGCAGCCAGAAGACCGAGAAGCCGTAGGCCATGCCGATGCACAGGTGCACCGCGAGCGCGGCCGGCGGCACCAACCAGCGGTTGAAGCCCGGCGCGGCGATGATCCGCTCCTTGTCGAGCCAGCCGGGCCGGCGGCCGAGCGCCACGCCGCTGCCGGCCGCGCCGTATGCGTCCGTCGAGGGACCTGCCATGTTCTTGTCTCCTGGCCGTTGGTTGTAGGCTGGGATCAGCCGGCGGTCAGTTTCTCCGCGGCTGTAACAAAGCGTCAAGTAGGGACAGACGCGTAGAAGGCGCTCCCGGCGCGCGCCACTCAGGTGTCGCGGCTCACCGTGATGGTCGGGAACTTGTTGGAGAAGTCCTTGGCCTTCTCCGCGATGCCCACCGCCACGCGGCGAGCGACGTCCTTGTAGATCCGCGCGACGTCGCCGTCCGGCTCTGCCACCACCGTCGGCGTGCCGCTGTCGGCCTGCATGCGGATGCGGATGTCCAGCGGCAGCGCGCCGAGGTAGTCGGTCTTGTACTGCTCGGCCATCTTGCGGCCGCCGTCGGCGCCGAAGATGTGCTCCACGTGGCCGCAGTTCGTGCACACGTGCACCGCCATGTTCTCGACGATGCCGAGGATCGGCACGCCGACCTTCTCGAACATCTTGATGCCCTTCCGGGCGTCGAGCAGCGCGATGTCCTGCGGCGTGGTGACGATCACCGCGCCGGTCATCGGCACGCGTTGCGAGAGCGTCAGCTGGATGTCGCCGGTGCCGGGCGGCATGTCGACGATCAGGTAGTCGAGGTCGCGCCAGTTGGTCTGGCGCAGCAGCTGCTCGAGCGCCTGGGTGGCCATCGGGCCGCGCCAGATCATGGCTTCGTCCTGATCGACGAGGAAGCCGATCGACATCACCTGCACGCCGTGGTTCTCCATCGGCTCCATCGTCTTGCCGTCGGCGCTGGCGGGGCGGCCGGTGATGCCCAGCATCATCGGCTGGCTCGGGCCGTAGATGTCGGCGTCGAGCAGGCCGACGCTGGCGCCCTCGGCGGCCAGCGCCAGCGCCAGGTTGGCCGCGGTGGTGCTCTTGCCGACGCCGCCCTTGCCGGAGGCCACGGCGACGATGTTCTTGACGTTGGGCATCAGCTGGACGCCGCGCTGCACCGCGTGGCTCACCACCTTGGTGTGGATCTCGACCGAGACCCGGCTCACGCCGGGCACCGCGCCGGCGGCCTGCTCCAGCGCCGCGCGCAAGGCCGGCTCCTGGCTCTTCGCCGGATAGCCCAGCTCGATGCCGAAGGACACCTCGCCGTCTTTGACCTGCAGGTTGCGCAGAGCCTTGGTGCTGACGAAATCACGGCCGGTGTTGGGGTCGATCACGGCCTGCAGCGCCGTGCTGATCGCCTCTGGGGAAACTGACATGCATCACTCCTGAATGGCCGCAAGTCTATTGCGTGCGCCGGCATCGGGTCGGGCCGCACCCGCGCAGCCCCGACGCCGAGCCCGGGTACGCTCTGGCCCCGATGTCCTCCTCCAGACCCTCGAGATCGCCCGGTTCCGCGCCGCCCGCGACCGGCGCCACCGCGCTGGTGCTGACCGGCGGCGGCGCCCGCGCCGCCTACCAGGTCGGCGTGCTG